>NZ_BAAATZ010000015.1:0-164464 GCF_039533685.1 Actinocorallia aurantiaca | reverse complement strand
GCGGGCGGTGCGGCGGATCAGCTCTTTCGGGCGCTCCCGGCGTAGCCGCTGACGGTGGCGATGGTGGCGGGCTTGCCGGACGCGGTGCGGGAGGTCACCTCGATGAGGCGGAAGGTGCGGCCGTGGTGGACGGGGCGGGCGGTGAACTCGACGGGGCCGGACAGCTCCAGGCCGCGGAGGTAGGTGATGCGGGTGGAGGCGATGGACATGCCTTCTTCGGCGGGGAGCCAGTAGGAGGCGGCGAGCTGGGAGGCGCACAGGGCGATTCCGCCGTGCAGGGTGCCCCTCAGGTTGCCCAGGAAGGGATCGCCGGGCATCCGCAGCTTCACCTGCCCGTCCTCGGGTTCGAGGGAGGCGTCCAGCATCGAGAGCAGGGACTTCCGCTCGGGCTCGGGGTACTCGGGCTTCGCGGGCTCCTCGGCCGGCGGGCCGTCCGCGAGGGCCGGGTCGGTCATGCCGGGCGGCCGCTGCTCGGGAACGCCGGGCACGTAACGGCTGCGCAGGGACATCAGGGCCAGGGCCTGGCCTGACTCGTCCTGGATCGTTCCCGTCGCCAGCGCGCCGCCGGAGTCCGCGGACACGATCTCGCCGCGGCTCGTGAGCGTCCGGCCGTCGAGGGGGAGGGGCGCGACGTGGTCGATCGACACCTCCGTGGTGACCAGCCAGTGCGACGCCGGACGGCGGAGGACGGCGGCCAGGGTCAGGGTGTCGTCGATGAGGACGCCCAGGGCCGCGGCGTTCGGCGCTCCGTCCGGGCCGGTCATCCACGGACCCGACCTCATCGTCCCGTGCGCCGGGCTGTCCTGCCCGAACGTCATCCCGATGCCGAAGAGCCATTCGGCGCCGCCGGGGCCGGAGGGTCTGGAATTCGTGTTCTGCGTGGTCACCGTGGTGCTCCTCACTCCTGTGCCCCATGCCATCTCGGCTCGGCTTCCCGGGACATTAGCGATCTGCTCCGCCTTCTCCGCGGGCAGGTCCGGTGACAGGAAGGGCGAGCGGCCTGCGGCACGCCGACGGCCCGGCACGCCGACGGCCCGTCACGGGGACGGGCCGGGTCGGGGAGTCGGGAGGGGTCAGCCGGGGGTGACGCGACGCCAGCGGGCCTCGCAGCAGGAGTAGACGCCGAAGACGACGAGGCCCAGTGCGACGAGGGCCAGGAGCCAGGGCCCGACGGGGGTGCCGGCGAGCTCGCGGAGGGTGCCGTCGATGCCCTTGGCCTTGTCGGGGTCGAAGGTGACGGCGGCGTAGGCGAGGAAGACGCCGACGCCGGCGTACACGGTGGAGCGGGCGGCGTAGCCGAACATGCCGAGCTTCTCGACGAGCTCGCGGGCCCGGCCGGAGACGCTGAGCCTCTCCATGAAGTCCTTGTTGGCGAGGGCCTTCCAGCCCATCCAGACGGAGGCGGCGATGAAGCCGAGCCCGACGAGGAGGACGAGCCAGCGGCCGCCGGGGATGTCGTGCATGGCCTGGCCGGTCAGGTCCTTGGACTGGGAGTCGCTGGACTTCTGGTCGCCGGCTCCGAGGGTGAAGAGCAGGGTCGTGACGAACAGGGCGGTGTAGAAGATGCCGCGCCCCAGCGCGGTGAGCCGCTTGGACGGCTTGTGGCCGTCCGGACCGGCCTGGCCGAACGCGGCCTCGGCCAGCCGCCACAGCGCCAGGCCCGCCAGACCGGCGACGACCAGCCACAGCAGGAACTTCCCGCCCGGCTCGCCCGCGATGGTCTGCACGGCACCCGAGCTGTCCGCCTCCTTGCCGCCGGAGCCGAACGCGATCTGCAGGGCCAGCAGGCCCATCAGCATGTAAAGGACGCCTCGCACGGCCAATCCCAGCCGTGCCAGCAATCCCATCGATTTGCTCTGAGACGCTTCTCTTACGTGTCTTTCCGGGCTGCTCACCATGTCGCGAACTCTGCCCTGGGTAAAGATTGTCAAAACTTTTTGATCGCTATGAAAGACCGCACACGGGTGGAGGGGTTTGATCTGTCGACAGGCGGGTGACAATCTGGAGATTCCGCCTGGAGTGGTCTCTGGCCAGGGGTTTCATCGGAGGTCTCGTGCGGAGAGTCGAGGCGGTCGCTCGGCTTTCGAAGCCGGATCCCGGTCGCGTCCAATGACATCCGCGCTGGGAACCTTCATCGCCCGGGGTACTCCGAGGTAAAAGCCGAACGGTGGAATTTTGCTCATGTCCCCCTTTGGAAACGATCTGGATTCGTGTGGGCGAGGATGCGGATGTGATTTCCCTCCGGCCCGATCCCGGAGCGCGCAGGGGTGGATCCCACTCTGCGGAGGGCGGTTCGCGAGCGGCGGGCGACATCGTCCGGAGGACGCCGCCGGCCCCGCCCTCCGGCATCCCGAAAAATCTCGAAGAGATTCGCCGACGGGTGTAGAGAAGCCGGGGACGGCTCCGACCGACGGGTGAGAGCGCGCCGAAGGGCGCGGGGAACCGGTAGGAGGACCAGACCATGGGTGAGCTCATCTACTTCGTGCACCAGTCGCTCGACGGATTCATCGAAGGACCGAACGGGGAGTTCGACTGGCCGATGATGGGACCGGAGCTGTCGGCCCACTCGCAGGAGCTGAGCAAGAACGGCAAGACGTTCCTGTACGGGCGGGTCGTGTGGGAGATGATGGCGAACTTCTGGCCGAACGCCGAACAGCACTCCACGCACGAGCACGACCTGGCCTACGCGCCGCTCTGGCGGGAGAACCCCAAGGTGGTGGTCTCGCGCACCCTGGAGAAGGCGGACTGGAACACCAGGGTGATCGGGAAGAACGCCGCCGAGGAGCTGGCCGCGCTCAAGAAGGCGGGCGAGACGCTGGTGCTGTTCGGCGGCTCCGAACTGGCCGCGCACCTCACCGAGCGCGGCGTGGTGGACGAGTACCAGGTCGTCGTGCACCCCGTGGTTCTGGGCGGCGGGAAGCCGGTCCTCCCTCCGGCGGGGCGGCGGTTCGGGCTGGAGCTCGTCGAGTCGCGGACGCTGGACTCCCAGGTCGTGCTGCTGCGGTACCGGAGGGTTCCCGAAGGCGGCTGAGCCCGGTGGCGGGAACACGGGGGCGTGCAGGGGCGTTGGGCTGGGGGCGCGGTGCGGAAGCCGTCTCGGCAGGTCGTGAAAGACTTCCGTCCTGCCTCGCAAACCCCCGGATCCATGGAACGGTGCTCTCTTGGTCGTCGTCTTCGTTCTCGTCGCGATAGCCGTCCTGGCGCTGCTCGGGGTCCTGCACTGGTACGTGTGGCGGCGGGTCGTCAGGGACACCACGGTGCGCGGGTCGGTCGCGCGGCGGGTGGGGCGGATCGTGATGGTGGCGCTACCGCTGCTGACGGTCGCGACCTTCGTCGGCGAGAACGCGGGGATGCCGTTCGGACTGGTGCGGGTCATCGCCTGGCCGGGCTACCTGTGGCTGGCCGTCTTCCTGTACCTGCTGCTGGCGTTGGCGGTGGGCGAGCTCGTCCGGCCGTTGCTTCGGAGGAAGGCCGGGAAAACCGCGCCGCAGCAGGTCAAAGCGCCCGAGCCTGTGACGGTGCCCGCAGGGCACGCTCCCGAGCCGCCGGTCGAGGAGCCGGAGGCGGCCGAAGACCCCTCACGGCGGTTGTTCGTCTCCCGCGTGGTGGCGGGGACGGCCGCGGCGGTCGCGCTCGGGACGGTCGGATACGGGGCTTACGGGACGCTCCGTGGGCCGAAGGTGAAGCGGGTGACGGTGCCGCTGGCCAAGCTGCCGCGCAGCGCGCACGGACTCCGGATCGCGGTGGTCAGCGACGTGCACCTCGGGCCGGTCCTGGGCCGGGGCTTCGCGCAGCGCGTCGTCGACACGGTCAACGCGACCCGGCCGGACGTCATCGCCGTCGTCGGGGACCTCGTGGACGGGAACGTCGAGGACCTGGAGACCTCCGTGGCGCCCCTGGCCGGGTTGCGCGCCAGGCACGGCGCCTATTTCGTGACGGGCAACCACGAGTACATCTCCGGTGCGGAGCAGTGGACCGAGCACGTCCAGGAGCTCGGCCTGAAGCTGCTGGCCAACACCCGCGTCGAGCTGCCGGGCTTCGACCTCGCCGGAGTCAACGACCTGCGGGGAGAGGGCTACGACGACGGGCCCGACTTCGCCCGGGCCCTCGGCGACCGCGACCGGACGCGCGCCGCCGTGCTGCTCGCCCACCAGCCGGCCGCCGTCCACGAAGCCGTCCGGCACGGGGTGGACCTCCAGCTGTCCGGGCACACGCACGGCGGGCAGCTGTGGCCCTTCAACTTCATCGCGGGTCTCGCCAACCCCACTCTCGCGGGGCTGGAACGTTATGAGGACACCCAGCTGTACGTCACCCGGGGCGCGGGCGCGTGGGGGCCGCCGGTCCGGGTGGGCGCGCCCTCCGACATCACCGTGATCGAGCTCGCCTCCCGGCAGGCCTGACCTCAGGGCAGAGCGAGCCGGTAGAGCCTCTCCTGCCCTCGCGACAGCAGCCACAGACCTCCGTCAGTGAAGGCGAACCCCGACGCGCGCGCCTCGCCGAACCCGTCGAAGGAGGCGACGGGGCCGCCGTCCACCGTCCACACGTAGAGGCGGCCGGTGTGGAGGTCCTGCCCGGCGACCAGCCTGGCCGCCAGGTCCACGTGGGCCGTGCCGAGGGTGATCTCGAGGTCGTCCACGACGTGCAGGGGCGTCCGCGGGTCGGAGAGGGAGAGCACCTGCCACCCCTGGACGCCGCTCACGACCGCGTGCTCCCCGTCGGGCAGCGGGCGCAGGTCCTCCGGCAGGAGAGGCCCCGGCTCGCCGTCCGGGGAGAGCGTGTACCAGTACGTGTTCCCGTACCCGAAGCGGGCGCGGGCGGCGAACCGGCCGGCGCGGCTCAGCATGAGGTCGTCGACGACGAGGAACCCGGGTTCGCGCGTGACGGGCGGCCCGTCGAGGCGCTCGCCGGTCCGCGGCCGGTACCGGCGGATCAACCGGATCTCCCCGCCGGGTTCGTCGAACGCGAGCAGTTCCGAGCCGCTGTAGTGCAGCGGACCGCAGCCGGGCAGCGGATCCTCCGCCCGCCACACCGGGGCCAGGGTGCGCCGGTCGAACGCCCGGGCCTCCCGCCCGTCCGTCACCACGATCTCGTTCTCCTCGAGGTGGAGCCTCGAGCGGGACATGCCCCGCACGTCCACCGAACCGGGCGACGAGGCCTGTCCCGTGGCGAGGTCCACGACGTGGAGCTCTCCTTCGGCGGAGATCCCGACCCATGAACCATCGGTGAACGAGCAGGCCGTGGGGTCGCCGATCTCCACGACCTCGGACAGGCACGCGGGCTGCCGGACGAGGCCGTCGCCGCGTTCGATCCGCCTGGTCCGGACGTCGATGACGGTCACCGTGCCGTCCCTGCCGCCGGTAGCGGCGTAACGGGCTCCGGGGGAGACGGCGACGGCGGTGGCCTCGCCGTCCCGCTCGGGAAGGGCCTTCCACCGCGTGACCTTCACCGAGCCCTCGCCGAGCGGCCGGACGTCGGCGGGCTCCCGGCGCATCCGCTTGGTGAACTTCTCCTGGTGGGCGGAGTCGTCGAGCTCGGCGAAGACCACCTGCCGCTCGGTCCGCAGATCCCACACCAGGACGCCGACGCCGCTCTGCCGGGACGCCACGTACCGTCCGTCGGGGCTGGAGGCCAGGGGCGTGCACCACGTGCTGGGCTGGTCCAGATCGTGCCGCCAGCCCAGAGTGCGCCCGGATCTGCCCAGCCGTGCGAGCTTCTCCACCTTGTGCGCCCGGGACGAGGCCCGGTACAGGTTGTCGGTGATGGGGGAGAACCGGGCGTAGGTCTCCGTGACGGTCTTCTGGGCGCCCTCGGCGAGATTGCAGTGGCCGACGACGGTGCCCGTGCCGAGCTCCACGACGTAGCCCTTGCCGGGGCGTTCGCACACCACCACGTGCTTTCCGCGCCGGTCGACGTCGAGGTCGTGGCAGTCCGACAGCGGGACGGGCGTGCGGTGCACCGGCTTCCAGTCCTCGAACGTGTACACGGTTCCGCCGGCCACCGCGTAGACCCTTCCCGCACGGGCGACGACCGCCCCCACGGGTGCGTCCAGTTCGAGCGGCTCCGAGACCGTCCCGCCCGGTGTCACCCGTACCAGGCGGTTCCCCGACGCACCCACGAGCTCTCCGTCGCAGAAGGCCATCGCGTGCATCGGAGGATCGATCCGGCAGAGCTCCCAGGGGGTTCCCAGAGCGTCGATCGAATGGACGAGCACGCTTCCGTCGGCGTGGGAGGCGAGCAGCGCATCGGTCAGCGCGAGCAGTGCCAGGACAGGCGCTTCCGACGGTTCCGGCTGCTCCGCCTCCGGCTCGGCCGCCCACCGGAACTCCTCCTCAGGAGAGAGCGCCCGTTTTCTCGTTTTCCGCCCCGTCATGCGGCACACCGTAACGCCGCCCACCGACGCGCACCGTCCGATTCCTCATTCGTCCGGGGCCTCGAGGCGGTCGAGGACCCGGTCGGCGAGCCGCTCCAGGGCGCTGATCTGCTCGGGGTCGAGGGCGTCGATGAAGAGGCGGCGGACGGTCTCGACGTGGTCGGGGGCGGCCTCGGTGATCGCCTCGCGCCCGGCCGGGGTGAGCAGGACGTAGGCGCCGCGCCTGTCCTCGTCGCAGTCCTCGCGCCGGATGAGGCCGCGTTTCTGCATACGGCCGAGGTGGTGGGAGAGGCGGCTCTGCTCCCAGTGGAGTTCGCGTTGCAGCTCGTACGGGCGGAGCCGTCCGCCGGGGGCGTCGGTGAGGTGGACGAGGACGTCGTAGTCGGCGAGGGACAGGCCGGAGGAGGCCTGGAGGCGCCGGTTCAGCTCGGCGCCGAGCCGCCCCTGCATGCGCACGTAGGCCCTCCAGGCGCGCTGCTCGTCGTCGTCCAGCCACCGGGTCTCGCTCATGGACCCACTGTAGCCTTTTGGATGACATGTCATCTTGTGGAATATCCGGAGGGCCGGATAGGTTGGGACAGGTACATGACACGTCATCTTCCTGAAGGGGGTTCCGATGACCGCCACCCCGAACCCGCAGATCGACATCCGCCGCGCCGACGAGCGGTTCCCCACGAAGATCTCCTGGCTGGACTCCAAGCACTCCTTCTCCTTCGGCCGCCACCACGACCCCGCCAACACCCACCACGGGGTGCTGCTGGTCAACAACGACGACGTCGTGCGGCCGGGCGCGGGCTTCGACACCCACCCGCACCGGGACATGGAGATCGTCACCTGGGTGCTCCAGGGCTCGCTGGTCCACCAGGACTCCGAGGGGCACAACGGTGTGATCTACCCGGGCCTGGCCCAGCGGATGAGCGCGGGCACCGGCATCCTCCACTCGGAGAAGAACGACGCCTGGCGGTTGAAGGGCGGTGACTCCCACGAGGACCCGGTGCACTTCGTCCAGATGTGGGTCGTCCCCGACGAGGCGGGCATCGCCCCCGGCTACGAGCAGCTGGAGATCGGCGACGAACTCCTCAAGGGCGGTCTCGTGCCGGTGGCGTCCGGCATGGAAAAGCACCGGGACGCCGCCGCCATCCGCATCAAGAACCGCTACGCGGCGCTGTACGCGGCCCGCCTCCAGGCCGGGCAGAGCGTGCAGCTGCCCGAAGCGCCCTACCTGCACCTGTTCGTGCCGCGTGGGAAGGTCCGGTTGGAGGGCGCCGGAGCGCTGGACACCGGAGACGCGGTGCGCTTCACCGCGACGGGCGGGCAGAAGGTCACCGCCGTCGAGGACGCTGAGATCCTGGTGTGGGAGATGCACGCCGCCGTCGCCGCCTGAGCGGCCCGCAGAACTGTGAAGGAGCGAGGCATGGAGCAGCAGAACACCCGGGTGGCCGACGACAGGGAGGCCCGCAGGTTCGAGCTCTTCCTGGAGGACGAGCTCGCGGGTTTCATCGACTACAAGCCCACCAATGCCGGACTGTCGTTCCTGCACACCGAGATCGACCCGCGGTTCGGGGGCCGCGGGCTCGGCTCGGTCCTGGTGGGCGGAGCGCTGGACGCCGTCCGCTCCGAGGGGCTGTCCGTCCTGCCCTTCTGCCCGTTCGTGCGCCGCTACATCCAGGACCACCCCGAATACCTGGAGCTGGTGCCGGCCGACCGGAGGGCCCGTTTCGAGCTCCCCGCCGAGACCCCCGAAGCCCCCGAGCCCACCGCCTGACGGGCCGTCACCCCACCGGCGGCGCGTCGAGGGCCAGGGGAGGCGGGGGCGCCGGGAGCAGGGTGCCCAGGCTCCTGGCCAGGCTCGCCAGCACGGACAGGCCGTGGTGCTCCCACTCGGGCCCGTAGAAGGCCAGGGCCGTGTTCTCCACCTCGGCCGCGAACTCGGCCGCCGTGGCGGGGCGGTTCTGAGGGGCCTTGGCCAGGCCCGAGGCGAGCAGCCCGTGCAGGACCTCCGGGGCCTGGTCGAGCGGGACGGGCAGCGACAGGTGGGCCTCCATCGTCCCGGGGAAGGGCGGGCGGCCGGTCAGGCTCTCGAAGAACACGCAGGTGGCCGCGTAGATGTCGGTGGCGGGCACGGCGGGCTCGTCCACCCACTGCTCGGGCGCCACATACGGGGAGTCGCCCGCGCGGGAGCGCCCCCGTGCCGCGAGCGTGGTCGCCCCGAAGCCGATGAGCTTGCCCAGCCCGTTGCTGCGCACCACGACGTTCGAGGGCGTGTGGTCGCGGTGGAGGACCCCCCGCGAGTGCGCCTCCTGCAGTCCCAGCAGCGACCTCCTGAGCACCACCAGCGCGGCCTCGGGCGAGAGGTTCCCGTGCCAGGTGAGGATGTCCTTCAGCGACACCCCGTCGACGGCCTCCAGGAGGACCGCGGCCGTGTCCCCCTCGTCCAGGTGCCCGTACCAGCGGGCCACGTACGGGCTGAAGACCTGCTGGAGCTGCGCCGACTCGCCCTCGAACCTGCGCCGCCCCTCGGCGTCCGCCGCGCCCAGGTACCTGATGACGTAGTGCCTGCCCGAACTGCTGTGACGAACCAGGACAGACCGCCCCCACGGCCCGTCGCCCAATTCCCGTACCTCGGCGTATCCGGGCACACGCCAGGTGCCGACCACTCCCATGGTGGGCACATTACTGAATCCGCCACAGGCGGGTGGACGAATGCGTCGGGTCCACATGACACGGGGGTGTGGAGAACGGTGAAGAGCGCGGTGGATCAGGTCGAGGTGCGGAGCACGGCCTCGGCGGAACGGGTCTTCGACGTGCTCACGGACTGGTCCAGGCACCGGGAGTGGATGCCCTTCACCCGCGCGGCGGGCGGGACGGGCCGCGGCGCGACCGTCGAAGGGTGGACGGGGGTGGGGAGGCTGGGGTTCCTCGACACCATGGAGATCACCGAATGGGAGCCGGGACGTCGGGTGGCCGTGACGCACACTGGGCGGTTCGTGCGGGGCGAGGGCTGGTTCGCCACCGTCCCGCTGCCCGGGGGCGGGTGCGCGGTCCGGTGGGGGGAGAGGCTGGACCCGCCGCCCCTCGGACCGCTGTGGCGGGTGCTCTCGCCGGGGTTCCGGGTGTTCATGCGGGTGGGGCTGAGGAGGCTGGCCCGGCTGGCCGAACGGGGATGAGCTCCTCTCGGGGGCGCAGGCCGTCGAGGAAGAGCGCGACGAGCTGGGTCCCGACCTCGTGCCGGCTGAGGGGGCCGTCCTCGCGGAACCAGGTGTGGATGTTGCCGACGGTGCTGAGGAACCCGTGCGCCATGACGGAGGCCGACACGTCGGTGCGCACGACCCCCGCGGCCTGCCCTTCGACGAGCAGGCCGCGGAACGTCTCGTGGTACCGGCGGCGGTCCGCGCGGATGTGCGACGCGTGCTCGCCGTCCAGCAGGTGCATCGAACGGGCCCAGACCGTCAGGGGCTCGAAGTGGTCGGCGATGTGCCCGACGAGGTCGGCCGCCGCGTCGTGCAGCCGCCGCTCGACGGGGGCGTCCGCGGAGGCGATCACGGCGAGGCGGCCGGTCTGCTCGGCCAGCAGGTCCCGGTAGACGCAGACCAGCAGGTGCTGCTTGGAGTCGAACCAGTGGTAGAGGGCGCCCTTGGTGACCTGGGCGGCCTCGGCGATCTGCCGGGTCGTGGTGGCCTCGTAACCCTGCCCGGCGAAGAGGTCGGTCGCCGCGGCGATGATGCGCTCGCGGCCCCCTCCCCGCGCCGGCGTGCCGCTCGCGCCCGTCACGGGATCAGCTTGGCCGCGCGGTCGACGAGCACGGCGACGGCGCCGCCGAAGTCCTTGAAGGCCGGGTTGGTGGTCTGGCCGGACCGGTAGCGCGCCCAGATCTGCTGGGCGATCACGGCGAGGCGGAACAGGCCGAAGACCTCGTAGAAGCGCCAGTCGTCCACGGGCAGGCCGGTGCGCTCCAGGTAGCGGGCGACCATCTCCTCCCGGGTGGGCATTCCGGGCAGGTGGGAGGCCTGGCGGCGGGTGAGCGCGAAGAAGGGCTCGTCGTCGGCGGTGACCCAGTAGGCCATGGAGGAGCCCAGGTCCATCAGGGGGTCCCCGACGGTGGACATCTCCCAGTCGAGGACGCCGACGACGCGCGGTGCGCCGCCGTCCGGGTCCAGGCCGCCCAGGTCCAGGACGAGGTTGTCGAGCTTCCAGTCGCCGTGCAGCATCCGGGCGGCGACGTCGCCCGGCTGCCGCTCGTCCAGCCAGGCCATCAGCGGTCCGGCGTCCGGTGCGTCGTCCGTCAGGGCTCCGCGCCAGCGCCGGGACCAGCCTTCGACCTGGCGGCGCACGTAGCCGGGCCCCTTGCCCAGACCGGCCAGGCCGGCCCGCTCGACGTCGACGCCGTGCAGGTCGGCCAGGGTGTCGATCACCGTCTCGCCCAGCATGCGGGCCCGTGCCGGACCGAGTTCGACGCCGTCCGGGAGCTCCAGGCCGAGGATCACGCCCTCCAGGTGCTCCATGACGTAGAACTCCGAGCCGATCACCGACGGGTCCTCGCAGAACCCGTACACCTCGGGGACCATCGGCCAGAACGGCGCCAGCCCGCGCTGGACGGCGACCTCCCGGCCCATGTCGTGGGCGGAGGCCGCCTTGGTGCCGTGGGGCGGGCGGCGCAGCACCAGATTCCGGTCGGGATAGGACAGCAGGAACGTCAGGTTGGACGCGCCGCCTCCGAACTGCCGGACTTCCGGCGTCCCGGACAGGCCCGGCAGCCGGGCGTCCAGCCAGCGGTGCACGGCCGCCACGTCGAACGCGTCCTCGGCCCGGAGCTCACCGGCCGCCGTCGACTCCGCCATGTCCTCGGTCCCCTTTCGCCGA
The DNA here is from genome assembly GCF_039533685.1 of Actinocorallia aurantiaca. Classification (NCBI taxonomy): domain Bacteria; kingdom Bacillati; phylum Actinomycetota; class Actinomycetes; order Streptosporangiales; family Thermomonosporaceae; genus Actinocorallia; species Actinocorallia aurantiaca. Next base: position 153,234 of record NZ_BAAATZ010000015.1, on the reverse strand, counting down.
CTCTCGGTGGCGATGGCAGCCACCCCGCGTAACATACCGGGCGCTCAGTACGTGACGCCATAAAGGTGTCGAAGGCTCTTTCCGCGCGGGGAAGGCGAGTGAACAATGGGGCGCATGACCACTCCCGCAACGCGCAACCTGGTGGCCCTGCTCGCGAGCGCGGGGACCCTGCACTTCCTGGCCCCCCGGTCCTTCGACACGATCGTCCCCCGGAACCTCCCCGGAGGCCCCCGCACCTGGACCTACCTCAGCGGTGTCGCCGAACTGGCCGTCGCCGCGGCCGTAGCCGCGCCCCGGACGAGGAAGGCGGGAGCCCTGGCCGCCGCCGGGCTGTTCGCCGCGGTCTTCCCGGCGAACGTCAAGATGGCGATCGACTGGCGGAACCGGCCCGCTCTGCCCCGCACCGTCGCCTACGCTCGGCTGCCCCTGCAGCTCCCGCTGGTCCTCTGGGCGCTGAAGGTGGCCCGCGACGCGGAGTGACGCCGCTCAGGACGCCTCTTCCCCGTCCCCGGAGGTGACCGTCATGCGGGTGATCAGGACGTGCAGGTAGGCGCGGAAACCGGCCAGCGCCTGCGGGCTGAGCGGCTCCCCGCGGGCGTGGTAGCTGGAAGGGCCTGGATGCTGGATCCCGCCGGACAGGTACCCGAACACGCACCACACGATCGTCCAGACCAGGTATTCGGGGTCGACGCCGGGCGCCGCCACGCCCTGCGCCGTGGCGGCCATCAGGGTCGACAGCGTGCGCACCTGCCCCTCCGGGCCGGGAATGTCGGCGGCGTCGCCGATCCAGCGGTGCATCCACAACGCCAGGACCTGCGGATGTGCGACGTGGAAGTCGAGGTAGGCGTCGACCAGGGCGATCACCCCCTGCCGGGTCGGGGTGAAGGAGGCCGCCGCCTCGGTCAGGGCCGCCCGCTCGAGTGCGTGCGTCCGCAGCATCACCTTCCGGTACAGCCGGGACTTGTCGCCGGTCTGCTCGACCAGCGTCTCCACGTCGACTCCGGCGGCGTCCGCGATCAGCTGCATGGGGGTCCCGTCGAACCCCAGCTCGGCGAACAACCGCGTCGCGACCTCGAGGAACCGGTCCTCTTCCACACCCTCCATGAGTATCACTCTATGTAATCGCCGGGTGTGTGTGATCAGCGGGTCGGGTGGTGCCGCCCTCGGTCTCGTTCTACGGAGAGTGATGATTCCGCTTGGGTGCCGGTTCGGAATCCGCTGGGGCGACCGGCGGGCGGTGTACGTGATCTCGCGGTGTCGAAGTCGTACTGAAAGATGACACGCACGAGTTCTAGGCTGTCCGCGTGACTTCCGAGCGGAGTGTGGTGGACGGTCGTTTCGAGCTGCTGGGGCGGCTCGGCAGCGGCGGGATGGGAACGGTCTGGCGCGCGCTGGACCTGGCACTCCAGCGCGAGGTCGCGCTCAAGGAGGTGCGGCCGGGCGGAGGCGAGGCGCCGCCGGACGACGCGGCGCTCGCCGGGATGTACCGGGAGCGGGTGCTGCGGGAGGCGCGGGCGCTGGCGCGGATCGACCATCCCCATGTAGTGACGATCCATCACATCATCGACTCGCCGGACATGCCGTACCCCTGGCTCGTCATGGAGCTCGTCCGCGGCGAATCCCTCCAGGACCGCCTCGCGCGGGGGACGCTGACGCCCTCCGAGGCGGCGCGGGTGGGACGCGGGATCCTCGCGGCGCTCCAGGCCGCGCACCGGGCGGGCATCTGCCACCGCGACATCAAGCCGGCGAACGTGCTGCTGCGCACCGACGGCAGCCCCGTCCTCACCGACTTCGGCATCGCGGTGCTCGAGGAGGCGTCACGGGTGACGGCGACGGGCGGGCTCGTCGGCTCGCCCGAGTACATCGCCCCCGAACGCCTGCACGGCACGGAAGGAGACCCGGCCTCCGACCTGTGGTCGCTCGGCATGCTGCTGTACGTGGCGGTAGAAGGCCACAACCCGGTGCGCCGCACCACCCTGGCCGCGACGCTGGCCGCCGTCATGACCGCACGGATCCCGGCGCCCCGGCAGGCGGGACCGCTGACGGAGGCCGTCGGCGCGCTGCTCGTCCCGGACCCGGCGGCGCGGCCCGACGCGGCGCGGCTGGACCAGATGCTGGCCAGGGCCGAGGGGCTGCCGACGCACCCCTCGCCCCTGCCGGTTCCCCCGGGAGGCGGGGGAACCGCGCCCGCCTTCCCGCCGGGGCCGATCCCGCCCACGGTGCCGGTCTTCGCGCCGCCGCGGCGCCGGAACGCCAAACCCCTCGCGCTGCTCGCCGGGGCCGGAGCCTTGGCCCTAGTCGTCGCGCTGGGGGCCTTCTCCTACCGGCTTATGGATTCGTCCACGGGTTTCCCGGACGACGATGACAGAGCGGTCCTGACCGCTCCGACGCCCGAGCCCTCCACCCCGGTGACGGTCACCGGGAACGACGCTCCCGCGGAACCGGCGTCCCTGCTGACTCCGGCGGCGATCGGAAAGGTCATCAGCGCTTTCGAGAAGGCGTCGGGGAGTGACCGGTTCACCTCTTTCACCGTCTACGAGGAGTACGCCTACGCGGAGGTGCCCGTCCCGGGACGGAGCAAGGGAGCGGACAGGTACTTCTATCGGAACGGCAAGGTCGAGCGGCAGGGGAGCGGTATCGGCGGGGAGGATGCCGTGAGCCTGCGCATCTTCGCCTGGGATGCCGTTCCCCACCTCCTGCGCACCGCCGACCGCAAGCTCAACGTCCCCGACCCGGAGAACCGCTACATCGTGGTGAAACCCACCTGGACGTTCGCGGAGGACAAGCCGGCGATGCTCGTGTACCTGAGCGACGACTACGGAGGCGGCTATGTGCTGGCCGACGCCAAGGGCGAGGTCCTGCGCCTCTATCCAGCCGAATGACCGAATGGAATTCGGTAGCATCCGGCCATGACGGTTTACGCCATGGCCCAGATCTCCATCCACGACCGCGAGCGCTACAACTCCTACGCCGCCCGTTTCCTGGACGTCCTCATCAGGTACGAAGGTCGGCTCCTCGCCGCGGACGAGCGGCCCGAGGTCATCGAGGGCGACTGGCCCTACGGCAAGGTCGTCCTCATGTCCTTCGAGGACAAGGACGCCTTCGAGAAGTGGGCGTACTCCCCCGAGTACCAGGAGATCTCCAAGGACAGGATCGCCGCCACCACCGGTGTCGTCGTCCTCGCCAAGGGACTCTGAGCCGCGGACGGCGCCGCCGTCAGTCCTGCCAGCGGTTCCAGTGGATGAAGGCGTCGGGGTCGGGGCGGGCGGCGGGCTTGAAGGTCTCGCCCGTGTAGTGGGCGACGGGGGTCAGCATCACCTGGGTGACGCCCTCGAACGGGATGCCCAGGAGTTCGGCGACGGCCTTCTCCTGCTCGAGGTGCACGGACGTCCAGCAGGTGCCCAGCCCGTGCAGGCGCGCGGCGAGCATGAAGGACCAGACCGCGGGCATGGCGCCGCCGAGGAGCGACGAGGTGATCCAGGGGCCCAGGCCTTCGCTCCGGCCCGTGACGCAGCCGACGACGATGGCCGGGACCTCCGGCATGATCTCGGCCAGGTGGTCCGCCGAGACCGTGGTCCGCTGCTGCTGCTCCTGTTCGGCCTCGTCCTCCTTGGAGATGCTGCCGATGTAGATGCCGTCCAGCTGCCGGTAGACGCTGTAGCCCTTCTGGTAGAGCTCGCCGAGCCTCCGCCGCACCTCGGGGTCGGTGACGATGACGAAGCGCACCGCGATGTTGTTGGAGGGCGCGGGTGCCTGCAGCGCGATCCGCACGCACTCGCGCAGCGTGTCGTCGGAGACGGGTCGCGCGAGGTCCAGCCGCTTGCGGACGGCTCGCGTGGTCGTCAGGAGTTCGAGCCCGGACAGGGGAAGCACTCCCGAGTCCTCGGAGGTGGAGGAGGTCTGCTCAGCGGACATTCTGCGACTCCAGAGGTGATGGCGCGCCACGAACACGAACGGGAGCGGCGAACGTTCCCACCACCCCCAAGTTGATCATAAAAGGATCAACTACCTCAGGGGCAAGCTTTTCCGGCACCGGTTCCGTTCCCAACGGAGACGAGACCATCCGGTGACCATCGACCTGCGGCCCGCCGGCCGCCCCGCGGTCCCCGCCCCGAGCGGTTCGAGGCGGGAAGCGCTCAGACCGAGGTGAAGCGGGCGGCCGGTTCGCCGCGCAGCCGCCCTTCCGGCAGCTTCCTGCCGCAGATCACCAGAAGGAGGTCCTGGGCGTGCCCGATCAGGGGCCGCCCGGATCCCGAGGCCCACTCCATGTCGTCGGCCTGGAGGCGGACCCCCTCCAGGTCGGTGCCGAAGAACCTGCGGCTCCGCGCGGAGTCCGAGCCCTCCAGTATGAGACGCAGCCGCTCCTCGGGCACCCGCCGGTCGACGCCGAGCGCCAGCGTGACGTCCAGCCCGTGGATCACGTCGTGGGACAGCGCGCCCTGGAAGCCCCCGCCTGGCGGTTTCCACGGATGGCGGGCGTTCTTCCTCAGCATCGAGACGAACTCCTCCGCAGGCCACTTCTCCGCGTCCAGCCGGGCACACCGGTCGGCCATCCGGTTGAAGTCGCCCCGCGCCCGGACCATCTCCCTCAAGAACCGCCAGGTCGAGGAGTGGAACGGCATCGTCATGTGCGCGACCACCTCCCGCACCCTCCATCCGGCACAGAGACTCGGCGCGTCCCACGCCTCGGCCGGCAGGCCCTCCAGAAGCTCCGCCAACTCCCGTCTCTCCGCCGCGATGTGCTCCCTGACCTCTGCCTCGCTCGAACCCGCACCCATGCCAGACCTCGCTTGAAGTCGTGCCGACCCGCCTCTCCGGCGACCCGGCTCCGGACCCGTCACCCCACCGACGAACGGACGGACCGCCGACGGACACCCGTTCCAGAGAGATTCCCCTTCCCTCAAGCCTCACGATCGGCGAGGCGAGGCCGGGCGGTAGGGGGGAGGGAGGCGAGGCGGCGGGTGAGGTAGCGGCGTTCGGCCGCAGTGGGGGCCAGGGACAGGGCCTCGCGGTAGGCGGCGGCGGCTTCGGCGGGGCGGTTCAGGCGGCGGAGGAAGTCCGCCCGGGCGGCGGGGAGGAGGTGGTGGCCGGAGAGGGAGCCCGAGGAGCGGAGAGCGTCGAGGAGGGGGAGGGCGGCGGCGGGTCCGGCGGCCATGCCGACGGCCACGGCGCGGTTGAGCGCGACGACGGGGGAGGGGACGAGGCGGTGGAGGCGGGTGTAGAGGGCGGCGATCTGCGGCCAGTCGGTGTCGGCGGGGGCGAGGGCCGTGGCGTGGCAGGCGGCTATGGCGGCCTGGACCTGGTAGGGGCCGGGGGAGCGGCGGGCGAGCGCCGCGTCGAGGAGGGCCAGGCCCTCCTCGACGCGGGGGCGGTCCCAGAGGGAGCGGTCCTGTTCCTCCAGGGGGATCAGGTCGCCTGACGGGGCGGTGCGGGCGGGAGTGCGGGCGTCGTGCAGCAGCATGAGGGCCAGAAGACCCGCGGCCTCGGGTTCGTCGGGCATCAGGCGGGTGAGGACGCGGGCCAGGCGGATCGCCTCGGCGCCGAGGTCCCGGCGGACGAGATCCTCCCCCGAGGTCGCCGAGTAGCCCTCGTTGAACAGGAGGTAGAGCACGCTCAGGACGGATGTGAGCCGGTCGGGAAGCAGGTGGGGCGGCGGGACCCGGAAGGGGATCACCGCGTGCTTGATCTTCTGCTTGGCCCTGGTCAGGCGTTTGGACATGGTCTGCTCGGTGACCAGGAAGGCGCGGGCGATCTCGGCGGTGGTCAGCCCCGCGAGGGCGCGCAGAGTGAGGGCGACCCGGGCCTCCGGCGCGAGGGCCGGATGGCAGCAGGTGAACATCAGGCGCAGCACATCGTCGGGGACGGTCCCGTCGGGCGGGTGCGCGGGCACGGGCGCCACGGCCATGGCGGCCGCCTCCCTGAGTTTCGCCTCGCCGACGGCGGCGCGGCGCAGACGGTCCACGGCGCGGTTGCGGGCGACCGTGGTGAGCCAGGCGCCCGGCCGTCCGGGCACGCCGTCGGACTCCCAGCGCTGGAGGGCGAGAGCGAAGGCGTCCTGGGCGCACTCCTCGGCGAGGTCCCAGTCGCCGGTCACCCGGATGAGGGTCGCGACGATCTGGCTCCACTCGTCCCGGAAGGCCTCGGTGACCGCCGTCCGGGCGTCGTGCGGGGCGGTCACGGCTGCCGGATCGGCCGGATCTCGATCGTGCCGTAGCCCGCGGCCGGGTGCCCGGCGGCGATCTCGACGGCTTCGTCGAGATCGCCGCACTCGATGATGCAAAAGCCCCCTATCTGCTCCTTGGCCTCGGCGAACGGGCCGTCGGTGAGGAGCACCTCGTCGTCGCGGACCCGGACGGACGTCGCCTCGGACGGCGGCCGCAGCCCGCCGCCTCCCCGCAGGACCCCCCGCTCCAGCATCTCCTCCGACCAGCCGCCGCACCCGTCCTCGGCGTGCTCCGCGGCGGACTCGTCCCCGCAGATCAACAGCATGTACTTCACGGATCCTCCCGAACAGCGGTACCGGTGTGGTTCTGGCGAAGTGACGACGAACGGCGTCCCCGGAAAAGGACGGCGACGGCGTCGGCTTCCACGAACCGATCGTGCCCGAATCCGCATCCGCCCGGAGGCCCCGGCCGTGATCTGTGGAAAAGCCGACGGCCCTACGCCCGGGGCGAAACCCCCTTCCCGTCCGCGGAGCTCCGGGGTAGAGCTGAGGGAAGCGTTCGCCGGCGGGGAGGAGAAGACGGATGCCTGGTCCGGCCTTCGATGATGAGGACGGGGCGGGGCCGCGCGCCCGGCCCCTGCTGAGGACGATGTTCGGCGACGTGCTGCGCCGGAACCGCCGCGAGCAGGGGCGCACCCTGGAGGACGTGGCGAGGTCCGCGAAGATCTCCATGCCGTACCTGTCGGAGGTGGAGCGGGGTCGCAAGGAGGCCTCCTCCGAGGTGCTCGCGGCCGTCTGCGACGCCCTGCGCCTGGAGCTCTCGGACGTGCTGGCCGAGGTGGGACGCGACCTGGCGGCCGACCGCGCCCGCCGTGAACGGGTCCTCAGGCTGGACGTCGCGCTCGGCCGCCGGGCCGCGCGGCCCGCCCGCAGGGCCGGCGACACCTTCTGCCTGGCCGCGTGAGCGGTCAGCGGGTGGTGATGATCTGGTCGGCCAGCCCGTAGTCGACGGCTTCGCTCGCGCTGAACGTCCGGTTCCGGTCCGTGTCCTCCCGGATCTTGGCCACCGGGTGACCGGTGTGCCGGCTGAGGATCTCCTCCATCTCGGCCCGGACCGTGGCGACCTCCTTCGCCTGGATCGCCAGGTCGGGCAGCGTGCCCCGCGCCTGGCTCGACGGCTGGTGCAGCAGCACCTTCGCGTGCCGCAGGACCGCTCGCTTCCCGGGGGCCCCGGCGGCCAGCAGGACGGCCGCGGCGGACGACGCCTGCCCCATGCACGTCGTCGTCACGTCGGGCTTGACGAAGTGCATGGTGTCGTAGATCGCGGTCAGGGCGCTGAAGGATCCGCCGGGCGAGTTGATGTAGAGGTTGATGTCGACGTCTCCGCTCGCCGATTCGAGGTGGAGGAGCTGCGCCATCACCACGTTGGCGACGCCGTCGTCGATCTCGGTGCCGATGAAGATGATCCGCTCCGAGAGGAGCCGGGAGTAGATGTCGAAGGCGCGCTCCCCTCCGGGCGTCCTCTCCACGACCGTGGGGACCAGGTACTGGCTCATGTCAAAGCCCCACCTTCTGGCGGACGAGCGAGGGCCGGACGTCGTCCACCCGCTCCACGATGCGGTCGATGAACCCGTACTCCAGGGCCTCCTCGGCGTCGAACCAGGCGTCCCGCCTGCTGTCGCGTTCGACCCTCTCCTCGGGCTGCCCGGTGTGCTCGGCGGTCAGCCGGGTCATCAGCCTTCCGATGCGCTCGAGCTGTCCGGCGTAGATCTCGATGTCGGCGGCGGTGCCGCCGAACCCGGCGGACCCCTGGTGCATGAGCACCTGGGCGTGCGGCAGGCTGAACCGCTTGCCGGCCGTCCCCGCCGTCAGCAGGAACTGGCCCATGCTCGCGGCCAGCCCCAGCACCAGCGTGCTCACGTCGTTGGGGATGAGCCGCATCGTGTCGTAGATGGCCAGCCCGGCGCTGACGGACCCTCCGGGCGAGTTGACGTAGAGGCTGATGTCGCTGCGCGGGTCCTCCGCCGACAGCAGCAGGAGCTGCGCGCAGATCCGGTTGGCGACCTGGTCGTCGACCTCGGTCCCCAGGACGATGATGCGCTGCCGGAGCAGCTGCGAGGCCAACTGGTCATCGAGCGATCCTCCGCTGAGGACGGGCCCGTCGACGGCTTGGTGCATGGGTCTCTCCCCGGTCTCGGTGAGGCGGGATCTCCGGCCTCGGATCCGACGCTAGGCGTCCGTCCGGGCGCCGCCCAGGTTCCTCTGCCGACGGCAGAGAAATGACGCTCTCGGCGATCACGGACCCGGATCGGGCCTCCGCGGGACCGCCCTTATCCTTGCGATGACCTTCGCCGCGCTGATGGCCCCCGGCCGCGTGAGCCGCTCCTGCGGATTCGGCGACCACACCCTGTGAAAGGACCCGAAGTTGAGTGACAAGGCCATGGCGTCGGACCGCCGCCTCGCCCGCGCCTTCTCCGTGATCGCCGCCGTCGAGGCGTTCACCTGGGCGGGTCTCCTGATCGGCATGTACTTCAAGTACGTGCCGGAGACCACCGAGCTGGGCGTCAAGATCTTCGGTCCGCTGCACGGCGGGGTCTTCGTGCTCTACGGCCTGGTGGCGATCCTCGCCGCCGTGCGCCTGAAGTGGTCCTTCTTCTGGACGACGGTGTTCGCCCTGGCCGCCGCCGTGCCGCCCTTCGCGACCGTCGTCTTCGAGGTCTGGGCCCGCCGCAGCGGCCGTCTCGCCCCGCCCGTGGGACCGGCCGCCGCCCTGGCGGACCAGCCGCCCGCCAAGGCCTGACCTCTTCCTCACCCGGACGGGCTCCGCCGGAGCGGCGTCGGCGGAAGCCGGGCGAACCGGAGAAGAGGCGGGGCCGTCTCATCAAGCCATGGACATGCTGCGGTTTCGGCTCGTGGTGGTGGCGGGAGCCGTGGCGACCCTCGCGGTGGGACTGGGCATCACTCTCGTCGGTTTCGGGAAGGCCGGAGAGTACGCCGGAGGCGTGCTGTACGCCTGTCTCGTCGGCCTGCTGATCCTGCTGGTGCTGCCGCGCCTGAGGCCGGTCCCGTTCGTCCTGGCGACCGCCGGACTGTGCTGGGCGGTGGAGTTCTTCCAGCTCACGCCGTGGCCCGCCGAGTGGGCGGAGCGGAGCTTCCTGTCCCGGCTGGTGTTCGGCACCACCTTCAACGCGCCCGATCTGCTGCCCTACGTGCTCGGCGCGATCCTCGTCGGGGGGATCCACGCGGTGATCCGGCCCGGATTTCCGGTGCCCGCCTGAGCGGGGAAGCCGCCGCCCCCGCGCGTACACGTTATTCTCCATAATGGAGGGTGCGAAATAGTGAAGCAGTTGCACGATGAGCGGGACGCGCTGGACCACCTGTTCGCCCTGTCGGCGGCGACATCGGAGTTCATGGAACGGGGGCTGGCGCAGCGCGGCCTGTCCCGTGCGAGGGCTTCGGTGCTGTGGGCGCTGCACCGCCAGGGGCCCATGACGCAGCGGGAGCTGTCCGACGCCGTGGGCGTGACGCCGCGCAACATCACCGGCCTGGTCGACGCGCTGGAAGCCTGCGGCCACGCGGTACGCAACCCCCACCCCTCCGACCGCCGCGCCACCATCGTCTCGCTGACGGACAAGGGCAACGAGACGATGGACGGCGTCCAGAACGGCTACCGCGAAAGCGCCTCGCGACTGTTCTCCGACATGCCGGAGGAGGACCTCGCCGCCTTCCTGTCGGTCGCGGACCGGCTGATCGGCCGGGTGCGGGAACACCCGCCGGCCCGTCACTCCACGCCGGGCCGGACGAGTCCGCTCTCGTAGGCGAAGACGGCGGCCTGCGTGCGGTCGCGCAGGCCGAGCTTGGCCAGAAGGCGGCTGATGTGGGTCTTCACCGTCTGCTCCGAGACGACGAGGCGTTCGGCGAGCTCCGTGTTCGACAGGCCGCGGGACAGCAGCACCAGGACCTCCGTCTCCCGGTCGGTGAGCTCCTTGATGCGGACGTCGGTGGGCCGGGCCGGCCCGAGCCTGGCGAACTCGGTGATGAGGCGCCGGGTGACGCCGGGGGAGAGCAGGGCGTCTCCGGCCGCCACCACACGGACGGCCTCGGCCAGCGCCCGACCGGTGGCGGTCTTCAGCAGGAAGCCGCTGGCCCCGGCGCGGAGGGCCTCGTAGACGTACTCGTCCAGGTCGAAGGTCGTGAGGATGAGCACCTTCGGCGCCGAGGGGAGCGCGCAGACGAGACGGGTCGCCTCCAGGCCGCCGAGGACGGGCATGCGGATGTCCATGAGGAGGACGTCGGGGGCCAGCCGTTCGGCCTGCTCCACCGCGTCCCGGCCGTCGACGGCCTCGCCCGCGACCTCGATGTCCGGCTGGGAGCCCAGCAGAACGGAGAAGCCTTCACGGACCATGGCCTGGTCGTCGGCGAGGACCACGCGGATCGTCATGCCGGATGCCCTCCGGACGGAGCGGGAAGGGAGACGCGGACGGCGTAACCGCCGTCCGGTTCGGTGCCTGCGGTGAACTCTCCTCCCAGCATGCCCGCTCGCTCCCGCATGCCGAGCAGCCCGTGTCCCGGCCGTTCCGCCGGCGTAGGCGGAACCGAAGACGGGCCGTTGCGCACCCGTAGGTCGAAACACTCACGCTTGTAATCGAGGACGACTTCCGCAGGCGCGTCGGGGGCGTGCCGCAGGACGTTGCTGAGGGACTCCTGGATGATCCGGTACGCCGACAGTTCGACACCTGAAGGCAGTGACCGACGTTGGCCGACGACCTTCACCGTCACCTGAAGTCCTGCTCCACGCACTCCGGACAGCAGTTCGTCCAGGAGTCCCAAAGTGGGCTGAGGCGAATCCGTTTCACCCGCTTCGTCTCCGCGCAGCACTTTCAGTATCCGGTGCAGTTCCGTCATGGCCTCCACCGCGTTCTGCCGGATCGTGCCGAACGCGCGTGCGAGCTCCGGAGGCGGTTCGTCGACGCGATGAGGGGCGGCTTCCGCCTGGATGGCGATCACGGACATGTGGTGGGCGACGACATCGTGCAACTCGCGGGCGATCCGTGCCCGCTCTTCCAGACGTGCTCTGCGGATCCGCTCCTCGTCGCTCGTACGCACCTCGGCGGCCAGGCGCCGAAGGGCTTCGGCGCGCGCCCGCAGCGCTCCGACGGTGAGCAGTACGGCCCCCGAGAACAACCCCATGGCGACCACGCCCGCCGGCACGTCGCGTTCGGGCAGGAAGAGCGCCAGAACCAGCCCGGAGAGCTGCGTCAGCACCCACATCTCCGCCAGCACGCGAGGCTGTACGGCGAGCGCGACCAAGGCCAGCACGCACAAGTGGGTCGCCAGATTCGGCCCCGGCCACAGGGATCCGTCTACGGGTTCGGCGACGATGGCCGCGACGGCCAGCATCCCCAAGGACAGCCACCAGCCCGACATCGGCCAGTAGAGCGCGAACAGCAGCGACGACGCCTGCATGACGCCGACCGCGGCCGCGACCTGGTTCGGTACACCGAAGTCCTCGATCAGCGTGTGCCAGGAGACCCCGGCCAGCATCACCGCGAGCACCGCGACGAGCATGTGGGGCAGCCAAGCCGTCCGGACCCTTCCGTGCCTCGGCAGCAGCGGTGTGCCCGCGCCCGGCGAGAGGTCCGAACGCAGCCCGCGCAGCAGCGCCGAAAGGTCAGGCGTCACGGTGCGCCAGACGAACGGCGGCGAGGCCGAATGACGGCCGCGCTCCGAGGTTTCCGGCGTTCTGTGTGGTCATATCCGAAGTCTGCGTCATCTTCTGCGGAACCACCTGTGGCGACGCCCGCTGATCCGGCCCTGCGGGTCCCCGAACCCCGTCGGCCTTCCTGGCGCCGTAACGCTTGTGCGGTTCGCGTACCTCGATCACACCGTCTCCTCATCGTTCGGGGATGTGGTCGAAGGTAGATTCCGCGGTCTCGGTACGGCGTCCGTCGCAGGAGCGCTCTTCATCCGTAGTCCGTGAGAGGGACAGGGACAAATCCCGCTTGTGAGGGAATTCGGAAAGGCCGGATACGCCAGGCTTGCGGGTGGCGGAGGAAGAAGGATCACCGGCCGGGGGCCGGTCTTCCTGGCCGATCGATGGGGGTGAGGGCGGAAACCGGGTGGGGCACCGGTTTCCGCCCTTGAACGGGGCGCTTCGTGCCACCATGGACTCATGGTGGGCAGGACCGGACCATGGCCCCCGGCCAGCGTGATGGCGGCGCTGCGGCCCGAGGAGCGCGAGGCGCTGCTGTCGTCCGGCACCGAGATCGAGTTCCCGCCCGACTCCCACCTGGTGCGCCAGGGAGAACCCGCCGGAGAGCTCTTCGTCCTGCTGGACGGCTACGTGAAGGTGGTGATGACCACCCCGGAGGGCATCCCCGCGATCATGGCCGTCCGGGCCAGGGGCGACCTGATCGGCGAGTTCGCGGTGCTCGACGGAGGCAGGCGCACGGCCAGCGTGATCACCGTTGACACCGTCATCGCGATCCGGATCAGCGTGCGGCGGTACCGGGAGTTCGACGACCGTTTCCCCGGCGCCACGAGACGTTTCTACGATGGGGTGCTGGGCAAGATGCGGGCCACGATGGAGCGCCGGATCCAGGCCCGCGCCTGGGACGCGCGGACCCGGCTGGCCAAGACCCTCCACGAACTCGCCGTCACCCACGGCGTGCCCGCGGAGGAGGGCGTCGAGATCCCGCTGCCGCTGAGCCAGTTCGAACTCGGCAGCCTGGCCGGGGCGAGCGAGGCGACGACCGAACGGCACCTGCACGAGTTCCGCGCCCTGGGGCTGGTCAGGACCCACTACCGGAAGATCGTCGTGCTCGACCTCGACGGCCTGGGCGCGTTGTGGGAAGGCAGCTGAGACCCCGGTGTGAGGGAGTCTCGCGCGTCACGCCGGACGGTGGGAGCCCAGTCCGGTGAGGGAGCGCACGGACAGCTCGTCGTAGCCCTGCGGTTCGGCCTTCTCCTTGCTCAGCCAGCTGCCCGCGAACGCGCACAGGAACCCGAACGGGATGGACACCAGCCCCGGGTTCTCCAGCGGGAACAGCTGGAAGTCGACGCCCTCCGGCAGCAGTGACAGGTTCTGGCCGGTGACCGGGTCGACCTTCCCGGAGACGACGGGGGACAGCAGCACCAGGACGAGGCTGCTGCCCAGCCCCCCGTAGATGCCGGCGAGCGCCCCGGTCGCGGTGAACCGCTTCCAGAACAGTGAGAGGACGATCGCCGGGAGGTTGGCCGAGGCGGCCATGGCGAAGGCCAGCGCCACCAGGAACGCGACGTTCAGGTTCCGCGCCACCACCGCCAGCATGATCGCCAGCGAGCCGATGAGGAACGCCGAGATCCGGGCGACCGCGACCTCCTGCGACTCGCGGGGCCGGCCGAGCATGAGCACGTGGCCGAAGTAGTCGTGCGCCAGCGAGGTGGAGGAGGCCAGCACCAGCCCGGACACCACCGCGAGGATCGTCGCGAACGCGACCGCGCCGATGAAGGCCAGCAGCAGGTCGCCGCCGAGCCGCCCGCCGAGGTGGCTGCCCAGCTCGTGGGCGAGCTGCAGCGCCGCGGTGTTGCCCGCCGGGTCCTGCTCGGAGATGGCCCGCTGCCCCACCAGCGCCGCCGCCCCGAACCCCAGCGCCAGCGTCATCAGGTAGAACACGCCGACCAGGCCGATCGCCCAGTTCACCGAACGGCGCGCGGCGCGGGCGTCCGGGACGGTGAAGAACCGCCCGACGATGTGCGGCAGGCCCGCCGTGCCCAGCACCAGCGCGAGCGCGAGGCTGATGAAGTCGAGCTTGTTCAGGACGGTCCGGACGGTGTCGCCCCGCACGTCCTGCCCGTACCGCCCGCCCGGCTGCAGGAACCCGGCCGAGCCGCTGGCGTCGGCCGCCGCTCCCAGCATGGTGCTGAGGTTGAAGCCGAACCGGCTGAGCACCAGGACGGTCAGCACGGCGGTGCTGACGATGAGCAGCACCGCCTTGATGATCTGCACCCAGGTGGTGGCCTTCATCCCGCCGAACATCACATAGAAGATCATCATGATGCCGACGCCGACGATGGTGAGGGTCTTGGCGGCCTCCGCGGACAGCCCGAGGAAGGAGTCCCCGGCGTGGATGCCCAGCAGCAGCGAGACCAGCGCGCCCGCCCCGACCATCTGGGCCAGCAGGTAGAACACCGACACGGTGACCGTCGAGACGGCCGCCGCCGTCCGCACCTTCGGCCGGCTCCTGGCCCGGTACGACAGGACGTCCGCCATGGTGAAACGTCCAGCGTTGCGCATCATCTCGACCAGCAGCAGGCTGAGCAGCCACGCCACCAGGAAGCCGATCGAGTACAGGAAACCGTCGTACCCCGACAGCGCGATGAGCCCCGCGATGCCCAGGAACGACGCCGCCGACATGTAGTCCCCGGCGAGCGCCACCCCGTTCTGCACCCCGGAGAACGCCCGCCCGCCGGCGTAGAAGTCGTCGGCGCTGCGCGTGTTGGCGCGCGCCCAGAACGTGACTCCCAGCGTGATGGCGATGAACACGACGAACAGCGCGAGCGTCAGCACCCGCCCGTCACCCGTGGTGGAGATCACCGGCGCCCCCCGCCCGCGGTCTCGTCGGCCGCGTTCCACCCCTCCAGCAGCTGCCTCTCGGCCATCATCCGCGCGTACGCCTCCCGCCGGCGCTCCACCTCCTGCCGGATCTGCGCCGACAGCGGGTCGAGCCTCCGCCGCGCGTAGCGCGAGTAGTACCAGGCCAGCAGGAACGTCGAGACGAACTGCAGCATCCCCAGCACCAGCGCCACGTTGACGTTCCCGATCACCGGCCGCGCCATGAACCCCCGCGCGAACGCCGACAGCCCGATGTAGGCGAGATACCACCCGAGGAACACCACGACGAGGACCGAGGTGAGCCGCCGGAACCGCTTCTTCAGCAGCCGGAACCTCCGGTCGCCGACGATGATCGAGCACTCATGCCCGCCCACCCGTTCACTTCCCCGCCGCGGTCGCGGCGCCGAGCCCCCGGCCATCCCGGCCTCCCCACCTCACCAGCAGTCTGCAGCCATCCGACTCCGCATTGAGATCAAACGATAACTATGAGTACGCGCTTTTTCCCGGGAATACACGAACCCGCCGCACGGCCTGCGGAAGATTTCAGAATCGGGCCAGTACTTGTGCCACCATCCGCTCCAGTCGTGCCACCGCCATCGACCCTCCGAAGAACGCCTTGATGGCCTGCACGAAGTACTGCAGGCCCTCCGGATAATCCAGGCAAGTTCGAAGAATCTGGTACACGTCTGACCGTGCGTCGTGGCTCCTCGGGATCACCACCGCGATCGACGAAGGCAGCACCTCCACCACCTGGTCCCGACCGCGCTCGGTGAGAAGTCCGGGGATCCGCAGAGCGCATTCCACCAACTCGAAGAGCCCGGGCAACCCGATCTCGGGTTCGTCGAACGCGGACTCCGGTTCCGGCTCCAACCCTGAGATCACGGAGGGCGCCACCGCCTCGGAGGGCGCCAGCCGTGTCTCCGGCCGGGGCTCGAGTTCCGCCGTCCGGAGCACGGCGGGCGCCGCACCGCCGAATATCCGCACCCAACCCGAACAATCGGTCTCCTTGACCGAAACCGGTACTCGCAGATAGTCCTCAGCCGAGATCAGACCCGTGTCCCGCAGCACCACCTCGTCATGGAAACGCTGCGACACGATCAACCCGATCGTGGCCCCTCCGTCCTTCACCATCGCCTTGAACAAGGGCGCCTCCAGCAATCGGAACACATGGTTGACCTCGGTTCCGATCAGCCCGTGCGCGTCGGCCTTGGCGATCCCGATGTGCACCGCCACCCGCAATGCGATCCGCGCCGCCTCGCTCGACAGCGAGTTGTACCGCCCCAGATCCGCCCGGAGCCGTTCCACGGCCACCGTGACGAGCGCCGCCGGATCGTGCTCGGCGGGCGCCGCCACGAGAACGCCATCCCCCCGGTCCTCTTTGTAGACCCCCGAAAAAGGAATTAGGGCGTGTTCGAAACTGGCTTCCAGAAGCTCATAGAGGTTTTCCCGGATGTACGCCTGCACGATGTCCGTCCGTTTCGCGTCCCCGTAGGACACCACGTCGCAAACGAACAGCACGCACGTTCCGGACGGCCTCCAGCCGCTCTCCGACCCCTCCAAGACCCCACCCTCCTGAGCGGTGACCCCCTCTCACACGACTTTGCAACGTCACGATCCGCCCAGCAGAGTCCCGTGACACAGATCAGCCTGGAAATTGGGGAAAGGTGGGTGGGCGAAGCCACGACGCCTGTGGCCTGAGGTGGCCTATGATCAGCCTTTTCCGAGCTGTTCGAAAGAGGGAGGGCGTGCGGTGCAGGACCAGCGTGGCGTGAAGATGCCGGAGATGCGGGAGCTCAGGACCGAGCTCGCCCGGCCCGCGCTGCGCAAGGGCATCCAGCGGAGGAGGGCCGAAGGAGATCTTCCGGCACGCGCCTACTTCGACAACAGGATGAGTCGTATTGAGCGCCACTCAGTCTCATGAGTGGCCTCTCCGGGGCTTGGACGTAGCGGCTCTTCTCGGCGGAGGCTGGGGTCCGGAGCCGTTCCGTGAGTTCATCCTGAAACTGCACGGCCGCTGCAATCTCTCCTGCGATTACTGCTATGTCTACGAGTCCGAGGACCAGAGCTGGCGTTCCCGCCCGGCGGTCATCTCGGAGACCGTTCTCTCCCGGGTCGCGTACCGGATCGCCGAACATGTGGAACGCCATGGACTCGACGAGATCGAAGTGGTGCTGCACGGCGGAGAACCGCTGCTGGCCGGGACGAAGACGATCGATTTCACCGTCACCGAGATCAGGTCGGCGGTGCCCGACTTCTGCCGGGTGGACTTCACCGTGCAGACGAACGGGGTGCTGCTGACCGAACGGATGCTGGACCTGCTGGACACCCACCGGATCGGGGTGGCGGTCAGCCTCGACGGGGACCGGGCGGGGCACGATCGGCACCGGCGCTACGCCGACGGAAGGGGGAGCCACTTCGCGGTACGGCGGGGCCTCGATCTGCTGGCCGATCGTTATCGCCATCTCTACCAGGGCATCCTGTGCGCGATCGATCTGGCGAACGATCCTGTGGCGACCTACGAGGCGCTGCTGGACACGGAGCCTCCCCGTATCGACTTCCTGCTCCCGCACGGTACCTGGACGGCTCCGCCCCCCGGCCACGCCCCCGAGGAGACGCCCTACGCCCGGTGGCTGGCCGCCGTCTTCGAGCGCTGGTACCGGGCGGAGAAGTGGGAGACGGGAGTCAGGCTCTTCGAAGAGATCATGAACATGGTGCTGGGCGGGCACAGCGCCAGTGAGAACATCGGGCTTTCGCCCGTCGTCATGGTCGTGGTCGAGACCGACGGGACCCTGCAGCAGGTCGACACGTTGAAGACCTCGTTCCACGGCGCACCCGAGACCGGCCTGAGCGTCTTCCAGCACTCCTTCGACATGGCCCTGCTTCATCCGGGGGTGGTGGCCCGGCAGATCGGAAGCGCCGCGTTGTGCGAGGAATGCCGCGCCTGCCCCGTCAGGGATCTGTGCGGCGGTGGAGCTTACGCCCACCGTTACCGGGAGGAGACCGGCTACCTCAATCCCTCGGTCTACTGCGCCGACCTCTACCGTCTCGTCCGGCATGTCGAGACCGCGGTCCACGAGGACCTGACGCGGCTTTCCTGATCACAGGGGCAGAGGTTCGATGACGCAGTCCAGCACCTCACCGTCTCGTGCGATGAGGACCGAAGGGTGGTCCTTGCCGAGGATCTCCGCCAGCCTCGCCGAAGGTCTTTCTTCGGCGTTGACGGGTGCTCCCGCCGCGGTGCCGATGAGGAGATGATTGTGCCGGAGGCACAGGGTGACGGGATGGTTCTCACCCAGACGTGATTCCGCCCGTTGCAGGGCGCGTGAGGAATGCCGGTGCGCTGCGTCCAGCCTGCCCAGAAGATAGAGGTCGGAACTCAGACCCGCTTCCAGGAACAACGAGTAGTAGTGGTCCGGTCCCACCGGACTGGTTCTCAGACCGTTCAGTGCCCACTCGTCGACCTCCAAAGCGGTCTGTACGTCACCCAGAGAACGCAGCACGATCGCCAGCCCTGCCGCGCAGGAGTGAACGAAGGGATGACGGTCCCCCAGGACGCGCCGCAACTGGGTCCAGGTCTCCTCTTGGAGTTCCTGCGCTTTCTGTAGTCGGCCGGTCCGCGTCAGCGCCATCGCGAGGCAGACCTTGGCGGCCGGAGTGTTGGGATGTTCGTCACCGAATCTGCGGACATGGGACTCAAGGACCTCGACGGAAAGTCTCTCGGCCTCCTCGTGGAGACCTGACTCCCGCAGCGTCCCCGCATGGCTCATCTTGGCTTGGAGAACCAGGGAATGGTCCGGGCCTAGGACGGGATCGAGGTCGCCGAGACTCTCCCTCTGCAGATTCAGGGCTTCGGCGTAACGCCCCAGTCCATGGAGATCGCGCGCCAGGTGGTGAGTGGCACGGAAGACGTCGCGGTATCTCAGATGGGGTCTTCTTCGCAGGGCTTCCAACGAGTCCTTGTCTATCTCGTAAGCCTCGTGGAATCTGCCGAGCAGCCGAAGGCCGACGGAGACATTGCCGGCGGCGACCAGGGTGTTCTCCGCGCTGTCATCGCCGAAACGCCGTGTCATGTGCAGCCAGGTGAGCCGATCGAGATCGTAGGCCTCCTCGAACTGGCCCAGGTACTTCAGATCGGCCCCGTATCCCAACGCGGTGAACAGGACGGTGAGATTGCCGGCCTCGTATTTCCGTTCGGCGCGTTCGAGGGTGTCTCTGCTCAGAGCCGCGGCCGCGCCGGTCTCACCCAGCGCGCGGAGCGCATTGGCGAGCATGCGGGCGGCGTCGAGGGCCAGCACGTCGTCGGGACCGTGTTCGTTTCGCCAGCGGGTCAGGGCGAAATCAGCGATCAACCTGGAACCGACGAAGTCACCAGAAAGATAGAGGTACTGGATTTGGTCCAATGCGACGTTCCTGGCCTCGACGGTGGCCGCGTTGACGATGCCCGACGCCAGTACATGCGGTGTGACCAGGGAACGCCGCCTCCAGGTGGTCTCGTCGTCAGCCGGAATGGCCGGAGTGGCGGCGATCAGGATCGAATGGACCTGAGCACGGACCCGAGGTCTTTCTTCGGCGGGGATCCGGGTTTTCAGCATGGTCCGGACCAGCCGGTGGACCTGAAGGCTGTCCCCCTCCGGGTCGAACCGCGCCAACTCGAACCGGTCGATCAGCCGCATGGTTTCGCGAAGCGAGGCCTCGTCGGAGAACAGCTCGTTCAACGGGTCGGGCAGGTCGGCGGTGCGTCCCGAGGACAGCAGCTCAACGGTCACGGGTTCGGGACTGAAGAAAGCCCAGAATTCGAAGAGCAGTCCGGCCTGGGGGTTCTCCTCGTGAAGCCGGTCGAGTCCCAGGTTCAGACTGGCGGCCAGGTGCGCGGGAAAGTTCTCGGGCAGAGGTTCGAGAGGGCTGGCCAGCAACAACTGGTCGAACAGTTCGATGTACTGCTCGACGGTACGGCCAGGGGTGGACTGCCAGGCCGCGGCCTGTTCGACGGCGAGGGGAAGGTCCCCGACTCTCTCGGCGAGCTGGTCGGCCTCGGTGTCCGAGAGGCGTGGTACGCGTCGGCGGAGGTAGCGGATGCTCTCGGGACGTTCGAACACGTCCACGCTGACCGTGGCACTGGCGACGTCTTCCCAGCTTCGGTCCCGAGAAGTGATCAGGACGCTCACCGAGGGGAGGGAGACCCGCAGCGGCTCCCCCTCGGCGGCCATCCCGTCCACGGGGAGCGCGGGGAGAAGATCCTGAGGGTTTCGGGCGTTGTCGAAGATGAGCAGCCAGCGGGGATGGGCGGGATCGGTCCGGAGCGCGTGCATCAGGTTGTCCACGATGCCCCGGGTGCTTTCACTCTCCGGGGTTTTCAGCCTCCGGGCCAGGTTCACCAGAGAGGACCTGGCCACGGTCATCTGGTCGGCGGGAATCCACCAGATCAGGTCGTAGTCGTCCATGAAGCGATGGGCGTATTCCACGGCCAGTTGGGATTTGCCTTCGCCGCCCAGCCCGTGGAGCGGGTGGGGGAGCAGCACGGTGACCTTGCCGTCCAGGGATCCGCGCAGAGAGTCCAGGAGTTCATCCCGTCCGGTGAAGTAGGGGTTCCTCGGCGGGAGAGGGCCGACCAGCCTTCCATCGACGCCGCTCGGAACCGCCCCGGCATGGTGGGGCTGTTCCTTCAACGTGTTGTTGATACGCCGGGCGATGGTGGCGTAACGTCCCCCCAGCCGTTCCAGAACCTGAGCTGTGACCTGGGCGAACGCCTGATCTGGAGGTACTCCGGAACCGTCTCTTTCGATCTCGGCCAGGAGGGCGGGGAAGTCGAGTGGAGATCCGAAACGATCCCGAATGACACTCCAGACATTGCGCAGCACACGTATCGCGTCATTGCGGCGCAGCCCGCTCATCAGGATCTCCCGAACCCCCTCATGGAATTCGTAGGCGGGTTCGTGGGCCTGGGGATCAGAGGTCTGCGACACGCTCCGCAACAGTTCGCCGAGATAGATCTCGGCGAGGTCCGCAGGAGTCGACGAGGGCAGCATGGCCTGTTGGACGAGGCGGATGACCGGAATGCTGAGCGGCGCGGCGGCCAGATAACCGGCGAGTTTGTAGGCCTGGGGAGACGCGGCCGCACGGAAACGTGCCACTCGCTCCTCCGCCGTCAGATCGGCGGTTTCGGCCGTAGGCCGGAGGCCCGAACGGAGATCCCGGGTGAAGACGGCCGCGCCGAAGACATTCCGTCCCCCGTTCGCGACCATCGAAGCCCACGACGCCAGCCAGTGCGGCTCCAGCGCCAGAACGGGGATCGCGACCCCGGGGGGAGGCTCTCCGGCGTCTTCCCGCAACTCGACCTTGAGCAGGGTGTTGGGCGCCCCTGAGGCGAAAGCGGTGAACCGGACGTGCTCCACCGGTGCCGAGCATCTCCACCACAGGCGTTCCGGCAGCGGTTGGACGATCGCCACCGGACCGCTGTGCCCCCAGCGTTCGAGCAGCGCTGAGGCGCGTCCGTCCTGCCAGGCACCGCCGATGCAGTCGCTGACCACCAGGACGATCCGGCGGCCGGTCGGGTCGACGAGCTGGGCGGGGCTCCGGCCCGAACCGCTGCCGGGAGTGGGACTCAGCGGACGGTGCCCGTCGGTGTTCATCCGCCAGACCCGTACGTCACGGAAAGCTCCGAGCTGTTCCAGCAGCGCCTGGAACTCTTCGACGGTACGCCGCCACACCTGCATCGACGCACTGGTGTCGACCACGATCGCCAGGTCGAAGAGGCGTTCCGGCGACGGGTTCGTCAAGGGTTGCCAGATGCCGGTCTCGGCGATCCGGCGGGCCGTCTTCTCCTCGTCGAGGTGGAACTCGGTCGCCGAGTCGACATGGACGCGCAGAGGACGCAGCGCACGGGAGAGCCGGAGAGAGCGGGGAAGCGCGGGTGGAGCGGGGGCTCGGATCACACGCGGAGAGGTGATGTCCTTGCGCCCGGTCAGGAAGAGGGCCGCTTCCGTCTCCTGGGTGGTGCGAACACGCTGTTCGACGGGAGAAGCCTGTTCCAGGCCGGGAGGAGAGGAGGCGTCATGAGCCGGGAGAGGGGGCACCGGAGAGGTCTCCTCTACCGCTTGCGGGGGTCTCGCCTCGGCCGGACGCTCGCTCATCAGCCGGACGAGCCAGAGCGCGTCCTGTATCTCCTCCGCGGAGAGCGGGGAACGCAGTCCCCGGAGCGCCTTGAACAACTCGTCGATCATGACCCGGCGATGTCGAGCGGTCTCAGAATACTGTTGATCAGCTCGTCCATACCCTCGTCGGCGGGCCGGCCTCCGGAGGTCGCGAGGTAGATGGCGTTGAGCAGCTGGTCGGTGGCGAGCTCACCGCTGTTGCGCCGTTCGATGAACCTTTGGATGATCGGCCGTCCGAGGCGGAGGGCGTCCTCGCCCAGATGCGCTTTGACGATCTTCACCAGCTGGTCCTCGCTCGGCGGCTCCATCGAGAGCCTGATGCAGCGTCTGAGGAACGCCGGGGGGAACTCCCGCTCCCCGTTACTGGTGATCACGACGATCGGGAAGGCGGTGCACTGGACCCGGCCGCGGCTGATGGGCGCGCGGATCCCCCGGTTCGCGGTCATCACCTCTACGACCTCCTGCTCGGCGGGCAGGCGTTCCAGCTCGGGAATGAGATAAGAGCCTTCTTCGAACACGTTGAGCAGGTCGTTCGGCAGATCGATGTCGCTCTTGTCCAGTTCGTCGATCAGCAGGACACGAGGCTGCGGGGCCGGTAGCAGAGCGGTGCCGAGCGGGCCCAGACGGATGTACCGTCCGATGTCCAGAGAGATGTTCTGCCGCAGGCCGCTTTCGTGGACACGTCCGATCGCGTCGTAGTCGTAGAGACCGTTGCGTAGATTGCTCTTACTGGTGACGGGCCAGATGAGCACGGGCTCCAAGCCGAGTTCGTAAGCGATGTTGTACGCGAGTGTCGACTTTCCGGTGCCGGCCTTTCCCGTCACCAGCAAAGGCCGCCTCAGGAGCAGCGCGGCGTTGACCTTGTCGGTCGTCTCCTGCTCGGTCTGGTAGGAGACCGCCCTTTCCAGGTCGCCGTGGCGGCGGCCTTCAACGGAGTCGAAACGCCGCCAGGGCGGAGGAGGAGGCAGATCGCCGATCCCGCGGTGGGGTCTGCTGTCCCCGCGGTAGATGCGCCAGTTCCGGGAATCTTCTGTGGTCAAGACGGCCTCCAGGATCAGTTCGGCGACCTGAACCGTATGTACGGCTCGGGTAGGCGATCGGCATCCTCGAAGAGAAGGGTCAGATGGTTGCCCAGATGCGTCGCGTCCGCGAGCTGGGCGGCGTGCCGGCGTAGATCCTGGATCTTGCGGGGAAGCGACATCAGATCGGTGGCCAGCAGTTCCCGCAGGCCGGGAACGAAGTCTTCGGGGGCGGTCTCCACCCGGCACCATAGGACGATCGGCGTTCCGGCCTGTAGGCACACATGGAGCTCGTCGACGGGGTCCGGGCCCTCGCGAGGAGGGTGGGACATCGCCAGACAGGTCTGGGAGTGTTCGGAGAGCAGCGCGTAAAGCTGCTCGAGGCCGTACTGGTCGGGCCGCACCACCCAGGTGACCACGGCGTCTTCCGAGTTCTGCCGAAACCAGTTCCATTTCCGCTGGCACGCACGTCGTAGCTGCTGGTCGCGCATCCGTTCCAGGCTGCGCACGACCACCGGATGATCCAGCCCCAGGCGCCGGGGAAATCTGCTGGGAGCGTACTGATACTGGTCGAACGGGAGGCCGAGCAGGTCACGGGGCAACACGAACTCGATGGTCAACTCGTCAACGTGGCGATTCACCACCTGGGGATTCTGGACGAGAAGGCTTTCCAACAGCTCGGGAAGTTCGTGAAGGTATCGCGGGCTGTCCTCTCTCAACAGGGAGATGCCCTGTTCATAGGAGAACTGCAGCCAAGCCGAGGTGATGTAGCCGTTCGGGTCGGCGCCGTCCGGGCGACACTCGATGATGAGGTAGGCGCATTCCTCCTCGGCTCTGCCCGAGGGCACTGCCGAGAGGCGCGGGATTTCCATGCCGAGCCGGAGGGCGAGCCGTTCGTTCCAGGAATGAAGGGCAGCGGCCGTGTCCTGCTGGGCACGTCCCGCCAGGAGTCCGGTGAACCACAGCAGCGGTACGGTGTCGTCGGCCCTGGCCGGCACTTCCTCAAGATGCGCTAGAACGTCCCGGATGCTGTGGACGACCCGGTCGAGAGGGGGACCGAACTCGCCCACGGCCTCCCGGTAGAAGAGGGGGAGCATGGCGAGGTCGTCCGGGCCGAGCGCGCCGCTCTCCAGGACCCGGGCGAGCTGGTAGAGATCACGTCTTTCCGAGGGTTCCAGAAGGGGTTCGGGCAGCAACTCCTCGACCAGCTCCCGGACCGCCTTCACGGATCTGCTGCCCTCATGGAACTTCTCGACGATGGCGAGCAGCGCGTGAACCGCTCCTGGATAGGCCAGACAAGCATCTACGATTTCGTACATGTCGAACATGTCTTCGTCGTGTCTGCTGACCGGCAGCACATGACCCAGTTGACGGTTCAACGTTGCGAGAAAGAGGTCCCGCGTCCGCCGCTTGCGCATCGCACCGATCTGCAGGAATGCCAGCACCAGCCGATGTGCTTCGGAGTGGTCGAGCCACGATGGCACCGGGCAGCGCCTCCGAACTCTCGAATGGGCGGGGCCAGCCGAACGCTTTGCTTTCGCAGCCGACCCTACTTTTTGGATCGGGCAGGCGGTTCTGAGTTCAGGGCGACTATTTGACCGATTTCGGTCAGTGGTTTCGAAGCCTGGAGCAGTATGGGGGATTTCGGCCTGTCGGTCATGAGTCTCCTCGACATCAGCCCCATCACGAAGCTCATCGCCAGGGCGGTGAGCAGCGCGGTCTTGTCGGCGTCCGAGAGGTCGATGGCGTAACCCGCGAAGAGGGCGCCCAAGGGGACGGCTCCGCTGGTGAGGAACTTGGTGAGGCTCACCACGCGTCCCAGGACGTCCTTGGGCACGCGGGTCGCCTGATACATGGCCAGCGCTATGTTCACGTGCGCGCCCAGGAAACTGCACAGCCCCCAGGCGACGAGCCCGATCCAGGCGCGGTCGGCCGCCCAGACGCACCAGATCAGACCGGCCCAGATCCAGAAGCAGACGAAGGTCGCCCGTTTCGGAGACCGTCCGCGCATGATGCGGGGAGCGACGAGAGCTCCGGCGAAGCCGCTGATTCCCGAGCCTGCCAGGAGAAAGCCGATGTGGGTGCTGGAGTAGCCCTGCTCCTGGGCCTGGACCAGCAGCAACAGGATGATCACTTGAAAGAAGAAATTGGCCAGCGCACAGACGGTGATCACATAGCGGAGGAAGAAATTCCCTCTGAGTAGCTGCCATCCTGTCGGGAGAGGGGGGCCGATGATCTGTTTTTTCTTCTCTGTCCTGACTCTGGAATCCGGTTTTCCCTTTCTCTTCGCAGGGTCAGGTTTTCTTCTGTCGCGTACCGCGCTGATGCTCACCAGGGCCAGGAATGAAGTCAATGCGTCAAAGAGGTAGGGAAAGGTATGGCTCAGGCCGTAAAGAAAGCCACCCAATGGTCGGCCGAAGACCAGTGCTATGTGATGCCTCGCCTCGTTTTTTGCCATCGCTGAAGGAAGGTGCTCCTGGGGAACGATTTCCCGGACGACCGTAATTTCGGTGATGTTGTAAAACGAGGCGCAGACTCCTTCCACCGCCGCCGCGACGATGAGGAGTACCTGCGGGTCGTCGACGCAGAACAAAAAGAACAGAAGGACGAGCGCGTTGCAGAGCCGGATGATCTGACTCGCCATCATCAGCTGTCTCTTGCCCCGGATGCGGTCGGCGATCAGGCCGGCCGGAAGGTTCAGCAGCAGGCCCGGCAGAGTGCTCGCGGCGGCCACCCAGCCGGCGAAGACGGCCGAGCCGCCCAGTGCGAGGGCGAGCAGGGGGCTCGCGGTGGAGGCGCTGATGATGCCCAGCTGCGAGATGGCCGACCCCATCCACAGCCACTCGAACTCCCGGGCCCACTGTGCTTTTGCCGGACGGAGTCTCAATGCACCATGCCCCTGGTGGCTCCGAACAGCAAAGCTCCCCCTGTTGACATAAGTAAAAGACCGGGAATTCGTCGGGACGAAATCCGGTCCTCATTTAGTCGAGGGGCCTCTGGATGGTGTGGGGTCCGCCTCCTGTGTCAAACTCGTCGGGGTTTGCCGGCGCGACACTTGTTAGGTCGACACTCTAGCTGATGATCTACAAGTCGGGGTAACGATTGTTTCAGACGACCGCCCTTATGTCTGCCGAGGGTTTATGTCGATGTCCTGTTTTTCAGCTTTTCGGCCTTAAGGAGAAGTTGTGGGGGAATGGGAGGGTTCTTTGCTCGCAGAGCGCGACCGGCGAGCTTCGCAGCGTCCGGATGGTCGCCGGACAACTCTCGGACTCGCGCGACTCTGAGCAATACCGGGCCGTTGTCGCGGTCGGCGGCCCCCACCACCTCGTTCAATTCTTCGGACTCCGGTGAAGGCGCGGTTCTGGGTTTCCCCCGCGCCCGCATCGCATTGGCCAGGATCCAGGCGGAGAGAGCCGACGAACTGGCTCCGCGATCGATGCGGTCGAGATCCTGGAGGGCGGACTCGGCTTCCCCCAGGTCTGCGTGAAGTTCACCGCGGACACGCAGCGCTTCGAGATTGTTCCCGTCCTCGCTCAACACCTCGTTCAACACGGTCAGCGCCGTCTGAGCCTGCCCGGCCTGCCAGAGGGCCTGCCCTAGAGCGGTCAACACGTGAAGATCGTGCGGAAGACGGGTGGCCGCGGCGAGGAGCTCTGGAAGTGCCGCCGCCGGATCGGTTCTCAACGACAGCCGTCCGAGGGCCGACAGGAGGTGTCCCACCAGATCCGTGTTCTGCAGCACCTCGAATGTGCGGGCGGCGGCCTTGTAGTGTTCTGCGGCCTCCGTGAACATCCCCTCCGAGTAGGTGAGGTCGCCCAGCAGGCATTCGATCTGCGCCGTGACCTCCAGATCCTGGGGCGCACAGGTTTGGGCAGCACCTTTCGCCTGGTCACGGGAGAGCCGGAGGTTTCCTGACCAGAAGGTCGCCGCCGCTTCGCGAAGCAGCTCGGCGGCATCGGGTCTGCGTATCGGGACCTGTCTGATCGAGGACGACCGGACGGCTTCCCGAAGCCTCGGATGCCGCAGTTCGTAGTCCATGTCTTCGGGACCGATCCGGGCTCTGATCAGCCATTTGTCCTCGAGCGCGCGTAGGACCTCCGGAGAGAACGAAGCCTTTTCCCGGGTGCGGGGCCCGGGATCGATGAAGGCGTTGCGGAACCATGCCTCAAGGTCGGGAAGAGGCAGCCGGTGATCGACGGCGACGGCGGAGAGGGTCTGCTCGACATGCTCGCCGAGTACGTGATCGACCTTGCTGGCGAGGGCCGCCGGGTCTTGGAACAGCTCGGGACCGAGTCGGGCGCAGAGGAGGGAGAACAGTCCGGGATCGATACCGGGGACGTGAGCCTTGCGTCCATCTGGAGTGCGGACGGTCTGGAGCTCTTCCGCCAGCGGGCCGCACCAGTCGCTCCGGTCGAAAAGATCTGCCTGGAGGGGGCCCAGGGAAAAGAGCCCGGTGGGGACCTTCTCGGCCTCGAGCCTCCTCGCGAATGCTCGGGCTTCGTCCAGCATGGCCGTCCGAAGGACCAGCAGCAGCCTCAGATGAGGTTGCCCGCACAGGGTTTCGAAGAGGTCCTCCAAAAACCGCAGACGCTGTGTCTCCCGTTCCGGAAACTCTTGGAAGAGCACCTCTGCCGGGTCTACGCAGAGATGGGTCCGGGAGGGCTCGCCGAACCTGTCGTATCTCAGGCGCCGCTTCAAGAACTGCTGGATCGACGACCCCGAGAGCTGTGCCGGGGACTCCCCGGGCGCCCAGGATGCGAGCAGGGGGAAGACGAATCGGTTCTGCGGGGGGAGCGCGGCCATCGGGAAGGCCACGTGATGGGTCACCCGACCCACCGGCAGCAGCAGGCCGCCGACCTCTTCGAGAGAGGGGACCACTCCGGCGTGGAGTAGAGCGCTCTTTCCCACGCCGGGATGTCCGCTCAGGATGGTCAGCCGGTGCCTCGTCCAGAGGCGGCCGACCTGCTCGATCTCCCGTCGCCTGGTATGGCGAACCGCTGCCGGCCGCGTCGGCTCGTGATCGCTGCGGTACGGATGAAGGGGATTCGACACTCGGGCCATCCAGGGTTGGACGCGATATCGCGGTGGCCATCCGTGGAACTCGGTTTCGGTTGGCTCAAGGAACCCGGAAAGGTTCCGATCCTGGCAGCGTAATACACGATTGGAGGTTGTCACCCGGAGTCGTGATGCTCAGTGTCGTGTGGCGCTCTTGTCATCGGGTGTGATTGCGGGGACGAATGGGATCAGCACTTGTTGTCGAAGCCGCGGATACTGACCAGGGGGCTGCGGATGGCCCGGTCGAGAGCTGAGTCTCCGCTGGGCTGGAGGCCGGTGACATCGATGACGAAATCATCCTGAGAGGGCTCTTGGCGTTTCATGTCTCCTCCAAGGCATGCTGGTGGGGGTTCCTGATTCTCTCAGAAAACGATCGCCGCAACCAGATGGTCTGTCGGAGAAAAATCTTCTGCAGTCCGGTTTCGGCCTTGTTCTGTGTCATGTGACCGGATGTGATGGATGAATGTCGTTGCACCGTTCTCGTACTGGATGAAAAGGCGAGAACAGAGGTAGCGTGAACTTCTCATCGCCCGGTCGCAATGCCTCGGAGGCGAGTATGAAGGGCACGCTCTCTACACAGGGTCCGCAGAAGGTCCCCGAGGTCTGGGGCAAGATCCCTCCGCGTAATAAGAACTTCACGGGACGTGAAGACCTGTTGGCCGCGCTGCATGAGGGGATTTCGGGAAGGCCCACGGCGGTCGTTCCTCACGCCCTCCACGGTTTCGGGGGTGTGGGCAAGACCCAGATGGCGGTCGAATACGCCTACCGCTATGGCTCCGAATACGACCTGGTGTGGTGGATTCCGGCGGACCAGCCGGTGCTGGTGCGCTCCTCGCTGGCCGGCCTCGCCCCGCACCTCGGGGTTCCCTCGGCGAGCACGAGCGGAGTGGAGGAGGCGGCGAGCGCGGTACTCGACGCGCTGCGCAGGGGAGACCCCTACGATCGATGGCTGCTGATCTTCGACAACGCGGACCAGCCGGAGGACATCACGCGCCTCCTTCCTCAGGGCAGCGGCCACGTCCTGATCACTTCGCGGAACCACCGGTGGGAGAGCGTCGTGGCCACGTTCCCCATCGACGTCTTCGACCGCAGGGAGAGCGTCGAGTTCCTGACCAGACGGGTGCCCAAGGCGATCAGTGAGAGCGAGGCCGAGCGGCTCGCCCACGAACTGGGGGACCTGCCGCTGGCGCTGGAGCAGGCCGGCGCGCTGCAGGCCGAGACCGGCATGGGCGTGGAGGAGTACCTGAGGCTGCTGGAGGCGGAGACCCAGCAACTGCTGTCGCACGGCAAACCCACCGAGTACCCGCTTTCGATGACGGCGGCGTGGGCGATCTCGGTGGCACGGTTGAACGAGAAGCTGCCCGAGGCGATCGCCCTGCTGCGCTGCTGCGCCTTCTTCGGCCCCGAGCCCATTCCCCGCGACGCCTTCACCCGGGTGAGCCCGGAGGCCATGGCCCAGCTGAGCCCGGAACTGCGGCAGCTGCTCGCCAATCCGATCATGCTGAGCAAAGTGATCGGGGAATTGGGCCGGTATGCGCTGGCGAAGATCGACACCCCCGCGCGTACCGTCCAGATCCACCGGCTGATTCAGGCGCTGCTGCGTGAGGAGCGCGACATCGACCAGCATGCCGCCTTGCAGCATGAGGTCCATATCCTGCTGGCCGGTTACGCTCCGGAACTTCCTTCGGATACTTCCACGTGGGAGAAGTTCGGCCACTTGCTGGGGCACATGGAGCCCGCCAAGGTCGCCGAATGCGAGCAGCCGACGGTGCGTGAGATGGCGTTGCGCGTCGTGCGGTTCCTCTTCGCCTCCGGTGACTACGGATACGCGCGGATCTTCGCGCAGCGGTTTCTGGATGAGTGGGCTGAACGGTCCGGAGAACTGCACCCTGACGTCTTCAAAATGGCTCTCGAATACGCCAATGTCCGGCGTGAGCTGGGCGAGTACGCGCAGGTCGCGGAGTACAACACCGAGAAATTCCAGCAGGCGGAGGAGGCCTTCGGAGCCAGTCACGAGATCACGCTGCGCTTCCTCCGCGGAATTCCGGCCGACCTGCGCGGAGTCGGAGACTTCCAGGAGGCGCGCTGGAAAGGTGAAGAGGTCATGCGCCGGGCCGAGTCCACGTTCGGGCCGGATGACCCTTTCACGCTGCGCGCGGTCAACAACCTCGGGGTGGACTACGGCCTGAGCAGCGACTACCAGGGCGCCAAGGACCTGCACATGCGGGCTTTCCAAGGGCTGGTGCACGACGCGGTGGACACCACGGTCAACGCCTGGAACGGGCTCGCCCGGGCGGTGCGGCTGTGCGGGGACTATTCGGAGGCGACCGACCTCGGAGAGGACGCCTACGCGTACGCCTTGGAGAACCTCGGCGCGGACCACTCCTGGACGCTCCGGACGGCCAAGGACCTGTCGATCGCGTGGAGGAGGGTCGGAGACTTCGAACGCGCCTATGAACTGGCGGACCTGGCGCACTCGAAATTCTCGCGCTCCTTCGGCATCGAGCATCCCGACACCCTGGCGGCCGCGATGTGCCTGGCCAACATCCGGCGGACGGTGGGAGAGACGGAACTCGCACTGGAGCTGGCCTCCGACACCGTGCGCAGATATCCGAAAACCTACGGGGAGACGCATCCGTACAACTACGGCTGCGTGGGAAACCTGGCGATCATGCGCCGGGTCATGGGGCAGCCGGAGGAGGCGCGCAGGCTCAACGAAGGGGCGTTGGCGGGTCTCGAGAAGAAGCTCGGCAGGGACCACCACTACACGTTGACCGTCGCGTCCAACCTCGCCAGCGACCTGGCCGAGCTCGGGGAGGCCGAGGAGGCCGTGCGACTCGGTGAGGACACCCTGGGCAGGTTGCGGAACGTGCTCGGTGAACGGCACCCCCTGGTACTGGCCTGCGCGGCCAACCTCACCGCCGATCTCAGAGCCTTCGGCCGGGACGGGGACGCGGAGAAGCTCTTCCAGGAGACGAAGGACCTCTACGCCCGGACCCTCGGCCTGGAGCACCCGGACGCCACGGTGTTCCTGGCCGGAAGGCATCTGGACGCGGACTTCGACCCGCCGCCCATCTGACGTCCGGGGTTCAGCTCGGACCGGGAGCGTCGGCGGAACGCCGCCGGCGCTCGGCCACGTCCAGTGAGACCGCCGTGCGGATATGGGCGATCAACCGCATCAGGTCGGCGCAGTAGACGGACCGGTTGCGGAAGCCGCTGCCCGGCCGGTAGCGGTGGGTGTAGAGCCCCCCGCCGCAGACCCGCCGCATCCGGCAGGCGAGGCAGGGCTCGGACAGGGCCTGGAGCCCGATCTGCCGGGCGGCGATGGACGGCAGCATGAGCGCGGTGTCGAACGGGTCGCGTGAGACGTGCAGCGCGGTGCCCGTCGCGCCCTCGAAGGCCGATTTCAGGGTGTCCACCTGCTCGATCTGCCCGTTGGTCTCCACGACGACCATCGACACGGGCGAGAGGCCGACCGACTCGCTTCCGGACTGGCGGCCGATGAGCAGCCGCATGATCTCGGTGAAGAGCCGGATGCGGGTCTCCTGCACCGGGGCCTTGTACCAGCGGTCGAAGATGGAGATGAGCCAGTCCGCGTAGGGGGTCGTCTCGTCGTCGGGGCGGCCCGGCGGCGGGGTCTCCCAGTTGCCGTGCGGCAGGAGGAAGTCCATGAGGGGCGGGGTGAAGGAGAGCAGCGATTCGTAGGTGAGGGTGGGCTCGTTGCGCAGGTCGATGGTGGTGAGGAAGCCGCCGAAGAGGTGCCGGTAGGGCTCGGAGGTGAGGAGCTTCACGCCCTTGATGACCGACTCGTAGCTGCCCCGTCCGTCTTTGCGCTTGCGGTGGAGGTCGTGGCCTTCCTCGTCCCCGTCGACGCTGACCCCGATGGAGACGCCGTATTCGGCGCACAGTTCGAGGAAGCCCGGGTCGAGCAGCACGCCGTTCGTCTGGAGGGCGAAGCTCACCTTGACGTCCGGCACCAGGGCCGCACGAAAGGTCCGCAGGGCGTACCTGAGGTGGTCGTGGCCCACCAGGAGGGGTTCGCCGCCGTGGAGGACGATCTCGACCTCTCGCAGCAGGTTCGTGCGGGCGTGCTCGGCGATGCGCAGCGCCACCTGGTCGATGGTGGATCTGGACATGCGGAGAGGTTGGCTGCGCCAGCTCTGGTCCGCCATCTCGTACATGTAGCAGTAGTCGCAGGCGAGGTTGCAGCGACTGTGGATCTTGACCACGAACTCCTGGAAAGGGGTGGGGCGCCAGCCTGTCTCCAGGAGCGCTCGGATGTCGAGGTTCTGCGGCCACTCGCCGGGTCCGCTGCCCACGCTCACGCCTATCGACCCCCAGGATTGAGTCAAAGGCGCAGCGCTGCGCTATCCCCCTATGCCAGATATGTGGGGATTCCAAGATCCTTAAACATCGTGTCCGAGAGCCCAGCGCTCATGGTCGCGCCACTCGCCCTCGATGCGGATGAGGCCGCGGGCGAGGCCCTCCCGCTCGAAACCGAGAAGCCGCACCAGCCTCAGCGAGGGTTTGTTCCCAGGCTGGATCTCCGCTTCCAGGCGGTGGAGGGACAGGGTCTCGAAGGCGTGGCGGATCACCAGGCGCAGGCCCTCGGTCATGTAACCCCGGCGGTGGTGCGGGAGGAAGACGCCGTAGCCGAGGGTTCCCCGCTGGTAGGAGCCGCGGATGATGTGGCTGATGTTGATGTAGCCCACGAGTTCGTCGCTTCCGAGCAGGCGGAGGACGAAGCCGTGGGCCTGGACCTGGTCGAAGCGGCGCAGGTAGTCGGCGAATTCCTTCTCGTCGAGAGGGAGGAACGCGTAAGGGCGGTGGAACTCTTCGCTGGCGCGGGCGGCGGAGAGGAACTCCCGTTCGTCGTCCGGCGCGACCGGACGCACGATCAGCCGGGAACCGGTCAGTTGCATCACCGGCCACGATAGACCGTTCTGGACGGTTCTATCGCGGCCGGGTCCGATGGGTTTCGGAGGACGTGTCAGGAAGGCGAGAAACGGCGCAGCCGGAGGCTGTTGCTCACCACGAAGACGCTGGAGAACGCCATCGCGGCACCCGCCAGCATCGGGTTGAGCAGGCCCGCCGCGGCCAGTGGCAGGGCCGCCACGTTGTAGGCGAACGCCCAGAACAGGTTCCCCTTGATGGTCCCCAGCGTGCGCCGTGCCAGGCGGATGGCGTCGGCCGCCGCGCGGAGGTCGCCGCGGACCAGGGTCAGGTCGGCGGCCTCGATGGCGACGTCGGTGCCGGTCCCCATGGCGAGGCCCAGGTCGGCCTGGGCCAGGGCGGCGGCGTCGTTGACGCCGTCGCCGACCATGGCGACGGTGCGGCCCTCGGACTGCAGGCGCTTGATCGTGGAGGCCTTGTCCTCGGGGAGGACCTCGGCGTGGACCTCGGTGATGCCGACGGACGCGGCGACGGAGCGGGCGGCGGCCTCGTTGTCGCCGGTCAGCAGGATGGGGGTGAGGCCCAGCGCGCGGAACTGCTCGATCGCCTCGGCGCTGGTCTCCTTGATGGTGTCGGCGACGACGAGGAGGGCGCGGGCCTTCCCGTCCCAGCTCACCGCCACGACGGTCTTGCCGGAGGCCTCGGCCGCGGCCTTGGCCGAGGCCAGGGAGTCGGGCAGGGGCTGGGACCAGTCGGCGAGGAGGCGGGGGCGCCCGACGAGCACCGCGTGGTCGTCCACCATGCCTTGGACGCCCAGGCCCGGCACGTTCTGGAAGTCCGACACGGGCGGCAGGGGGCCGGTGCGCTCGGTGGCCGCCTTGGCGACGGCCTTGGCGATCGGGTGTTCCGACGCGTCCTCCAGCGCGCCGGCCAGCCGCAGCACCTCGTCCTCGTCCTCGCCGGGAGCGGTGATGACCTCGGCGAGGCTCATCCTGCCGTGGGTGACGGTGCCGGTCTTGTCCAGGACGATGGTGTCGATCTTCCGGGTGGACTCCAGGACCTCGGGGCCCTTGATGAGGATGCCCAGCTGGGCGCCGCGGCCGGTGCCCACCAGCAGGGCGGTGGGGGTGGCCAGGCCGAGGGCGCAGGGGCAGGCGATGATCAGTACCGCGACGGCGGCGGTGAAGGCCGCGGCGGCCTCGGCGCCGGAACCGAGCCAGAAGCCGAGGGTGGCGACGGCCAGGGTGATCACCACGGGCACGAAGACGCCGGAGACCCGGTCGGCCAGCCGCTGAGCCTGGGCCTTGCCGCTCTGCGCCTCCTCCACCAGCCGCGCCATCTGGGCCAGGCGGGTGTCGGAGCCGACGCGGACGGCCCGGACGACCAGGCGGCCGCCCGCGTTGACGGTGGCGCCGGTGACGGCGTCGTCGACGGAGACCTCCACCGGGACGGGCTCGCCGGTGATCATGCTGGTGTCGACGGCGGACGCGCCCTCGACGACCACGCCGTCCGTGGCGATCTTCTCGCCGGGCCGGACGACGAACAGGTCGCCGACGGCCAGCCGGTCGATCGGGATCGTGCTCTGGACGCCGTCGCGCAGCACCGTCACGTCCTTGGCGCCCATCTCCAGCAGGGCGCGCAGCGCGGCGCCGGCGCGGCGCTTGGAGCGGGCCTCGAAGTACCGGCCGGCCAGCAGGAAGACGGTGACTCCGGCGGCGACCTCCAGGTAGATGTTGCCGCTGCCGTCCATGCGCTCCACGGTGAGCCTGAACGGGTGCTTCATGCCGGGTTCGCCGGCGCTCCCGAAGAACAGGGCGTAGAGGGACCACAGGAACGCCGAGGCCGTGCCGAGGGAGACGAGGGTGTCCATCGTCGCGGCGCCCAGCCGGAGGTTCTTCCAGGCGGCTAGGTGGAAAGGCCACGCCCCCCACACCGCGACGGGCGCGGCGAGGACGAGCGACGCCCACTGCCAGTTGCGGAACTGCAGCGCCGGGACCATCGCCATCGCGATCACGGGGACGGTCAGGACCAGGCTGATGAGGAGCCGCTGCCGCAGCGTCCGGAGGGCGGCGTCCTCGGGGACGGCCTCCTCGTGCTCCTCCCGGGGAGGGGCGGGGAGTTCGGCGGTGTAACCGGCCTTCTCCACCTGGGTGATCAGGTCTTCCGGAGTGACGTCGGGCCCGTAGGCGACGCTCGCCTTCTCGGTGGCGTAGTTGACGGTCGCGGTGACGCCTTCGAGCTTGTTGAGCCGCTTTTCGACGCGGTTCGCGCAGGAGGCGCAGGTCATCCCGCCGATCGACAGTTCGATCCGGTCCTGGACGGGGTTCATCCGAGCCTCCTCGCGGGCGGGCGGTATGGAGAAAGAGTCAGTGGACATGGACGGTGAACTCCGCGGTGTGGACCCGGCCCTCGTGCTGGAAGTCCAGGTAGAGCCGGTGGTCTCCGCCGGACGGGGCCTCGACGAAGAACGTGATCTTCGGTCCGGGGGTGGTCTCGCCGTCCCCGGGGGCGCCCTCGGGATGGACGTGAAGGTAGCCGAGGTCGTCCTTGCGCAGCGCCACCAGGTGCCCGTAGGCCCCGAGGTAGGGCTGGAGGTCGGTGACGGGGCGGCCGTCCTTGCTGATGTCCATGGTCAGTTCGCTCGTCCCTCCCGCGGTGACCGTCCCGTCGAGGGTGACGGTGTAGCCGTCCACCTCGGCGGTGCCGGACGGAGCGGGCAGGGGACGCGCGGTCGCGGTTCCCGGCACGTTCACGTCGAGCTTCAGCACCTGGGCGTCGCCGTTCGTCGGCTTGAAATCGGCGAACGCGCGGTAGTCGCCCGGCTCTTCCATGGGGGAGTCGACTTCCCAGGCGCCGTCTTGGCGGAGTTCCGGATGGACGTGGCGGAACCCTGAGAGATCCTTGCGAACGACGATCAGATGCATCTTCTTGTCATGTTGAACGTCGTATTCGGTGACGGGCTTCCCGTCCTCGCCGGTGATGAGGAAGGCGAAGCGCCCGTCCGGGGCCTGGGCTCGGTCGATCTCGACCTTCGCGGGCCCGGCTTCCGGGGGGACGGCCGTCTCGGGGGCCTCGTGGCCTCCGTGGTCGCCGTGGGCGGCCGGGCTGCTCTGGACGCGCTGGTCGGGTCTTTCGGCCGGATCGGGTCCGAAGGCCCGTCCCGCCCCGAGTGACGCACCGAACACGGCGGCCATCCCCAGAGCGAAGGCGCCGAGCTTCACCGTGGTGTTCATGCTCTCTCCTCAGGTCTCCTCCTTCCGAACCATATACCCCAAGGGGGTATTTCTCGCGGAGGCTGTGACCCCCGTCACCCCAGGGACGCGAGCAGGTCCGGAAGCTCCACTATGGAGTCCACCAGATGGTCGGGCGTGCCCCGGTCCAGGTCGGAGGGGCGGAACTTGCCGGTGCGCACCTGGATCCCGGTGAGCCCGGCCCGCTGGGCGGCGAGCACGTCCGCCTCCAGGTCGTCGCCGATCATGAAGCCGGTCTCCGCGCCCAGCGAGGCCAGCGCCGAACGGAAGAACGAGGCCGAGGGCTTGCCCACCACCTCGGCGCGGACCCCGGCGGCGGCCTCCAGCCCCAGCAGGTAGGCCCCGGCGTCCAGCTGGAGCCCCTCGTCGGTGCGCCAGGCGAGGTTGCGGGCCATCGCGACGAGCTTCGCCCCGCCCTGCAGGAAGCCGAACACGCGGTTCACGGTCGGGTAGTCGAACTCGGGTCCCGCCCCGCCGATCACCACGATGTCCGGGTCGTCGTCCACGAACCGGACGCCCGGCAGGTCCTCGGTGACGTCACCGCCGCTCAGCAGGAAGCACCGCGCGTCCGGATGCTCCCGCCGCAGGTGTTCGGCGGTGGCGGACGTCGCGGTGAGGACGTCCTCCTCGGTGACCGGGAACCCGGCCGAGACCAGCGCCGCGGTGATGGAAGCCCTGGTCCGCGAGGTCGTGTTGGTCAGCAGGAGGAACCGGTGCCCCTCCCGTCCGAGCCGCTTCAGGGCCTCCACCGCCCCCGGCAGGGCCTTCCACGAGACGGTCAGCACCCCGTCGATGTCGATCAGTACAGTCGCCATACCCCGAGGGTCGCACTGGTCATCACCCTCTGTGAACAGCCTGTGGATCGTTCAGCATGCGTTCAGCCACGGGCGGCACGCCGTAGGCGGGCGTCAGCTCATGTGGATCTTTCGGCGCGCGTCAGCCGAGTCTTTCGCCCATCCAGATGACGTGCTCGTCCTCGCTCACCGTGGTGAGGCCCAGCGCCTCGTAGAAGCCGACGGCCCGGCGGTTGGCGGGGCTGACCCCCAGGTGCAGGCCGGGTGAGCCGGCCCGGCGGAGCTGGTCCCTGAGCCGGTCCATCAGCCTGCGCCCGTAGCCCCTGCCCTGGGTCCGGGGGAGCAGGTCGATGTGCAGGTGGGAGGGGTACTCCTCGACCAGGGAGTCCGGAGCCGGGTGGAAGTGGTGGATCGCGTGCATCCTCTGCTCGTCCGGCGTCTTCGGGGATACGGGGTCGGGGTACCGCTCGCGCAGCGGAGGCCACCACTCCTCCTCGCAGCGCGCCTCGAACCCGCGGGTGTCGGGGGCGCCGAGGATGTAGCCGAGGACTTCGCCGTCCTCCTCGACCACCGAGGCGAATCCGGGGCACAGCCTCAGGTACGGCCCGGCGAAGACGTGGCCGAGCAGTTCCGGGTCGGAGTACAGGTGGGTGGCGTCCTCGCCGGACGCGCCGGTGCGCAGGCAGATGTCGTAGACGGCGGCCTCGTCACCGGGCCTGAACTCGCGAATCGTCACCGTTCCTCCTGTGGACGTCGTCTCGGTACCTTAAGCGCCATGCCTGATCTGTTCGTCTATGGCACGCTCCGTTTCCCCGAGGTGCTGGACGCCCTGCTCGGCAGGGTGCCGGAGCTGGCTCCAGCCCGGGCCGAGGGCTGGCGGGTGGCGGCGCTGCACGGGCGGGTCTACCCCGGCCTGGTCGCCGCCGCCGACGGCGTCGCGGACGGTCTGCTGATCCGAGGGCTCAGCGTGGAGGAGTCGGAGCTCCTCCACGCCTACGAGGACGTCGACTACGACGTCGTCGAACTCCGCCTCGACGGTGGAGGCCTCGCCCTGGCCTACCGCTGGAAGGGGGAGGTCCTGGACGAGGACTGGGACCTGGAGTGGTTCACCCGCGAGATCCTGGCCCGATACGTACCGGGCTGCGTGGAATGGCGGGCCGAGTACCGGGCGGGTTAGGGCACCAGCGCGACCTTGCCGGTGACCTGGCGGTTCAGCAGCGCGTCCAGGACCTGCCCGGCCTCCGTCAGCGGTCGGACGGCCGGGGCGGCGGGGGTGAGCCTGCCGTCGGCGACCAGGTCGAGCGCCTCCCGGTGAAGGGCGGCCTGCTGTTCCGGCCGGGTCATGGACCAGATCGCCCAGTCCACTCCGACGATGGAACGGTTGCGCAGCAGCACCTGGTTGAGGGGCACCGAGGGGATTCCTCCGGTGAAGCCGATGACCGCGTACCGGCCGTAGTCCCGCAGGGCGCGCAGGGCGGAGTCCGCCAGCTTTCCTCCGACGGGGTCGTAGACGACGTCCACCCCGCCTTCGGAGAAGGCCCGCGCCGCGGTCTTCACGTCCTCGGAGGAGGTGTCCACGACGGCGTCGGCCCCGGCGGCGAGGGCCGCGTCGCGCTTCTCCGCGGTGGAGGCTCCGGCCAGCACCTTCGCGCCCAGGGCCTTGGCGATCTGCACGGCCGCGAGCCCCACGCCGCCGCCGGCGCCCAGCACGAGGACGGTCTCCCCCTCCTGAAGCCCGGCTCTGTTCCGCAGCGCGTACAGCCCGGTGCAGTAGGACTGGGTGAAGGTCGCCGCGCGGGGGAAGTCGAGTACGTCGGGGATCGGCACCGCCGCGGCGGCGGGCACCGCGACCTGCTCGGCGAAGCCTCCGAAGCCGCACAGCGCGACCACGCGGCTGCCGACCGCAGGGCCTTCCACGCCGGGGCCGAGGGCCTTCACCGTGCCCGCGATCTCGCCGCCGGGCACGAAGGGCAGCGGGGGCTTGATCTGGTAGCGCCCGTGGAGGAAAAGGCCGTCCACGTAGTTGGCTCCGGCCGCGGCCACCTCGATCAGGACCTGGCCCGGGCCCGGCTCCGGCGCGGGCACCTCCACCGGCCTCAGCGAACCCAGTTTCTCCACTGTGAATGCAAGCATTCCGGCAGACTAGAACAGGGTGATATAGGGCACAGTGGCGGGGTTAGTCCAGGTCCTGCAGGTGGTAGCGCAGTCCCATGTGCGAGGGGCGGAAGCCGACCTTCTGGTAGAAGCGGATGGCCTCGGGGCGCTGTCGGTCGCTGGTGAGCTGCACGACCCGGCAGCCCATGTCCCGGGCCTCCTCGATGGCCCAGGCCAGCATGGCGTGGCCGACGCCGCGTCCCCGCAGGTCGCCGGCGACCCGGACGCCCTCGATCTGGGCGCGGGAGCTGCCCATGTAGGTGAGCCCGGGGATGTAGGTGAGCTGGAGGGTGCCGATGACGTCGCCGTCGGAGTCGGCGACGATCAGCCGGTTGTTGGGGTCGGCCTCGATGGCGGCGAAGGCCTTCTCGTAGTGCTCGTTGACCTCGGGGGCCTCACGGGTGCTGCCCAGCACGTCGTCGGCGAGCAACCGCACGATCTTCTCGAGGTCGGCGCGGGTGGCCTCGCGGAAAACGGGCTGCTTGCGGCTGGTCATGGCCCGCAGGGTATCTGGCGTCCGAAGGGTCCCGTTCGCGGGCTCGGCTGTAACGTCCACTTGTAGTACTACGAGTTGTAGTACTACATTGGGTGGTGAACAAGGACGCGCAAGGAGGCGTGCGGTGAAGGCCACCATGTATCGCGATGTGGCGAACCCACTCGCAGTACGCAGGGACACGGACGAGCACTGGACCGATCTGGCCGAGTGCCGCGGAGCGGACCCGGAGATCTTCTATCCCATTTCCCCCGCAGGCCCCTCTCAGGTCATGCTGGAGGAGGCGAAGCGGATCTGCCACCGCTGCCCCGTGGCCTCCGCCTGCCTGGACTGGGCGCTGCGCGCCGGTGAGCCCGCCGGGATCTGGGGCGGCACGACTCCGGAGGAAAGGCGCTATCTCCGTAGGTGAGCTCGGAGATAACCTAAGAACTTATCGGGTATATCGGTCGTTAATCTAAAAAACGACAGATAGGGCAGGTTCCCCGATGAGCGACCAAGGTCGGGCGTTCGGCCGCAGGGCCGCAGGAGAACTGACCGTCCAGGCCACCCGCGCCCTGTCGGGCGCGGCCCTGGTGGGCGGGACGCTGGCGCTGATGTGGTTGCTGGAGGCCATCGACTACGTCCTCGGCGGCTGGCTCGACGTCTTCGGCATCCGAGCCCTCTACCTGCCCGACCTCCCACAGATCTTCAGCGCGCCCTTCCTGCACGGCGGCTTCGAACACCTCGTCGCGAACACGGTGCCCTTCGCGGTGCTGGGCTTCGTCGCCGCGTTCCGGGGCCCGGGCAAGTTCGTGCTGATGAACCTGATCGTCATCGTGGTCGGCGGCCTGGGCGTCTGGCTGACCGGGCCGCCCGACTCCGAGACGCTGGGCGCCAGCCTCCTGGTCTTCGGCTACTTCGGCTACATCCTCGGCCGGGGATTCTTCGAACGCCACCTGGGCGACACCCTGATCGCGGTGGCGGCCTTCATCTTCTACGGGAGCATCCTTTACGGCGTGCTGCCGACCAACACCATGATCTCCTGGCAGGGGCACCTGTTCGGGCTCATCGGAGGGCTGATGGCGTCCTTCGCCCTGCGCCGCCGCAGGGTCGCGTCGACCGCCCCGGTGCCGTACCAGGTGTGATCAGGACCGGGGACGCACGGAGACGTCCGTGATGACGGCGTCGACGGGAGTCTCCAGCGCGCCGAAGATGGCCCTGGCGACGGTCGAAGGCGCGATGTAGTCGGACGGGTCGTACGGCTCGCCTTCCTGCGCGCGGACCTTGCGCTGCATCTCGGTGGCCGTGCGTCCCGGGTAGACGCTCGTCACCCGGATGCCCGGCTCCTCCTGCCGCAGCGCGTCCGCGAGGGCCTTCAGCCCGTGCTTGCTGGCCGCGTAGGAGGCCCAGCCGGGGTTGGCGCGCAGGCCCGACCCGGAGTTGACGAACACCACGTGGCCCGAGCCCGCCCGCAGGGACGGCAGCAGCAGCCTGGTCAGCTCCGCGGCGGCCACCAGGTTGACCATGAGCTGGTCGATCCACTCCTCGGCCTCCTGCTCGGCCACCCGGCCCAGTTCGCTCGTTCCGGCGCTGTGGATGATCCCGTCCAGTGCCGGGGGCAGATCGGCGACGGCCAGCGCGGCCTCGATCCGGCGCGGTTCGGACAGGTCCAGGGGGACCGTCCGGACGTGCTCGTTCGCCGGCGCCCCGCCCGCCCGCGGCAGCGTCCAGCCCTGGGTCTGGCCGTAGGGGGACGCGGAGAACCGGGAGGCGATGGCGGCCAGCCGTTCGGGCGACCGGCCCGAGAGGACCAGGTCGTGCCCGTGTTCGCGCAGCAGTTCGGCGGTGGCCAGCCCGATGCCCCCGGTGGCCCCGGTGATCAGATACGTTCCCATCCTCTCAAGCCCCCTGTCGGTCGGATCCTGCTCAGTTGGGCCGCAGTACGCGTGCCACCCCGGCGATCAGCGCGGTGGCGAGAATCCACCCGCTTGCGATGATTCCGTACGCCAGCCACTGGGTCCAGCCCACCGCGTCCCAGGCCTCCCGCTGCCCGAACGCGCCGATCGGGATCAGCAGGTCGACCACGTAGGCCAGCGCGTTGAAGTCCGGCCGCTCCGCCGGCTCCTTGAGCGGCCGCGGCTGCACCTCGCCGAAGACGACGGTGCCCAGGACGACGATCGCGGCCAGCCAGGCGAAGGCCAGCCAGGGCCGGTACCCGTAGCCCACGGTGTAGTCGAGCAGAGCGCCCCACGTCCGGGACGGCCAGGGCAGGGTGCGGCGGCGCCTGCGCATCTTCAGCAGCTGGGTGCGCCGCGCCAGGTGCTCGTTGCCGTCCTTGAGGTACCAGGCGGCCAGCTGCTCGTACGGCTGGGGCCGGAACCCCTCGGGGTCGCGGCTCACCCAGTCGGCGCGCCGGGTGACGCCGCCGCCGCGCAGTGAC
Source organism: Actinocorallia aurantiaca (assembly GCF_039533685.1). Lineage (NCBI taxonomy): Bacteria > Bacillati > Actinomycetota > Actinomycetes > Streptosporangiales > Thermomonosporaceae > Actinocorallia > Actinocorallia aurantiaca. The sequence goes on along the minus strand of NZ_BAAATZ010000015.1, from coordinate 111,249 downwards.
TCGTAGGTCGCCCCGGTCAGCCGCAACTGCTCCGGCCAGAAGTCCGGGTTGTCGAGGATCACCCCGAACCTGGCGTAGGACATCGAGACGACGCCCTCGATCGGCTCGGACGGGGTGAGGATCAGTTCGCTGACCGTGGCGTGGCTGAGCTGCAGCGCCACCCGGCCCGGCGCCCGCATCGACCCCGCCCGGTCGAACGAGAGCGTCCCGTCGATCCGCGCCCCGCGGAGCTTGACGGTGCCCTCGGCGTGGAACCCCTGGCCGCACTCCATCGCGTCGGCCACCGCGATGTTCTGCCCGTCCATCGCGATGCGCCCGGGGTTGACCAGCCGGGCGCCCTCCATGAAGAGCCCGCCGGTCAGCCGGGAGCCGGTCATGCGCATCCCGCCGGTGATCTCGGCGTGCCGGGCGAACATGCCCGCCTCCACGAGCAGCGCGCCGGCGAAGAACGCGTACCTGTCGTCCTGCGCCGTGATCTTCGTGCCGTTCATCCGGAACCCGCCGAGCAGCTGGGCGCGCACCAGCTTGACCTGCCCGTCGATCACCGAGCCGGAGAGGCTGACGTACCCGTCCGCGCGCAGCCCGCCCCCGTCGAAGCCCGGCATGACGCAGTCCGCGAACCTCAGCTGCCGGGTGCGGGCGTTGCCGAAGCGCGGCGCCTCCTCCAAGGCGCAGCGCTCCAGCAGCAGCTCGCATTCGACGTCGCCTCCGGCGACGTCCAGGCGGCCGGCGATGCGCGCCCCCCGCAACCGGACCGCCGGGACGAACCCCTTCTCGACCTCGTTGCCGCCGAGCAGCAGCCGGGCGATCACGGAGGCGGACACGAGGTCGTCGGGCTCATCGGTCAGGTCGACCAGGGCGCCTCTGGCGTAGGCGTCCCACAACCGCTGCTCTGCGCTGTTCAGTTCGGGCTCCGGATCGCGTGCGGCTCGGTTCCAGGTCGCGTGTGGCTTAGAAGAAACCCCGCTTGCGGCCGGCCTGCTGGAGGAAGGCGTCGATCTCCTGCTCCCAGTTGGTGTTCTCGAAGCCGACGTTCGGCACGGTGAAGCGGCTGAACGTGTCGTGACTGTTCCCGAACACCGCCCGCTTGTCCAGCTCGAGGATGACCTCGGTGGTCTGGGGGTTGCTGACGAAGGTCACCTCCAGCTGCTTGAAGGACTGGGCGTAGCGGCCGCCCGGGTGGAACTCGATCTCCTGGTAGAAGGGCAGGAGCTGGGTGACCCCGTAGATGCGGCCCTTCTCGCAGTCGGCGTTGCGGAAGTGGAAGCCGAGGTTGGAGAACGCGGCCAGGATGCGCTCCTGGGCGGGCAGGGGGTGCACCGCGACGGGGTCGAGGTCGGTGGCGTCGACGGCGCGGGCGACCTCCAGCTCGGTGGCGACGCCGACGGTGGTGCCGCGCAGCGGCTGGCCGTACATGTGGGTGAGCGGGGTCTCCCACGGCGCCTCGAGCTGGAACGGGAAGCTGTGGCGCACGCCCGGCTGGAGCTGGAAGGCCCCGGAGAGGTGGGCCTTGGCGTACTTCTCGTTCTGGGTGTACTCGTTGTCGCCGCTCTCCACCTCGACCCGGGTCACGAGGGCCACGTTGATCCCCAGGATCTCGGCGGCGCTGTCGCCCCCGGTCAAGTGGATGTCGCCGACGATGATTCCACCGGGGCGGACGTTGGAGTCCCTCAGGATCGTCTCGATCGAGGGGCCGCCGACGCCGAAAGCGCTGAGAAGCTTCTTGAAGACCACTTTTTCGTCTTTCTTTTGTGTCCGGATGGATCTCGGGTGGGTCTGGAGTGACCAGCCGATACTTCTCTTAGTCGTGCGGGAGAAGACGGACGTTCCGTTATGATCTCCCCCAACTATGTGGTGTGAGTCACAGTCTGGTAGGGCACCCTGGAGACTTGTCACAGTTACCGGCGGGTAGCATCATCGATAGTTACTAACCGGTAGACGCGGGGTGCGCGGCAACCCGCCGAGTAAGACGGGGTGTCATCCATGGGGCACTACAAGTCCAATCTTCGGGACATCGAGTTCAACCTCTTCGAGGTGTTCAACCGCCAGGAGATCCTCGGCAAGGGCCTTTACGAGGACATGGACGAGGACACCGTGCGGAGCATCCTCGACGAGGTCGCGCGGCTGACCACCGGCCCGGTGGCGGAGTCCTTCGAGGACGCCGACCGCAACCCGCCGAAGTTCGACCCGGCCACCGGCGAGGTGAAGATGCCGGAGTCGTTCAAGAAGTCCTTCAAGGCGTGGATGGACGCCGAGTGGTTCCGCCTGGACCTCGGTCCCGAGCTCGGCGGCTCCCAGGCTCCGCGCTCCCTGGTGTGGGCGGTGGCCGAGCAGGTACTGGGCGCCAACCCGGCCGTCTACATGTTCTCCTCCGGCCCGGGCTTCGCCCAGATCCTCTTCAACGAGGGCACCGAGGACCAGAAGAAGTTCGCCCAGTACGCCGTCGACCGGCAGTGGGGCGCCACCATGGTGCTGACCGAGCCCGACGCGGGCTCCGACGTCGGCGCCGGCCGCACCAAGGCGATCCAGCAGCCCGACGGCTCCTGGCACATCGAGGGCGTGAAGCGCTTCATCACCTCGGCCGAGCACGACATGTCCGAGAACATCTACCACCTGGTGCTGGCCCGCCCCGAGGGCGCCGGACCCGGCACCAAGGGCCTGTCCCTGTTCCTGGTGCCCAAGTACCACGTGGACCTGGAGACCGGTGAGCTCGGCGAGCGCAACGGCGCCTACGTCACCAACGTCGAGAAGAAGATGGGCCTCAAGGTCTCCACGACCTGCGAGCTCACCTTCGGCGAGAAGCAGCCGGCGGTCGGCTGGCTGGTCGGCGACAAGCACGACGGCATCCGCCAGATGTTCCTGGTCATCGAGTACGCCCGCATGATGGTCGGCACCAAGGCCATCGCGACCCTGTCGACGGGCTACCTGAACGCGCTGGAGTACGCCAAGGAGCGGGTCCAGGGCGCCGACATGACCCAGATGACCGACAAGACCGCCCCGCGCGTCACCATCACCCACCACCCGGACGTCCGCCGCTCGCTCATCACCCAGAAGGCCTACGCCGAGGGCATGCGCGCGCTGGTCCTGCTGGCCTCGACCTACCAGGACGCCGTCGAGATCGCCAAGCACGAGGGCCGCCACGACGTCCAGGCGGAGAAGATGAACGACCTCCTCCTGCCGATCGTCAAGGGCTTCGGCTCCGAGCGCTCCTACGCGCTGCTGGGCGCCGAGTCCCTGCAGACCCTGGGCGGCTCGGGCTTCCTGCAGGAATACCCGATCGAGCAGTACATCCGGGACTCCAAGATCGACACCCTCTACGAGGGCACCACCGCGATCCAGGGCCAGGACCTGTTCTTCCGCAAGATCCTGCGCGACCAGGGCGCGACCCTGAACGTGCTGCTGGACGAGATCAAGGCGTTCGCCGCGTCCGAGGCCGGCAACGGCCGCCTGAAGAACGACCGCGCCCTGCTGTCCCAGGCCGTGGCCGACACCGAGGGCATCATCGGCACGATGGTCAACGCCGCGCTCGGCTCGATGGAGAACCCGAAGGAGGTCTACAAGGTCGGGCTGAACAGCACCCGCCTGCTGATGGCCCTCGGCGACACCGTCGTGGCGTGGCTGCTGCTGCGCCAGGCCGAGGTGGCGCTGGGCCGCCTGGGCGGCGAGGTCTCCGACGCCGACCGCAACTTCTACACCGGCAAGGTCGCCGCGGCGCAGTTCTTCACCGCGAACGTCCTGCCCCGGCTGTCCTCGGACCGCGTGATGGCCGAGAACGTCACCCTGGACGTCATGGAGCTGCCGGAGGAGGCCTTCTAAGGCCGCTCCGCTCCTCGAAGGCGGCAGAGCACCGCGAAGCCCCGGCACGGATCCCGTGCCGGGGCTTCCGTGTTCCCGCGTTTCCGTCTTCGAGGGGATCCGACTCCCGGCGGGAGTGGCCGGGTCCGGCCTCGGCCGGTGATCGCGCACACAGCGACGATCGTGTGTCCGATGCCTCGCGGATGGGGAGACCTTTACCGAGCATTCCGGGTTCGGCGAAGGGAAACTGCGATGCGTTTCAGTCTGGCGATCTTCCTGTTCACGATAGGCGCCATCCTCAAGTTCGCCATCAAGGCGGACGGCGATCCGGTGGACATCAACGCGATCGGCGTCATCTTCATGATCATGGGTGTGGTGACCCTCGCCCTGCAGTACCTGCCCCCGCGGCGGGCCGGGGTCGACCCCGAGATCGTGCCGCACATCGAGCGGCCGGTCGACGGCGTGGTCACCCGCGACGTCACCACCCGCACGACCCGGGACGTGATCGACTGAATCTTTCCCGTGGTGTCGCGGTCTCACCGAAGATTCACGTCTGACGCGGCGGTGCCGGGGTAGATCTTACGGTAGGGGATGGTAGGGGCCGAGTGATCTGTGCCACGATGGGCGCAGACCTCCCTTACGAGCCCCGCCGTGACCCGGTGGGGGGCGGAGGGGGCCCCGGCCACCCGGAAGTGCGGCGACCCCGCGCTCCGGGCAGACGAAGGAGGCGGTCGTGACCCTAGACGCGCACACCGCGCAGGACACCGAGTTCATCCAGTTGCTCACGCCCGAGGGCGAGCGGCTCGAGCACCCCGACTACCCGCTCACGCTGACCGACCAGCAGTTCCGCGACCTCTACCGGGACCTGGTCGTCGTCCGGACCCTGGACGGCGCGGCGGTGGCCCTCACCCGCCAGGGCGAGCTGGGCCTGTGGCCCTCGCTGCTGGGCCAGGAGGCCGCGCAGGTCGGCTCCGGCAGGGCGCTGGGCGCGGGGGACATGGTCTTCCCCACCTACCGCGAGCACGGCGTCGCCCACTGCCGCGGACTGCCGTTCCTGAACATCCTCAAGCTCTTCCGCGGCGTGGACCACGGCGGCTGGGACCCGAAGGAGCACGGCTTCCACCTCTACTCGATCGTCATCGGCACCCAGACGCTGCACGCCACCGGCTACGCCATGGGCATCCAGCGGGACGGCCGCCATGGCACCGGCATCGGCGACGCCGCCATCGTCTACTTCGGCGACGGAGCCACCTCCCAGGGCGACGTGAACGAGTCGTTCGTGTGGGCGTCGGTCAACGACGCGCCGATCGTCTTCTTCTGCCAGAACAACCAGTGGGCCATCTCCGAGCCGCTGGAGCGCCAGACCCGGATCCCGCTGTACCGCCGGGCCCAGGGCTTCGGCTTCCCCGGCGTGCGGGTGGACGGCAACGACGTGCTGGCCTGCCTCGCCGTCACCCGCCGCGCCCTGGACCTGGCGCGGACCGGCCGCGGCCCCACCCTGGTCGAGGCGTACACCTACCGGATGGGCGCGCACACCACCACCGACGACCCCACCCGCTACCGGGACTCCGACGAGCTGGAGGCCTGGAGGCTCAAGGACCCGATCGCCAGGCTCAAGGCGTACCTGTCCCGCGAGGGCCTGGCCTCCCCCGACTTCTTCGACGAGATCGACGCCCACGCCAAGCGGGAGGCCGCCGCGCTGCGGAAGGCCTGCCTGGCGCTGCCCGACCCGCCCCCCGCGGAGCTGTTCGACCGGGTCTACGCGGACCCCCACGCGGTCCTGGAGGAAGAGAAGGCCGCTTACGACTCCTACCTGGCGGGGTTCCGATGACCGAGATGATCGAGACCATGCCGCGGCCGCGCAGCGAGACGCTGACCCTGGCCAAGGCGATCAACCAGGGGTTGCGCAAGGCCATGGCCGACGACCCGAAGGTCCTGGTCATGGGCGAGGACGTCGGCAGGCTCGGCGGCGTCTTCCGGGTGACGGACGGCCTGCTGAAGGAGTTCGGCGCGGAGCGGGTGATCGACACCCCGCTGGCGGAGTCCGGCATCGTCGGCACCGCGATCGGCCTGGCGCTGCGCGGCTACCGGCCGGTGTGCGAGATCCAGTTCGACGGCTTCGTCTTCCCCGCCGCGAACCAGATCATCACCCAGCTCGCCAAGATGCGGATGCGCTCGCGCGGCGCGGTCGAGCTGCCGGTGGTCGTGCGGATCCCCTGCGGGGGCGGCATCGGCGCGGTCGAGCACCACAGCGAGTCGCCCGAGGCCTACTTCGCGCACACCGCGGGCCTGCGCGTCGTGGCCTGCGCCGACCCCGCGGACGCCTACCGGATGATCCAGCAGGCGGTCGCCTGCCCGGACCCGGTCGTCTTCTTCGAGCCCAAGCGCCGCTACTGGGACAAGGCCCAGGTCGACCCGGCGGCCGAGTCCGTGCCGTTCGGACGGGCCGTGGTGGCCCGTCCCGGAACCGATGCGACCCTCCTGGCCTATGGGCCCATGGTGAAGACGTGCCTGGAGGCCGCGCAGGCCGCCCAGGAGGACGGCCGCTCGCTCGAGGTCGTCGACCTGCGCTCGCTGTCCCCCCTGGACACCGCCACGATCCTGGAGTCGGTGCGCCGCACCGGCCGCTGCGTGGTGGTGCACGAGGCCCCGGTGTTCGGCGGCTTCGGCGGCGAGCTCGCGGCCCGGGTCGCCGAGCACTGCTTCTACCACCTGGAGGCGCCCGTCCTGCGGGTCGGGGGCTTCGCCACCCCCTATCCCCCCTCGAGGCTGGAGGACCACTACCTCCCCGACCTCGACCGGATTCTGGACGCGGTGGACAGGACGTTCTCATGGTGAGGCACTTCAGGCTCCCCGACGTGGGGGAGGGGCTGACCGAGGCGGAGATCGTCAGGTGGCACGTCGCGCCGGGCGACTCCGTCGAGCTCAACCAGACGGTCGTGGAGATCGAGACGGCCAAGGCCATCGTCGAGCTGCCCAGCCCGTACGAGGGCGTGGTGGCCGAGCTGCTCGTGGACGAGGGGGACACCGTCGCCGTCGGCACGCCGATCATCGGGGTGCGCGAGCCGGGGGAGGGCGCCCCGGAGCCCAAGGGCTCCGCGCCCGAGCAGGAGACGAGGCCGCCCAAGGCCGGCGAGGAGACCATCCGCACCCCGGTGCTGGTGGGCTACGGCGTGAAGCCCGCCAGCACCAGGCGCAGGCCCCGCAGGCCCGCGAACCGTCCGGCGGCCGCGCCTCCGGCGGGCAGGGCGCTGGCCAAGCCCCCGGTCCGCAAGCTCGCCAAGGACCTGGGCGTCGACCTCTCCACGGTCGTGGGCACCGGTCCGGAGGGGACGGTCACCCGCGAGGACGTCCGCGCGTCGGTGGAGACGGCCGGCGCGGTGGCGCCCGCGGAGCGTGAGCGGCCTCCGACGCCTCCACGGAGCGCCGACGAGGAGCGGATCCCGGTCAAGGGGGTGCGGAAGGCCACGGCGGCGGCAATGGTCTCCTCCGCCTTCTCAGCGCCGCACGTGACGGAGTTCCTGCAAGTGGACGTCACGCGCGCCGTGAAGACGGTGGAGCGGCTCCGCGCCCTCCCCGAGTACGCCGAGCTCAAGATCAGTCCCATGCTGCTGGTCTCCCGGGCGCTGCTGACCGCGGTCCGCCGGCACCCGATGATCAACTCCTCCTGGGACGAGGAGGCCCGGGAGATCGTGGTGAAGCGCCGGGTCAACCTGGGCGTGGCCGTCGCGGCCGAGCGCGGCCTGCTGGTGCCCAACCTCAAGGACGCCCACGCGCTGCCCCTGCCGGAGCTGGCGGCCGGACTCTCCGCCCTGATCGCCAAGGCCCGCGACGGCCGGTGCGATCCGGCCGACCTCACCGGAGGCACCATCACCATCACCAACGTCGGCGTCTTCGGCGTCGACGCCGGCACCCCGATCCTGAGCCCCGGAGAGTCGGCCATCCTCGCGGTCGGCCGGATCCGGGAACTGCCCTGGATGCACCGGGGGAAGATCAAGCCGCGCCGGGTGGCGACCCTGTCGCTGTCGTTCGACCACCGCGTCGTCGACGGCGAACTGGGCTCGGCCGTCCTGCGCGAGACCGGCGCCCTGCTGGAGGACCCCTTCCGGCTGCTCGCCCTCGGCTGAGGGTTTCCGGCTTCGGCTGCCGGTTCGGAGAGTGTCGGGCTGGGGTGTCGAGCCGGAGGTGTCGGGCTGGGGTCGTCGGTTCGGGGAGTGTCGGGCTGGGGTCGTCGGTTCGGGGATGTCGGGCTGGGGTCGTTGGTCCAGGGGGCTGTGTCTATCTGGGGGGCGACCCCCAGACCCCCGCGGGGGAACAGCCGATCCTCGCTTCGCTGCGGTCGTCTGTTCCCGGGGCTACTCCCGCGACAGCGCGCGGGAGGCTCCGGCCGCCACGGTGAGTCCCAGCAGGAGGCCCGCGGCCACCAGGACGTTCGCCGCCACCTGGTAGATCCCCGCGGGCGCGAACACCGTCTCCTGGTTCAGGGAGCCGATCGGCAGCAGCAGGTCCAGCGTGTAGAAGAAGGCGTTGAAGTGCGGCTCGTGCTCGGGGTCCAGCTTGCCGGGCTTCTCGATCGTGAACAGCACCGTGCCCGCCACCTGCAGCGCCCCGAGCCAGGCCAGGGCGCGGAACGGCCGGTAGCCGTAGCCGACCAGGACGTCCTGCAGGTAGCCGAAGATCCGGTTGTGCCAGGGCTGGGTGGCCCGCCGGTCGCGCTGCTTGGCCAGCAGGACCGCCCGGCTGTCGGTGTCCAGCCCGATCGTGCGGTAGGTGACCGAGAGCCGCTCGTACGGCTGGGGCTGGTAGCCGTCCTTGTCGCGGCGGATCCACTCCAGCCGCTCCACGGCGGTCAGCGGCGGTTCGAGCATCTCGTAGGCGAATCCGTCGAGCTGGAGCGAGGACGCCCAGGTGGCCGGATCGTCTCGTACCAGGGCGATTCTGGCGTAGGAGAGGTCCACCACCCCCTCCACCGGGGCGGCGGGGCGCAGCAGCAGCTCCTCGGCGGTCAGCCGCTGCACGTTCAGCGCGGTGCCGTCGGGATTGGCCAGCCGCGCTCCCTTGAAGCTGAGCTGCCCGCCGATCTTGGCTCCGGCGAACGAGGCCTCGCCGGTGCAGTCGAAGCCGTCGGAGCAGTAGACGTCGATGTCGACGATGAGGTCGTCGGCGTTGAGGGCCCGCCCGCGGTGCTTCAGCCGGGCTCCGACCAGCGACAGGTAGCCGCCGACGCGGGCGCCGCGCAGCCGGATCTCGCCCTCGGCGTCGAAGCCCTCGTCGCAGAAGACGTTCGCCGCCACGTCCAGCCGGGAGGCGTACAGCGCGGGCCCGTCGGCGTTGCGCAGGGTGGCGCCGCGGAAGATCAGCTGTCCGCCGATCCGCGCGCCCGGCAGCCGCACCTCGCCTTCGGCGCGGAAGCCCCGGTCGCAGTAGATGTTGGCCTCGACCTGGAGCCGGTCGGCCAGCAGCGCCTCCTCGGCGGGGTTGGTGAGCTGGGCTCCGGACAGGCTGAGGATGCCGCCGATGTGCGCCCCGTCCAGCAGCAGCCCTCCGGTGATGACGCTGCCCTCCAGCCACAGGTGGCCGTCGACGCGGGCGCCGGAGGCGACCAGGCCGGGCAGCCTGCACTGCATCAGGTGCACCGACTGCAGCTGCGCCCAGTACAGCCGGGGAGGCTCGGCCAGCACGCACTCGGTGAGCGTCAGCGGGACCTGCACCTGGGCGTGGCCGAGGTCCAGCGCGCCCGTCACGTACGCTCCGCGCAGCTGGAGCTTGGGCACCTGGCCGGGTTCGGGCTCCCTGGCCCCGGTGAGCAGCGCCACCAGCACCGAGGCGCGGACGCGGCGGTGCGGGCCCCACTGGTCGGCCTGCGCGGCGTCGAGGGGGGTCAGGTCCACCAGTTCACCGGCGGGGAAGGCGTCCCATACCCGGCGTTCCGCGGGGGTGAGCTCAGAGACGTCCAAGGACTGGCTCCTGGGGGGAGGGTCGCGCACGTGGCGTACGCTTTCGGATTGCCGTTAAGACTAGGACAGTGATCAGCCGTGGGCGTAGCCCATGAGGGGGGAAGAGCAGTGGCGCGTGTGGTCGTGGAGGTCATGCTGAAGCCGGAGATCCTGGACCCGCAGGGGCAGGCGATCTCGCGGAAGCTTCCCCAGATGGGCTTCGAGGGCGTGACGGCGGTCCGCCAGGGCAAGCGGTTCGAGATCGAACTCGACGGCCCGGCCGACGAGGACGCGGTGGAGCGGATCCGGGAACTCGCCGGCACGCTGCTCGCCAATCCGGTTATCGAGGACTTCGAAGTCCACGCGGAATGAACTGCGGGGGAACAAGACCGCATTGTCGCGTTCCAGTGGGTAACTCATTCAAACGGTTCGCCACCAGGTGATTATCGCGGATACCGCGGGGAACTGTTAGGTCCGTCCGACTTTCCGAGGTGGGCCTGGTGAATATGAAATTCTCGCTGGCTTTGCCCTGTGAGGAGCTGAGCGTGCCGGTGATCCGCCGGGTGCTCGGGGACGCGCTGCGCGGGCTCGGTGTTTCCGGAGACTGCGTCCACGACATTCTGGTGGCCGCCTCCGAGGCGTGCACGAATGTCGTCAGGCATTCCGCGACCCTCGAATACGAGGTCACCGGACGCATAGAAGAGGGCGCCTGTGTGCTCTCCGTCACCGACCACGGGAAAGGCCTCGACCCCGCGGTGCGCCCGGTGGAGGAACTCGCCGAATCCGGCCGCGGCCTGGACATCATGAGCTCCCTGGTGGACGACCTGGCCCTCACCGCCACCCCCGACGGGGTGCGCGTCGTCCTGCGCAAACGACTGACCTGGAACGAAGAGGCGCCTCTGCCCCGTCTCGAATCCGAACTGGTGCGCAGCGCCGGGTAGGTTAGGCCGGTAGACGGCCGTCCTCACCTGGGACGCCGAGGATCGCAATGGAGTGCAGATGGCCCGCGTGGGCGTCATCACTTTTCCTGGTTCCCTCGATGATCGCGACGCCGCCAGAGCGGTGCGCATAGCGGGCGGAGAGCCTGTAGAGCTGTGGCACGCCGACACCTCGTTGCAGGGGGTCGACGCGGTGGTGCTCCCTGGAGGCTTCTCCTACGGGGACTACCTCCGGGCCGGAGCCATCGCCCGGTTCGCCCCGCTCATGGAGGAGCTGATTCCGGCCGCGAAGGCGGGCCTCCCCGTCCTGGGCATCTGCAACGGATTCCAGGTCCTGGCCGAGGCCCACCTGCTGCCGGGCGCCCTCATGCCCAACGCCGAGGGCCACTTCGTCTGCCGCGACCAGCGGCTGCGCGTCGAGAACGCGGCGACGGCCTGGACGTCGGAGTACGCGCAGGGGCAGGAGATCGTCGTCCCGCTGAAGAACATGGACGGCCGCTTCACCGCGTCCGCCGAGACCGTCGAGGAGCTGGAGTCCTCCGGCCGGGTGGTCGCGCGGTACATGGACGTCAACCCCAACGGCTCGCTCAACGACATCGCCGGCGTCACCAACGAGGCCGGCAACGTCGTGGGCCTCATGCCCCACCCGGAACACGCCGTGGAGTCCCTCACCGGCCCGACGACCGACGGGCTCGGTTTCTTCACCTCGATCGTCAAGGGCCTGATCAACGCATGAGCGGTACCGACAACGTGGCCCTCGCCGGCCGGACCCCGGATCAGCCCCAGCCCTACAAGGAGCTGGGCATGAACGAGGAGGAGTACCGGAAGGTACGCGACATCCTCCGCCGCCGCCCGACCGCCTCGGAGCTGGCGATCTACTCGGTCATGTGGTCCGAGCACTGCTCCTACAAGAGCTCCAAGATCTACCTGCGCCAGTTCGGCGAGAAGGCCCCCAAGACCGACAAGCTGCTGGTCGGCATGGGGGAGAACGCCGGTGTCGTGGACGTCGGCCAGGGCTGGGCGGTGACCTTCAAGGTCGAGTCGCACAACCACCCGTCGTTCGTCGAGCCCCACCAGGGCGCGGCCACCGGCGTCGGCGGCATCGTCCGCGACATCATCTCGATGGGCGCCCGCCCGGTCGCGGTGATGGACTCGCTGCGCTTCGGCGCGGCCGACGCCCCCGACACCCGGCGGGTCCTGCCCGGCGTGGTCAGCGGGATCGGCGGCTACGGCAACTGCCTGGGCCTGCCCAACATCGGCGGCGAGACGGTCTTCGACCCCTGCTACCAGGACAACCCGCTGGTCAACGCCCTGTGCATCGGCGTGCTGCGGCACGAGGACATCCACAAGGCCTCGGCGTCCGGCGTCGGCAACAAGGTCGTGCTCTACGGCTCCTACACCGGCCCTGACGGCATCGGCGGCGCGTCCGTGCTGGCCTCGGCGAGCTTCGACGAGGAGTCGCAGGCCAAGCGGCCCTCGGTCCAGGTCGGCGACCCGTTCATGGAGAAGCTGCTCATCGAGTGCTCGCTGGAGCTGTTCCACAAGGGCCTGGTGGAGGGCATCCAGGACCTCGGCGCGGCCGGGGTGTCCTGCGCGACCACCGAGCTGGCCGCGGGCGGCACCGGCGGCATGGACGTCCAGCTGGACAGGGTGCCGCTGCGCGACCCGAACCTGCTGCCCGAGGAAATCCTCATGAGCGAGTCGCAGGAACGCATGATGGCGGTCGTCACGCCTGCGAACGTCGACGAGTTCATGGCCGTCTGCGCCCGCTACGAGGTGCCCGCCACGGTCATCGGCGAGGTCACCGACACCGGCCGCCTGGTGATGACCTGGCACGGCGAGGTCATCGTCGACATCCCGCCGCGGACGGCCGCGCACGACGGCCCGGTCTACGAGCGCCCGGTCGCGGTGCCCGCCGACCAGGCGCGGCTCCAGGCGGACACGCCCGGACGGCTGCCGCGCCCGTCGACCAGGGACGAGCTGCGCAAGACCGTGATGTGGCTGGCCGGTTCGCCGAACCTGGCGGACAAGGAGTGGATCACCTCCCAGTACGACCGGTACGTGCTGGGCAACACCGTGCTGGCCCAGCCGGAGAACGCCGGCGTCATCCGCCTGGACGACGAGACCGGCCTGGGCGTCGCGCTGGCCCTGGACGGCAACGGCCGCTACACCCGGCTCGACCCGTACGCGGGGGCCCAGCTGGCCCTCTCCGAGGCGTACCGCAACGTCGCGGCCACGGGCGCGCAGCCGCTGGCCGTCACGAACTGCCTGAACTTCGGCTCGCCGGAGGACCCGGGCGTCATGTGGCAGTTCTCGAAGGCCACCGAGGGCCTCGCGGACGCCTGCCTGGCGCTGGGCATCCCGGTCACCGGCGGCAACGTCAGCTTCTACAACCAGACCGGCAGCACGCCGATCAACCCGACCCCGGTGATCGGCGTCCTGGGCGTGCACGCCGACGTCCGCCGCCGCACCGCGATGGCGTTCGCGGCCGAGGGCCACAAGCTGGTCCTGCTGGGCACCACGCGCGAGGAGTTCGGCGGCTCGGAGTGGGCGCACGTCATGTACGGCCACCTGGGCGGCCTCCCGCCGATGGTCGACCTGCCCGCGGAGGCGGCGCTGGGCTCGGTGCTCATCACCGCGGCCCAGGAGACCCTCCTGTCGGGCGCGCACGACCTCTCCGACGGCGGCCTCTCCCAGGCCCTCGTGGAGGCGTCCCTGCGCGGCGGCCTGGGCGTGCGGGTGGCGCTGCAGGGCGACCCGTTCACGGAGCTGTTCTCCGAGTCCGTGGCCCGCGCCGTCGTGGCGGTCCGCCCCGAGGCCGAGACCCGTTTCGTGGACATCTGCACCCAGGCGGGCGTCCCGTTCACCACCATCGGCGTGGTCGGCGGCGACTCGTTCACCGTCGACGGGCTCTTCTCGATCCCGCTGCACGAGCTGCGCGAGGCCCACACCGGCACCCTGCCGAACCTCATGGCCTGACGGTTCCCGAACGGCCCGCGACAGGGCCCGCCCCTTTCCCGGGGCGGGCCCTGTCCCGCTTCCAGCCGGTCCTCCGCTAGGGCAGGAGGGCGTCCGCGGCGGCCTGCCGGACCGCGCGGGCGACGGCGTCCAGGACGGGGGTGCGCAGCGACCACTGCTGCCAGTACAGCTCGACGTCCACGTGGCCGTCCGGTTCCAGCGCCTCCACCCGGCCTCCGGCCAGGAGGGGGTCGGAGTGCTCGGCGGAGAGCAGGCCCCAGCCGAGCCCGTGGGCGATGGCCCGGGCGTAGTCGGCGGTGGAGGGGATGTAGTGCCGGGGCGGTTCGAGGGCGCGCCCGGCGCGTTCGCGCATGTAGCGGTCCTGCAGGTCGTCCTTGCGGTCGAACATCATCACCGGGGCGTGCGCGAGGGCGTCGGGCGTGACGCCCTCGGGGAACCACCGCCGGACGAACGCCGGGACGGCGAACGGGCGGTAGCGCATGACGCCGAGCCGGACCGCCGAGCAGCCCTGCACAGGGCGCGCCTGCGTGGTGATGGCGGCCATGACCTCGCCGGAGCGCAGGAGCTCCGCCGAGTGGTCCTGGTCCTCGCGGTGGACGTCGAACACGGCGAGGTCCGCGACCCGGGCCAGGGCCGCCATCGCCCAGGTGTTGAGGGAATCGCCGTTGATCGCCAGCGGCACCCTGGGAAGGGCGGTCGCCGGGGCGCCGTCGGTTCCGCCGGGAAGCCCGGACTCGTGCACCACCGCCAGCACCTGGCGGGCGAGCCGCACGTAGTCGGTGCCGAGCTCGGTGGCGACCACGGGCCGGGCCCGGCGCAGCAGTACGGTCCCGACCGCGGACTCGAGCGCCTTGATGCGCTGGCTGACGGCCGAGGGCGTCACGTGCAGCCTGCGGGCGGCGCCGTCGAACGAACCCTCGTCGACCACGGCGACCAGGGCGTCCAGCTGAGCCATCTCCATGAAGCAAATCTAATGCAGCCGCAGAAACATTCGTTGGACTGCATCAGCGGGTTCTTCATAGCCTCCCTTGCATGCTCGTCCACAGCCTCTCCGGACTCGGTTTCGGCCTGTCCCTCATCGTCGCCATCGGCGCCCAGAACATGTTCGTGCTTCGCCAGGGGGTGCGTCGCGAGCACGTGGGGTTGGTGGTGGCGATCTGCGCCGTCTCGGACGCGCTCCTGATCTCCGCCGGCGTCGTCGGCACGGGAGCCCTCCTGGCGGTGATGCCGTGGCTGGACACGGCGATGCGGTGGGGCGGGGCGGCGTTCCTCGCCGTCTACGCCGCGATGGCCGCCCGCCGGGCCCTGCGTCCCGCCGGAGCCTCTCTGGAATCCGGCGACACGGGGCATCCCGGTGCCGCCCGTGCGGGCATGGCAGCGGCGGCGGGCACCGCCCTCGCGCTCACCTGGCTCAATCCCCACGTCTACCTCGACACGGTCACGCTGCTCGGCTCCGTGGCGAGCGGCCGCGGCGAGGGGCGCTGGTGGTTCGGAGCGGGCGCGGTCCTCGCCAGCCTGCTGTGGTTCACCGCCCTCGGGTACGGCGCCCGCACTCTGCGCCCCCTGCTCGCCCGCCCGCACGCCTGGCGCGTGCTCGACGGCGTGATCGCCGCCGTCATGCTCGCGATCGCGGCATCCCTCGTCGCCGGCGCCCGGTGATCCCACTCCCCTTGAGGAACGGGGTCAGAAGACCGAGATGTGCACGTGGTCCCAGTGGTTCTGGGTGATGCTGCCGCGGTCGGACATCGGCGACCAGCCGGGATTGCGTATGTCGTAGTAGCGCTGTTTCCAGATGAGGTACTTGACGCCGTACTTCTGGGCGTTGTCGATGGCGAACTGGGCGACCTGGTCGCCGTGCGCGAGCCGGTCGGCGGTCGGCATCGTGCCGTTGCTCTCCATGAAGTCGCAGGCGCGTCCGGAGCCGTGGTCCTGGGCGTCGCCGGGGCGCGTGCAGCCGATGGCGGGAAAGGGACGGTAGCGCTCCAGGATCGCGTCGCGGAGGGTCTTCATCCGCTCGGTCATGCCGCCGGTGCCTATCAGGGGAGTCGGGGCGAACTTCTCGATCTGCTTTTTGATGTCCGCCTTCTTGGACTCCATCTGCTTGATCTTCTTGTCGAGCTTGTTGAGCTTGTTCCTGGCCTCCTTGGTCGCCTGGGTCTGGAGGTCGAGGGTGTGCTGGATGCTGTTGGCGCGATTGGCCTCGTTGCTGGAGAGGTGGCTGATCAGAGCCATGCCCGACAGGGCGGACTGCGGGTCGCTCTGCTGCAGGACCGCCAGAGTGGGGTCGACGCCGTTGGACATGTACTGGCTGGAGGCCAGGCGGGCGACGGTGTTGCGGGACCTGCCGAGGTTCACGGTGAGGTCCTTCTTGCGCCGCAGCGCCTTCTGCGCCTGCTGCTGGATGTCCTTGAGCTCGACCAGCTCGCCGCCCAGCTCCTTGTCGAGCGCGGCCAGCTGCTTGGTGAGCTGGCGCAGCTTGTCGTTGTCCTGGGGGAGGGGGACCGCGGCGCCGGAGGAGGGGGCTGCGAGCATCAGCGCGCCGACGACGGCGACCAAGGCCGCTCCGGCGCGCCGCCGGACTGACGGCATTGGGGGGTCTCCTCTCGCCCGCTCGCGATCTGCGGGGCAATCTCGCAAAGAGTAGTCCTGAAAGCCTTCCGCTGGCCTCCGCTCTCCGGAAGCCGTGATGCGCCGGTGACGACGAGCGTCTCGGTCCGCCGGGAGAGGCCGCGTCAGAAGACCGAGATGTGCACGTGGTCGAAGTGGTTCTGGGTGATGCTGCCGCGGTTGGACATCGCCGACCATCCAGGGCTGCGCATGTCGTAGATGCGCTGCTTCCAGATGACGTACTTGACGCCGTACTTGGAGGCGTTGGTGATGGCGAACTGGGCGACCTGGTCGCCGTGCGCGAGGCGTTCGGCGGTCGGCATCTGGCCGCCGGTGCTCTCCATGAAGTCGCAGGCGCGCCCGGACCCGTGGTCCAGGGGGTCGCCCACTCGCGTGCAGCCGATGACGGGGAAGGGGCGGTAGCGGTCCAGGATCGCGTCGCGGAGGACCGTCATCCGGGCGGTCATGCCGCTGTTGCCGATGAGAGGCGTCGGGGCGAATCTCTCGATCTGCTTTTTGATGTCCGCCTTCTTGGACTCCATCTGCTTGATCTTCTTGTCGAGCTTGTTGAGCTGGACCTTGGCCTCCTTGGCGGCCTCGGCCTGGAGGTCGAACGTCCGCTGGATGCTGTTGGTGCGGTTGGCCTCGTTGCTGGAGAGGTGGCTGATCAGAGCCATGCCCGACAGGGCGGACTGCGGGTCGCTCTGCTGCAGGACCGCCAGGGTGGGGTCGACGCCGCTGGAGATGTACTGGTTGGAGGCCAGGCGGGCGACGATGTTGCGGGACTTCTCGAGGTCTTCGCCGAGGTCCTTCTTGCGCTGAAGCGACTGCTTCGCCTGCCGCTGGATGTCCTTGAGCTCCTCCAGCTCGCCGCCCAGCTCCTTGTCGAGCGCGGCCAGCTGCTTGGTGAGCTGGCGCAGCTTGTCGTTGTCCTGGGGGAGGGGGACCACGGCGCCGGAGGAAGGGGCTGCGAGCATCAGCGCGCCGACGACGGCGACCAAGGCCGCTCCGGCGCGCCGCCGGACTGACGTCACTGGGGGTTCTCCTCTCGTCCACTTGCCATCTGGGGGGCGGCCCCGCAAAGAGTAGCCCTAAAAACAACCTGTTGTTCTTTGCCGTCGCCGAGCCGCGAGGTGCCGTCGAACCGGCGGCGCGGCTCGGTCTGCCGAAGGAACAACTCCTGGTCAGCGCTTCAGGAGCGCAGGAGAGTCGCCTCGTAGTGACGGTTGCGGCCGGGCATGACCCAGGAGTAGAGCAGCTTGCCGCCGCCCGGATCGGTGATCGTGACGTTGCCGGGAGTGCACTGCCCGCCGGTCCGGGTGAAGGACATCTGGATCTTCTCCCCGGCGCCGCCCGTCCGGGCGAGCTGGCCGGTGCAGTTGCCCGCGCCGATCTTGGCCGTCGCCTTCTGCGCGTCGGAGAAGGTCACCTCGATGCTGAACTTCACACCCGACTGGTTGGTGGCGGTGCCGCGCCAGGTGCCGCTGAAGGCGGCCTCGCTCCCGGCGGGCGCCGAGCTGGTCTGCGCGGTGGACGGCGGGTCGTCGTCGGAGGCCCCGTTCCACAGCAGGGTGATCACGATGATGCCCACGACCACGCCGATGACCAGGGCGCCCAGGCCCTTGACCATGCGCTGGTCCTGGCGGGCGGCGGCGGGCGTGCGGACGTCCACCTGGGGCGAGCCGTTCCACACCGCCGTCATGTTCGGCAGGGGCTCGGGCTCGGGCCACTCGTTCCGGTCGGGGGCGGGCGGCAGATAGGGGCCGGAGAACGGGTCGGAGGGCCGGTCGGGGGCCTGTGACAGCGCCGGCTCCAGGGCGGGCAGCGCGGCGGTGCTCTCCGCGGACCAGGGGTCCTCGGGGACCGGGGCGAGCAGGAGGTTCTGGGCCTCGGTCTGCTGGGACGCCGGCAGCGCCAGCCCGCGGCGCAGCAGCGTCTGCAGGACCATCTCGGCGGTGGGCCGCCGGAAAGGGTCCTTGTTCAGCGCCATGACGACCATGTCGCGCACGGAGTCCGGCAGCCTGTGCAGCTCCGGCTCGGAGTGCAGCACCCGGACGGCGACCGCCTCGGCGTTGTCGTCGCCGAAGGGGGGCTTGCCGGACGCGGCCATGGCCACGATCGCGGCCCAGGCCCACATGTCGCTGCTCGGTCCCGGGGTGCCGGTGTCCAGCTGCTCGGGCGCCTGGAAGGAGGGGACGCCCTGCTCGGGGGGCAGCCCGCCGGCGGCCAGCGCGCGGGCCACGCCCACGTCGGTCAGCACCGGCCCGTCGTGGGCGATGAGCACGTTGCTGGGCTTGAGGTCGAGGTGGGCGATCCCCGCCTTGTGCAGCTGGGCCAGGCCGAGCACGATGCCGACGGCCAGGCGCTCCACCGTGGTCCGGTCGCCCCGGCCGCTCTGGACGAGCATCTGCTGCAGGGACGGGCCGACCACCAGGTCGGTCGCCAGGAACGGCCAGTCTCCGGCGACGTCGGCGTCGACCGGACGGGCGGTGCGGCTGCCGCTGACCCGCTGGGCCGCCATCGCCTCGCGCAGGAACTCCTCCCGTGCCCCCGGGTCGCCGGTGAGCCGGGTGTGCAGGAGCTTCACCGCGACGGGGGCGCCGTCGTGGAGGGCGCGGAACACCACGCCGCGGCGTCCCTCGCCGAGGCGCCCTTCCAGTTGATGATCACCGAGCCGGCCGGGGTCACCGGGCTGCAGTGGCTGGACGTCGGACATGGTCACCTCGAAAGATCGCACTCAACCGGCATATTTCTACCGGTCCGCGCGCCCGCCTGTAACGTCGTCCGGATGAATCCCAGCATGGAGGCGGTGTCCCGGGCGGTGTCGGCCTATGCCGCGGGGGAGCGGCCGGAGCGCGCGGTGGAGAAGGCCGCAGTGAAGCATCTTCTCGGACTTCTCGTCCAGCGGGCACCCGGAAAGTCAGTAGAAGTAAGAATTCCTCCGTATGCGGCCGTTCAGTGCGTCGAGGGCACAAGGCACACCAGAGGCACCCCGCCCAACGTGGTGGAGACCGACGCCCGCACGTTCGTCGGGCTGGCCACCGGCGCGTTGGCCTGGGCGGACACCGTCTCCGACGGCCGGGTCCACGCCACCGGCACCAGGGCTGATCTCAGCGAATTGCTGCCAATCGTCACACTTTGACAGGTTCTGGTAGGGACTTGAGGGATTGGGCCTTGCCAGAAATCCGCCGGCGACGGACGGTGCAGGCATGCTCGCCGCGCACTGGACCTTCGAAGAAGAGACCATCCGGAAGACGGATCCGCTCGACCGCCGCGCACTGGACGTGACCGGCGGAGGACTGCCCGCCCTGCTCGATCCCGCGGTGGGCCTGGTCCCCGCCAGGACCGGACGGGCCCTGAGCTTCCACGGCGGGGACAGGGCGGTGATCCCCACGGCGCCCCAGCTCGAACTCGACCAGCTCTTCGGGTTCGGCGTCGCCTTCTTCCTCCGCCTGGGCGAGGCGCCCACCGGCACCTGGCGCGGCGCCCTCTACAAGTCCGTGGGCCCCCGGGACGCCCGGGGGATGGGCTGCTGGCTCTACCCCGACGAGCAGCGGCTGCGCTTCCAGCTCTTCACCCTCAGGGGCGGGGCCGAGTACGCGGACACCTCGAACCTGCCGCAGGACCGCTGGGTGCACGTCGCGGTGGTCGTCGAC
Organism: Actinocorallia aurantiaca; assembly: GCF_039533685.1. Taxonomy (NCBI): domain Bacteria; kingdom Bacillati; phylum Actinomycetota; class Actinomycetes; order Streptosporangiales; family Thermomonosporaceae; genus Actinocorallia; species Actinocorallia aurantiaca. Next base: position 91,338 of record NZ_BAAATZ010000015.1, on the reverse strand, counting down.
CCCGAGGAGATCTACGTCTACCTCGACGGCGAGCTCGACCGCGCCGTCCGGCTGGACCACCCGGTGGTCTCACCGTCGGGTGACATCTTCGTGGGCTCCGACGCGGGCGGGCTGGGCTTCGTCGGGGAGATCGCGGACCTGCGCGTCTACTCCACCGCCCTCACCGGAGAGGCGGTCGCGGCGCTGGCCGGACCCGACCCGTGCTGATCCGGCCGGTCAGCCCCGGTCGGCCTTGAGCAGCGGGAACCGGGCGTCCAGGCAGTGCGAACGCTCCAGCCTGTCGCTGTACCGGTCCGCGCACTGGGCGGCCTGGTGGCCGAACCACACCAGCGAGCCCACCGCCACCACCAGGGTCAGGACGGACACCGCGATGCCGGCGTAGCCCAGCGCGCGGCCGCGGTCGCGCTGCACCGCGTAGACGCCGGTGGCGATGCCCGCCACGGCCAGCAGCATGCCCAGGCCGCACATCCAGAAAGTGAGAAATCCAACTAGCCCCAGGGAAAGGGCGGACACTCCGGGCCCGCGTGGTTCGGGGGGAAACCCGACTCTGCTGGGGTGACGGGACACTGCCATGACCCCAGACTTCCCCTTGTCATGCCGATCACGCCGCCCCGTCCGGCAAGGGTCGCTTAAAAAGCACCTGGTAGCTGACCCTAGACTGGACGACGTGTCGCGCTACGCCGATGGACGTCTCAGCCATGAGCTCGATCCCTCCGACAAAGGCCCGCAGGACGCCTGTGGCGTCTTCGGCGTCTGGGTACCACCGGACGCCGCCGCCGACGCCGAAGTGAGCAAGCTCGCCTACTTCGGCCTCTACGCACTTCAGCACCGCGGCCAGGAGTCGGCCGGGATCGCCGTCAGCGACGGCGCCCGCATCGTGGTCTTCAAGGACATGGGGCTGGTCTCCCAGGTCTTCGACGAGTCCGTGCTCAGCACCCTGCGCGGCCACATGGCGATCGGTCACTGCCGCTACTCCACCACGGGCTCCCCCACCTGGGAGAACGCCCAGCCGACGTTCCGCGCCACCGGCCACGGCTCGCTGGCGCTGACCCACAACGGCAACCTGATCAACACCCCCGAGCTCGCCTCCATGCTGGAGCCGGGCCAGCTCACCGCGACCACCGACACCGAGGTGCTCACCGCGCTGCTGGCCACCCGCGAGGGCGGCCCGCTCAAGGCCGCGCACGAGATCCTGCCGCTGACCCGCGGCGCTTTCTCGCTGGTCTTCATGGACGAGCAGACCCTGTACGCCGCCCGCGACCCCGAGGGCATCCGCCCCCTGGTCCTGGGCCGGATGGAGCGCGGCTGGGCGGTGGCGTCCGAGACCGCCGGGCTCGACATCGTCGGCGCCCAGTTCGTCCGGGAGGTCGAACCCGGCGAGCTCCTCGCGATCGACGCCGACGGGGTGCGCTCCGAGCGCTTCGCCGAGGCCCGCCCCAAGGGCTGCATCTTCGAGTACGTCTACGTGGCCCGGCCCGACACCACGATCGCCGGCCGGTCCGTCCAGGCCACCCGGGTCGAGGTGGGGCGGCTGCTGGCCGCCGAGCACCCCGTCGAGGCCGACCTGGTGATCCCCACGCCCGAGTCCGGCACGCCCGCCGCGATCGGCTACGCCGAGGCCTCCGGCATCCCCTACGGGCAGGGCTTCGTCAAGAACTCCTACGTCGGCCGGACGTTCATCCAGCCGTCGCAGACCATCCGGCAGCTGGGCATCCGCCTCAAGCTGAACCCGCTGCGCGAGGCGATCGCCGGCAAGCGCCTGGTCGTCGTGGACGACTCGATCGTCCGGGGCAACACCCAGCGCGCGATCGTCGGGATGCTGCGCGAGGCCGGGGCCAAGGAGGTGCACGTGCGCATCTCCAGCCCGCCGGTGCGCTGGCCCTGCTTCTACGGCATCGACTTCGCCACCCGGGCCGAGCTGATCGCCGGCAACCTCAACGTGGAGGAGGTGCGCCAGTCGCTGGGCGCCGACTCCCTCGGCTACATCTCGCTCGACGGGCTGGTCGAGGCCACCGAGCAGCCCAAGGAGCAGCTGTGCCGGGCCTGCTTCGACGGGGTCTACCCGATCCCGGTCGACGAGTCCGCCCGCGGCAAGCACGTCCTCGAGCCCACGACCGCCCCCTAGTCCCCCAGCCCTCAAGGATCTCTCAGTGAGCACGTACGAGGCCGCCGGAGTCGACATCGCCGCGGGTGAACGCGCGGTCGAGTTGATGAAGTCGCGGGTCGCCCGTTCCCGCCGCCCCGAGTGCGTGGACGACGCCAGCGGCTTCGCCGGCCTCTTCGACGTCTCGGCGCTGCTGAAGTACCGGCGCCCGCTGCTGGCGACCTCCACCGACGGGGTCGGCACCAAGGTCGACCTGGCCCGCAGGCTGGGGATCTACGGCACGATCGGGCACGACCTGGTCGGCATGGTCGTCGACGACCTGGCGGTCTGCGGCGCCGAGCCGCTGTTCATGACCGACTACATCGCCTGCGGCAAGGTCGTGCCCGAGCGGATCGCCGAGATCGTCGGCGGGATCGCCGACGCCTGCGTCCTGGCCGGCACCGCCCTGGTCGGCGGCGAGACGGCCGAACACCCGGGGCTGCTGGAGCCCGACGAGTTCGACGTCGCGGGCGCGGCGACGGGCGTGGTGGAGGCCGACGAGCTGCTGGGCCCCGACCGGGTGCGCCCCGGCGACGTGGTGATCGGCATGGCGTCCTCCGGCATCCACTCCAACGGCTACTCGCTGGTCCGCCACATCCTGCGGGAGTCCTCGCTCACCCTGGAGCAGACCGTCGCCGAGCTGGGCCGGACGGTCGGCGAGGAGCTGCTGACCCCGACCCGGATCTACGCCCTGGACTGCCTGGCGCTGAAGGACGCGGGTGGGGTCCGGGCGTTCTCCCACATCACCGGCGGCGGTCTGGCCGCGAACCTGGCCCGCTCGCTGCCGTCCGGTGTCGACGCGGTGCTGCGCCGCGGCTCCTGGACGGTCCCGCCGGTCTTCGAGCTGCTGGCCCGCTACGGCCAGGTGGCCCAGCCCGACCTGGACAAGACCTTCAACCTGGGCGTCGGCATGGCCGCCGTCGTCGCCCCCGAGGCCGCCGACGCCGCCCTGGCGCTGTGCGCCTCTCGCGGTCTCCCCGCCTGGACCCTCGGCGAGATCGTCCCCGGCACCGGCCGCGCCGCCCTGGTCTGAGCCGCCAGGGCGGTTTCACCGGCTACGGGGTCACTTGCCCTTCAGGTAGCGGGTGAGGCCGGTGGCCATGGCGACGGCCATGCGCTGGCGGAACTCGGGGTCGCTGAGCTTGGCGGCGTCGGTCTTGTTGCGCATGTTGCCGGTCTCGATGAAGATCTTCGGGACCTTGGAGAGGTTGAGGCCGCCCAGGTCGTCCCGGACGGTGATGCCGTCGTCGCCGAGATAGGTGGCGTAGGGCATGCCGGTGCCCGACTTGTAAGCGTCGCGCACGGCGTCGCCCAGCTTGCTGGACGGGGCGACGATGCCGTCGTTGAGCCCCTTGACCAGCTTCGGCTTGATCACGTGGAAGCCCCGGCCGCCGGGTGCCGCGCCGTCGGCGTGGATGGAGATCACCGCGTCGGCCTTGTTCTTGTTGCCGATCGCGGCCCGCTCGTCGACGCACGGGCCCGAGCCCTTGTCGTCCTGCCGGGTGAGCACGACCTTGGCGCCCTGCTCCTGGAGCACCTTCTGCAGGCGCTTGGCGGTGTCCCAGGTGAAGGCGTGCTCGGAGTAGCCGGCGTTGGTGGAGGTGCCGGAGGTGTCGCACGCCTTGTAGCCGTTGCCGACGAAGACCTGGCCGCCCTTGAGCGGGCCGCCGTTGTGCCCGGGGTCGAGCACGACGGTCTTGCCCTCCAGCGACGCCTTGGCGTGCTGCTGCCGGGACTCCGAGCCGCCCGAACCGCCCGAGCGCGTGTCGCCGTCGCTCGGCCCGGCGGTCGGCGGCTCCGCGACGGGGGTGCCGGAGTCGCCGCAGGCGGCCAGCCCGAGGCCTGCCGCGGCGATCGAGCCGAGCACCAGAGCCAGGGACCTGCGTCCGTTCGCCAAGATCAGCTCCTGTGATCGGTCTGTTACCAACCGACCCAGTCTAAGGCGAAACAGCCGTGAAAGGGGCGTCGGATGTGATCGCCCCGGCGGCCCTCAGAGCGCGGCGTCCTCGCGGCACAGCAGGGCCGCGAGCGCCCGGGCCTCCTCGGCGTCGAGCCCGAGCACCACCCGGGGACGGCCCCAGGGATGATCCAGGGAGTGCGCCACATAGCTGGCCACGGACTCCGCGGCGGGGTCGGACTCGACCAGCCCTCGCGCCCGCCGCCAGCGCTGCCAGGCACGCTCCAGTTCGCCGGCCGCGCGCTGGGCGCACGACACCAGTTCCGGATCACGCACGATGGTCCCCCTCGATGGCCAGTGGCGGTGCCGGCCGAGCCGACGGTGCCGACCAGACCATCAAAGGGCGGCCGGACGCGCCGGTCCGCGTTTCGATCGAGACTTGGTCCGCGCCTTACCCTTCCCTGTGAAAGATCTCCCGAAGGCTGGGGTGTCGCTCAGCCGCCCACCGGACCGGTCGTGGCACGCACCACCAGGTGCGGCAGCACCAGTTCCTGGCGCACCTCCCGGCCGGGATCCTCGATCCGGGAGCACAGCAGCGAGGCGGCGACCCGGCCCATGTCGCGGCGCGGCTGGTCGACGCTGGTCAGTGAGATGTGCCGGATGGCCGCCAGATGAGTGTTGTCGTAACCGATGATCGACACGTCCTGGGGCACCCGGAGGCCGAGCTCGTCGGCCGCCGACAGCGCGCCGGTGGCCACCAGGTCGTTGGGCGCGAAGACGGCGGTCGGCCGGTCGGCGCGGGTGAGCAGCGCCCGCGCGGCGCGGTAGCCGCCCTCCTCGGTGAAGTCGCCGGGCTGCACGAGGATCTGGTCGGCGAACCCGTGCCGGGTCATCGCGGCCTCGTAGCCCGCCCTGCGGTAGCGCGCGGTCGCGGACCGGGCGCCCTCGATGTGGGCGATCCGCCGGTGCCCGTGCGCCACCAGGTGGTCCACGGCGAGGCTGGCGCCCAGTTCGTCGTCGTCGACCACGATGTCGACGCCCTCGACGTCCCGTTCGCCGACCAGCACGACGGGCACGCTGGAGGCGGCCTCGCTGAGGGAGTCGGGGACGACGCTCAGCAGCACCAGCCCGTCGACCCGCATTTCCAGAAAGGCCTCGACCGCCTCGGCTTCGAAGAGCGGATCCCAGCGGCCGGAGCCGACCAGCATCCGCAGCCCTTCTCCGTGCAGGCTCTCCTGGAGTCCGTCGAGGAATTCGGCGAAGAAGGGATTGTGCAGGTCGGCGACGAGCGCGCCGATGAGCCGGGTGCGGCCCTCCACGAGGCTGCGGGCCACGGCATTGGGCCGGTAACCGAGTTCCCTCGCGGCTTTCAGCACCGCCTGCCTTCGGCGTTCGCTCACGTGGGGGGAGCCTCGCATCACCAGGGAGACCAGGGATTTGGAGACCCCGGCACGCTCCGCGACATTGCGGATCGTGGGCTTGCTCGCGGGCTGTCTGGGCACCGCTGTGTCGAGCCGCGGGGCGCTTTCGTCAGCTGACATGGCTCTCCTGTCGGGGGGAAAAACAGGCCTGCCGCAATATCTTGGTCACTTCTAAGGAAGAAGATGCCATGATGCCCCCCGTTAGCGCCAAACGGCTTCGTAACCGCGAGTAACGGTCATGTTTATTTGGCCGTGATAGAATGTCCGAAATTAAGGAAGCCGTCTCGGTCACCGGTTCGTAGCGGGCGCGTAGCACGCCCGTCACACGGGTGACCGGGCGGCCACAGGTCTATTTACTCGGATACGCTTCGCTGATGGATGATCGTGCGCCGACCGGAACCGCGGGCAGGCGCGGCAGGAGAAGGCTCAGCGTCGACGAGCGGCGCGACGAGCTGATCGAGGCCGCACTCGAGCTCTTCAGCCGCAGGCCGCCCGAGGAGATCTCCATAGACGACGTGGCCGCTCTGGCGGGCGCGTCCCGCGCGCTGGTCTACCACTACTTCGGCGGAAAACAGGAGCTCTACCTCGCCGCGCTGCGCAGTGCCTCCGACCGGCTCGGCGGGCTGCTGTCGGCGCCCAGCGAGGGCACCCCGCTGGAGCGGCTGGAGACGGCGCTGAAGCGCTACTTCGACTTCGTCGAGGAGCACGCGGCCGGCTACCTGGCGCTGCTGCGCGGCGGGCCGTCGTCGGCGTCCGGCGAGGTGAGCGAGATCGTCGAGAGCACCCGGGCGCTGCTGCTCGACCGGATCCTGCGCGAGTTCGCCATCGGAGCGCCGGGCCCGGTGCTGCGGGTCACTCTCCGTGGCTGGATGTCGATGGTGGAGACGTCGGCGCTCGACTGGCTGCAGCACCGCGATCTGCCCAGGGAGAAGCTGCAGGCGCTGCTGGTCGAGCAGCACATTCTGCTGGTGCGCAACGCCACCCGGCACGACCCGCTGCTGCGGGAGGCCTTCGACCGCCTGGCCCGCGAGGAGTCCGAGCTGGCGGTCAGGGCGCTGGAGGTCCCCTGACGGGTTCCCGGAGGCGTCCGATCGATCCCCGGAACACAAGGCTGAGCCGTCGAGGCCCCCGATAGGCGACTCGACGGCTCGATGGAGCCCTGTGCTGTTGTGTCCGTCCGGCCTACTCCGAACGCTGCTGCGGGATGCCCGCCAGCAGCGCGCGGACCTCGGCCTCGCGGTAGCGCCGGTGCCCGCCCAGGGTCCGGATGGACGTGAGCTTCCCGGCCTTCGCCCATCGCGTGACGGTCTTGGGGTCGACGCGGAACATCGTGGCGACCTCTGCCGGGGTGAGCAAGGGCTCTGCCTCGGGTGTACGTGCTGACATCTTTGCGGCCTCTCCTCCGTGGACCGTCTGACAGCCGATCCTGCGATCTTCTTTTTCGCGCGGTTCACCGATGTCTCTTATGGCCCGGAACGAGCCGCTATGACATCACAAGGTGTAACCTTGCCATCACTCAGCGCAGTAAGCAAGCCCCTGGCTCAAATCTGCGTGTTCGTGATGACTGGGTTACGCTGCGTGATTCTAGCGACACGTATGGTGGCATGGGGGAGAGAATCGAGAACTTTCTGCGGGAGTTTGTCCCAGCCGTATGTAGGCAAACCGTCACGCAGGGCTGTGAGCAGGGGTTTTTGCTGGCTCTTTACTGAATGTCAGTTGGCGTTCTGTAGCGACCGAATCGCCCGCCAGCGCGTCCGAAGTCGCAACTGCATCGCGACGGCCAGTTCCAGTTCGTCCCGCTCCAGTGCCACGAGCGCCACCGCGCACTCGCCGGCGGAGTCGTCCGCGGCCAGCGTGTCGTCGTCCATGAGGTGGACGAGTCCGCCGTAGTCCAGCTCCACCAGGGACCCCGCATGGAAGGCCGAGAGCCACTCCCGGAGACTCCGGGCGTCCCCGAAGGGCGACACGTCCGTCATGGCGCGCTCCCCGGCGATCGACGCCCGGATGAGGCGCTGCCCGGCCAGGGCCGTGGTGGTCAGGTAGATCAGGGAGCGCGGCGGGGCGGTGACGGTCCCGCCGCCGAGTTCGAGCGCGCGCTCTTCGCGTACGAAGGACGCGAACCAGGGGAACGGCACATGCCAGTTGCTCTCGCGGATGTGCGGGTCCACAGGTGTCGCAGGGGTCGCAGGAGTCCCCTCCGCGGCACTGAAAGCCTCCCAGGAACGCGGACGCCGTCGCCAAGGGCAGATGTAGACCCTCTCGGAGAAAAGCCTTATGTAGGCGTTCTGGCTGTCCTGGGCGGGCGGCCTTCGCATTCCCCTCTGCGGGCGGGCCGTCAGAATTCCGTGGTCGGTGTGCCCGACGTGCCCGAGGCGTCCGGTGGGCTCCGCGCGTCCGGGGTCGAAGGCCGCGATCCTGCCCGGACGGCCCGGGGCCCCGGCGCGGTCCGCGTAGGCCGTCCACCAGGAGCGCTCCGGCTCGGGGAAGGCCTCGAGCGGTTCGTAGACCCTCAGGTAAGCGGTGTACGGGAGCACGTCCGCATGGTGGCACGCGAGCGCCGTCCGGGCACGCCCCGAAATCTTCTCGTTGTAATTCCCGGCGGGGATTCGGGGCGCGGTCATGGTCCAGGGAGTCCTCGAACGGTCTTAGGCTGATCCCGTGACCGTTTTTCAGGGGCACGAACAGGTCGTCTTCTGCGCTGACAAGGCGAGCGGCCTGCGCGCGATCATCGCGATCCATTCGACGGCGCTCGGCCCGGCGCTCGGGGGAACCCGTTTCTACCCCTACGCCGACGAGGATGAAGCCCTCGCCGACGTGCTCGAACTGTCCCGGGGCATGACCTACAAGAACGCGATGGCCGGGCTCGACCACGGCGGCGGCAAGGCCGTCATCATCGGCGATCCCGCCCGCGACAAGTCCGAGGTCCTGCTGCGCGCCTACGGGCGCTTCGTACAGTCCCTGGGCGGCCGTTACGTCACCGCCTGCGACGTGGGCACCTACAGCCCAGACATGGACTACGCGGCTCGCGAGTCGCGATTCGTGACCGGCCGCACCGAGGCCGCCGGAGGGGCGGGGGACTCCTCGATCCTGACGGCCTTCGGGGTCTTCCAGGGCATGCGCGCCGCCGCCGAGCGCGTCTGGGGCCGGCCGACCCTGCGCGGCAGGCGGGTCGGGATCCAGGGGGTCGGCAAGGTCGGCCGCCGGCTGGCGGACCTGCTCGCCGAGGACGGCGCCAGGCTGGTGATCTGCGACGTCGACCCGGCCGCGACCGCGCGGGTGGTGGCGGCCCACCCCATGACGACGGTCGTCGAGGGGACCGCCGAACTGCTCGCCTCGGAGCTGGACGTCTACGCGCCGTGCGCGCTCGGCCAGGCCCTCACCGACGAGGTCGCCGCCACGCTGGACGCGAGGATCGTCTGCGGCGGGGCCAACAACCAGCTGTCGCACCCGGGCATCGAGAAGGTGCTCGCCGAACGGGGGGTGCTCTACGCTCCCGACTATGTGGTGAACGCGGGCGGGGTCATCCAGGTCGCCGACGAGCTCGAGGGGTTCTCCATGGAGCGGGCCCGGGCACGGGCCGCCGGGATCTTCGACACCACCAGACGGATCTTCGAGCTGGCCGAGCGGGACGCGGTGCCGCCGGCCGTTGCGGCGGACCGGATGGCCGAACGGCGAATGTCCGAAGTCGGGCAACTTAGGGGTATCTGGCTGTAGTCACGCGCCTTGGTGGTGTCTGGCGGAAATCGCGTGGAGTCCTCGTAAGGTAACGCGAACACATTGCCCCGCAGGTCAGCACGGGGATCCTTACCGGCCGGACCGGCCTCCGCGAAGGTAAAGCGAGGCGCCACCGTAGAGACACGTACCGAGCTGCGTGTAAAACGGGTACGGTTGTACCCGTAGCTGACGCATGGCTCAGACGTGTCAGCGTGGGTGCGTAAGCGTAGCGATAGGGCCAGTAGAAGCCCTGACATCAAGGGGGTCGAGCCACATGGGGCGAGGCCGAGCGAAGGCCAAGCAGGTAAAGGTCGCTCGCCAGCTGAAGTACAACGGCGGCCACACTGACCTCGACCGCCTTTCGGACGAGCTGGGTGTATCTTCCGCACGGCCGACGACGGAAGTCGAAGACTCCATCGACGAAGAGCTGCTGGACAAGTACGCGGACTACGCGGACTACCAGCCGAAGGACGGCTCTGCGGGCTGACAGCCGGGCCACTGCCAGCCACGGCAGTGGCTTCGCCGTCTCTACCGTCCCAGCGCACGGTCAAGGGTGTCCTCGCGGGGCCCGAGGAACTTCGGGTCCCGATCGAGGATGACGTCCGCCATGGCCTTGATGGTGGCGGGCACCTCCCGGGCGTAGCCGAGGACGGTGGGCTCCAGGTAGGGAGACCGGTCGCCGATGCCCTGTGCGTCGAGGCCGGCTCTCCGGCAGAGCGCGACCGCGCGGGCCAGGTGGAAGTTCTGGCTCACGACGATCGCGCTGTTCGCGCCGAAGATCTTCCTGGCGCGCACGCAGGAGTCCCAGGTGTCGAAACCGGCGTAGTCGAGGACGATCTCGTCCTCGGGTACGCCGTTTTCGTGTAGGTAGTCGCGCATGGCGGTGGGTTCGTCGTATTCGGTACGGCTGTTGTCCCCGCTGACCAGGACGGCCCTGACCTTGCCCCTCCGGTGGAGATCGACCGCGATGTCGAGCCGGCCGGCGAGGAACGGGCTGGGGCCTCCGGCGGGGTTCAGTCCGGCGCCGAGCACGAGGGCGATCTCCGCCGTGCGGGCGTTCGAGAGGTCGGTCCGGTGCCCCAGGGTGGATCCGTAGGTCCATCCGGTGGGCGCCAGCAGCACCGCCAGCGCGCTCGCGGCCAGAGTTATCCACAGCCTTCGTGAGCGCAGTCGCGGGGGGATCCGTCGGGGACTCACGGCGATCACTGTAGCGAGGTGCGGTCTTCGCCCGCGCTCCGGCAGGATGGGTCGGGTGCTGAAGACCCTTCGTTCCCGTTTCGAGCGGGCCGGTTACACGGTGGCCGGAGTCCGTGAGGCGCTGGGCCCCGTGGCGGGCGGCGCGCTGGCCCGTGATGAGATCGTGCCCGCTTTGCGAGCGACCCGTGATGACTCCCCTCTGTCCCGGCTGACCAGGCTTTTCTGGCTCCAGGTGCCGGTTCCGGCGGCGGGGCTGCCGGCCGACGAACTGGTGGCCGCGGGGCTCGCCGAACGGTCGGGGGACGAGCTGCGGGCGCTGCTCCACGTCGAGCCTCTGGAGGCTCCGGGGCCCGTCCGGTACGCGGTCTCCGATCTGAAGATCCGGCCGGGGGACGGGCCGGTGCGGCCGGACCACGTGGTGGGTGTGGGGGGAGCCTCCTACAACCTGGCGAGGCTGGTTATCCACAAGCCTGTGGATAACTTGCTGGATCTGGGGACGGGCTCCGGCGTCCAGGCGCTGCTCGCCGCCGACAGGGCCCGGCGTGTCGTCGCCACCGACACCAACCCGCGCGCCTTGGAGCTGGCGCGGCTCAGCTTCGGCCTGTCGGAGGTCGACGCCGAGCTCCGGCTGGGGTCGCTGTTCGAGCCCGTGCCCGAGAGATACGACCTGATCGTCTCCAACCCGCCCTTCGTGATCTCGCCCGACGGGCGCTTCGCCTACCGGGAGTCGGGCCTGCCCGGCGACGAGGTCTGCCGCCGGCTGGTCGAGCAGGCCCCGTCCCGGCTCACCGAGGGCGGCTGGTGCCAGCTGCTGGCGAACTGGCTGCTGGTCGACGGCGAGCCGTGGGAGGAGCGGGTCGCCTCCTGGATCTCGGGCTGCGACGCGTGGGTCGTCCAGCGGGACGTCCAGGACCCGGCGGAGTACGCCGAGCTGTGGCTGCGGGACTCCTGCGAGGCGGGCACGCCCGAGTACCGCGCCCGGTACGGGGAGTGGCTCGACTACTTCGACCGCCAAGGGGTCACCGGGGTCGGGTTCGGGTGGATCACGTTGCGGGAGGGCGGCGACTCGGTGCGGATCGAGGAACTGCGGCACCAGGTGGAGCAGCCGGTGGGCGCCTACGTGGAGGGGGTCCTGGACGGGATCGCCGCGGCGGACCGCCCGTTCGGCGTGCTGCGACTGGCCGACGGCGTGGTGCAGGAGCAGATCGGGCGCCCCGGGGCGGAGGACCCCGAACGGATCGTCCTGCGCCAGAGCGGAGGGCTGCGCCGCGCGACCGCCGTCGGCACCGTCGAGGCGGCGCTCGCCGGGGTCTGCGACGGCACGCTCCCGCTCGACCCGCTGCTCGGGGCGATCGCTCAGCTCACCGGGGACGACGAGGAGGCGGTCCGGGCGCACGCCGAGGGCGTGCTGCCGGAACTGGTGGCCGACGGGTTCTTCGAGGTGGCGGGTTAGCGCCGGAGGTCCCGGCGCAGCTCCCTGTTGATCTTGTAGGCCCAGAGCGGGCCGCCGTAGATCATGCCGGTGTAGCCCTGGACGAGGGTCGCCCCGGCGGCCATCCGCTCCCGCACGTCGTCGGCGGTCTCGATGCCGCCGACCGAGATCAGGGTGAGCCGGTCGCCGGTCCTGGCCTTCAGCTGCTTGAGCACCTCCACCGAGCGCCGCTTGACCGGTGCGCCGGACAGGCCGCCCGCCTCGGCAGCGACGGCGGGGTCGCCGCGCAGGCCCTCCCGCGAGATCGTGGTGTTGGTCGCGATGATGCCGTCCAGGCCCAGTTCCAGCGCGAGGTCGGCGACGGCGTCCACGTCCTCGTCGGCGAGGTCCGGGGCGATCTTGACCAGCAGCGGGGTGTCGCCCTTGGCCTCCTGGACGGCCCGCAGCAGCGGCCTCAGGTGCTCGACCGCCTGCAGGTTTCGCAGACCCGGGGTGTTGGGCGAGCTGACGTTGACGACGAGGTAGTCGGCGAGCGGGGCCAGCAGCCTCGTCGACTTCACGTAGTCGGAGGCGGCCTCCTCTTCGGGCACGACCTTGGTCTTGCCGATGTTCACGCCGACGACGACGTCGCGGTCGCGGCGCAGCCTCGCCACGGCGTCCGCCGCGCCCCGGTTGTTGAAGCCCATCCGGTTGACGACGGCCCGGTCGGGCGGCAGCCGGAACAGGCGGGGGCGCGGGTTGCCCGGCTGGGGCTCGCCGGTGATCGTCCCGACCTCGACGTGGCCGAACCCGAATCCGGCGAGCGCCTCGTAGGCCACGGCGTCCTTGTCGAACCCGGCGGCGAGGCCGAGGGGGCCGGGGAACTCCAGCCCGAGCGCCTTCACCTTGAGCCCCTCGCCCGGGCCCAGCAGCGCGCGCAGCAGCCGGGGCAGTCCGGGGACCGCCTGGACCGCGCGCAGCAGCCGGATGGTCAGATGATGGACCCTCTCGGCGTCGATCCGCCGGAGTACCTGGGAGAACAGCAGGGCGTACACGGTGTCCCATCCTTTCAGGAGGCCGCGACACGCGAGGCCGCGGGGGCGGTGGACGTCCCGGGATCCACCGGTCATCCTGGAGGGCGGTCGCCGGGGTGAGAGGGGGTGGGCGTGGGTTGGCGAGGTATGACCCACCGCCCTGTGGGCACTGTGAGGGATCGGGGCGGGTCAGTTACCAGCGGCCCCGGCAGCAGGAGGACGGTTCGGTGACCTGGGTGGACAGCGTGGAGAACTGCCATGTGTGCGACGGCACCGGACTGTGCCGATGACCGCCGGGCGGTCGGCGGTCCCGGAGCGGTGCGGGCTCGACCCCTGCGGATGGTGCGACCGGGACGATCTCGCCTGCCGGTTCTGCACCGGTTCGGGCTGGTGGCGTCCGGAGAAGCCCCAACGCGAGGCGGGCGGCGTCATCGGCTGGGTCCGGGTCGACGAGCCGTGCAGGATGTGCGCCGGCACCGGCAAGGAGCACGACCCCCTGCCGGCGCGCGGCTGAACGGGCCTCAGGCGTTGTAGTAGGGCGTGCCGCCGCCGGTGACGCGTTCCAGCGCCGCCATCTCCTGCCGGTCGCGGACGCACTTGGCGAGCGTGAACGTCGAGGTGACGACGTACAGCATGGAGATGCCGAGGAACCCGCGCACCCACATGTCGACGGGCAGGAAGACGACCCCGAGGCCGACGGCCGCGAACGAGATGACGAACGAGATCGCGGCCTGGAAGAAGAACGCGTTGGACGTGGTGTTCTTGATGCTGGGCGCCATGGCATGGCTCCTTGTCTGAAGGCTCAGCTCAGCGCTGAGAGGCGGGTGTAGAGGGTGCGTGCTCGGCGGAGGTGCCGTTCGTAGGTGGCGCCGAGGGAGAGCAGGAGGAGCCCCGCGGCGGCGATGGGGATCCATTGGGGGAGCGCGGTGATGGCGTCCCGGACGTAGGGGGCCGCCTGGTGTGCGGCGTCCAGGAACAGGGCGAGACCGCCCAGGATCGCCGGGGACTGCCGCCTGGACCACACGCCCGCCAGGAGGACGGCCAGTGCCGTCAGGCCCAGGAGGAGCGGGCGGAGCCAGCCTTCCCTTTCCGTCATCAGCACGAGGCTCGGACCGAGCAGGACGGCGAGGCCGGGGGCGTAGGCGAGCCAGGACGAACCGGCGTGCCCGCGCCAGACGAAGCCCAGGAGCAGACCGGCCAGCGCGACCGGGACGGTGCAGAACTCCGGAGGCGTCTCCCAACTGAGGTGCTCCGCGAGGTTGAAGGCGACCCATCCGGACCAGACGGCGGCGGAGATCCCGAACATCAGCCGGGCCGGAACGCTCCGAGCGGCGGTGCCGCCGGCCGTCAGGAGCAGGAGGAGCACGACCTGGATGCCGAGGTGCTCCGGGCCGGGCAGGACGAGGAGCAGGAACAGGGCGAGGAGCGTCTCGACGACCGCCTCCCGCAGCGTGGCGGCGAGCAGGATCAGCAGGCAGAGCACCACCGCCTGCCAGTCGCGGATCGCCTCGTCACCGAACGACGCCGCGTACGGCACGGAGTAGAGCGCCAGGACGGCGAAGGCGACGACGGCGGGCCGGAGCCGTTCGGTGGCCATGCCGAGCGCGATCAGGCCGAGGACGATCGGGGTCGCGCCGGGCACCGTCTTCTCGGAGCCCAGGGCGGCCTCGAGGAGGGCGCCCAGGGAGAACAGGCCCGTCACGGCCAGGAAGACCCAGGAGGTGCTGCGGATCATCGCGCTTGCCCGGTGCCACCTGTCGGCCCGCGCGGTCGCCAGGAGGGGGATCAGGGCCGCCAGGGAGACCGCTGTGGCCAGGTGGGTGCGGGGCAGGACGCTCTGCAGGGGGAAGGCGACGGCCAGGACGGTGGCCAGGCCCGTGAGGACGCCGCCGGAGCGGTGCTCGCGCGACCACGGGTGGGCCAGGAGCGCGGCGGCGGCCAGGAGTGGGGCGACGGCCAGTTGCACGTCCCGGTCGCCGAGGTGCTGGGCGGAGTGGACGGTGAGGATCACCAGTGTCAGCGGCAGGGTGGCCAGGGTGGAGCCGAAGGCGGCGCGGGGCGAGAGGCGGCGGAGGACGAACAGCGCGAGCGCCGCGTCGAGCAGCAGGGCGGCGGTGAACTCGTACGGGGTCGCGTCGTTGTGGGCGTAGGCCAGCAGCGGCAGAGGGAACTGGAGGGCGAGGACCGCGGTGTGGCGGGGGAGCCGCAGCGGGGAGAACCTGGCGTAGGCCGTCCAGCCGAGGGCCAGGAACAGGGAGAAGAACGCGGTGTACCAGTCTCCGGGGACGCCGTCGAAGAGTCCGTAGGAGTAGGCGGCGTAGCCCTCCAGGATCAGCAGGAGCAGGCCGACCGCGGACACCGCCTCGCCGGTGGCGGTGAGCCCGCGGCGGGTCAGCGGCCAGGGCAGGTACAGGGCGAGGGCGGCCAGGCCGGTGAGGACGGAGGCCTTGGCGGGCAGTCCGAGCCGTCCCCAGCTCACCACGGTGAAGATCAGTGCGGCGATGCCGAGCAGGCTCGCGCCGAGGCCGAGCAGCAGGGTGCGGACGCGCCGGGCGTCGAGTTCGGGGCGGGACGCCGCGGCGGCGGTCCCGCGGGCCAGGCGGAGGATCTCGTTCCGGCGGGCCAGGAGCGGGTTCATCTCGGCCTGCAGGAGGTCGAGCCGCCCCCGGATCTCCTGGAGTTCCTCGGCTTCGGGGAGGTCCAGGGGGAAGCTGCAGAAGACCGCGGGACAGCGGGCGGGGGGATCCTGCGGAAGGGGGGCGCCGCAGGCGGGGCAGCTGGTCATACCGGGATCTTCCAGCCTGACCGGCCCGGTGGACATCCGTAGAGATACTCAGAATCGTCTGGTCATCCGAGCGGAGAGCGCGGCGATGACGTAGGAGGTGATGTCGGAGGGGTCGAACCCGAGCCGGGCCGCGGTCCTGGAGACCTGGCGGGCCACCTGCTCCGGGGGCAGGGCGGCGATGAGTCCGGCGGCGGCGTGGGCGGCGGCCACCCGTTCGTCCACGAAGCGCAGGGAGCGGTGCTCGAGGACCGAGTCGAGGACGAGGTCCACCAGCAGGTGCTCGTGCGCGAGGGCCGCCCGGACGGCTTCCGGGCCGCCCTTCGCGAAGAGGGCGGCGGGGTCCTCGCCCTCGGGGAGGAGCACGGCGTGAACGGGTCCGCGCAGGTGGGAGAGGTGCTGCCAGGCCTGGACGGTGCCGCGCCGGCCGCTGAAGTCGCCGTCCAGGGCGAGGAGCACGTCATCGCCCAGGTCGCCCAGGAGTTCGGTCTGTTCCTCGGTCAGGCGGGTGCCGCACGGGGCGAGCGCGCGGAATCCGGCCAGTCGCACGGCGATGGCGTCCAGGGGCCCTTCGACCACCACGGAGCGTCCCCGGGGGCCCTTGTCGGGGGAGTAGAGGAGGCTTCCTTTGTGGAAGACGGCGCTGTCGGGGCTGTTCAGGTAACGAGGGCCGCCCACACCGTCGGCCGTACGGCCTATGAATCCGGCGAGGGATCCGTGGCGGTCCCGGACGGGGAACATGATGCGGTCGCGGAAGAAGTCGTAGAGCCGTCCGTGACGGGAGCGGCGGGCCAGGCCCAGGGCGATCAGACGGTTCTCGTGGACGCCTTGTCCGAGGAGCCGTTCGGTGAGGGTGTGCCAGCCCGGAGGCGCGTAACCGAGTTCGAAGCGGCGCTGGACGGGCTCAGGGAAGCCCCGTCCGTCCAGGTAGGCGGGCGCCCAGCTTGCGGGCCGTTGGGCTTGGAAGAATCCGTGGGCGAGCTCCAGGGGGTTTTCGGATGCCTGGAGCATCGGGTTTTCGGACATGACGGGACTCCCCTCGTGCCGGTGAGGCGGGGAAGCTCCTCAAAGCGGTGATACCCACTTTTTCGGGATATATCTCCCGACTGGTTCGCGGGTGCGGAAGGGCGCTGGGGAATGATGGGACCCATGAGAATGGTGAAATTCCCGCACTCCTGTATCCGGTTCGAGACCTCCGAAGGCCGCCTCGTCGTCGACCCAGGGGCCTTCTCCGGCTCCGAGCCCCTCGAGGACCCGGACGTCATCCTCATCACCCACGTGCACTTCGACCACCTGGACCCCGACGCCGTGCGGGACCTCAAGGCACGCCGCCCCGACCTGCTGATCTACGGCCCGCCGTCCCTGTCGGAGTTCCTGAAGGACACCCCGTTCACCGCGGTCCGGCACGGCGACACCATCGAGGCCGCGGGGATGACCGTCAAGGTGTTCGGCGAGGTGCACGCCGTCATCCACCCGTCGATCCCCGTCATCGAGAACGTCGGATACTACTTCGACGGGATCTTCCACCCGGGTGACAGCTTCACCGTCCCCGACCTGCCGGTGCACACGCTGCTCGCGCCGACGGCCGCTCCCTGGATGAAACTGAGCGAGGGCACCGACTACATCGACCGGGTGGCGCCTCAGCGCGTGCACCCCATCCACGAGGCGATCCTCAGCACGGAGGGCGTCGCGGTGTTCGACCGGATGCTGGACGCCCTCACCGCGCCCGAATACATCCGCCTGGGGGCCGGCGAGGGCGTCGATCTGTGATCACAGGTCGCTAACGCTCCGTGTGTGCCGCGAGCGGGGCGCGGCGGCGCTGATTGCATGACGGCCCACAGGTCATCGTTCGGGGGGAAGGTGACCGCCTGTGTTCAGCCGTGCTGTGCCGGACGCCGTCTTCCTGGAACCGCAGGGCGCGCCGTCCTGGAAGGAACCGGCCTTCGGCCTGGCGCTCCTGCTGATGTTCGCTCTGCTCGTACTGCACCGCCTGCTGGCGCGCGGCGTGCCCGGCCTGCTCAAGGGCCGGGACAAGGAGAGGTCCTCCGCCTCGGTCGGCGGAGGACCTCACAGCGCGCTCTCCCGGGTGCGGGGCGAGCGGCGCCCCGTGGGCTTCACGGGGCCCGGGGCCGAGGGGTTCCTGCGGGCCCTGCTGGTCGAGGTCGTCACTCGCGGCGGCGGACGGGTGGTGCTGAGCCGTTCCGAGCTCCACCGCCTGCTGGGCGGCCGGATGGAGCCTCCGCTCCTGGCGCTGCTGGCCTTCCGCCTCGTGGTCCACGAGACCCCCGAGGAGGCCGTACGGCACCTGGAGCGGTGCTTCTCCGCCGACTCGGCCGATTCGGCCGAGGAGAAGGACCACCTCTACTGGCTTCTCCCGTCCGACCGGGTTCCCGAGCCGCTGCCGGAGCACGAACGGCTGCACGTCCTGCTGCTCGGCCCCTGGCGGCAGGCCCGCGAGATCGGCCCCGACGGCCTGCTGGACGGCGAGACCGTCCCCGTGCTGACCGTTCCGGAGGCCGTCGAACGCCTGTGCCTCTACGGCCTGACGCTCTGACCGGCCGGCCCGGAAGGGGTTCGGTTCTCGGAGGGTCTACTTGCGGGCGTGCTGCTCGATCTCGTCCTTCCGGGTGGCCTTCGCCTGCTGGCGCCTCTCGTTCTGCACCTGCGTGGCGACCCTGGTCATGTCACCGCGGGTGATGTCGCCGGGCGTCGGCCGGGCCCATCCCACGGTGTCCTCCATGATCCGCACCGCGATTCCCGCCGGGATCATCAGCACGACGATCGCCACGCAGATCCACAGCAGTACCCACGCGTGGAGGATCAGCGCGACCCCGCCCACCGTGAAGGCCACGAACGCCGTGATCACTACGGCCCACGACTTGGCCTTCCCGTGCGGGCTGCCTTCCAGGGTCCTGGAGTGCGGAAGTTCTTCGGAAGCTCCTCCGCTCCATTCGGCGTCGATCGAAGGCGACCCCGTGAGGTGCGGCTTCCGCTCGTCCCCCGGCTCCTCCATACCCGGACGCTGCTCGATGGTCATGACCACTCCTTTCGTCCGTCTTGTACGGTTCCATTGCCGCCCTTGATTCCCCCAAACCGCCCAGACGTGAACTTTGACTTCCTGGGTGACCCTTCTCACCCACCCCGCCTCCGCGTCTCCTGGAGTCCCCCAGAAACACGGAAGTCCCGACCCGCCGAAGGCGGATCGGGACTCTGAAGTGCGTCTAAAGAGGTCGTGTTCGGGTTCTCGGCGGTGGTGATGAGGCCGTGGAGCCGATCGCGGGCGCGCACCAGGTCGGCGATCTGGGCGTCGATGCGGTCGCGCTCGGCCGACAGCCTGTCGAGGAGTTCGGGCGTCACCTCACCCGACACCATGCACGGCATCAGCTCCACGATCTTCCGGCTCGGCAGGCCCGCGGCGTACAGCTGCTGGATCAGCAGGACCCGCTCGACCGCGCCTTCCGAGTACAGCCGCTGGCCGCTGGGGCTGCGTTCCGAGGTCAGCAGGTCCTGCTCCTCGTAGTACCTCAGCGCCCGCACGCTGACCCCCGCTCTGGCCGCGAGCTCGCCGATGCGCATCGGCCTCCCCTTCGATGATCTGGGTCACAACACTTGCCTCTGACGTCAACGTCAGGTTTTAGCGTAGCCCCAGAACGACACGAAAGAGGAGATCCCACTATGACCAGCATGTTCGACGGCTACCGGCTCGGAAGCCTCACGCTGCCCAACCGCATCGTGATGGCCCCGATGACCCGGGCCCGGGCGACATCCGACGGCATGCCGACCCCGTCCACGGCGATCTACTACGCCCAGCGGGCGACCGCGGGACTGATCGTCAGCGAAGGGGTGCAGCCGAGCCTCCAGGGCCAGTCGAACCCCCGTACCCCGGGGCTGCACAACGACGAGCAGGTCGCCGCGTGGCGTCCGGTGACCGAGGCCGTGCACGCCGACGGAGGCAGGATCTTCGCCCAGCTCATGCACGCCGGCCGGGTCGGACACCCCGAGACCGTCGGCCACCACCCCGTCGCACCGTCCGCGATCGCGTTGAAGGCCGAGCTGTTCACCGGGTCCAAGGGGCTCCTGCCCGCTCCCGTCCCCCGCGCCCTGTCGACGCGGGAGGTCGGAGGCGAGGTGCGGGTGTTCGCCGACGCGGCCCGCCGCGCGATCGACGCCGGGTTCGACGGCGTCGAGCTGCACGGGGCCAACGGCTATCTGATCCAGCAGTTCCTGTCCTCCAACGCCAACCGGCGCACCGACGCCTACGGCGGTTCCATCGCCGGCCGCATCCGCTTCGCCGTCGAGGCCGCGGAAGCGGCGGCGGACGCCATCGGAGCCGACCGCGTCGGCATCCGCGTCTCACCCGGAGGCACGACCTGGGACATCGTCGAGGAAGACGTCCCGCGGCTGTACTCGGCCCTGATCGACGCGCTGGCCCCCCTGGGGCTCGCCTACGTGCACGCCCTGGCCACCACCGAGGACGATGTGCTCATCGCCCTGCGCAAGGCGTGGCCCACCGCGTTCATCGTCAACCCGGGCGGGCAGATCGGCCCGACGAGGACGGACCGCACCCGCGGCGAACACTGGCTGGCCAACGGCGCGGACCTGATCAGTTACGGCCGCGCGTACCTCGCCAACCCCGACCTCGTCGAACGCCTCCGCACCGGAGCCGTCCTCCGGGAGGACGACCAGTCGACCTGGTATCAGGGCGGCGACACCGGATACATCGACTACCCCGGCCACCGGCTCTGACCCGCCGGAGAACGTCTCTCGCCGGGCCGTCCACAAGGGAACCGCTGCGACCGGCCTCATTCACCGGCACGGGATCCGGCTCGTGATCGCACGATGGCCATGGATCGCATCTTCCCCGGAAGAATCGAGGAGGCGTGTTCAGGCGGATGGCCGGTCAGAAAGCCAGAAACCCAATCCGTTCGAGCCGGATTGGGCCTCTGATCTGGTGGCCAGGGGCGGGGTCGAACCGCCGACCTACCGCTTTTCAGG
This sequence comes from Actinocorallia aurantiaca, assembly GCF_039533685.1. Lineage (NCBI taxonomy): Bacteria > Bacillati > Actinomycetota > Actinomycetes > Streptosporangiales > Thermomonosporaceae > Actinocorallia > Actinocorallia aurantiaca. The sequence continues at coordinate 70,744 of NZ_BAAATZ010000015.1, read as the reverse complement.
CGGTCGCTCGTACCAACTGAGCTACCTGGCCGTGCAAGGGAAAGCGGTCCTGACGGGACTTGAACCCGCGACCTCCACCTTGACAGGGTGGCGAGCACTCCAACTGCTCCACAGGACCTTGGTGCTGCTCCCGGTGCTTTGCGCTTTCGCTCCGGGGCAACGTGGAAAAGCTTAGGCCATGCGGGGGACTGCTGCCAACTCGGATTCCCCGGGAGGGGCGGAGGGGGGGAATCAGATGCCCCGGGCGCCGTCCAGGAGTTCGCGCATGACGTCGAGGTGGCCGGTGTGGCGGGCGGTCTCCTCGATCATGTGGAGCAGGATCCAGCGCAGGGAGACGGGAGCGTCGCCGAGGACGGGCAGGGCGGTCGGGGTGTCCAGGGACAGGCCTTCCACGGCCTTGCGGGAACGTGCGCACTGCTCCTCGTACTCGGCCAGGAGTTCGGGGAGGGGGCGGTCGTCCACGGCGAACTCGATGTCGGGGCCGTCGCTCGTGCCGAACGGCGAGGTGTCGGGACCGCCGAGCAGGCGGTGTTCGAACCAGATGAACTCGACCCAGCGCAGATGGTTGACCAGGCCGGCCATGCTCATCGACGGCGAGGACGGCAGGACGCGCCGGTGCGCCTGCTCCTCGGTGAGGCCTTCGCATTTCACCGCCGGGGTGGCTCGGTACCAGTCGAGAAAGGCGGTCAGAAGACTCTGCTCGTCGCCCGCGGGAGGCGGTATCTCTCGGTCCATGTCTGGAATCTAATGAGCCTCGGCGGCGGAAGTAAAGGCGTCGAGAACGTCCTGGGTGAAAAGGACGAACCGCGCCTCGATTACATTTGTGGATGTATTATTCACGGTCTCCACCGCGATCCTGGCCGCGTCCTGGACGGGCCAGCCGAAGATTCCCGCCGAAATGGCGGGGAAGGCCACGGTCCGCACCTCCAGTTCGTCGGCGACGCCCAGGGACTCGCGGTAGCAGGACGCCAGCAGGGCCGAGCGGTCCTCGTCCCGCGACCAGACCGGGCCCACCGTGTGGATCACCCACCGGGCGGGCAGCCGCCCCGCCGTGGTGGCCACGGCCCGGCCGGTCCGCAGTCCTTTCCCGTAGTGCGAGGCGCGCAGTTTCCGGCAGGCTTCGAGGATTTCCGGCCCGCCTTTCCGGTGGATCGCGCCGTCCACTCCGCCCCCTCCGAGCAGGGAGGAGTTCGCGGCGTTGACGACCGCGTCCACCCGGGCCTCGGTGATGTCCCCCAACGTCAGCGTGATTCGCATCATCGTCGCCTTTCCCTTGGCCGGAATTCGTTTCCGGAGGGTTCTTTGAAATCGGTCCGGTTCGCCTGCGCCCCATGTGCTGAGGCTTATTCTCCGGCTCTGGCCGTGATGGCTCCAGGGCGGGCCGCCTCACCAGGGCCTCCCGGCGAGGCCGGAGCGGGATCGAGGCCCGGCGTACCGCCGGGCGGGTCGTGGGGAAGCCCGGATCGTAAGTGAATCCGGCCCTGCCCGAAGTCGATGGCTCGCAGTTTTCGACGGCTGTGAGCTGTGTGCCCGGGAGGGTCGTCCGGCGGGTCGGGGCGTCCTCGGGAAGAGCGGAAGGCGGAGCGCGAACTTCGGGGCGTGCGGGGATGTCTCAGAGAGAGATTCCCGGCTGGAGCAGGGGGTTCGTCCAATTACTGGTGTTATTCCCTAGTAGGTTGATGTTTATGTTGCTTCGTGCTTGTCAACGGGTGGTGGAAGCGGCACGGAACGGGGGAGCGGACTTCGGGCAGAGTCTGCGGGAGGCCAGGCAGGCGATCGGGGCAGCGGGGCCGGAAGAGGCGATCGCGGCCGCGCACCTCCTGGTGGACGCGTCGGCCGAGGTCATGCCGCAGCGGGGAGGTTGGCTCGCCGCCCTGGCCGGGTCCCTGGCGGAGAAGGGCGTGGACGTCGACGGCATCCCCGTCGTCGAGCGGCTCAGCGGGATCGCGGCGGGGGCGGTGACGTTCGCGGAGACCTGGGGACCCGACCTCCCCGACCCCGCGCAGGGGCCGAACCAGCAGATCTGGGAGCGGACCAGGCAGCTCATGGGCGAGCGCGCCCGCATCCCGATGCAGTGCTGGTACGCCCTCCCGCACTTCACGAAGAGCGCCGTGACACTGCTGACGTACTCGCCGGCGACCCGCGTGGCGGTCCGCGACCACGACGACGTCGTCGACCGGGCGGCGGAGTACTGCCCCGAACTGGAGTACGTCCGCGACCTGCGGCGCATGCTGGACGGCGAGGATCTCCTCATCCTGGACCGCCCGACGAGGCGGGGCTGGTCCGTCACCATCCACGGCGTCGGCGACAACTTCCAGCTGCACACCCTCCTGGCCGCCGCACTGGTCGGCCGCGCCCTTCCGGGCACGCCGCCGGATCTCCGCTGGATGCGCTGCTTCACCACCGGCGAGGTCGAGCCCGGAACCCCGCCCGTCACCGGCTGGTGGCGGCTGACCGACGCGCACGGGGAGCAGATCCGGAACGAAGGGGTCCCCGCCGACATCCCCGTCCTGGGCGAAACCCGGGTGGTGGTCCTGGACCCGCCGCCCTACCCGTCCTCCTGGCCTCCGGGCCGCCGGTTCCCGCTCATCCCCGGCTCCCTTGCCCTGGACGCCACCTACCACCCCGATGACCTGGCGGCTTGGTGGCCCATCCTCAAACCCCCGCAGACGGCCCGTCCTCACTGACGGCGGTCAGCCTTCCCTCGAGGAGAGGGCCAGCTGGAACGGGTCGTGTTCGGCGTGGACCAGGGGCAGGGCGTCGGCGTCGTCCCACAGCTCGTACCACTCGTTCTCCATCGGCTGGTAGGCGCGGGAGAAGACCCCGGCCGCGAGCTCCCGCAGCTCCTCGGACGGGACGAAGACGAGCCGGTCGGCGTACTCCCGCCCGACGGTGTCGGTGATGAGCCCGGGCGAGACCCTGTCGGCCACCAGGCAGGCCGCGACGATCGCGGCCGAGGCCTCGTCCCGGTCCAGGTAGTCCGTCTCCTTCGCCACCGTCATCACTTCGCGGAGCGCGGACTCCGCCTCGCCGGGCCGTTCGGCGAGCTCCCCGATGAAGTCCATCCCGCCGTCGTTGTCGAACGGCCCGTAACCCCAGGCGCCCATGCTTCCTCCGGTTCCTCGTCCTGTCAGGGAGCCTAGGGATCGTCACTGACAGGACGAGGGGTCCGTCCACACCCCGAGTTCGTCCACACCCCTGTGCGCTGCAGGCCTCAGGCGGAGAGCTGCTGGTTCCAGCTGGTGAGGAAGGAGTCGACGAGGTCGGAGGCGCGGGCCTGGGCGTCGAAGCTCCCGGTGCCCCGGCGGCGGGCGATGGCGGCGAGGGAGTCGGCCGCCTCGTTCAGGAGGTGCCCGCTGTGCCCCTTGACGTGCTGGAAGCTGAGGAGGGGACGGTCGGCGACCCGGCGGGCCAGCAGGTGGAGGTGCGGCGCCCGGTACCCCGGGGGGAGCGCCGAGACGTCCCCGGACTGCCAGCGCCACAGATAGGACAGCGCGGGCAGGCTGTCGACGAGGACGGTCATCTCGACGCGCGGCTCGATCGTCGCGAGCAGCAGTTGGACCGCCCGCAACTCGGTGATGATGATCTTCGACGGTCCGCTGGGATCCTGCGGCCCCACCTTCCAGTCGCCGATTCCCCAGCGGCCGTCCGTGGTGAGGAATCCCATGCCGCCATGCCCGCGCTTCCAGGAGGCGTCGGTGGCGGCGACCAGCGGGCGGGTGCCCGTCCAGCGCGCGACCTGCCCCGCCAGGACAGGACCGGGCGGGGCGGAGGAGTTCTGTGCGGGCCGCGGGCGGGGCCGGTTGAAGCGCGGAACGGGCGGCGTCACGAATTCGTGGTCATGGCCGGTCGAGTCGCGCAGGGTGCGTTCGGCGAGGCCGAGGACGGTCTCCGAAGCGGGGAGGTCGCCGGCCCGGGCCGAGAGGAGGACGAGCTTGAGGAGGACTCCTACTTCCTGGCATCCGGTGCAGTCCAGAGAGACCAGGGCGTAGCGCTGGAGCCGGACGACCCGGGCGGTCAGCGGGTCGGGCAGGCATGAGAGGAGGCAGCGGAACTGGGCGGCGGTCATGCGAGGAGACAAGCGCTCTCACCTCCCTACAGGGCGTATGTGACATCTGACGACGAGTGGACGCCTGGAGTTCCCGGGAAGTTCGCCATTGTCACAAGAGCCCAGATAGAGGCACTATTGCCCGCATGTTCGAGCAGGTTTCGGTCAGTCGTCTGACCAGGGGAAAGCCCGGGCGCCCCACCCCGGAAGATCTGGCTTCACTGCTCTATCGAGCGTGGATTGTCGCTTTTGCTCTAAAAATGGTGGGATCGTCCTGGGATGTTTCCTGGCACTTCAAATGGCTGCGCGACGACTTCGCGCCCCCGCACCTGCTCAACAGCGCGGGGACGATCCTCGCGATGGTGCTGGTCGGCGTGCACTGGTACACCGGCTTCGGCGTCGACAGAACGTCCAAGCGGCTGATCGAGACCGGAATGGCCATCTTCATGATCGCCATTCCGGTGGACCTGGTGAACCACCGGGTCAACGGCCTCGACATCACCAGCTGGAGCCCCTCCCACGCGCTGCTCTACATCGGCACCGCGCTCATGCTCGCCGGCCTGATCAAAAGCTCCCGGGGGATCGTCCAGGCCGTCTTCTTCGCCTTCTTCCTGGAGAACTGGCACTTTCCGGCACTTCACCAGGAATACGGGGTCTACGGGCTGAAGGCCTGGCTGGCCGGCAGGCCGGAGGCCGAACCGAGCCTGCTGGCGTTCGCGGCCGAGCAGATGGGGCGCCCCGTCGACCTCACGATGGTGGAGAAGTTCGCCCAGCCCGTCTCGTACTGGGTGTACCCGCTGTGGACGGCCGTCGGGAGCATCTTCGTCCTCGTCCTCGCCCGCCGCGTCGTCGGGATGCGCTGGACCGCGACGGGCATCGCCGCCGGCTACCTCGCCTACCGGGTGGTCTCCGGGTTCCTGCTGGACCTCATGGACTTCCCCCACTCGGCGATGCCGTTCTTCCTGCTCGCCGGCGCCGTCGTCATCGACCTGGCGTTCCGGTTCGTGCCGGAGGTGCCGGTCGTGGGCGCCCTGCTCACGGTGGGCGCGACGTACGCGGGGATCGTCCTGCAGGGCTGGATCACCGAAACGCCCCCGTACGAGCTGAACGCGTGGCCCGTCGCGGCGGTCCTCCTGTGCGTCCTCTGGTACGGGCAGAGCAGGATCCAGAACCCGGGTCCCTCCGGAACGCTAAGTTCTTCTGCGGCGTCGTGAGGTTCCGCTTCACGCGGGCCCGCCGAAGGAGGACGAATGAAGCTTCATGCCGTGGTGGTCTTCTCGCTGCTCCCCCTGGCGGTTCCGGCCGTCCCGGCCGCTGCGGCATCCAAGTGCCCGGTGGGGGTCTGGCAGCTCACCAAGTACGAGAAGAAGGCGGTGTCGAAGGTCTACGACACCGCCTTGAAGTCCCGGGGCATGAGCGGAACGAAAGTGAAGATCGCCGCCAACGGCGCCTTCACGTATGACTTCAAGAAGTCCGCGAAGCTCGTGACGGCGGGCCGGACGAACAACGTACCGATCGCCGAGACCGCTCTTTACCGCCGAGTGCTCAAGCACAAGGCGTCATGGAAGGGCGGGAAGGTCCTGGTGAAGCGCTCGACGGCCACCGGGACGGCGCGGGTGAAGACCGTGCAGAAGAAGCCCCAGCGCTCCAGCCGGGTGGAGAAGGTCGCCCCGCTCGTCCGCGTCGAGCAGGACACGATCGTCCCCGTCGGACGCGTCGCCTACACGTGCACGCCCGGCGCACTCCACCTGAAGCGCACGATCAAGCTCGACTCCAGGGGCGGGCTCGAGGTCACGCACTGGTGGTTCGGGCGCTGACGCCGGGAGGGGCCGTCAGAGCCAGTCCCAGCGGGGGATCGGCCAGATGAGGACCCGGGCCTGCCCGACGACGGAGTCCACCGGGACGGGACCGTTGTCCCGCGAGTCGGAGGAGCCTCCGCGGTGGTCGCCCATCACCCACAGCATGCCCTCGGGAATCTTCACCGGCCCGAACGAGCGGTGGTCGTCCTCGAAGATGTAGGGCTCGTTGAGCGGCTTGCCGTCGACCGTGACACGGCCCTCGTCACAGCACTCGACGGTCTGCCCCCCGACGGCGATGACCCGCTTGATCAGGTCCTCGCGGGGCCAGTCACCGGTCCCGTGGAAGACGATGATGTCGCCGGCCTCGGGGTCGCCGAGGTGGTAGCCCAACTTCTCGACCAGCACCCTGTCGCGTGTGCAGTCCTCGCAGCCGTGCAGCGTCTTCTCCATCGACCCGGAGGGGATGTAGAACGACTGCACGACGAACGTACGGATCAGCAGAGCGAGGACGACCGCCGTCACCAGCAGGAACGGCAGTTCACGGAAGAACGACTTCTTAGGCGGTGCAGAGGTCACCCGGCCACCCTACGGCTTGCCGCATAAATTCTGAGACAGCCGGTGCGCGGCCGGACGGGGACTCCCGTCCCGGCGGTCAGGCCAGATCGGCCTCCCTCGCGGCGCGGCGGCCCTGCTCCCAGCCGTCCAGGTCCTGGATCCTCCGGCCCCGGACGGTCTTGGCGGAGGGGAAGAGACGGTCCACGGCGGTGTCGACCGCCTGGTCGCGGCGGGCCAGGACGGGGAGGAGGTCCTCGGTGAGCTCGGCCTCGCCCGCCTGGGCGAGGCGCTCGCCTATGTGGTGGGCGAACGAGGTGAGAAAACTTTGGCGGAAGCGCTTCTTCGAGCCGTTCTTGGGCATCGCGGTGTCGGCCTGGAGCAGGAGCGAGGTGTAGAGGAGTTCCACCGCCTCCAGATCCGCCGGGTAGCCCAGGACCGTCGAGAAGCCCAGGTCGGACTGCCAGACGGCGCGGCAGCGGTTGGCTTCGGCGACGACGTGCAGGAGGGCGGCCTTGGCCTCCTCGTACGGGCCGTCCACGGGCAGCCGGATGCCGGTGGGGGCGTCGGAGGGGCTCTCCAACGCGGCCTGGTCCAGGCTGTGGCGGGTCATCAGGCGCTGGGCGCCCGCCACGAGCGCCTCGGCCTCGGCGGGGTACTGGGTGGACTCCGCCTTGGCGAGCAGGGCGCGGATGCGTTCGAGCGCCGGGTGGGCGGGCGCCGCGGTGCGGACGAGCCTGGCGATCTTCGGCAGGCGGCGGAGCTCGCACAGGACGTCGACGACCTGGCTGACGGCGGTGAGCCGGTCCCGGCCGCCCAGGCCGTCGGCCTCCAGCAGGGCGGCGTGCGCGGGGGAGCGGAAGCGGGCGAGATGGCGGCGGAGGTCCTCGGGCTGCCAGCCGCGGTCCGCGGCGGCGCGGACCGCGCGTTCGAGCGCGGCGAGGAGCCGGCCTTCGGCGGTCTTGTTCGCCGACAGAAGAGCGATGGCGGTGTCACGGGCCCGGAGATCGTCCGTGAACTGGGCGTCCATCGCGACGGTGATCAACTGCTCCGTTTCGTCCACAGAACTCATGTTCTCATTGCTCTTTTCCGCTAATTCGCTTTGCCCTAGGGTGCGCCGGGGGCCAGACAGGTTCGGGGACCGGACTCTCTTGAGGAGACGACATGCGCACAGCGGCAGCGGCCGGGGCGATCATTCTCGGTGCGGCGACGGCGGTGACGATGACCGGCACGGCGGCCACGGCGGCGCCGAAATGCTGGACGGGCTCCTGGAAGGTGGTCTCGGCTTCCGCGGATCTGGACGGCAAGGACCTGGATTTCGCGCTGAAGGGCGGCGCCGGGATCAAGATCAAGCTCGCCAAGGGCGGCAAGGCGACCTATGACTTCACCGGCTCCAAGCCGCTGACCGGCTCGGGCACCGTCAAGGGCGTGCCGACCAAGGCGACGCTGAGGCTGACGGGAAAGCTCACGATCAAGAACAAGATCACCGGATCGGCCAAGGGCCGGATCACCGGCAAGCCGAAGAGCGCGAGCGGCGACGCGAAGCTGATCATCAAGTCCGGCCTGGTGACGCAGGAGCTCAAGGTGCCCCGCGAGGTCCGCCGCAACGGAGACCAGGGCGTGGTTCCGCGCAACGCCACGTACACCTGCGCGGGCAAGACCCTCACCATCCGGCAGACCGTCAAGCAGTCCGGCACGGTGTCCAAGACGGCCTGGAGGCTGAAGCGGGCCTGACGCCCCTCAGTCCTCCTCCTGCACGAGCGCGCCCTCCGACTCGCTGATCTCCAGGACGGCCTCGACCGGATCGATCTCCATGATCTGGTCGACCAGTCCCAGGATGTCGTCCGGGCTGATCAGCCAGCGCAGGGCCGTCGCCCCCGTGGCGTCGGCGGTGATCTGGGCGTGCTGGGCCTCCCGCTCCTCGACGTCCAGATCACGCGCGCGCAGGTCGACGAGCGCCGCGCTCTGCAGCGCCTCCGTGTCGGTGACCTCGACCATCAGATCGAGCGAGATACGGAGATATTTTCCGGTGTCCGCTTGATTACTCACGGTTCAATGTTAGCCCCGTGCGTCACCCGGCCACCGGTCCAACAGCTCGCCGTGGCCGAGAGCGGCCTGATCGGCGGCGGCCCTGCCGTGCAGCCAGCCGTCCGTGTTGGTGGGAGAGCTCCCCCGGTAGCGGCGCAACTTGGGGAAGAGCTCCGCGACGGACCTCTCCACCGCGGCGTTGCGGGACGCCAGGACCGGGCTCAGATCGGCCGACGTGCTCTCGTTCACCATGCGTTCGGTCGCCTCCCTGAGGCGTTCGCCTATGCGGAGCGCGTACGCCGACAGAAAAGAGTGGCGGAAGGACTTCGTACGGGACCGCCCCGACGGGTCCTGTCGGCTGCCCGCCTGGAGCATCGCGGACGTCGCCTGGACGAGCAGCGACGTGAACAGCAGCTCCACGGCGACGAGATCCGAGGGAAAGCCCAGCACCGTGGCCTCCCCCCGTTCGCGGTGCCACACCGAGCGGCAGCGGTTCGCCTCGGCCACCACGTGCAGCAGCATCGCCTTGGGGCCCGCGTAGGGGTGGGTGACCGCGACCGGACGCCCGTCCGGGCGCACCCCGCCGAGCTCCGCCTCCACCAGGGCCTCGTCCAAGTTGTAACGCGCGATCAACTCCTGGGCCCGCGCGGTGAGCGCCTCGGCCTCCTGCGGGAACTCGGTCGACTCCGCCTTCTGCAGCAGAGCGCGCACCTTTCCCAGCATCCGTTGATCCATGGCCTCACCCTCCCACCCTCCGACGACACTCCCGGTCGTCCTCCACAGGCCGCTGACCGGTCCCCGCCCAGCCTGCCCGGACTCCGCACGACCACGTGCGGAGATGGGGCACCCTTGACGGGTGGAAGTTCGGGGTGTGCTTGACGCGGATAAGCGAGGCGGACGTGAAGGGCTGGACGAACCGGCCATCAGCGAACGGTTCCGTCTCTTCAACTTCACGCGGCGTGACGACCACCTGGCGTACCTGTGGGTTCTGCGCGCGATGGACAGGCTCCGCTCGGTGCACCAGGTGCGGGTGCACACCGAGCAGGTCGCGGCGGCGCTGAACGAACTCGTCATCGCGCACGGAGGCGTCTTCGGCGAGGAGACGGGCGGGTGGGACAGGCTCGACGAACGGAGCCTGCGCGACAGGCTGGACGCGCTGGCGGAGGACGGGGTCGTCCACAGGCTCGAGGACGCGTCCCGGGCCGGAAGCCTCGCGCGCTACCGCAACCGCCAGTCCGTCTACCAGTTCAGCGAACTGGGGTACCGGGCCTACACGGCCGTCGAGCAGGTGCTGGCGGCCCGGGTCCGGGACGCGAACCTTTCGAAGCTCGTGTTCTCCGACATCCTCGACGACCTGCGGGCGCTCGCCGTCGCCAACCGCGACGGCGACCGGGACCAGGTGTACCGGCGCATCAGCCGCCTGGACGCGGCGATGGAGGACATGGCGCGGCGGTCGGCGCAGTTCCACGTGACGCTGGGCGAGATCATCCGCTCCACGGACGCGTCCGCGGAGACGTTCCTCACCTACAAGAACGCTCTGCTCACCCACATGAGCGACTTCATGACGGAGCTCGACAGGTACCTTCCCCGGCTAGCGGAAGCCGTCCAGGAAGTGGAGGAGACGGGCGTCTACACGCTGCTTTCACGCGCGGCGGACGCGGACGAACGGCTGTTCCTCCTCGCCAGCGAGAAGATGGAGGACTGGCAGCGGCGCTGGGCGTCGTTGCGGGAGTGGTTCTCCCCGCACGAATCCAAGGCCGCGGACCTGCGTGAAGCGACCCGTACGGCGGTGTCGGCCGTCATCGCGCTGCTGAGGCAGATCACCGAGGCGCAGCGCGGCGGCGTCAACCGCTCCACGCAGCTGCGCCACCTCGCCGAATGGGTCTTCCGCACGCCGGATGACGAGGCGGCGCACGCGTTGATGTCCGCCGCCTTCAACCTCCGTTCCGCCCGGCACCTCGGGGGCGCGCACGACGACGACGAGCAGATCTCCCCGAGGGCGAGCTGGTGGGACGCGCCGGGCATCGAGCTGTCCATCAGCCTTTTCCGGACGGGTAAGGCGCCCACCCAGGGGCTGCCCCAGCCGGTGAAGGTCAACCGGGGCATACGGGCGGAACTGCGCAAGACGCAGTTCGAGCAGCGGGCCGTGGACAAACGCGCGGCGGCGTCCCTGGCCGGACGCGGAGCCCACGATCGGGTGCTGGACGAGGCGGAGGCCAGGGTGGTCCTGAAGCTGCTGACCAGGGCGCTGGAGGCCCGTACGGTCGTCGCCGGGAGGATCACGCGCGGGGCGGGGGCGGACGACGCCGTGGAGCTCAGGCTCATTCCGTCGGAGGCGGGGTCTACGGTGCGTACCGAGGCGGGCACACTGCACCTTCCCGGATTCCGATTGGAGGTCGGCTGACGTGGCGGACGCACCCGACCCGGTCGAACCGGCCGACCTGGGGGACTACCAGCGGGCCGTGCGGCAGGTCCTGACCCGGGATCTGATCACCGCGGCGAGGCCGCGGGCCGGCGTGCTCGACCAGGTGCTGCCCTGGTCGGACCGGCTCGCCCACGACTTCCGCGAGCTCTTCGGGTACCAGCTGATCGCGACGACGCACATGGTGCGGCTGGTGCGGCGCCTCGACTCCTTCGACGCGACGCAGGGGCAGCTGTTCGCCAAGAACCGGCGGCCGTTCGACCGCAGGCGGCTGGCGTACCTGTGCCTGGTGCTGGCGACGTTCCAGCGCTCCCGGGTGGAGATCAGCCTCGCGGATCTGGTCCGGCTGGTCACCCCGATGGCCAACGGCATCGAAGGACTGGGGTTCGAGCCCACCGTCGCCGCGCACAAGGCGGCGCTCGTCGACGCGATCGACTGGCTGGTCGACCACGGCGCGCTGCGCCTGTCGGACGGTTCGCTGGAGGCGTGGGCGCGCGACGACCGCACGGGCGACGCCCTCTACGACATCGACCACGAGATCTGCACGGTCCTGTTCAAACCGGCGCGGCCCGTCCAGCACCTGACGAGCGCGGCCGGGCTGCTGCACGCCGGAGTGCCGGACGTCATGCGCGAGGCACGCCGCCTGCTCGTCGAGCATCCGGTCGTGTACTTCTCCGAGGTGCGGCCCGAACTCGCCGAGGCCCTTCCCCTGGCGGCGGAGGAACTGGCCGCGTTCACCGGCCTGAGCGTCGAACGCCGTGCCGAGGGGGTCATGCTCGCCGACGCTTCCGGCCGGTTCACCGACCGGCCCTTCCCCGGCCAGGGCGGAGCGGTGAACCGGGCGGCCGGCCTGCTCCTGGCCGAGATCGCCGGCCTCGTGGAAGAAGGCGACCTGGAAAGGCGCGTCGTTCCGGACGCCTCCACGGCATCCGTCGAGGAAGACCTGCTCGCCCGGATCGACGCCGCGCTGCCGGAGCACGGCGTCGTCACCGGGCTGGCCTGGACGCCGCCGGAGACGAAGGCCGCAGACCGTCCCGGTGAGTCCGAAGGTCTGTGGTTCGTCCCGCAGGACGGTCTGGACGGGATCATCGCCGGCCTGTACGCCGAGTTCGGTGCCGCGTCCTTCACCGGCGTCTGGCAGGCCGACCCGTCGGGTCTGCTCGCCGCCGCCGTCGCCTTCCTCTGCGACCTGCGGCTGCTCCGCCGCGTGCCCGGCGGGGTCCTCGTGCTCCCCGCCGCATTCCGCTACCGCAACATCACCCTCGCCCTCCCCGAGCGGGGGCAGCTCAGCCTGGAGGAAACACCGGCATGACCCGCTTCAAGCCCTCGCGCGCGGGAGTGATCAACCTGTGGGACTACGTCGACGAGGAGTTCGTCTTCGCCGACGGGCGGCTGGTGCTGCGCGGGCACAACGGCTCGGGCAAGACCAAGGCGCTGGAGGTGCTGTTCCCGTTCGTGCTCGACGGGGTGGCGGACGCGCGGCGGCTCGACCCGTTCTCCGGCGACAACCGGACGATGAAGTCGAACCTGCTGTACCGCGGGCAGGAGTCCGAGCACGGCTACGTCTGGATGGAGTTCCTCGCGCCGTCCGGGGAGACCGTCACGCTGGTGATCGGCTTGCGCGCCCACCGGCACCGCGACGGCGTCGTCACCTCGTTCTACGTGACGTCCAAGCGGCTGGGCGTGGACTTCGGCCTTCTCACGGTGGACGGCCGTCCCCTCACCGACCGGCGCCTCCGCGAGGCACTGGAGCCGGGCTCGTACGCCAAGACCGCCACCGAGTACCGCGAACTCGTCGACAACCGCCTGTTCGGGCTGGGCCGTGAACGCTACAACCAGCTGCTCGACCTGCTGCTGGCGCTCCGCCGCCCCCTCCTGGCCAAGGACCTGGACCCAGCGAAGGTCTCCGCGACCCTGACCGCCGGCCTCAGCCCCGTCGACGAGACCCTCGTCGACCAGGCGGCCCGCGACTTCGAGAACCTCGCCGCCGTCCAGAGCCTCCACGACGACCTGAGCCGGGCGAACGACGCCGTCCGCGTCTTCCTCGACCACTACCGCGAGTACCTCCGCGTCCACACCCGCTCCCACCTGGACCGCGTCGACACCCGCACCGCCCAGGCCGTCGCCCACGGCACCGCCCTGCGCCGCGCCGTCGCCGAGACCACGCGGGCCGCCGCCGCGAAGCGGGCCGCCGAACAGTCCCGCGACACGACCGCCGACCACCTGACGAAGCTCACCACCCGCCTCGAGACCCTCAAGCAGCACGACGCCTACCGGGCCCAGTCCGACCTGGACCACCTCCGCCACCAGATCGCCGAGACCACCGACCACCTCACCAAGGAGCAGACCCGCCTCACCAACTCCCGCCACCACGCCTCCGCCCTCCGCGCCGAGGCCGAATCCGCCGCCACCCGCCTCACCGCCAAACGCACGACCCTCACCCACCACCGGACCGCTCTCGCAGAAGCCGCCCACACCGCCCGAATCCCCACCGACCCCGCCCCCCGCCCGGCGAGCCCTCCCGAAGGAGCGGCCGGGTCGGAAGCAGGCGGTACCGCACGGCACGCCACTGCTTTGGAGTCCGGTGACACAGCGCGGGTCGCCGAGGACGGAGGCATGACAAGGTCCGCAGGCGGTCCGGGGAGCAGCGGCGCAGCGGAAGCCTCCGTACGATCTTCAGATGGTCCCGGCGCCCGGCGACCACGGGCGCTGAGGGTGGAAGGCGCTGAGGCGGGGCACGCGGACGGGCTGGATTCGGTACGGGCTCGGGCCGCGGTGCGACGGGAGGACGTGGCCGAGGTCCGGCGGGAGCTGGGCGCCCTGGAGAAGGCGCGAGGGGATCGGCAGAGGGCCGAGAGCAGGCTGGGGGAAGCCCGGGAGGGGCTTTCCCGGAGGGAAGCGGAGGTCGCGGGAGGAGAGACGGGGCTGGAGGCCGCGCGGGAGCGGGCGGCCGCGCGGTTGGAGGAGTGGGTCTCCAGGTGGGGCGGGGCCACGGGGATCGCTCTGAAGCCGTTGGCGGAGGTGCTGGAGCGGGCCGGGGAACCCGGAGCCGTGACGTTGGGAGAAGCGTTCGCCGAGCTGTCCGAGGAGCTTCGGGCGGAGACGATCACGGGGGTCGCGGAGCTCAGAGCGCAGGCGGAGAGCATCGCCGAAGGGCTGCGGGGACTGGCCGCCGAACGGGCGGAGATCGCGGCGGAGCGGGACGACGCGCCTCCGGTCGCGCCGGGAGCCGAGCGGGAGGGCCGCGAAGGAGCGGCCTTCTGGCAGCTGGTGCGCTTCGCCGACGGGCTGAGCGACGAAGAGGCGGCGGGGCTCGAAGGAGCCCTGGACGGAGCGGGAATCCTCACCGCATGGGTGCATCCCGACCCTGAGAGGACGATCCAGGCCTACGAGACCCGAGTGGCGGACGGCTTCCTGTTGCCGGGAGCTCCGGCGGCGGGAGCTCCCGAGACGGGGGCTCCGGCGGCGAGAGCATCGGCGGTCGGGGCTCCGGCGGAGGGAGTGCCGGTGGCGGGGGCCCCTGCGGCGGGAGCTTCGACGACGGGGCGGTCGTTGGCGGACGTGTTGCTGGCGGAGAGCCATGAGGCGGTGCCGGTGGGGGTCATCCAGGCGGTGCTGGCGTCGATTCCGCTGGCCAGCGGGGATGATCCGGCGGTGCCGGGGGTCGGTTTGTGCGGGCGGTTCTCGTTCGGGGTGCGGGTGGGGGCCCGGCCCAAGGAGCGGCCGGAGTACATCGGGGCCACCTATCGGGCACAGCGGCGGCGGGCACGGCTGGAGGCGTGCGACGTGGCGGCCGGGCGGCTGAAGGAGGAGCAGGAGGCCGTCCGGCGGGAGCAGGAGAGGCTGCGGGGGGTGCTGGACGACCTGTCGGCGGCGCGGCGGGCGCTGCCGGACGTCGAGCCGGTACTGCGGGCGCTCAAGGAGGCGGAGCGCGGCTCCGTCCTGCTCGGGCAGGCCCGTGAGGGCGTTTCGGCGGCGCGGAGGGAACTGGACGAGACCGCGGCCGCGACGGAGGCGGCGGAGCGCAGGGTCCGGCAGGCGGCCGCCGAACGTGATCTGCCGGCGACTGAGGAGGGCCTGGCCGTCGTCGCGCGGGCCGTCGACGACTTCGTGGCCGCGGGGGAACTGCTCGCCCGGGAGCGGGAGGACATCGCGCAGCTAGAACGGGACCTGGCCTCGCGCTGGGACACCGTCGAGCGGCTGGAGGCGCAGGACCGGGAGGACGAGGAGTCACTCGCCGAACGACGTGAGGCGCTGGCCGTTCTGGAGGAGCGGCTGGCGGCGCGCACGGAGGCGCTGGGCTCCTCGCTGAAGGAGATCCTGCGGCAGGTCGGAGAGGCCGAGCGGGAGATCAGGGAGGCCGAGGCGGCGCGAGCCCGTCATGAGGCGGTGGTCGCGGCCGAGCACGACGCGCTGGTCAAGGCGCGGGCCGCCGCCGAGCACGGGGAGCGGGCGCTGGCCGAGGCCTGGGACGTCCTGCTGGAGCAGCTCGTGGCGTTCGCCCCGTTCGCCCGTCCCGATCTGCGGCAGGTCCTCGACGTCGAGTCGGCCACGCTCTGGCCGGAGCACTGGGAGGCGGCCGAGGAACTCGGCGAGCGGACCGCCGAGCTCATCGTCGCGGGCCGCGAACCCGAAGAAGCGGTCCGGGAGGTGCTTCCGCCCGCGGCGGCGGAGATCCTCGACGCCTATCGCGCCGCGCTCCCGGCGGGCCGGCCGGTCGGGGAGAACGCCCGCAAGACGACGCGCGACGCGATGTCAGACGCGTTGAAGGAGTTCGGCGACGCGCTCGAGCAGTGCGAGGAGGACTACCGCCTGGACCTGGACGCGGGGGAGGTCGTCACCGTCCAGGTCATCGACGTGGAGGGCCGGGGGCCGGTCCCGGCGTTCGCCGACCGGATCGCGGGCCGCCTCGTCGAGCAGGGCCTCCTGCTGGACGAGCGGGAGCGCACCGTCCTGGAGGACGAGCTGCTGAGCAGCCTGGCCCAGCAGATCCACGACCGGGTCCGGCTGGCGCGGGAGCTGGTGCGCGGCATGGACTCTGACACCCGTTCCCGTCCGATGTCGACCGGCAGCACCGTCGGCATCCGCTGGGTGCGCTCGGACAGGCTGGACGAGCGGCAGCGCGCCGTCGCGAACCTGCTCACCCGCGACGCCGGGGCGCTCGGCCCCGACGGGCTGGCCGAGCTGAGGGGCCTGCTCCGCGAGATGATCCGCGCGCACCGCGCCCGGCACGTCCGGGCCGGCTACCTGGAGGCGCTGCGGGTGGTCGTCGACTACCGGACATGGTTCGAGTTCCAGCTCCGCCTGACCGAGCCGCACGGCGGCGAGGTCACGCTGACCCGCGCCAAGCACTCGCAGATGTCGGGCGGCGAGAAGTCCGCGGCCATCCACCTGCCGCTGTTCGCCGCCGCCAACGCCCTCTACTCGTCGGCGAAGGACACCTGCCCCCGCATGATCGCGCTCGACGAGGCGTTCGCCGGCATCGACGACCGCTACAAGCCCGAGCTCCTCGGCCTCACCGTGAAGTTCGACCTCGACGCCTTCATGACCGGCCACGACCTGTGGGCCTCCTACGCGTCCGTCCCGATGGCCGCCCACTACGACATGCACAGCGACAAGGCCTCCCACACCGTCTCCACCATGCTCGTCCTCTGGGACGGCGCCGCCCTCCTGGACGCCGACGCCGCCTACTCCGGCAACGACGCCCTCGCCGAGACCCTCCTCGGCTTCCCGCCCAACCGCCGCTCGCCCGCCGAGTCCGGCCTCCTGGCCTCGCTCACCGAGGACTGAGCCCGGCCCGGGACCGCTCACCCCAGGCCGCGGTCAGCGGGACTCGCCGCCCTCGGACGAGCCTCGGCGGTTCCAATACCGGACTGATCGCCTCGGGCAAAGACCGGCCGCCCGAGTGAGGGCCGGTCGCGTGGTGTCCAGGACGTGTGGTGGACGACGACCGGTCATCCGAGCTCGGGCCGGTCGCCTGGGCGGAGATCAGTTCCCGAGTGAGGGCCGGTCGCGTGGTGTCCAGGACGTGTGGTGGACGACGACCGGTCGTCCCGAGCTCGGGCCGGTCGCCTGGGTGGAGATCGGTTCCCGGGCGAGATCGGTTGCCCCGGGTGAGGCTTGGTCGCTCTGGGTGGGGATCGGTTTCCGAGCGGGGTCGGTTGCCCCGGGTGAGCTCTGGTCACCCTGGGCGGGATCGGTCGTCAGGGGTGGGCCAGGGGTGGCTCCCAGGGGGTAGGAGCCACCCCTGGTCGGTCAGGGGCTGAAGACGCCGAGCTTGAAGAGGCGGCCGAGGATGGCGTTCTTTCCCCGGCCGAAACGGCTGGTGAGGGATTCCAGGGGTTCGCCCTGGCCTATGAGGGCCAGGAGGCGGGCGTCCTCTTCGGGTGTCCACGGGGTGTAGGCGTTGGGGTGGCGTTTGCGGAGCTCGGTGATGGAGCGGCGGCCCGGGAGGTCGACCACCGCGAGGTCGGTGAGGGCGACCTCGCCCACGACGGCGCCCTTGTCCAGGGCTCTTAAGGTGCCGTCGCCGATGACGAGCTTGTCGGCGGAGAGGTCGAGCTCGCAGACCTGCCTGCCGTCGTGCTCCTGCGGTCTGGTGAAGGTCAGGTGGATGTCCATGGCGTCAGCATGCGATATCCCGAGCAAGATCGCTCAGCGGCCTGTGGACAACTCGTTCGGGCGGTGAACTTGCGGGCTCCTGCGACGGGCGGAGCCCGGACTGCTCG
Source organism: Actinocorallia aurantiaca (assembly GCF_039533685.1). NCBI lineage: Bacteria > Bacillati > Actinomycetota > Actinomycetes > Streptosporangiales > Thermomonosporaceae > Actinocorallia > Actinocorallia aurantiaca. The sequence continues at coordinate 53,167 of NZ_BAAATZ010000015.1, read as the reverse complement.
CTCGGGAGAGGGAGGGAAGCCCCTCGGGAGGGGCAGGGGAGAGGTCTGCCCCAGGCGTGATGTGCGGTCGGCGGCCTGCGGATGAGATTGGAGGCCGATCGACTTCCAGGAGGGCACATGAGACCGGTAAGGGGAACGGCGGCGGTCACGGCGGTCGCCGTCGCCTTGGGGGCGCTGCTCCCGGCAGGGGCCTTCGCGGGTGAAAGGCGAGAGCCCGGCATCGGGCAGAAGCCCGGCGTCGGGCGGGAGCCGGGCGTCGGGCAGAAGCCGGGTTCCGGGCGGGAGCGGGGCGAGCTGCTGTCCGCGAAGAAGCTCGAGACCTACACCGCCGTCCAGGCGAAGAAGCGGCTCAAAGCTGAGGGGTTCGACTCCAAAAAGGTCAAGTACGGCGTCGACACCTACCGGCTCGTCTACCGGACGGTGAACGGGTACGGGAAGCCGACGAAGGCGAGCGGCCTCCTGGTCGTCCCGAGGAACGGGAACAAGCGCCTCAAGCTCGTCTCCTACACCCACGGGACGGCGAGCTACCGCCCTGACGCACCCTCCACCTCTCCGGAGGACGGTTTCGTGCAGGGTGCTCCCCTCACCTATGGGGCGGCGGGCTTCGCCGCCACGGCTCCCGACTACCTCGGTCTGGGGCTGGGCCCCGGCAGGCATCCGTGGATGGACGTCCGTACCGAGACCACGGCTTCGCTGGACATGCTCCGTGCCGCTCGCGAATTCCTGCCCCGCAAGGGTCGTGAGGCACGCCGCGACGTCTTCGTGACGGGCTTCTCGCAGGGTGCTTCGGCCGCACTGGGTCTGGCCCGTGAGCTCCAGAGGGGTAAGAAGTGGTTCCGCCTCCGTGCCGTCGCCCCCATCAGCGGCGCGTACGACATCAAGGGGGTGTTGATCCCGTCGATGCTCACGGGCAAGGCGCAGCCGAAGTTGTCGGTGGCTTACACGTCGTACCTGCTGGTCTCCTGGAACTGGAAGGCCTCCATCTACGACCGTCCCGAAGAGGTCTTCAAGCAGCCGTACGCGAGCCGTGTGGAGAAGTACTTCGACGGCTCGACTCCGGGCGAGGTCATGCTCAAGGGCCTTCCCGACACGTTGGCCGAACTGCTCACTCCGCGAGGCTTCGCGTTGCTGGAGAAGCCCTCCGGAAGGTTCGCGAAGGCGCTCCGCGACGAGGACGCGATCTGCCGGGACTGGACGCCCAAGGTGCCCGTCCGCCTCTACTACGACTCCCGCGACGAGCAGGTGGCCCCGGCCAACAGCACTTCGTGCCACGCCTGGCTGAAGTCGACGCTGCGCAGGCTGCCCGCGACGACCTACGGGGGTTCGCCTCACCTGGGTTCGAACCTCGCGGGCACGGCCAAGGCGGTCCGCTGGTTCGCGTCCTTCTGAGGAAGGACCCGTCAGGAGGAGTCGGAGTCCCGCTGCGAGGTGGGGAAGAGGGAGAACAAGGGGAACAGCCGGACGCGCCGTTTGATCTGGCCACGGGCCCGGGCCACCAGTTCCGGAAGGGGTGGTTCGGGCTCGCCGGCCGTCCGGGGGTGGGCGAGGATCGTCGGCTGGGGGCGTCCGCGCAGTGTGACGGCCTGTCCGGTCTCCCAGCGGAAGGCTTCCAGCGGGTCGCAGTCCTCCAGTGTCTCCGCCGAGGCCAGGACGTGTAGCGGTGAGGTCGTCTTGGCCAGGTCGCTGAGCCGGGCCGCCTCGTTCACGGGGTCGCCGATGACGGTGTACTCGAACCGCTGCTCGGCTCCGATGTATCCGGCGACGACGGTCCCGACGGAGACGCCGATCCCGGCGGTCACCTCGGGTACTTCCAGGGGCAGCCGGGTGGCCATTTCCCGTCCGGCCGCGAGGGCGTGCCCGCCGGCCTGTTCCAGTGGGGCCGGTGCGCCGAAGATGGCGAGGGCGGCGTCGCCTTCGAACTTGTTGATCCATCCGCCGTTGCGGTTCACGCAGTCCACGACGACGCCGAAGAACAGGTTGAGCAGCGTGACGACCTCGTCCGGGGGCCGTTCGGCCGCCATCTTGGTGGATCCGGCGAGGTCGACGAAGAGCACGGCGACTTCCTTGATCTCGCCGCCGAGGGAGATGTCGGAGTTGAGCGCCAGTTTCGCGACGTCGCTGCCGACGTGGCGGGAGAAGAGGTCCTGGAGGCGTTCGTGGGCGCGCAGTCCTGTGACCATGCTGTTGAATCCGGCTTGCATCTGCCCGAGTTCGCTCGCGTCGTAGACGGTGATGCCCGTTTCCAGGTCGCCTTTCGCGACCCGTGCCATGCCGTCGCGGACGTTGCGGATCGGGTCTCCGACGGCCCGTGCCGCCTCGAACGTCACCAGGAAGCTGACCGTCAGCGCCACTACGCCCAGGACGAGGCTGGACCGTGAGACTTCGAGCTGGTCGAAGTTCGGGTCGACGAGGGCGACGATCGCGATGACGACCAGGCCGAGCAGCGGAACCGCGGTTCCGAGCGCCCAGGCGAGCATCGCGCGGGTCGTCACGCGCGACATGAAGTGTTCGCGCGGGGGTTGTACGGCGAGGACGAGGGCCGCCGCGGGTCGCAGCAGGCGTTCGGCGAGCAGGTACACCGTCGCCATCGTGGTGATCGCGCCCAGGAGGCACGTCATCGACACCTTGAGTGCCATCAGCGGCCCGTACCGGGCGTTGAAAGCGGTCCATCCCAGAGTGCCGACGCCCCACAGCACGGCTTGGATGAGGGTGAGTCGCGCGGGGCCGAGGAGGACGGCGTGGCGTTGTTCCCTGTCGGGCGTCCCCTGTTCCTTGACGAGCCGCCGTACGGGGGCGAAGAGCTTGAGCCCCCACCACACCGCGGCCGGACCCGCGATCACCGGATAGGAGAGGAAGGCGAGCAGGTTGATCAGGTCGACGTTCCGGTAGGCGTCGTCGACCTCGTTCGGGTTCGGCAGGACCACGAGCACGAAGACCAGTACGACGGCGGCGCCGATGCCGTTGGCGACGGCGACGACGGTCGCCAGAAGCCAGCGCACCCGCAGTTCGAGGCCGGTCCTGGGCGCGCCGGGGATGGCGGCCAGCCTGGCCCCGAGGGCGTCCCCGAGCGCGTCCAGGCTTTGTGCCCTCTGATCCCGGTTCACCCGTCACCTCCGACGCGCGTCACTCTACGCACCCCCTGGATCAGGACGAAAGTCATGAGGCTCATCCAGAGCCTGCTACCTGCGGGGCGCGTGGTGCTATGACCCGCACCACAGGATCCCTGTTCTTTTTGTCGGAATACGCAAAAGTAATATGTCGTGACCACACATGATGGACAAGGCATAACCGATGAAGGACGGCCATGACCGCTTCGCCCGCCACCACCCCGCCCCCGGGCGCCTCCGTACCGGACCAGAGGCTCGACCTCCTCAACCCGGAGGAGCTCCTGGTCACGGCCGTGTACGAGGGCTGCTTCGGCTGCGGCCAGGACCATGAGAGCGGGCTGCGGTTCCAGCGGACGAGCAGCGACGGCCAGGCCGTCTACGGCCACTTCACCGTCACGGAGAGCCACCAGGGTTCGCCCGGCCTGGCGCACGGGGGCCTCCTTGCCACGGCCATGGACGAGGTCCTCGGCACCGCCGCCTGGAACCTGGGGCGCATGGCGGTGACGGGCCGGCTCGAGACCGACTACCGGCTTCCCGTGCCGGTCGGCAGCGTCGTCCACCTCAAGGCGTGGTGCACGGGCGTCGACGGCCGCAAGATCTACGTCCAGGGCGAGGGCCGGATCGGCTCCCCGGACGGTCCGGTCGCCGTCCAGGCCGCCGCGCTGTTCCTGGAAGTCTCTCCCGAGCACTTCTCAGAGAAGCGCGAACACTTCTCGGGAGAGCACTGACGTGGTCGAGCGGGGGCGCTACCGTGCGGATATGCGGCTCACCGGAATAATCGCCCCCGACCGCCCTCTCCTGGTCGTGGCCGCCGAAGAGGAAGCGGTCCATCTGAATCACGATCTCCCCTTGCTGATCACCGGCATGGGGAAGGTCAACGCGGCGGTGGCCGTGGCGAGGGTCCTCGCCTCCCACCGCCCCTCCGAGATCGTCAATCTGGGCACGGCCGGCGCCCTGAGGTCCGGCATCAAAGGCACCCATGAGATCTCCCGGGTCCTCCAGCACGATCTGGACGGCGCGGCGATCGAGGCGCTGACCGGCCGTCCCACCGGCCTTCCCCTCGACCTGCGGCACGAGGGCCCGGTCCTGGCCACCGGCGACGCCTTCGTCTCCTCCGAGGCCGTCCGGGTGCGCCTGGCCGAGCACGCCGACCTCGTGGACATGGAGGGCTACGCGGTCGCGTCCGCGGCGCATGCCGCCGGCGTGCCCGTCCGGCTCGTCAAGCACGTCAGCGACACCGCGGACGAGGAGGCGGCCCTGACGTGGAAGGACTCGGTGGAGTCCTGCGCCCGCGACCTGGCCGCCTGGGTCATCACCCACCTGTGACGGGAGGGCGTCCCGCCCCGCGGGGGCGACGGGGCGGGACGCCCGGACGGGTTCAAGCGTCGACGACCTGCTCTTCGAGTTCCCTGGGGACGGAACGCAGCGAGAGCAGAGCGGCCACGGCCGAGACCAAGGCGAGGAACGCGCTGCACAGAAGAGCGGCGTGCATGGCGTCGACGTAGGCGAGGCGGGCGGCGTCCAGCACGCGTCCGGCGACGTCCTGGGGGATCGCGGAAGCGGCCTCGTACGCGCCGGGAAGGGAGTCCCCGGCCTTCGCCGAGGCGTCCTCCGGCAGCCCTCCCGGCAGGGTGACGCTGGTCCGGTAGACGGCGTTGACGACGGATCCGAGCAGCGCCATCCCGAGGGCGCCGCCCAGTTCGGTGGCCGTCTCGGAGATGGCGGAGGCGGCTCCGGCGCGCTCCTTCGGCACCGAGGCGAGGATCGTGTCGGACGTGACGGCCATGGCCAGTCCCATGCCCAGCCCGCTGGCGAAGAGGAGCGGCAGGAACGCCCAGTAGTTCAGGTCGGCTCCGAAGCCGGTGAAAGCGGTGAAGGTGCAGGCGGAGACGAACAGGCCGATCGCGATCGTCCTGGACCGGCCCATCGCCGAGATCAGCGGCGGGGCGAGCGCGGCGCCGCCCGCCATCGCGCCGATCGCGCCGGGCAGCCCGGCCAGGCCGGCCTTCAACGGGCTCCAGCCCAGGACGAGCTGCCAGAACTGGGCGAAGACCAGTGACTGCGCGACGAGTGCGAACATCGCGAAGAGGTTGATCCCGATCGAGCCGGAGAAGGCCGGGATCCGGAACAGCCGGACGTCGATCAGCGGGTCGGGAATCCGGCTCTGCCGCCGTACGAACAGCACGAGCACCACCAGGGCGCCGAGCCCGGCGGCGGCCCGCGCCGCGCCGAACCCGTCCGCCGCGATCTCCTTCACGGAGTAGATGACGCCCACCGTGCCGGCCGCCGACATCAGCACGCTGAGCGGGTCGAGCCCGCCGGGCCGCGGGTCGCGGGACTCCCGCAGCACCACCAGTCCGGCCGCCACGACGACGGCCATCAGCGGCACGTTGATCAGGAAGACCGCACCCCACCAGAACCGGTCGAGCAGCGCGCCGCCGAGCAGCGGTCCGAGCCCCACGCCGAGCCCGCCGACGCCCGCGAAGGCGCCGACCGCCATCGTCCGTTCGCCCGGCTCGTCGAAGGCGTTGCGGACGAGCGCCAGCGCGGAGGGCATGATCGTGGCTCCGGCGGCTCCGAGCAGCACCCGTCCCGCGACGAGGGTCTCGGTGGTGTGCGCGTAGGCGGTCAGCGCGGAGGCCGTCCCGAAAGCGGCGGCGCCGATGAGCAGCAGCTTCTTGCGACCCACCCGGTCGCCGACCCACCCCATGGTGATCAGCAGCCCCGCGAGCGCGAAGCCGTACCCGTCCGCGATCCACAGGATCTCCGTCGCCGACGGCCCCAGTTCGGCCGTCAGCAGCGGAATCGCCAGATGCAGCGCGGTCAGGTCCACCGAGAGGACCAGTACCGCCACACAGGAGACGACGAGCGTTCCCCATTTGCTGAGATTCGTGTTCATGTGCCGCTCTTCGTAGGTGATCTGTCTCCGGAGAGCGTCGGTCCCGCCGCTGACCACCGCCTGACGGTCCGCTGACCCCTCGCTGACGGGCGGGGCCGCCATCCCCGAAGGCGGCTCCCACCGGCCGGACGGCGGATCTTGTTCGGGGACTTCATTCTGGCCATATCCGGTCGTCTCTAGCCTTTTGTGCATGACGGACTGGCTGATCGGATTGATGGAGAGCCTCGGAGCACCGGGGGCGGGGCTGGCGATCGCGTTGGAGAACCTCTTCCCGCCCCTTCCCAGCGAGGTGATCCTGCCGCTGGCGGGTTTCACCGCCTCCAAGGGCGAGATGGACCTGCTGGCGGTGATCGTGTGGACCACGATGGGCTCGGTCGTGGGCGCGCTGGCGCTGTACTGGGTGGGCGCGATGCTCGGCCGCGAGCGCACGCTGGCCCTGGCGGCCCGGATCCCGCTGCTGAAGGTCGAGGACATCGCCAAGACGGAGGCGTGGTTCCTCAAGCACGGCCGCAAGACGGTGTTCTTCGGAAGGATGATCCCGATCTTCCGCAGCCTGATCTCGATTCCGGCCGGGGTGGAACGCATGCCGCTCGGCGTCTTCGCGCTGCTGACCACGACCGGCAGCCTCATCTGGAACACGCTCTTCGTCCTGGCCGGCTACACCCTGGGCGAGAACTGGATCCTGGTCGAGACGTACGTCGGCCTGGGCAGCAACGTGGTGGTCGCCGTGGTGATGCTCGCCGTACTGGTCTTCGTGGGCATGAGGCTGAAGGAGCGGAACAAGCGACGGCACGCGTCCCGCGACACCGCGGACGAGGAGTAGACGGACTTCGTGAAGGACCACCAGTACCGCTTCTGGACGAACTTCAGCTGACGCACGATGGCGAAGGCCGCTTCCCGGTGTCCGGGAAGCGGCCTTCGTGTGCGGGAGGTGTCAGACCCGTTCGGCGGGGATGACGCCGAGGCGGCCGGCCTGGAAGTCCTCGAAGGCCTGCTGGAGCTCCGCCTTGGTGTTCATGACGAACGGGCCGTAGTGGGCGATGGGCTCGCCGATGGGCCGGCCGCCGAGGAGGACGACCTCGAGGGCGGGCTTGTTGGAGTCCTGCTCGGTGTCGGCGGCCAGGGTGATGCTGGAGCCCTTGCCGAACACGGCGAGCTGCGAGTCCTTGATCGGACGGTTCTGGGCGCCGACGGTGCCGCGTCCGGACAGCACGTAGGCCAGGCCGTTGAACGACGGGTCCCACGGCAGGGTGAGGCGGGCGCCGGGGCTGACCGTCGCGTGGATCATCGTGATCGGCGTGTGCGTGGAGCCGGGGCCGCGGTGTCCGTCCAGTTCGCCCGCGATGACCCGCAGGAGCGCGCCGCCGTCGGGGGTGGTCAGCAGGGTGATGCGGCCGCCGCCGATGTCCTGGTAGCGGGGCGCGATCATCTTGTCGCTCGCGGGGAGGTTCACCCACAGCTGCAGTCCGTGGAACAGGCCGCCGCTCATGACGAGGTGCTCCGGCGGGGCCTCGATGTGCAGCAGGCCCGAGCCCGCGGTCATCCACTGGGTGTCGCCGGGGCCGATCATGCCGCCGCCTCCGGCGGTGTCCTGGTGGCGGAACTCGCCGTCGATGAGGTAGGTGACGGTCTCGAAGCCGCGGTGGGGGTGCCACGGGGTGCCCTTCGGCTCGCCCGGGGCGTAGTCCACTTCTCCCATCTGGTCCATCATGATGAACGGGTCGAGGTGGCGGGGGTGCACGCCCGAGAAGGCCCGGTGGACGGGGAAGCCCTCGCCTTCGAAGCCCTTGGGCGCGTTCGTCACGCCGATCACCGGGCGCGGGGTGTCGCCGGCGGGGTCGGGGACGCCGACCCTCGGCAGGGTGAGCGGGTTTTCCACGGTGACGGCTGGCATGACGCCCTCCTTCTGGCTGGGTGACGCTGACCTGGTACCAGCCTCAACTGATTGAAGTTTAAATTATTCCCGAAGGCCTGACGACCCTCCGTCGCTACTTGATCAGATGGGGACGAAAACGGACAGCCGCTTCGGGTGCTTTCTGAAGACGATAGGCGGCCGGGCGTTCTCTGTTTCACCGTCGTGGGCCACCCGCAGAGGGGCGTCGGCCTCGATCGTCAGGGACTGCGAGACCCAGGACTCGTAGTCGGACAGCGGCCACATGCGCCCTGCCAGGACGACGGCCAGCGCGCGCAGCCGACGCAGGCGCCTCTTCACCGACACGAGGCGGATGTCCAGAAGCGCGTCGGTGAGGTTGTCGCGTGCGGTCGGGACGGCTCCGCGCTTGCCGTACTCGCAGTTCCCGATGAACGCGAGCCACACCTGTCGGGGCTCCCCGTTCACGACGACGTCCACCGGAGTGGCCCGCCGCAGCACCCGGAAGGCCGCGACGGCCAGCGCGGGCCACTTGCCGATCCGCTTCTGCATCCGTTCCCGCCTGTCCACCATCTCCGAGTAGGCACCGAAGCTGGCCGTGTTGAGGAACGGCACGTTGTTCAGCGTGGCGACGTCCACGTACGCCAGGCTGCCGCTCCAGTAGGCGTCCAGCGCGTCCGAGACGGTCTCTATGCCGAGCGTCTTAGCGAAGTGGTTGAGCGTTCCCAGGGGGAGGACGAGCAGGGGGACGCCGTGGCGCAGCGCCGCCGAGGCGGCCGTGCCGACCGTTCCGTCGCCCCCGCAGACGGCGAGGACCCTGGCGCGCCCGGCCGCCTCCTCCAGCTTCCCCTCGAGGTCTCCCTGGCAGTCCGTGAACTCGGCGTGCGGCAGTTCGTTGCGCAGGTCCGCGATGGTCTCGGGGTCGTTGTTGGTGACCACGACGACTCCCGCGCCCTGGGGATCCCTGTGTTCGATCACCCGGTCGAAGTGCGCCACGTGGGCCCGCGCCGGGACGGGCCAAAACAGCCGGGTCGTCAGCCCCGCGGCGACGCCCGAGAGGATTCCGGCCAGGACATCCCCCGGATAGTGGGCGCCGGTGTAGATCCGGCTGAAGGCGACGGATGCCGCGAGTCCGACAACGGGCAAAGACACCCTTTTTGGTGCTTCCAGGACCATTGCGGTGGCGAACGCGGCGGCCGAGGCCGAGTGCCCGGACGGAAAGGAGTGGGAACCGGGGATCCGGAGAATCCGCATCGGCGGCACGTTATGAACGAGAGGGCGGCGGCGCCGAAACAACTGTTTACCGAGGAGGTTGATCGAGGGACTCGCAAGTCCGATGGCGATCACTCCCCGCAGCGCGCCCCGGCGCAGCGCGGGAATTCCGGTCAGTCCCAGAGTGCCTGCCAGCCCGAACCAGAGCACCCCGTGGTCGGCGATCTTCCCCAGCCTGGGCAGCACGAATTCGAGCCCCCGCAACTCGGCGGCGGCGACGTCTTCGAACGCCCGGCGGTCGATTTCGGCCAGGTTCATGGGCGACGTATCCCCGAAAGGGAACCCTTTCTACCGTGTGAACCGTCACAGCCTGTGTCATCATTCGATGATCTAGGCAATGAAGGGAGCTCCATTTTGACAGTCGAAGGCCTGCTCACCGCTTTCCGTACGGTCGACGCGCAGGAGAAGGGGCGGCTCGACCTCGTCGGTTTCACCCTGGTCCTGGACGAAGTGGGCCTGGTCTGGAGCAAGGCCGAGACGCAGGAGCGATTCGAGCGTGCCGATCTCAACCACGACGGGTACATCACGTTCGACGAACTCCAGAGGATGCTCGACAACCTCTGAGTCATCCACAGGTCCCGCCCGCGGGGCGGCCCCGGCTTCGTAGACTTACCGGGTGACTTCCCCCGGCGAGCAGGACGCACTGGACGCACTCAAGCGCGTTTTCGGCTATGACTCCTTCCGGCCAGGCCAGCAGGAGATCATCGAACATGTCGTCGCCGGCGGCGATGCGCTGGTCCTCATGCCGACCGGCGGCGGCAAGTCGCTGTGCTACCAGATCCCGGCGCTGGTCAGACCCGGCGTCGGGGTGGTGGTCTCGCCGCTGATCGCGCTGATGCAGGACCAGGTGGACGCCCTGCGGGCACTGGGCGTCCGGGCGGCCTTCCTCAACTCCACGCAGAACCTCGACCAGCGGCGCGAGGTCGAGCGGGCGTTCCGCACGGGCGAGCTGGACCTGCTGTACCTGGCGCCGGAGCGGCTCCAGCTGGACTCCACGGCCCAGCTCTTCGACCAGGGCAAGATCGCGTTGTTCGCGATCGACGAGGCGCACTGCGTCTCCCAGTGGGGCCACGACTTCCGCCCCGACTACCTGGCCCTGTCGATGCTGCACGAGCGCTGGCCGGACGTGCCCCGGATCGCGCTGACGGCCACCGCCACCCGGGCCACGCACAACGAGATCACCGAGCGGCTGGGGCTGGGGGACGCCCGGCACTTCGTCGCGAGCTTCGACCGCCCCAACATCCAGTACCGGATCGTCCCCAAGAACAGCCCGCAGAAGCAGCTGCTGGAGCTGCTGCGCAGCGAGCACGAGGGCGACGCGGCGATCGTCTACTGCCTGTCGCGCGCCACGGTGGAGAAGACCGCCGACTTCCTGGCGAACAACGGTATCCCCGCCCTGCCCTACCACGCGGGCCTCGACTCCCGGATCAGGGAGCGGCACCAGTCCCGTTTCCTGCGGGAGGACGGCCTGGTGATGGTCGCGACGATCGCGTTCGGCATGGGGATCGACAAACCGGACGTGCGGTTGGTGGCACACCTGGACCTGCCGAAGTCGATCGAGGGCTACTACCAGGAGACGGGCCGCGCCGGGCGCGACGGCCTGCCGTCGACGGCCTGGATGGCCTACGGGCTGGCCGACGTCGTGCAGCAGCGCAAGATGATCGACTCCTCGGAGGGCGACTTCGCCTTCCGGCGCGCGGCCACGATCCACCTCGACGCGATGCTGGCGCTGTGCGAGACGGTCTCGTGCCGCCGGGCGCAGCTGCTGGCGTACTTCGGCGAGCCCGGGGGCGCGGCCTGCGGCAACTGCGACACCTGCCTGGCTCCGCCGGAGTCCTGGGACGGCACGATCGCCGCCCAGAAGTTCCTCTCGGCCGTCTACCGGCTGAAGAACGAGCGCAACCAGAAGTTCGGCGCGGGCCAGGTCATCGACGTCCTGCTGGGCAAGGAGACCGAGAAGGTCAGGCAGCACCGGCACGACGAGCTGACGGTCTTCGGCATCGGCACGGAGCTGCGCGAGGGGGAGTGGCGCGGCGTCGTCCGCCAGCTGCTCGCCCAGGGTCTGCTGGGCGTCGAGGGCGACTACGGGACCCTCGTCCTGACCGAGGCGAGCGCCGAGGTGCTCGCACGCCGCCGCGAGGTGCCGATGCGCCGCGAGCCCGAACGCCCCGCGAAGATCGCGAAGGCCGCGAGGACGGCCAGGACGGCCGCTCCGGTGGATCTCTCCGACGAGGCCCGTCCGCTGTTCGAGCGCCTGCGCGCCTGGCGCGCCGCCACCGCCAAGGAGCAGGGCGTCCCCGCCTACGTCATCTTCCACGACGCCACCCTCCGCGAGTTCGCCTCCAGCCGCCCCTCCTCCCTGGAGGAGCTGTCCGGCATCACCGGCGTCGGCGAGAACAAGCTCAACCGCTACGGCGAACAGATCCTGGAGGTCCTGGCCGAGGGGGCCTGAGCGATCCGGAGGTCTTCGACCCGGGTCAGCGGGCGGTCTGCTGGGCCACCTGGGCCAGGAACTCGGCGTTGGAGGTGGTCCCCTTGAGCTTGTCCAGGAGGAGCTCGAGGGCCTGGCGGTCGTCGAGGGCGTGCAGGACGCGGCGGAGGCGGCCGGTGAGGTCGTGCTCGACGGGGGACAGGAGGAGCTCCTCGCGGCGGGTGCCGGAGGCGGCGAGGTCGATGGCGGGGAAGAGCCGCTGCTCGGCGAGCCTGCGGGACAGGCGGAGCTCCATGTTGCCGGTGCCCTTGAACTCCTCGAAGAAGACCTCGTCCATGCGGGAGCCGGTCTCGACCAGCGCGGTCGCCAGGATGGTGAGGGAGCCGCCCTCCTCGATGGCGCGGGCGGCGCCGAAGAACTTCTTCGGCGGGTAAATGGCGCCGGCCGCGACGCCGCCGGCGAGGATCCTGCTGCTGGAGGGGGCCGCCAGGTTGTACGCGCGGCCCAGCCGGGTGAGGGAGTCCATCAGGATCACCACGTCGCGGCCCTGCTCGACGAGCCGCTTGGCGCGTTCGACGGCGAGCTCGGCGACGGCGAGGTGCTCGGCGGGCGGCCGGTCGAACGTCGAGGCGGCCAGTTCCGCGCCCGGCACCTTGCGCCGGAGGTCGGACACTTCTTCGGGCCGTTCGTCCACCAGCAGCAGGATCAGGTGGCATTCGGGGTGGTTCCTGGTGATCGCCTGGGCGATCTCCTGCAGGATGATGGTCTTGCCGGCCTTGGGCGGGGCGACGATGAGCCCGCGCTGGCCCTTGCCGACGGGGGCGACGAGGTCGATGATCCGGCCCGTACGGGCGGGCCCGAGGTGCAGCCGTTCGGTGGGGTGCACGGGCGTGAGCCGGGAGAAGTCCCGGCGGCCGCGCCGAGGCGGGGAGTCCACCGTGGCCAGGACGGTCTTGCCGCTCCGGCCCTGGGGCTTGGCGGTGCCGGTCACGTGGTCGCCGGGGCGCAGTGCGAGCCTCCGGACGAGTGCGAGCGGTACTTGTACGTCGTCCGGGCCGGGCGTGTAGCCGCCGACCCGGACGTAGGCGTTGTCGTTGGAGACGGCGAGGATCCCCGTCACGGGGATGAGAGCCGTCTGGACGGTGTTCTCTACCGAGATGGTCATATGAGTCCAGAAGAGACGGCACGCGAAAGAGCTTCGGGTGCAGACAGGGGCGCGGATTGCGCGGAGATCGGCGGATGCGCCGAGAAGAAGGCAGCTCGCTGAGTAGCGGAAGAACCTGTGCCTCTTCTGGAGGGTAACACGTCGGTGCCGTCGGTCGTCACCCCAACTTGGCGTGATCCCAGGAACTGATCTTCGTGGGCTCCAGGATGACGGCGTAGCGCTTGCGCATCATGTGCCGGATGCCCTCGACGACGGCGGGGTCGGCCTTGGTGAGGTCGGTGGGGGGTTCGAGGCCGATGATCTGGTGGCCGACGGCCTGGCCGACCGGGTCGAGGATCGCGGGGTCGTCGGTGATGAGGGCGTTCCCGGTGAGGCTGGCGCCGCGCAGTTCGTTGTAGTCGGTGCCGGTCTCGACGAGGCAGGTCATCACGGGGTTGCGCTGGAGGTTGAGGATCTTCTGGGAGTTCTTGTAGGTGGTGAAGGCGATCTTGCCCTCCCACAATGTGTAGAACATCGTCACCAGGTGGGGCGCGCCGTCCTTGCCGATGGAGGCGATCTGAACCTTCCGCTCCTTGGCCAGGAAGTCGGCGAGTTCCTCGTCGGTCAGCTTGATCGCGGCACGCTTGCTCATGGTGGGATCTCCGAATCTGGTTAGATAATTCAGCCCCAGCGTAGGCACAACGGGTAGGGGCCGCCAGAGGCCACTTTGACGACTTTCCGGATGCCGGGTCTCCTCGAGTCTCACCAACCGGACCTCAGCGCAGGGCGCGCGCGGTCAGGGCCGCGGCCAGCAGCCGGAACCCCTCGGCTCCGGACGGGTCGAGGCCGGTGAGGGCGGCGATGTTGCGCAGCCGGTAGTCGAGGGTGTTGCGGTGCACCTGGAGGTCCAGGGCGGACTGGCGGCGGTTGTGGCCGTTGCCGACGTAGACGCGGAGGGTTTCCATCAGCTCGGGCCGCTCGTCCAGCGGGTCCAGCTTGGTCGCCAGCTGCGCCAAGGCGTTGCCGGGGCGGGCCAGCTGGTATTCCAGGAGGACGTCCGCCATGCGGTACAGGCCCGGCGGACGGCCCAGGCGGGTGACGAGTTCGGCCACTTCGGTGGCCTCCCGCAGCGCTGACGGGATGGATTCGGCCCCTTCGGCCAAGGCCGCGGCGACCGTGACGGGGTGTTCGGGCACGGAGACGACCCCGGCGACGAGTTCTTCCAGACGCAGATCAGGCCGAACGGGCAGGAGCGCCGTGCCTGTGCCGCCGTCGAATCTGGCCAGTACCCGTGCTTCGGCGTAGGCGTCCAACGCGGATTGGGAGGCCGTGATGTCTCCGCCTTCCGCGGCGCGAAAGACGAGTACCTCGTACGAGTTGGCCAAAGGGATGCCGGCCTTGGCCGTCAGTTCATGGGCCGGGGCGCCTGAGAGCAGGGCGTCGAGCATCGTACGGCGTGCTTCCTGCTGTTCTCCGTGCCGTTGTACGTGCGCCAGGGTCACCGCTGGGACGGCCGCCCGCAGGTAGTTGAACAGGTGAAGGCCCAGGGCGCCCAGCTCTTCGGCCTCGTCGGGGCGGGCTTCTTCCATGAGGGCTTTCCAGCACAGCTCCACGGCCAGGTGGTAGGCGGTGAGCACGGATTCGAGGGGTACTCCCTGCTCGGCTCTGCGGGCCGACCAGGCGATGACCTCGGCCCGCTCGTCGGCGGTGAACGTGCGGCGTTCCTGGAGGGTCAGCAGGGAGATGCGCAGGTTCGCCTCTATCGCCTGCCGTAGCGGGCCGTCCAGGACGTCCCGGGGCTGTTCCGCGTAGAACGGCACCTGCCGCGGCAGCTCCTCCGAAAGGCGTGACGTGAGTTCGGGAAGCCGTTCCGCCAGCCAGGTGTGAAGCCGAAGTCCGCTCATTGACCCGATGCTGGTCCAACGCTTTCCCGAGGTCCATGGGCCCGCGGCACGAGGCTGGGTGTTCCCGTTGTGCATGTGCCCAATACCCGGCCGCCGCCGCCGGGCCGTCCGCTGGAAGATTCGACGCTCTGGCGTGGGCGATTGTGCGTCCGCCCAATCGGACACCGTGTATAGAGGTCCGACGCCTATCGCCTGGAACGGGGCATAGGGCGCATTCTCCTCTCACTGTCTGTGAGGAGGATCATGTTGAAACCGCCGGCCGCGCAGGCGCAGGCGGCTCTGTCCGTGAGGGACCTGACGGTCTCCTACGGGCGCGCCGTACGCGCGCTGCACGAGGTCTCCTTGGACGTGCCGCAAGGCGAGATCGTCACCGTCCTCGGTGCCAACGGCGCGGGCAAGACGACGCTGATGCGCGCCATCTCCGGCACGCTGCGCTTTCACGGGGGCGTCATCTCCTCGGGGAGGATCACGTATTCGGGCATCAGCCTGGGCACGTCGCCCGCGCACCGCATCGTCGACACGGGCATCGTCCAGGCACCCGAAGGCCGCCGCGTCTTCGGGCGCATGACGGTCGAAGAGAACCTGAAGGTGGGCGGCTTCCACGCCCCGGAGTCCACCAGGAAGCGCGTCTTCGACCTCTTCCCGGTTCTCGCCGAGCGCCGCAAGCAGCGCGCCTCCCTGCTGTCGGGCGGTGAGCAGCAGATGCTCGCGATGGGCCGCGCGCTCATGGCCCGCCCCAAGGTCCTCCTGCTGGACGAGCCGACGCTGGGCCTGGCCCCGCTGATGGCCGAGCACATCGCCAAGACGATCACGGAGATCAACGAACAGGGCACCTCGGTCCTGCTGGTCGAGCAGAACGCGGCGCTGGCGCTGCGGCTGGCCGACTACGCCTACGTGCTGGACGTGGGCCAGGTCGCGTTGCGCGGTCCCGCCGCCGAGCTGGCCGCCAGCGACGAGGTCCGCCAGCGCTACCTGGGCATCGTCGACGAACCCGCTCCGGTGTTCACCGGCCACCGTGCCCTTTCGAGGTGGGAGGGGTGAGCGAGGTGCCGGAACTCGTAGTGAAGGACCTGACCGTCAGGTTCTCCGGGCTCGTCGCGCTCGACTCGGTGAGCTTCACGGTGGCGCCGGGGACGCTCCACGCCGTCATCGGCCCCAACGGGGCCGGGAAGTCGACCTGCTTCAACGTCCTGTCGGGCGTCTACAAGGCCACTTCAGGCAGCGTGCACTTCGGCCGGCGCGAGCTGACGGCGATGTCCCCGCACCGCGTCGGCGCGCTCGGAATCTCCCGCACGTTCCAGAACCTCGCGCTGTCGGCGGCCTTGACGGTGGAGGACAACCTGCTTCTCGGCCGGCACAGGCTGATGAAGACGGGCATCGTCCGGGCCGGTCTGCGGTGGCCGACCGCCCGCCGCGAAGAGGAACGACACCGCGAACGCGCACGGGAGATCGCCGACTTCGTGGGCGTCGCCCCCTACCTGGGCGTCCCCGTAGGCGGCCTTCCGTACGGCGCGCAGAAGCGCGTCGAACTGGCTCGCGCCCTCTGCGGCGAACCCCGCCTTCTGATGCTGGACGAACCCGTGGCCGGCATGAACGCCACCGAACGGCTGGAGATGGCGGGCCTGATCGTCGCCGTACGGGAGGCGCTCGGCATCTCCGTCCTGCTGGTCGAACACGACATGGGCATGGTCATGCGCCTCGCGGACGTGGTCACCGTCCTGGACTTCGGCAAGCGCATCGCCTCCGGCGCACCCGCCGAGGTCCAGAACAACCCCGAGGTCCTACGTGCCTACCTGGGAGAGGAGGTCTGATGACGAGGCTGCTGGAACTGCTCATCAACGGTCTGAGCCTCGGCGCCGTGTACGCGCTCATCGCGCTCGGCTTCGTGGTCATCTTCAAGGCGACCGAGGTGGTGAACTTCGCGCACGCGTCCCTGCTGCTGCTGGGCGGCTACGTGACGGCCACCCTCCATGACGACCTCGGGTTCGTCGGGGGGCTGGCCGCGGGCATCGTCGTGGCCGCCGCCGTCGGCGCGCTCGTGGAGTTCGTCCTCCTGCGGCGGGCCAAGGCGCGGCGCGACGTGATCGCGATCGCGACGATCGGCATCGACATCGTCCTGACGGCGGAGCTGAGCCGGCGCCTGGGCACGTCCGTCCTGGCGCTCGGCGACCCGTGGGGCGACAAGGTCGTCCACCTCGGCGGCATCACGATCGCCCAGACGCGCATCGCGGCGCTCATCGTGGCCGCCGTGCTGATCGCGGCCTTCCTGACGGCGTTCAAGTACACCCCGTGGGGCATCTCGATGCGGGCCGTGGCCGAGGACTCCGAGACGGCGGCCCTCATGGGCATCCGCCTGGGCCGCATCTCGATGTCGGCGTGGTGCGTGGCGGGCGCCCTGGCGGCCGTCGCGGCGGTCTTCATCGCCGCGTTCCCCACGCCCGGCCTGGACCGCACCACGTCCCTGGTGGCGCTGAAGGCCTTCCCCGCGGCGATCCTCGGCGGGCTCGACTCGATGACGGGCGCCCTGGTCGGCGGCCTGCTCATCGGCCTCACCGAGTCGCTGGTGGGCGGCTACCAGAACGACCTGACGTTCCTGGGCCGCGGCCTCACCGACGTCGCCCCCTACGCCGTCATGATCGTCATCCTGCTGGTCCGGCCCTCCGGCCTCTTCGGCACCCGGGAGGTCTCCCGTGTCTGAGCTGCGCCGGTTCTCCCCGCTGCTCCTGCTCCTGCTCCTGCTGCCGCCCTTCTACCTGGACGTGTTCTGGCTGCAGGCCGGACTGTTCGTGATGGCCGCGGCGATCGGCGCGATCGGCCTGAACCTGCTCACCGGGTCGACGGGCCAGCTGTCGATGGGCCACTCGTTCTTCCTGGCGGTCGGCGCGTACGGCTACGTGTACTTCTCGGGGGAGTCCGACGGGCACGTCGCCGGGCTGGGGCTGCCGACGCCGCTGGCGGCGGTGCTGGCCGTCGCGCTGGCGGGTCTGGCCGGGCTGGCGTTCAGCCCGATCTCGGGCCGGCTGTCCGGGGTGTACCTCGGCATCGCCTCCCTGGGGCTGATCTTCGTGGGGCAGCATGTGCTGTTCAACTTCGAGAAGGTCACCGGCGGGTACAACGGCCGGGCCGTGGAGCCGATGAACCTCTTCGGCCTCCCCTTCGACGGTTCCACCGAGCTCGTCGTGATGGGGGTGCCGTTCGGGGCGCTGGAGCGCCTGTGGTTCCTCGGCCTCGCCCTGCTCGGGCTGGCCGCCTGGTTCGCGTACGGCGTGCTGCGCGGACGTCCCGGACGCGCGATGAACCTCATCCGCGACCAGCAGATCGCCGCGGGCGTGCTGGGCGTGCCCGTCGCCCGGATGCGCGGCGCGGTGTTCACCCTGTCGTCGATGTACGCCGGGCTCGCCGGGGTGCTGCTGGCGCTGGCGTTCCAGCGGGCCGTACCGGACTACTTCGGGGTCCTCCTGGCCTTCGAGTACCTGGCCATGATCGTCATCGGCGGTCTCGGCTCCGTGACCGGCGCGATCGTCGGCGCGGCGTTCGTCACCCTCCTCCCGCAGCTGCTGACCCGCTACAGCGACTCGCTCCCGCTGGTCGCGGCGGCCGGGTCCGAAGGCGTCGCACCCTCCGACGCGGCCCGCTACCTGTACGGCGGGGCCGTCGTCCTCATCGTCCTCTTCCTGCCCGCCGGCCTCTCCGGTCTGCGTGTCCCTTTCCTCACCCCCCGCAAGGAGACCACCCCGTGAAACTGCGCAAATACGTCATCGGCCTCGCCGTTCTGGCCGTCACCGCGGCCGGCTGCAGCAGCAAGTCGGCGACCGAGGAC
Organism: Actinocorallia aurantiaca; assembly: GCF_039533685.1. Classification (NCBI taxonomy): domain Bacteria; kingdom Bacillati; phylum Actinomycetota; class Actinomycetes; order Streptosporangiales; family Thermomonosporaceae; genus Actinocorallia; species Actinocorallia aurantiaca. The sequence goes on along the minus strand of NZ_BAAATZ010000015.1, from coordinate 34,720 downwards.
GGCGGCACCGACTCCAGTGGAGTCCAGACCGGCCCCGGCGTCACCTCCGACAAGATCACCCTCGGCGCCCTGACCGACCTGACCGGCGTCTACGCCACCCTCGGCAAGAGCATCACCCAGGCGCAGCAGCTGTACTTCGAGGAGCTCAACCAGGCGGGCGGCGTCTGCGGGCGCGACGTCGAGCTGCTCGTCCGCGACCACGGCTACGACGTCCAGAAGGCCGTCGGCGCCTACAGCGAGCTCCAGCCGAAGGTCGCGGGCCTCCCGCAGGTGATCGGCTCCCCGATCATGGCGGCGATCGCCAAGAACGTGGCGACCGACAAGCTGCTGACCGTCCCCGCGGCCTGGCCGTCCCAGCTCCTCAAGGTCCCCTACGTCCAGGTCGTCGGCGGCGTCTACGAGCTGGAGTCGGTCAACGGCGTCGACTTCCTCGTCAAGGAGAAGGGCCTGAAGAAGGGCGACAAGATCGGGCACGTCTACTTCGAGGGCGAGTACGGGGAGAGCGCCCTGAAGGGCACGAAGTTCGCCGCGGAGAAGCACGGCCTGACCGTCGTCGAGCAGCGCATCAAGCCCACCGACAACGACATGACGTCGCAGGTCAGCGCCCTGAAGTCCGAGGGCGTCAAGGCCATCATGATCAGCGCGGGCCCCCGCCAGTCGGCGTCCCTGGTGGGCGTCGCCGCCGCGGGCGGCTTCAACGTCCCGGTCGTCTCCAACAACCCGGGCTTCAGCCCGCAGATCCTCGTCCCGCCGGTGGACAAGGCGCTGGAGGCCAACTTCTACTACGTCAGTGCCGTCCAGCCGCCCAGCGCGACGACCCCCGGCATGACCAAGCTGGTGAGCTCCTACGAGAAGAAGTACCCCAAGGAGCTCCTCGACAGCGGCGTGATCTTCGGTTACGTCTCGGCGAAGGTCTTCGGCGAGTCCCTGAAGACCGCCTGCGAGAACAAGGACCTGACCCGCGACGGCATCTACAAGGCCCTGCAGTCCCAGTCGGCGTTCGAGAGCGACGGCCTGATGCCGGCCCTCGACTTCTCCAAGGCCGGCCAGGTCGGCACCCGCGTCGCGATCGTGCAGCGTCCGGACGCCAAGGCCAAGGGCGGCCTGACCCAGGTCGGCGAGCCCTTCGAGTCGGACCTCGCCAAGGAGTTCACCCTGGAGTGACCTCCCTTCCGCCGAGCGCCTGCCGACCGGGGTGCGGCAGGCGCTCACGCGCGTCCAAAGATCTTGGACAAAAGCGTGGAACCGGTCGTGCGCGGGGCACATCTGAAGGGATGCCAGGCTCCGGACACGATGAGAGGACGCACGGATGACCCTCGCGGAGGACTTCCTTCTGCTGGCCATGCACGAGGAGAAGGGCAAGCCCGTCATCCCCGTGCTCAGGGTCGAGTGCGGTCTGGTGGGAGCGGTCCTGGCCGAGCTGGTCGTCGCAGGACGGATCGGCTTCGAGGGCCGTAAGGGGGACGAGATCGTCGTGCTGGACCCGACGCCTCTGGGCACCCCCGAGGAGGACGCCGTTCTCGCCCGGATCGTCGAGGAGAAGCCGCGCCGCACGCAGTGGTGGTTCAACAAGCTCAAGTCGCAGCTGCGTCAGCGGACGGTGGAGAGGCTGGTCGCGAGCGGAATTCTGGCCGAGGAGCGCCACAGCCTCCTGGGCTTCATCCCCGTGACCCGCCACCCCGAGGCGGACCCGCTCCCCGAGCTGGAGGTGCGCGGCCGCCTGACCACCGTGCTCAACGGGGCCCCGGCCGACGCCCGGAGCGCCACGCTGCTGGCGATCGTCCAGGCGTGCGGCCTGAACCGCGCGGTCTTCCCGGAGCTCGACAAGAAGGAGTTCAAGCGCCGCGTCGAGGCGCTCGGCGAGGGCGCCGAGGTCGGCGCGGCCGTCAAGAAGACGATCGAGCAGATCGAGGGGGCGATGGTCGCCCTCATGGTGGCGGCCACCGCGGGAGCCGCCGCCGGCGGAGGGTGAGCGGACCGGCGCCGGAACTCACCCCGTGGGAGTGTGCCTCTCGTTGATCAGCTCGTACGCCTCCCGGTGCATCCCTTCGACGTCGGGCACGTTCTTCAGCACCAGCTGGCCGTTGTCCCCGCCGGACTCCACGACCAGCGTCCCGGAGCCGAGGAAGCGCTGCAGGAGGCTCTGCGTGAACTGCACGTCGCTCACCCGGGCGAGCGGAACGTCTCGTCCGGTGCGGGTGAACACCCCGGTACGCAGCACCAGGCGGTGGCTGGACAGGATGTACCGGGTGGTGAACCACCGCAGGAACGGCCCGGTGAACGTCACCAGCGCCGCGGCGGCCGCGATGACGGCGGCACCGATCCGCAGCGGCCCCTGAAGGTCCCAGTCCGGCATGAAGTAGATGGCCGCGCCGCCGACGACGGCGATGAGCAGGAGCAGCAGGACGCCCTTCAGCAGGGTCGTCCAGTGCGGGTGAACATCGAGGACGATCGCCTCGTCATCGGTCAGTTCGAGAGCCATGGCGCATAGCGTGACAGGTCACTGCCCGATTTGTCTCCCCCCGGACGGCCTCCCCGGTCACGTCTCCGCTGGTCCCGACCGGTGGGCGAGGAACTCCCGGTAGGTGACCGGCGGCCGGCCGCCGAGCCGCTCGATCGCCTCGGTGACCCGGTAGAGCGGGTGCTCGGGAGTGGTCCGGAAGATCTCCCAGAGCGCGGACAGGTGCTCCACGGTGTGCGGGTCGCCGAGCACGGCCAGCAGGTCACGGCGCCACTGCCCGGGATCGGCGTCGACGTACTCCAGTGACAGTCCGCAGACCTCCCGGAGCACCTCGGCGACCTCCCCGACGGAGAGCATCTGGCCGGTCAGGTGCACGACGGGCTCGACGGCTCCGGGGGAGAGGAGGAGCGCGACCGCCACCCGCGCGACGTCCTCTGCCGCGATCAGGGGCACGCGCGTGCTCGGCGGCCCGAGCGGGACGGCCAGCTCACGCCACCCGGACAGCGCGGCCAGGACCGTCAGGTTCTCGTGGAAGACGGCCGCCCTGAGATGGACGGCGCCCACTCCGGCCCAGTCGAAGACCTGCTCGGACAGCCAGTGCTGGCGCATCCGCGGCGTGCGGGCCTCGATGCGCGCGTCGAGCTGGGACACTTCGACGACCCGCTCGACGTTCTCCTCCCGCGCGGCTGCGGCGAAGACGACCGTCGCGTCCAGCAAGCCGCCCGTGACGGGGTAGGTGAAGAACGCCCGTCTCACCCCGACCAGCGCGGGCCGTACGTCGTTGATCTCACGCAGATCTCCTACGTGGATTTCCGCTCCGAGTTCGCGCAGACGTGCCGCACGTTCGTCGTCTCTGCGGACGAACGCCCGCACAGGCTGCTCCTGGGCGAGCAGCGCCTCGGCGACCAGCCGTCCCGTAGAACCCTGGACGCCGCCCGCCGCGCCCGTAACGAGGAACATCAGGCCCTCCCCGGCAGCCGAAGGCTGAACGCTCCCAGCCCTTCCAGAACCCGGAGGAACGGCTCGGCCTCGAACGCCTCGGCCGGGCTGTGGACACCTGCTCCGACCTCGCCTTCGGCGAGCCGTACGGCCCCTTCCACAGAGGCGTGCACTCCGGCCAGCCAGAGATCCTCGCCGACGATCCGGCCGGCGGCGCTGTTCTTCCCGAGCGCCTGAACGGCCACCATGAACTCCGACCGCGCGCGGTCCTCCGGGGCGGCGTCCTCGCTGACGAACACCTGATCCTCGGTGAAGGTGTGCGCGGTGAGCTGGGCCTCGATGTTCCGGGCCCGGACATGCCGCTGTGCCAGCACGACGTCGCAGGACGGCAGAGGCGCGATCATCGTCCGGGGCCCGACCGGAGGAGGGAACGGGAAGACGACGTTCCGCGGCTCGACGTATCCGACTCGCTGCTCACCATCGGTGAAGGTGATCCGCTCGGTCTCGGCGAAGAGCTGCTCTGCCGTGTCCTTCGCCCCGGTCGTCATCCGCCATCCCGAGACGGCATACGCGATGGTCACCACGTCGAGCTCGTCCATCCCCTCCGTGACGGCTCCGGCGAGCAGGTCGCCGAGCCCTCCGTAGAAGCTCAGCCCGGGGACCATGGCGACCCCGTTACGCCGTGCCGTCTCCTGCAGCTCGTCGAAGAGCCACCGCACATGATGCGACTCCACGGCGTGGTCGACGTAGTGGCACCCGACCTCGGCGGCGGTCCGTGCGATGACCCGCCCCGTCTTGGAGAACGGGCCCGCGCACTGCACGATCACGTCTGCTTCCCGCACCAGCTCCCGGACGGCCGCGGGATCGTCCGCCCGGACCGGACGCGGCAGTCCCGGGTCCCGTCCCGCCAAGAGCGGCTCATACCCCCGCTTCCGCAGTTCCTCGACGACGAGCCGACCCGTGTGACCGGTGGCCCCGTAGACCGCGATGACCGAACGCCTCATGCTTCACCCCTCCCCGGGTTCGTACGTGTGTTCGAATCAACACTTGCATACCCTGGGTATGGAAACAAGGGAGAAAATCCAGAGATGCCCCGACGAACCCAGGCCGAACGCTCCGAAGCCACCACGACGGCCCTGTCGGCCGCCGCCCACGCGCTCTTCGGCCGGGCCGGTTACCCGGCCACGTCCCTGGACGCCGTCGCGGCCGAGGCTGGTGTCACCAAGGGCGCGCTCTACCACCACTTCTCGAGCAAGAGAGATCTGTTCGAAGCGGCCTTCATCCGGGAACAGGAGAGGATCACCGCCCGCTTGGAGGAGGTCGCCGCCGGACACCCGGATGTCTGGCAGGCCCTCCACCAAGGCATCCGGGTGTTCCTGGAGCACTGCCTGGACGCCTCGTTCCGCCGGATCGTCCTGCTCGACGCTCCGCACGTCCTCGGCTGGGAAGCCGTGCGCGAGATCGAATACGCGCACGTCCTACGCGTCCTGAGGGCGGGCCTGGAAGCGGCCCGGGCCGAAGGCCGCCTGGCGACGACGGACGTGACGGTCTCGGCCCACATGCTCTTCGGCGCCCTCTGCGAAGCCGGAATGCTCCTGGCCCGCCACCCCTCTCCGTCCGAAGCCCTCCCGACCCTGGTGCGGGAGGCCGAACGCCTCCTCTCCGCGCTGAAACCCGACGCAGTGGGGCCGTCTCTCGACGGCTGAGGTCATGTCCGGGCTGCTGCGATGGCCTCGTCGAGGGTGTCGAGCCGGAGGTCGTCGGGCTCGGTGGGGCCGACCTCGAACCCGCCGGAGAGCACGGCGGCGAGGAGCTCTCCGAACTCGGCTCCGTGGTCGGCCCAGGGGTCGGCCACGACCAGGTAGTGCCTGCCCGTCAGGTCTCCGTCCCGGCCGGTGATGAAGAACATCGTCTCGCCGCTCCTCTCGTAGGAGACGTCGAGGCCCAGATGGGGGAAGGTCCGCGGGGTGAGGCCGTCCTCGGCGTACCAGCGCAGCGGCCTCCCGGACGAGAGCGTGAGCCCGTAACGGCTGACCAGGTTCCGGGTGCCGCTCGAAGGAACGGGATCCGGTCCGCTCACCACGGTGAACGGAGTGCTCTCCCTCGCGACGTCCATCGCCCGCGTCAGCACCCGGTCGGCCGAACGCGTCCGGAACCGCGCCTCGCAGCGGTCCGCCACTTCGTAGAACTGCCGCCACAGGGGCGGGTTTCCCTGTTTCCGACTCCAATCGGCGTAGCTTCCCCCGAGCCACTCCGTCAGGGCGATCAGCGCCGACCTCAGGTAGATCCCGTTCCCGTACTGAAAGTGCACGACCATGATCGAAATCTAGGGATCCCGGCCGGCCCCTCCTGTGCCGCATGACGCGTTGCCCGGAACATATTGGCCAGAAGCGGGCGGTTTGGCTTATGGCGGGCGCGGCGGAGAGCACGGCAAGATCATGTGAATCTCGCTTTTGTTGTTATCGAAGTGAGTTTTTCTTCCATGAGAGGGCTTCCCCGATATGACGACGACTCCCGAGACTCCGCTGTGGCTGCAGGGAAGGGACGCGGTCATCGCCGCCGCCTCGCCCGAGGACTGGCGCGAAGGCGTGCCCGACTACCACTACTCGCAGGAGATCATGCCGGCGCAGCGGACGAAGCAGCTGGAGGCCGGATCGCTGGAAGCGATCGTGGAGAGCATCGTTCAGGTCTTCGAAATGGAGGTCTCGCACAAGAAGGACCCCGCCACCTGGGTCTCGATGGTCACCGAGCACTTCCGCACCAACGCCAACGGCGGCCAGTGGGCGTCATCCGCGGACATCGTGGAAAGGGGCAGCTACAACATCCTCATCGGTGACAGCCCCTTCTACCCGTCGGCCTCCGAATCCTTCGAGTCCTCTCACAAGGTCTTTCTCAAGACCTTCCCGATGGGCTTCTTCTGGGAAGTCCTCGAAGTCCTCTCCCCGCCGCCCGTCATCGCCTTCAAATGGCGCCACTGGGGCACCTTCGAGGGCGAGTACAAGGGCTTCGCCCCCACCAACGAGGTCATAGAGATGTTCGGCCTCAGCGTCGCCAAGGTCGCCGACGACCTCCGCCTCCTCGAAGTCGAGCACTACTACGACCCGAACTCCTTCCTCGGAAAGCTCACCGGCGGCTGCCCCCTCTCCAGCTGACCCGCATGCCGGCCCCGGGTTCGGGCACTTCCCCCCGATGCTCCGAGCCCGGGGCCTCTTCCACCCGTCCCGGCCGTTCAGCGTGAGCGGTCGAGCGCCTCGCCGGGTGTGCTCTGCCCGCCGAGGAGATGCTTCCTTCCCCAGTCGCCGAGCGGAGCCAGCGCCTCGTTGAGGGAGACTCCGAGCGGGGTGAGGGCGTAGGTGACACGGCGCACCGCTCCCTCGAGCGCCTCCTCCCGGAAGACGATGCCGTCGGCCTCCAGTTCCCGCAGGTGCGAGGTGAGGACTTTCTCGGTGATGCCGGGGATGTCCCGCCGCAGCTCGCCGAACCGGCGCGGGGACGCCTCCAGCGCCCACAGGATGAGCACCTTCCATTTGCCCCCGACCACGTCGATCGCCGCGTCGATGCCGCACACGTAGGTGTTCCTCCTGCTCATGCACTTACTTTAAAGTGGCCGCCGACAAAAAGGTGCGTACTTGATCATGGTCGGGACGCAGGCGACGCTGATCGGCATGGACACCGACACCGCTGACAAGACGCCCGTCACCCTCCTCGGCCTCGGCGACATGGGCACCGCGCTCGCCCGCGCGTGGCGTGCCGCGGGGCATCCCCTGACCGTCTGGAACCGCACTCCGCAGAAGGCGGGACCGCTGGCGGAAGAGGGCGCCCGGGTGGCGGCCACCCAGACCGAGGCGGTGGCCTCGGCGGACGGCCCCGTCATCCTCTGCCTGCTGGACGACGCCTCCGTGGACGAGGTCCTGGACGGCGCCGACCTGTTCGGCAAGGACCTCGTCAACCTGACCACGAGCACTCCCGCCCAGGCCCGGCGGCGCGCCCGGTGGGCCGAGAAGCGCGGGGCGCGCCTCCTGGACGGCGGGATCATGGCGGTCCCCCCGATGATCGGCCGGCCGGAGACCGGCGGCTACATCCTCTACAGCGGAGACCGCGCGCTGTTCGAACGCCACCGAGAGCTTCTGGAGGTCCCCGCCGGAGCGAAGTTCGTCGGCGAGGACGCGGGCCACGCGGCGTTGCACGACATCGCCCTGCTCAGCGCGATGACCGGCATGTTCGCGGGCATCACCCATGCTTTCGCCCTGGTGCACGAGGAGAAGGACCTCGACCGGGCGGAGCTCGCCTCCCTGCTCGTGGAATGGCTCGGAGCCATGGCCGGCAGCGCCCACGAGATCGCCGACCAACTGGCGAGCGGCGACTACACCGAGGGCGTCACCTCCAACCTCGCCATGATGACGGCGGGCAACGACACCCTCCTGGCCTCGGCGGAGGACCAGTCCGTGGATCCCCGGCTTCTCACCCCCTACATGGAGCTGATGAGCCGCCGGGTGGCCCAGGGCCACGGCGACGAGGGCCTGGCCGGCCTGGTCACCCTGATCCGCCGAGAGTGATGCCCTGAACCACCGGGCCGCTAACCGGACGCGAGACCGCGGAGCGCGGTGACCGTCCTCCAGTTCCTGGTGGTCGCGACCACGCCGAGCCTGCGTTCGATGAAGGCGTTGTCGAGCTTGGTCCGCCCGTATCCGTCCGGGTAGTGAAGGTGGAGTTCCCGGCCTTCCAGCGAGAACTCGGCGGTCTCGCCGGGCGGCTTCACCAGCCCGTCCACGCGCTCCGGCGCGGGCACGTCCCTGAGGAAGGTGACGTGCAGCTTGGCCGGGTCGGATTCGCGGTCGAGAAAAGGGTTGGCCGTGAAGACGCGCTCCAGGTCGTTCCCGGTACGCAGCAGGATCCGGGCGGGGACGCCGAAATCCGCCGCGACGCGTGTTTCGAGTTCCTCGGCCAGGCCCTCGGGCGGGCGGCTGGAATCGAAGAGCACGTTCCCGCTCTGCAGATACGTCTTCACCTCGGTGTGGCCCAGATCGGCGAACGACTCCCGCAGCGCCGCCATGCCGATCCGGGCGCTGCGGCCGACGTTGATGCCGCGCAGCAAAGCGATATACCTCGACATGATCTGAACCTCCGCCTCTCGGTGGGGGACCATAGCGCGGTTTCAACCGCCGATCCGGACTATGCGAGCACCTTGGCGATGAAGGCGGCCAGGTTGGCCCGCATACGGGTGATCTTCTCGTCCACGGAGATGGTCTCGGCGAGTTCTCCGCCCACGGCCGTCTGCTTCCTGCCCCGGGTGTAGAGGGAGCAGGCCAGGTCGGTGCACAGGTACTGCCCGACCGTGTTGCCCTGCCGTCCGGCCTCGCCGGTGCGGCGCGCCGTCATCAGGGCCACGCCGCCGCTGGTGTGGGTGGTCAGGCACAACGAGCACATGCTGCGCGCGGTGAAGCCGCGCGAGCCCCCCGACGTGGCCCGAAGCGAGATCCCGAGGAGCCGGTCGCCGTGGTCGACGACCAGGTAGCCGCGGTCGGGGGCGCCGGGATCGCGCCACCCGAGGAAGTCGAGCTCGTCCCAGGGCTGCTCCTCCAGGTCCCTGGGGACGTTCACCCGCTTGGCCTCGCCCTTGGAGCAGTTGACGAACGACCTGCGGACATCGCTCTCGGTGATGGCTCTCATGTGCGGCGAGGCTAGTTCGCCTAATATGATTAGGCAAATCCTTTATTCGATTACATCGAGGGAGATCCATGGCGGGCAGGGGCCTCACCGTCGAACGCATCACCCGGACGGCGGCGGACCTGGCCGACGAGCTCGGCTTCGACGGCCTGACGGTCTCGGCGGTCGCGCGCAGGCTGGGCGTCAAGGACCCGAACCTGTACGCGCACATCGAGAACGCGAGAGAGCTGAAGGTGCGGGTGGCCCTGCTGGCCCTGGAGGAGATGGCGGACAGGGCCACCGCCGCGCTGGCCGGCCGCGCGGGCAAGGACGCGCTGGTGGCCTTCGCCGACGTCTACCGCGACTACGCCAAGGAGCACCCGGGCCGGTACACCGCGGCCCGCTTCGACCTCGACCCGCAGACCGCCGCCGCCGGCGCGGGCCCCCGGCACTCGGAGATGATGCGGGCGATCCTGCGCGGCTACGACCTCCCGGAGTCCGACCAGACCGACGCCGTGCGCTTCCTGGGCGGCGCCTTCCACGGCTACGTGAGCCTGGAGATGGCAGGCGGCTTCCGCCACACCCCCCGCGACGCCGACGCCTCCTGGACCTGGACCCTGGACACCCTCGACCTGGCCCTCAGAAGCCGTTCCAGAAAGCCGACCTGACCGATGCGCCGCTGATATCAGGGGGTATCCGGCGGATTCACCACGTTATGATCACGCGACCCATGACGTAGCACGGGTTCCTTCGACGGCTGAAAGGTGCCCTTCATGCGGGCCAAACGGGTCGCCTCGATGGCCGGAGTCCTCTTGATGGTTCTCGGCCTGATCGGTGCGGTGAGTCCGGCCCGGAAACCCTCTGCCCCGATCCGCGAGGCGGCCGTCCCGGCCCGTAAGCCCTTCGGCCCGGCCGGCGAGCCCAGGATTCCGGCACTCGACTACCAGGCGTCGGGTTGTCCGGCCGAGCCGTACGAGGGCGCCGGCGTGCACGGCTGGCCTGACCCCGACCGGACGGCGCCCGCCTACAGCCGCAGCCTCGCTCCCAGAGGCGCCGACCACGCCCTGCTGTGCCAGGCGTTCGATCCCGAGAAATCTTCGTGGTTCGAGCGGCTGCGCATCGTCCGAGGTGTGGAGGAACTGCAGCAGATCATGGACGCGCTCCCTCTGACGGAACCCGGTGGGGTCTCGACCATGGTCGGTTTCCCGGAGCTGAACCTGGTGCTGCACTACCCGGACGGTCGGCGGGTCGTCGCATCGTTCGAGTTCAACCGTGGAGAGGTGAGCTCCTACCGGGCGGTCCGCCGGGGCGCGACGCGGCTCACCCGTGAGTTCGCCCGCCTGTGGCGTGCGGAGCACACCTCGCTCGACCCGTCCGAGGTCGAGCCTGCGGCCTGCCTTTCGACCCAGATCGATCTGCGCGAGGACACCTTCCGGCATCCGGCCCCGCCCATCGTCCGAGGTTTCGACGCGTGGTCCGTCTCGGACGAGCCCAAGCTGCCATCGCCTCTCTCGGTCGTCCGCGCCTGCCGCTACACGGCCGACAAAAACGGACAGTTGACCCTGCGCACCCAGAAAGCCGTCCGCACCGGTCTGGAGCCGGTCCGAACCGCCGTGAACACCAGGAAGAAACCGAAGCGAATCCGCTGCGGCGAGTATGGAAGACCGCCGCTCACGGCTTTGGACACCCTCCACCTGACGGACGTCACCGGCCGCACCGAGCACGTCTATGTCGCCCGCGAGCCTTGCGAGACCGAGAAGACCGTGGGGTACGCCGGAGGCATGCCCGTGGCCCCCGAGATCTCGGCCATGCTCGCCAGGCTCCTCGACTGAGAGCGGATCTCACACTCGTGGTGCCGGTCAACGCCGGCTGTCCTCGGCGCCGTTGGGGGTCTCTTCGCCGGGGGTGGCCTGCCCGGTGTGGAGGATTTCGCGGTCCCACCGGTGTCGTGGCTGGGTGTGCAGCCGCCAGTAGTGCTCGGCGATGTCGTCCGGGTCGAAGCCCGTGCCCGGGGCGACGGGGCCGTCCACGGTGACGGTCGCCACGTGGATGCCGGAGGGCCCGTATTCCCGGTCGAGCAGCGTCACCAGGGTTCGCACACCGGCCTTGCCGAGCGAGAGGCTGACGTACTGGGGCTTTGGATCGGGCATCCCGCCGGTGATGATGAACGAACCGCTACCGCGTCGCGCCATCACGGGCAGGAGGTGGGCGGCGGCGGTGACCGCTCCGACCACGTTGACCGCCCAGGCGTCCAGGTGGGCTCGCGCGGACAGCTCTCCCAGCGCGTCGGCCTGGATGATCGCGGCGTTGTACACCACGACGTCCGGCGGCCCGATCTCGCCGACCACCCTATCGAGGGCGGCGCGTAGCGCGGCGTCGTCGGTGCTGTCGGCCGCCGAGGCGACGACCCTCACTCCGCTGGGGGCGACGGCCTCGGACACGGTGCTCAACGTCTCGTCGTTGCGTGCGATGAGGGCGATCGGCAGCCCCTCCCGGGCGAACCGGCGGGCGACGGCCTGACCGATTCCCGGACCCGCTCCGATGATCACTACTCCGGACATCCCTGCCTCCTTGATCGACTGATCGGTGACAATGGGGACGTTAGGGCGTCACATCGATGTGAAGGTCAACCCCGGAGGGAGCCCATGCGGATCGGAGACCTCGCCGACGCGACGGGAGTCAACCGGCGGCTGCTGCGTTACTACGAAGAGCAGGGCCTGCTCCGGCCGGCACGGCTCGCCAACGGTTACCGCGAGTACTCCGAGTCGGACGTGGCCGCGGTACGCCATATCCGGGCACTTCTCGCCGCCGGTCTCCCCACTGTCGTCATCGCACGCCTTCTCCACTGTGTTCACGACGAAGGCGAGCGGCTCGTACCGTCGGCCTGCCCGGGAATGATCACCGAACTGCGACGAGAACGCGGCCGCGTCGTCGATGCGATCACCGAGCTCCAGGCGTCTCGGCGAGCACTCGACACCATGCTCGCCTCCGCCTTGGGCCAGCCTGGTGACGTCACCGACGACCTTGACTGAAGCTCTCCGGCCAGGGCCGACCTGACGCGCGGTGCCGGCCGGGTCGGCCTCTGGGAAATCGGTGAGCTGACGTGGGCCTCTGATGCGGCTGTCGGCCGACCGGGGCCATGACCGCGGTGAACCGGGCATGTTCCGAAGGGCTCGGGGTCTCGCAGAATCGGTCGTTTCTGCGAGGCCCCGGATTCAAGCGCGGCCGTCGGGCGAGCGGCTGTGTCGAGCGGTGGTCAGCTGGGGCCGCAGGCGCAGCCGGTGTCGGCCGTGGCGGGCTGGGGCGCCTGGTCGGTGGTGCAGCAGGCCTGGGGTGCGCCGTCGGCGCTCTTGCCGAGGGTGTCGGCGTCGGCCTTGACCGTGTAGACCTCCCAGGGCTCGGCGCCGGGCGCGGTCACCCAGACCTTGTCCTGCAGGGCGTAGCAGCAGGAGGTGTCGTTCTCCTCGAAGGTGGCCAGGCCCGCCTCGGCCAGGCGGGTGGCGGCGGCGGTGACGTGCTCGGTGCCGTCCACCTCGACGCCCAGGTGGTCCAGGCGGGTGGGCTCGCCCTGCTCGCCCTCGAGGAGGACGAGCTTGAGCGGGGGCTCGGCGATGGCGAAGTTGGCGTAACCGGGCCGGACCTTGGCGGGCTCGGCGTTGAACAGGCGCGAGTAGAACGCGATCGACCCCTGCAGGTCGGCGACGCGAAGGGCGAGCTGGACGCGGGACATGACGGTCTCCTCAGCGGTTGTATCGATGTCTGTCTATCCAGACTTGCACGCTGGATCGAGGAATGTCAATATAGATGCATGTCGAAACAAGAGCTTCGGGTCCTCGGGCAGGACGGCGTGGAGGGGTGCTGCCCCGGCCTGCTGAGCGCGCCGCTGGCCGCCGATGAGGCCGTCGATCTGGCCCGGGTGTTCAAGGCGCTGGGCGATCCGGTGCGGTTGCAGCTGCTGTCGATGATCGCCTCGCGGGCGGGCGGGGAGGTGTGCGTGTGCGACCTGACGCCGTCGTTCGAGTTGTCGCAGCCGACGATCTCCCACCACCTGAAGCTGCTGCGCGAGGCCGGGCTGATCGACGGGGAACGGCGCGGCACCTGGGTGTACTACCGGCTGGTGCCCGCCACGGTCGACCGGCTGGCGGCGATCCTGACCCGGCCGGGCGGGCGGCCCCTGCCCGAAACCTCCACCACCGCGCACCGGTCCTGAAAGGCGTCCCTTCGTGTCCGACAAGCCCAGCGTCCTGTTCGTCTGCGTCCACAACGCCGGCCGCTCCCAGATGGCCGCAGCCTTCCTCGCCCACCTCGGCCGGGGCGCCGTCGAGGTCCGCTCCGCCGGATCCGCGCCCGCCGACACCGTCAACCCCGCCGTCGTGCAGGCCATGGCCGAGGTCGGCATCGACATCTCCGCCCAGACCCCGAAGATCCTGACCGTCGACGCCGTCCAGGCCTCCGACGTGTGCGTCACCATGGGCTGCGGCGACACCTGCCCGGTCTTCCCCGGCAAGCGCTACCTCGACTGGACGCTGCCCGACCCCGCGGGCCAGGGCGTCGAGGCCGTCCGGCCCATCCGCGAGGAGATCGAACGACGCGTGCGCGGCCTGCTCGCCGACCTCGGCGTGGAACAGGTCGCATGACCCGCCAGGACCCGGCCGCCGACGCGGTGTCGATCGCGCCCATGCGGCCGCAGCACGCCGAGCAGGTCCTGGCGGTCTACCAGGCCGGGATCGACGGCGGCGACGCCACCTTCGAGACCACCGCACCCACCTGGCGGCAGTTCGACACCACCCACCTGCCCGCTCACCGCCTGGTCGCCCTCGACGGCCAGATGGTCGCCGGGTGGGTGGCGGCCGTCGCTGTCTCCGACCGGTGCGCCTACGCCGGGGTCGTCGAGCACTCCGTCTACGTCCACCCCGCCGCACGCGGCCGCGGCGTAGGACTCACCCTTCTGCGGGCCCTGCTCGCCTCCACGGACGCCGCCGGCATCTGGACCGTCCAGTCCGGGATCTTCCCCGAGAACACCGCCAGCCTCGCCCTCCACCACAAAGCCGGATTCCGCACCATCGGCGTACGCGAGCGCATCGGCCGCCACCACGGCCGGTGGCGCGACGTCCTCCTTCTGGAACGTCGCAGCCCGGCCATCACCTGAACCCGATCCGGCCCTCGGAAAGAGCTGAGCTCAGGTTCAGACCAGGGCGGTGGCCTCCTCGACGGTGAGGGCGCCGCCCTCGGCGTGGGCGTCCTCGTACGCGGCGTCGCCGAGGACGTCCCGGGCGCCCCGTTCGGCGGCCGCTTTGGTCTCACGTTCGATGGTCGAGGGGAAGTAGCCGGACGGCAGTAGCGCATCGTACGTGCCGAGCAGTCGGGCTGCGGTCGTGGCTCGTTCGGCACCGCCGAGTCCGGCCAGGGCTCGGGCGGCGTTCACCAGGCGGGTGACGGGCAGGTGCGGGAAGGCTCGCGGGTCGCCCGGTCCTGCCATCGCCGCCCTGGCCTTCTCCAAGGCGGCGTCGTACCGGCCGTCGAGGTTGTCCAGCCATGATCCGACGCTCAGCACGGTGCCTTCGAAGAGCGGGGGCACTCCGCCCGCGAACTCCCTGCGGGCCGCGTCGAGTTGGCCGCGCGCCTCGCCGATCCGCCCCGTTCTGCCGAGGAGCTGGGCGAGACGCGTCCGGGTGTGGGGGATGGTCTCGGTGAAGCCGTGCCTGCGGGTCTCTTTCAGGGCTTCGTGGAGGAGGCGTTCCGCCGTCTCCCATTCGCCGAGTTCCGCGAGGACCATGCCCAGGCCGGCGCGGAGCGGCCCCACCTGGGCCCAGGCGCCGAGCAGTTCCACCTCGCGTATCGCCTCGAGGTAGTCCGCGGCCGCGGCACGGTACTCGCCGTGGTTCTCCTCGGCTTCGGCCCGGCAGGACAGGGCGGTGGCCGTCCCCCAGGAGTCGCCGGCGCTCCGGAAGAGCTCCAGGCTCTCGTCGGCGTCCCGCCGCGACTCGCGGTAGGTCTCCGGGTCGGCGGCCAGCATGTTGCCGCGCTGTTGGAGCAGCAGCCCGAGCTCCCAGCCGTAGTCCAGTTCGCGGCAGGTGCGCACGGCGGCGTCGACGGCTTCGTCCAGCCGTTGCCTGTCTCCGGCCAGCAGCAGGGCGTAGAACCAGAGGAATCCCGGAATCCGGCACACCTGGGGAAGCCCCGGCCGGTAGACGTTGGTGATCCCGCGCAGGGTCGGGCCGGTCGCGTCGGCCGTCCACGGGGAGTGTTCGTCGTTGCTGTTGGCCAGGTGGATGAGGCGGGCCCCGCGCCGCGCCTCCTCCAGCAGTTCCGGTTCCCACGGGGGCGGGCTGCCGGTGTAGCTCTCGTAGAGCGGCGGTCCCGGTTGCACGGGTTTCGGGAGGAAGCCGGGCCCCAGGGCGAAGGTCGCGGCGGAGAAGGTGCGGGCGTCCGTCTTGTACTTGCGCAGCGACCAGTACCAGCAGAGGGAGCCGACCAGGCACAGCGCCTCCTGCTCGTCGCGCAGCGCGATCGCCCGGCGCAGCGCCGCCCGCAGGTTCTCGTACTCGGTTTCGAGCCGCTCCAAGGCGATGAGCTGGCGCGGCCCGCGCAGGAGCGGGTCGGTGTTGCGCGCCAGTTCGCGGAAGTGGACGAGGTGACGGCGCTCGACGGACTCCCGCTCGCCGGACTCGTCGAGCCGTTCTCCCGCGTACTCGGAGACGGTTTCGAGGAGGCGGTAGCGCGTCTGCCCGCCGGGGCTGTCGGGCACGGCGACGACGAACGACTTGTCCACGAGGGACTCGAGCACCTCCAGGACTCCGGAACCGCAGATCTCTTCGGCGGCTTCCAGGTCGCAGCCGCCCGCGAAGACGGACAGCGTGGTCAGCACGGTCCGTTCCTTCGGGTGGAGGAGGTCCCAGGACCAGTCGATGATCGCGCGCAGTGTTCGCCGGCGTGACAGCACGTCTCTGCTGCCGCCGTTGAGCATCCGGAACCGGTCGTCGAGGCGGTCGGCGATCTGGCGTGCGGTGAGCAGCCGCAGCCGGGCGGCGGCCAGTTCGATGGCGAGCGGCAGCCCGTCGAGGCGGCGGCAGATCTCGGCGCAGGCCGCCGGGCCCTCTTCGGTGCGGAATCCGGCCCGCGCGGCGGCGCCCCGCTCGGCGAGGAGCCGCAGGGCCGCCGGGCCGTGCAGCGGCTCCACGGAGTACAGCGCTTCGTTCTGGACGTCCAGCGGCTCCCGGCTGGTGGTCAGAACGCGCAGCCCCGGGCAGCGGGCGAGCAGCCAGACGACGAGTTCGGCCACGGAGTCGACGACGTGTTCGCAGTTGTCGAGGACGAGCAGCATCCGCCGGTGGGCGCAGTGCTCGGCGAGCCGGACGCGCGGGTCGTCACCGACCCGCGCGGTCGAGGCCCGCAGCTCTTCGGGTCTCGTGCTGAGCAGCACGGTGTCCCGTGCTCCGAGTGCGGTGTCCCGTGCCCCGAGCGCGGTGACCATGGCCGCCGCCACGGTCACCGTGTCGGCGTACGCCTCTACCGGGGCGAGCTCGACGGTCCAGACGCCGTCGGGCCAGCTCCTGGCGGCCGATTCCGCCGCCGCGACCTCCAGGGACAGCCGGGTCTTGCCGACCCCGCCCTCGCCGGTGAGGGTGACCAGCCGGTGCCGGGCCAGCCCGTCCCGGACGGCGGAGAGGTCGTCTTCGCGGCCGACGAAGCCGGTGAGAGGGGCGCGGAGGTTCCCGGGCTGCGAGAGGGGCTCCGGCCTGGGCGGGGCTTCGGGTTCGAGCTGGGGTCGCAGCAGCTTCGCGTGCAGGGCGCGCAGTTCGGGACCGGGGAGGGTGCCCAGCCGGACGGCGAGGGCACGCCGTACGGAGTCGTACGCCGCCAGCGCCTGCGCGGGCCGTCCCACGTCGCGCAGCGCCCGCAGCCGCAGGATGTGCAGGGGCTCGTCCAGGGGGTGCTCGGCGCACAGCACGGTCAATTCGGGGAGGAGCTCCTCGGCGCGGCCGAGGGCGAGCCCGGCCGTCAACCGGGTTCGGAGGGCGGCCGACCGGCGGGCGTCCCAGCGCGCGCTCCACCCCGCCCCGTCCGGCAGGTCGACCAGGGCGGGCCCGCGCCACAGCGCCAGAGCCTCGTCCAGTAGAACGAAGGCGTGCTCCGCGTCGCCGCCCGCGAGGGCGCGGGCCCCTTCGTCGGCCAGCCGCTCGAAGCGGTACGCGTCGATGTCGTCGGGATCGGCGACGAGCCCGTAACCGCCGTCGTCCGCCCGGATGGCGTCCCGCCCGAGCCCTCTCTGCAGCCGCCCGACGAGCGTCCGCAGAGCCACGATCGCATCGGCGGGCGCTTCGTCCCCCCACACCTCGCCCGCCAGCCCCGAGGCACTCCACATCCGCCCGGGCTCCAGCGCGAGCGCGGTGAGCAGCGCACGCCGCGGCGCCCCGCCAAGGGGGACGGACGAGCCGTCCTCACGGATGGCCTGGGTCGTGCCGAGGACGCGGTAGCGCATCCACCCATTGTCCCCGCTCACCGCCGCGCCCTCGCAGCCCGTCCACAGGCCGGGCTTTCGGACCGACGGAGCCGACACCCCGATGCGGCCGGACCGCAGGCGTGGGGAAGGTTCAGGTGACGTTCTGTCATGGCTGAGTGACGCTTCGTGCGAGTGGGTAAGGAGCACCGCATGATGGATCTCGCCTCCACCGCCCGCCTCGACGTCCTCGTCGAAGGCTATGTACGCATCCCGCACGTGGCCGGGACGGTGAGCCTGATCCGCGACGCGGACCGGGTCGTCATCGTGGATCCCGGGATGGTCGCGGACCGCGAGCTCATCCTCCGCCCGCTGCGCGAGCTCGGTGTCCGGCCCGAGGACGTCACCGACGTCGTCGTCAGCCACCACCACCTCGACCACACCGTCAACATCGCGCTGTTCCCGGTGGTCCCCGTGCACGACTTCCAGTCCGTCATCGAAGGCGACGTCTTCACCGGCCGCCCCGCCGAGGGCGTCCAGCTCACGCCGAGCGTGCGGCTGCTCGCCACTCCCGGCCACACGCCGCAGGACATCACGACGCTGGTCGGCACGTCCGACGGCGTCGCGGCGTTGACGCACCTCTGGTGGACGGCCGAGGGCCCCGCGGACGACCCCTACGCGGTCGACCGCGGGGAGCTGCGGAAGCAGCGGGAGCGCGTTCTCGAGTTCGCCGCGTCGATCGTCCCGGGGCACGGCGCGCCTTTCCGCCCGGTCTCTTCGACTCCCCGCTGAGCCGACCGTCCGCCCAGGACGGCGCCTTCGTTGTCATGCGGCGGCCCGGCCGGCCGAGGAGGGTCCGTCACCCCGGGCGGTCGCCGGTCTCGCCGTCGTGGGTCTCCCCGGGCTGGGTGTAGAGGATCTCGCGGGCCTGTTCTGCGGCGTGGGTGAACCTTTCGGCGACGAAGTCGAGGTAGCGGGCGATGACCTCGAGGCGGCCGGCGGCCTGGGTGTCGCGGCCGAGGACGCCGACACCCTGCCGGGCGATCTCGGCGAGCTGGACGAGGGCCTGGGAGCTGGCGATCGTCGACTGGTGCCAGAGGTCGTTGTCGACGACGTAGCGTTCGCGGCGGCGTTCGTCGCGTACCCGGCGGACGAGGTCCTGGCTCTCCAGGAACGTGATCGCCTTGGAGACGGACGCCGGGCTGACCTGGAGGCGCTGGGCGAGTTCGGACGCGGTGAGGCTGCCGGCGTCGGTGGTGTAGAGGCTGGCCAGTACCCGCGACATCATCTTGGGCAGGCCCGAGGCCATCATGACGGTGGTGAACGTCTCCTCGTACTCGCGGACGGCCTCGGCGTCGCGTCCGTGCGGCTGGGGGGCCGACTCCGACTCCCGGGACGAGGCGGGCCTGCGCCGGTGGGTGCGGCGTTCGGTGGCGCGATGGGCCAGATCGGCGCGGTAGCCGGTGGGGCCGCCGTTGCGCGTCACCTCGCGTGTGACCGTCGAGGTCGGACGGTCGAGACGTCTGGCGATCTCCGCGTAGGCGAGGCCGTCCGCCAGTCCCGAGGCGATCTGCTGGCGTTCCTGCTGGGTGAGCCTGCCTCCCGGCATCGTGTTCTCCTTTGTGCTCCGTGATGCTCCGAGCATAGCGTTCACTCTCCACCATTGCAACGATCGGGCTCTTTGTGTTGCATTTATTCTTGATCTATTGCAATGATTTTATGCTTTCTAGCTGCATGTATGCAACCTCAAGGCAACGATCTACTTGAAGAATCTGTGAACGCAACGTAGCTTTTCCAACATCGGAAACAACGAGCCGCAGGAGAGCACGATGCAGAAGTTCGACACCCCCGCCCCGATCGCCGCCGTCCTCGACATCCCCGCCGGACGCGTGCAGCTCATCGCCGCAGACCGCGCTGACACCGTGGTGGAGGTCCTGCCCGCGGACGCCTCGAAGGGACGCGACGTGAAGACGGCGGAGCGGACCAGGGTCGAGTACGCCGACGGAGTCCTGCGGATCGAGGTCCCGGTGAAGAACGACCTCCTCGGCCCCTCGGGATCCATCGAGGTGACGGTCCAGCTGCCCTCCGGATCCCGGGTCGAGGGGAAGGCCGCCGCCACCGAGTTCCGGGTCGTCGGCCGCCTCGGCGACATCGTCTTCGACGGCGCCTACCGCCAGATCAAGATCGACGAGGCCGCGAGCGTCCGCCTCACCGCGACCGACGGAGACGTCGAGGTCGGCCGTCTGGGCGGCCCCGCGGAGATCAGCACCATGAGGGGAGCCGTCCGGATCGCCGAGGCCGTGCGCGGCAAGGTCGTGCTCCGCACCCAGTCCGGCGACATCTCGGTCGGCGCCGCTCCCGGCGTCTCGGCCTCCCTGGACGCCGGCACCTCCTCCGGCCGCATCAGCAACGGCCTCAAGAACGACGGCACCGCCCAGCTCGACATCCACGCCACCACCATTCAGGGCGACATCACCGCCCGCAGCCTCTGACCCGCGACCTCCGACCCCCCGAGGAGCAGCATCATGACGAACCCGGCCATCTCAGCGAACGGTCTGCGCAAGTCCTACGGCGACAAGGTGGTGCTCGACGGCATCGACCTGACGGTCCCCGAAGGAACGATCTTCTCCCTGCTCGGCCCGAACGGGGCGGGGAAGACCACCACCGTCCAGATCCTGTCCACCCTGATCCCGGCCGACGGCGGCACCGTCCAGGTCGCGGGGTTCGACCTGGCCCGCAAGCCGGACGACGTGCGCGGCGCGATCGGCGTCACCGGCCAGTACTCGGCCGTCGACAAGCTGCTCACCGGCGAGGAGAACCTGCTCCTCATGGCCGACCTGCACCACCTGTCCCGTGCCGACGGCAAGCGCAAGGCCGCCGAGCTGCTGGAGCGCTTCGACCTGGTCGAGGCGGCGGGCAAGACCGCCGCGACCTACTCCGGCGGCATGCAGCGCCGGCTCGACCTGGCGATGACCCTGGTCGGCGACCCCCGCCTGATCTTCCTGGACGAGCCCACCACCGGCCTCGACCCGCGCAGCCGCCGCGGAATGTGGCAGATCGTCCGTGAGCTCGTCGCGGGCGGCGTCACCATCTTCCTCACCACCCAGTACCTGGAGGAGGCCGATCAGCTCGCCGACCGCATCGCCCTCCTCGACCACGGACTGCTGATCGCCGAGGGCACCGCCGAAGAGCTCAAGCGGCTCATCCCCGGCGGCCACGTGTCGCTGCGGTTCGCCGACGACGACGCGCTCAGGGACGCACTCGACGCGCTCGGCCGGGGCTTCGTGGACCCGTCCGACGACGACCGGCTCACGCTGCAGGTCCCCTCCGACGGCGGTGTCGCGTCACTGCGCGAACTGCTCGCCCGGCTGGACGCGGCGGGCGTCGAACCGGCCGACCTCGGCATCCACACCCCCGACCTCGACGACGTCTTCCTCACCCTCACCGGCCAGAAGCAGGAGATCAACCGATGAGCACCCTCACCCTCGCCGCCCGCGACTCCTCCACCATGATCCGGCGCCAGCTCAAGGGCCTGATCCGCTACCCGTCGATGACCATCCAGCTGGTCATCACGCCCGTCATCCTCCTGCTGGTGTTCGTCTACGTCTTCGGCGGCACCCTCGGCGCCGGCCTGGGCGGAGGCCGCGACGTCTACGTCAACTACGTCGTCCCGGGCATCCTGCTCATGGCCGTGGCGACCGCCGCGACCGGAACCGCGGTCATGGTCGCCACCGACATGAACGAAGGGATCATCGCCCGTTTCCGCACCATGCGGATCTGGCGGCCGGCGGTCCTGACCGGCCACGTCGTCGGCGCCGTGATCCAGCAGCTCCTCGGTATGGCCGTCCTGATCGGCGTCGCCCTGGCCATGGGTTTCAGCCCGGACGCCACCGCCCTCGAATGGCTGGCCGCCACCGGCCTGCTCACCCTGTTCGTCGTGGCCATCACCTGGCTGTCGGTCGCCCTCGGCCTGAAGTCCCCGACCCCCGAGGCCGCCAGCAACGCCCCGATGCCCCTGATCCTGCTGCCCTTCCTCGGCAGCGGCTTCGTCCCCACCGACTCCATGCCGACCGTCCTGCGCTGGTTCGCCGAGTACCAGCCCTTCACCCCGATCATGGAGACCGTCCGCGGCCTCCTCCTCGGCACCCCGATCGGCAACAGCGGCTACATCGCCCTCGCCTGGTGCGTCGGCCTCGCCGCCGTCTCCTACCTCTGGGCCAAGAACATCTTCGACAAGGCGTGACCATGGACCGGCCGGATAGGGCCGCCAGACCCCGCTCGACGGGTCTGGCGGCCCGTTCGCATTCGGGGGCTTCTCAGCTGTCCGAAAGCCGTGGCGGAGTCCATTCGAAGACGCGGGCCGTCTGCCGGATGAGGGCCGCTGAACCGAACCGGCCGACTCCCCACATGAACGCGTCGCGGGCGGCGGTCGCGAGAGGCGAGTGGAGGCCGACCATCCGGGAGACCCGGTGCGAGTTCTGGACGACCATCCGCGTCCGGGGGAGACGGGCGGCGGTGTAGCGGGCGAGCCCGTCCGGCCGGTCGGCCAGGGACGCGAGCACGACGGCGTCTTCGATGGCCTGACAGGCGCCCTGTCCGAGGTTCGGGGACATCGCGTGCGCCGCGTCTCCGAGTATCGCGACCCGTCCGGAGTGGTAGGCGGGCAGCGGGTCGGCGATCCAGTAGACGTCGTTGTGCAGGATCTTCGCGGGGTCGGCGGCGGCCACCAGCTCCGGAATCGGGTCGTGCCAGTCACCGAACCGCCGAAGCAGCTCGGCCCGCTCGTCCGCGAAGGTCTGTCCGGCCGGTGCCACCGCGCTCGCGTAGCAGTAGATCCGCTTTCCGCTCAGCGGCATGACCCCGAAGACGTCTCCGCGTCCCCAGGTCTCCGTCGTCCGGAAGCCGCGTCCGGGTTCCGGAACCACGAACCGCCAGGTTGTCGCCCCTGAGTAGCGGGCCCCCGGATGCCCGGGGAACAGGGCTTCCCGGACGACCGAACGCACCCCGTCGGCGGCCACGACCAGGTCGGCCTCCAGCACCCCTTCGGAGGTGGTGACCGACCCGCTCACCGGATCGACCGCGGAGACCGTCGTCGAGGTCTTCACGGTTCCTTCGGGCAACCGGGTCAAGAGGAGGTCGACCAGCTCGGCCCGCAGCGCGATGACGGCCAGGTCGCCGTACTTCTCGAGCATCGGCGCCGTCACGTCCGCGCGCACCAGCCAGCGCCCGCCGGAGCGCCGGATCCCGCTCACCCCGTCGATGGCGGCGAGCTCCCGCGTGCCCTGCCCGAGCCCGATCGTGTCGAGCGCCCGCAGCGCGTTGGGCCCCAGGCTCAGCCCCGACCCGACCGGATCCAGACTCGCCGCCCGCTCGCAGACGACCACGTCCCAGCCCCGCGTCCGCAGCGCTGCGGCGGCGGTCAACCCGCCGATCCCGCCCCCGACCACGACAGCACGCTTCGCACCCATGAAAAGGAGCACCTCACCAAGGCAGAGAGTCGCTTCACCGCGTTTTCTCCACCGTAAGCCCGGCCTGTGAACGCCCCCCACCGGGCCTCGTGCAGGAGACGTCCGCGTGCGGGAGCGGCCCCCGTCAGGCGGGGAAGTCGGTGGCGGGCGCGCTGAGCGCGGTGGCGTCGAGGTTCGCCCGGAGGGTTTCGACCTTGGCGGTGGCGTAGGAGTGGGCGTCCGAGCCGAGCAGCTGGCGCAGCGGGCCGTCCCCGTCCAGAACTCGGCTGATGATCGCGTCGGCGCCCTTGACCGGGTCGCCGAGCTGGCTGTCCTGGAGCTTGAGATGGTCACTGATCATCTCGCGGATGGCCGGGTAGTGCGGGGTGGCCTCGGTGGACAGGACGAGGGAGTCCTCGGTGAGGAAGTCGGTGCGGAAGTAGCCGGGCTCGACGATGGTGACCTTGACGCCGAATTCCGCCATCTCGGCCGCGAGCGCCTCGCTCAGCCCTTCCAGCGCGAACTTCCCCGCGCAGTACAGCGCCCAGCCGGGAACGGCGGTCAGGCCCAGGACGGACGACACGTTGACGATGTGGCCGCCGCGCCGCTCGCGGAGGACGGGCAGGGCGGCGCGGAGCACGTTCCACACGCCGACGACCTGGACGTCGAGCATGTCGCGGACCTGGCGGTCGCCGGTCTCCTCCACCGCGGCGAGGAACCCGTAGCCCGCGTTGTTGACGACGGCGTCCAGGCCGCCGAACCGCTCGGTGGTCTCGCGCACGGCCGACTCGACGGCCGCCTCGTCACGCAGGTCGACGGCGAGCGGGAGAAGACGGGACGTGTCGGTGTCGTCGCCGAGTGCCGAGAGCAGCCGCTCGGTCGAGCGTGTCGTCGCGGCGACGTTGTCGCCTCGCTCCAGCAGTTGCCTGACCAGTTCGAGCCCCAGGCCGCGGGAAGTGCCGGTCACGAACCAGATCGCGGGTCGCTCTGTCGGAAAAGTCATGATCGCCCTTCGGGTGTCGGGGCCGCCCCGAGCAGTCCTCGGGGCGGCATGCCTCCAGCGTGTTCCACCGGGCCCCGCCGTGGACGCGCATATCGGGCCCTGCGCGACCGAGGACGCGGCAACCTAGGACTCACAGGTCCAGGCGGGGACGCCCGGCATCGGCGAGACTGGTACGTGTGGCCGAGACCAACCGTGAGCTGGCTGATTTCCTGAGGCGGGCCCGCAGCCAGTGCGACCCTTCGCGAGCCGGCCTGCCCCCGGACGGCCGCGTCCGCCGGGTGCCGGGCCTGCGCCGCGAGGAGGTCGCCCTCCTGGCCGGAGTGTCGACCGACTACTACACCCGCCTTGAGCAGGGACGCCCCATCACGCCCTCGCCCTCCGTCGTCGAAGCCCTCGGCCGAGCCCTCGACCTGGACGCCGCGGGCCGCGCCCACCTGCAGGATCTCTTCGGAGTGACCGCGGCCCCCGTCCGGCGGCGTCCCCGCGGCGTCCAGCGCGTGCGCCCCGGCCTCTACCAGCTCCTCGATGCCCTCGACGGCGAACCCGTCCTCGTCCTGGGCCGCCGCACCGACGTCCTGGCCGCCAACCGGATGGCCAAAGCGCTGTTCACCGACTTCGAGCAACTGGCTCCCCGGCACCGCAACTACGCGCGCTGGATGTTCCTCGACGAGGCCGCCCGCTCCCTGTTCGTCGACTGGGAGGACCAGGCGCGGGCCGCGGTCGAGAGCCTACGCCTGGAGGTCGGCCGCGACCCCGGCGACCAGGCCACGGCCGCCCTCATCGAAGACCTGCGTGAACACAGCCCCGAGTTCGACCGCTGGTGGGAGCAGCACCGCGTCCACCAGCGCACCCACGGCTCCAAACGGCTCAGCCACCCTCTGGTCGGCGAACTGACCGTCGAATACGAAACCCTTTCTCCGCCAGGGGATCCCGACACGACCCTGTTCGTCTACACCGCGGAGGCGGGGTCCCCCTCGAAACGGGCCCTGGACCTCCTCGCGAGCTGGACCCTCACCGGATCCGGCGCCGAGCCGGAGCCCTGACGCAGGCCCGCGTTCTCGTCACTTCCGGCAGGTCGGGTTTCCGTTGGGCAGTCTTCCGGATTCCAGATAGGCGTTCACCTTCCCGTCGACGCAGGCGTCGCCGTATTCGCCGTACACGCCATGGGCGATGGTCTCGTCCAGGGTGAGCAGACGGGAGCCGGTCATCGACCGGTGCAGGGCCCGGCTGCCCCGGTAGGTGGTGGCGGTGTCGCCGGTGGCGGAGACGATCAGCGCCTCGGCGTCGTTGGCGATCGTGGTCGGTGACTCGCGGGGCGGCTCGGGCCAGAAGGCGCAGGGGGAGATGTTGTCGGCGATCGGCCCGAAGAGCGGGTGGCGATCCCGGTTGTGCTGGATGTCGCGCCAGTAGACCTCGGGATCGTGCGGGGCGGCGACGTCACCGCAGATGATCGCGGCCGCCGGGCTGCCGTACTGCGAACTCGCGCCGTCGAGGATGAATCGCAGGCGTCCCTCCAACTGCGCGGGCGGTGCGACGGTGATCCGTCTCGCCGCTCTGTCCAGCACTTTCACGGTCTCCGAGAACGCGGCGCGGGCTTCCGTACGGTCGCTGCCGACGCCGCCCGAGATCAGATACGGCACCACGTGCTCGTCGAGCTCGTACGAACCGACGCGCAACGGTCGCTTCGCCGCCGCCTTGACGATCCGCTGCACGGTGGCGAGCACGGCGTTCCGGGTCGCGCCCAGGCCGTAGTCGCGGTGTCGTGCCGCGGCCCACGACGCCCAGGCGTCCAATGCCTGTTCGAGGGCGGGTTCGCCGCCCTGGTACAGCCTGGGGCTGTACCGGCTGGGATCACCGGCGCTGTCGAGGACGACCCGGTCGGTGCGTCCCGGGAACATCTGCGTGTACACGGCGCCGAGGTAAGCGCCGTAGGAGTACCCGAGGTAGGAGATCCGGCGCTCGCCCAGCACCGCGCGGACGACGTCCATGTCACGGGCGGTGTTGCGGGTGGTGGCGTACGGCAGCACGTCGCCGTGTCGGCGCGAGCACCGTTCGGCCAGGTCCTTCTGGAAGGCGACCTGGCGATCGAATCCGGCCCGGTCGGTCCCGGCCGAACGGATCCAGATGCCGGTGGGCCAGCCGCAGTCGATCGGCTCGCTGCGTCCCACGAACCGCGGATCCACTCCGACGAGGTCGTACCGGGCGGCGGTTCCGTCCATGTACTCGCGCGTCTGCAGCGGCATGCTGAGCGTCGGCTCGGCGGGACCGCCCTGGTTGAGCACCAGCACCCCGATCCGGCGGGACGGGTCGGCCGCCGGCAGCCGCGACACGGCGATCTCGATCGTCCGGCCCGCCGGACGGGTGTAGTCCAGCGGCACGGTGACCTTGGCGCACCGGGCACCGGCCCGGTCGAGGTCGGCGCCGGTCTCGTCGTCCGATCCCTGCCGGCAACCGGTCCAGGTGACGTGCTGGTCGTAGTAGGCGGTGAGCCCGGGGGAGGGGTCGTCCGCGGTGGCGAGCGCGGCGGCGCCCGAGGCCGCCATGGCCAGTGCCGCGGCGAGCGCCGCCAGCCGCCGGAAAGGTTTTCTCGTCGTCATGACTGCGAAGCTAGGCTCGGCGGTCTCGGAGAAGAATGGTGTCCGCTGCCGCTCGAAGGTACAGCCCGCTGTAGTGCCCGCTGGCCGATACGCCCTGATACTGGGGATTCATCTCAGAGGCCGGGGGATCGGACATGCGGGAACGGTGGACGCAGACGCGGCGCAGTGCGGGTTACCTGCTCGTCAGTCTGGTGACCGCCGTCGCCACCCTCGTCGCGCTGCCGCTGCTCGTCTGGCCGTCGAAGGCGCGCGCCTGGGCGCACTGGCACCGGCGACGCGCCGGTCGGCTGCTCGGCGTCCCGGTCCCGGCCCGTCCCACGCCTCCGCACGGTGAGCCTCGTGACGGATGGGAGATCCGCACCGCCCCGGCCACGCGCCGGGGTCTGCTCTGGTTGCCGACGCACCTGCTCACGGGGTTGCCGTTCGGCTTGGCCGCGTTGTTGTGCCTGGGCAACGTCTTCACGGGGCTGTGGGCCATGGCGCTGTGGTGGGCACTGCCCGCGGAGGCCATACCGACGCTGCAGGGCGAGATCCCGGTGGACGACTGGGCGACCGCGCTGACCGCGGCGCCGTTGCAGGTCGTCGTGCTGGCCGCGCTGTTCTGGTGGGGCGGTCCGCCGCTGGCACGCGCACACGCCCGGATCTGCCTGAGGGTGCTGTCGCTGTCGGAGGCCCAGCAGCTCACCCAGCGGGTGGAGGTGCTGACCCGGACCCGCGCGGGAGCCCTGGACTCCCACGCCGCGGAGTTGCGCAGGATCGAACGCGACCTGCACGACGGCGTACAGGCCCGGCTGGTGGCGACCGCGATACGGCTCGGGGTGGCCCGTGACGCACTCGACGAAGCCCCAGAGGGCGTGACCGAGCTGATGCGAGAGGCACACGAGGGAATCGAGGAGGCGATGACGGAGCTGCGCAACGTGCTCCGCACCGCCTACCCACCGATCCTGGCCGACCGCGGCCTGGACGGAGCGTTGTCAGCGCTGGCCGCAGGCTGCGGCGTGCCGACCCGGGTTCACGTCGAGGATTTGGGAAAGGTCCCGGCCGCGGTGGAGGCGGTCGCCTATTTCGTGGTCGCCGAAGCCCTCACCAACACGGCAAAGCACGGCCGTGCCACCCGGGCCGAGGTGCGCGTCCGGCAGACCGGCACGGGATTGTCGCTTCAGATCACGGACGACGGGGTCGGCGGCGCGGACGAGACGCTGGGCACCGGCCTCGCCGGGATCCGCCGCCGCGTCCTCGCCCTGGACGGCGACGTGCTGATCACCAGCCCTCAGGGAGGCCCGACCATGATCGAGGTGGAGGTGCCGTGCGGGTAGTGATCGTCGAGGACAACGTGCTGTTGTCCAGCGGTCTGGAGCTGCTGCTGGCCGCCAAGGGCTTCGAGGTCGCCGCGGTCGCCCGTGACGCTCCCGGCTTTCTGGCCGCCGTCGCCGAGCACCGCCCCGACGTGACGATCGTCGACGTGCGGCTCCCACCGACCTTCAAGGACGAGGGGATTCACGCCGCTCTCCAGGCGCGCAGCCTCCACCAGGACCTGCCGGTGCTGGTGCTGTCGCAGTACGTGGAGCGGGAGTACGCCAGGGAACTGCTCTCCGACGGCCGCGGAGGCATCGGCTACCTGCTCAAGGACCGGGTGGGGCGGGTCGCGGAGTTCACCGACGCGCTGCGCCGCGTCGCCGCGGGCGGCACCGCGATGGACCCGCAGGTCGTCTCCCAGCTCCTCCTCAGCCGCGACCCTCTCGCCGAGCTGACCCCTCGAGAGCAGGAGGTGCTCGCCCTCATGGCCGAGGGCCACGACAACACGACCGTCGCCGACCGGCTGGCGATAACGCTGAACGCCGTCCACAAGCACATCGGCAACATCTTCGCGAAGCTCGGCCTGTCTCCCACCGACAGCGGCCACCGAAGGGTTCAGGCCGTGCTCGCTTACCTCAACCGCTGACACGCAGGGCCTGGTCAGGCCATGGTGCCGCCGTCGGCCAGCAGCGTGCTGCCCGTCATGAAGGCCGCCATGTCCGAGGCGCAGAACAGCACGACTCTGGCGATGTCATCCGGCACGCCGGCCCTGCCGATCGGAGCCGCGAACATGAGGTCCGTCGGCGGGATACCGTCGAGGTCGAATCCGGCGGCAGCCGCGGCCAGCTTGTTGCCCTCGGTGGGAACGAAGCTCGGCGCCACTCCGAGCACCCGGACGCCGAGCGGCGCGAGTTCGAGCGCCATCTCGCGCGTGAGGCCACGCACCGCGTGCTTGGAGCCGACGTAGGCGGCGAGGCCGGGCGCACTCCCGCGGAAACCGGCGGTGGAGACGACGTTCACGATCACGCCGCCGTTGCCCGCGGCGGCCATCTGCCGTGCCGCTTCGCGCGCCCCGACGAAGGTGCCGCGCGCGTTCACCGCGAAGACCTCGTCCCAGGTCTCCTCGCTCATCTCCAGCAGCGGGACGGCCGGGAAGACACCCGCGTTGTTCACCCAGATCTCCAGGCCGCCCAGCTCGGTGACCGCGCGGTCCACGGCCGACTTCACGGACGCCGCGTCGGTGACGTCCATGGCGGCGCTGATCGCACGCACCCCGTGGCGTTCCGCGATCTCCTTGGCCGTGGACGCGGCGAGCTCCTCCTCGATGTCGCCGATCAGCAGGTCGGCGCCCGCCTCCGCCAGCCGCTCCGCGATCGCCCTGCCGAGCCCGCGGGCCCCGCCCGTCACCACCGCGCGCCGCCCCTGAAGGGAGACGAGCTCGGCCAGCGATCTACCCGATACCTCAGCGGTGGACATCATCGTCTCCTTCTCGCGTCCAGACCCGGCGAAATGCCATTCCCTGCCTGGATCGACATATCTAGGGTGAAACTCGGTGTCAGAGTAGCAACGCAGTTTCAATATCGCGAGCAGATGCCACCGCTGGTAGCCTCTGCCGGTGGAAGACCCGACCCGCGCCAAGACCAGAGACATCGCCCGTACGGCGATCCGGGCCGAACTCGCGCAGGCCGCCATCGAACTGTTCCGCCGAGAAGGCTTCGACCAGGTGACGCTCAACGACGTCGCCGCGGCCGCCGGCGTCTCACGCAGCACCTTCCTGCGCTACTTCGGCAGCAAAGAGGAAGCGGTCCTCGGTGCCATGGACGACCTGGGCGCACAAGCCGCCGTCGCCCTTTGCGCCCGTCCCTACGGCGAAGGCGATTGGACGGCCCTCCGCCGCTGCCTCGACCCCTTCATCGACGCCTACCGCGCCGACCCGTCGGGCTCTCTCGCCATCACCCGCCTCATCCAGGAGAGCCCCGCCCTCCGCAACCGTCAGCTCGAAAAGCAGGCCAGCTGGCTCCCCGCCCTGACCCGAGTCCTCACCGACCGCTCTTCCCGGCCCGATCCTTTGGTCGCGGCCGTCCGCGCCGCCGCCGCTCTCGACTGCCTGAGCATCGCCGTCACCCACTGGTCCGCGTCCAACGGGGGAGAGGACCTGGCCGCCCTGCTGGATCAGGCCTTTTCCGCCTTCGCCACCACCTGACCCGGGCGACCCGTTGTTCCATCGCCTTGTCCTTATGTGTTCACGTGTGCCTTGAACCGTTCGTGAGCGGCCTGCTTGGAGATGCCCATCGTCTCTCCTATCTCGGCCCAGGAGGCGCCGATCTCCCGGGCTTGAGCGGCGGCCTGGTTGAGCAGGGCTCGCTGCCACGCCTCGACTTGGGAGAGCAGGGAGAGGGCGGCGAGGGGACGCTCGGCGGCGAGCTTCATGGTCTGCTCGCACAGGAGGGTCGACTTGATCACGAGTTCTCTAGGAGGTGCGGCGGCGAGCAGCGAAGGGATGTGCCTGCTCAGCCACTGGTACTCCGCGTTCTTGGCGCCCTCCGGCGTGGCCGGGAAACGGCGCCGGTCGATCCAGCCGCAGGAGCACGCGGCCTGGCAGCCGATGAAGGCGTCGGTGAAAGCGCCGGCGGACAGGAGCAGTTCGCCGTTGGGAAGCATCGGCGCGGCGAAGCCCTCGTGGTCGGGGACGTCAGCAAATCTCCACTTCATAATCGTCAATGATCCCTGACGCTTAGGTCCGGGCGCAAGAACATCGGTCTTCGCGGGATCCCGGTAGCGACCGCAGACGAAACCGCCGACCGGCAGGCGAATCCGTCGAACACCGCCTACAGCTCACACCTAGACCTGCAGTTCGACGAATCCAGCGGCCCGAAGTCAAAGGGCCACGACAGCGAGCACGGGCCGGATCGGCGGGCTGGTCAGGATTCAGACGGCGCCGTCCCCGTCCCGTGAGGGCTTGGGGCCGAGCTGTTCTGTTCGAGGGCGTTTCCGGTCGAGCGGTGCCGCACCAGCAGGGAGGACCGTAGAGATCGGTGACGTCCTCACGGTGAAGCTCGTTCAAGTCGACATCACAAGGCGCCGGATCGAGCTCGCCCTCGCGTCGGCTTCGTCCACCGATTCCTCCTGCTGATCCGGCCTGGTCGGCGGTCAGCGCCAGGGCAGGGTCAGCGGTTCGGCATCGAGGTCACCGGCGAGCACCGCACGCAGCAGCGGAGCCAGCCGTGGCGGCAGCACGACGTCCTGTGTGGCCTCCAGTTCGGCCGAGCTCCACCAGCGATGGGCGAGAAGGCTCTGACGTTCCGGTGCCGACTGCCCGGTCAGGTCGACCGCGGTCACGGTGGTTCGGGCGACGTAGAACCAGTTCACTGTGGTGAAACGGCGAGCGGCCAGCGACCACTCGCCGGAGTTCGTCGCAACGGGCCCCCACAGCTCGTCCGGCGTCAGCCCGGTCTCCTCCAGCAGCTCGCGTGACGCCGTGACCTCAGGCGATTCACCCGGTTCTATGCGCCCTCCGGGCAGCATCCAGCCCTCGCAGGCCCACGGCTCGGAAAGCAGATACTTGAAGAGCAGAACCCGCCCTCTGGAATCGATCAGAACGACCCGCGCCGCGTCCCGCCGCTGTACGCCCATATGCCGATGATGCGGCAGAGAAGACCCGAACAACATGAGCCGTGGTCTCAGCGCAATCGCAGACCGCCAGGAGGCTTCGGCGGACACCGCCTACAGTTCGGCACCTGGAAGTGCAGTTCGACGAACTCGGTGACCCAGAGCCGAAGGGCCACGACGGCGGGCATGAGCCGGATCGACGAGTCTGATCGAGCTTCGGACGGTTTCGGCCCCACCCCGTGAGGGTTTGACCCTCACGTCGCGTGAGGCTGGAGGGTGGGGTGCATGAGCGATTACTACAACGCATTCGAGATCAGTCCCGTGCCCGATCCCGGCCCGGACGCGGTTCCGCCGGAGCCGTTCCGCGGCATCTATGGAATGCCCGCGTTCGTGACGATCCCCACGAGCGATCTGGCGGAGTCGGTGGACTTCTGGACTCGCGGGCTCGGATTCTTCGAGCTGTTCGGCGTCCCCGGCACGCTGGTGCATCTGCGCCGGTGGGCGTTCCAGGACGTACTCCTCGTCCAGGCGGAGAGCGTTCCGGAGCAGACACCGGCGGTGAGCTTCAGCTTCTCGGGCGTGCTCAGCCAGGTCGACTCCCTCGTCGAGGCCTGCCGGGCGCTGCGCCCGGACTCGGTCGACGGCCCACGGGACACCCCCTGGAACACCCGCGATGTGGAGGTGATCACCCCCGAGAACGCACGGGTCATCTTCACCGCGGCGAAGCCCTTCGATCCGGCCAGCCAGGAGGCGCGGAACCTGGAAGCCATCGGGATCACCCCACCGAGCGCCGGTCCTGGCGACGATGAGGAGCATGCCTGATGCCGCTGGCGCCGACGGCCTGACCGTTGACGGCGACCCGCCACTCGCGGTGCGAAGCTGGGTGCGTACACCTGATCGGAGCGCACACATGTCCGTCCCGCGGCATCCTCCAGCCACCAGCACGGTTCCCGAGCCGGCATGGTGGCTGGAGGACCCTGAACTCTGGTCCCTGCTCGCCTTCGAAGGCGGTCACGACGACGGCCTACCTGTTGATCTGGCGTGGGAAGACCGGCAGCAGGTGCTCGATGACCTGATCCGCCTTCCCGGCCTCGCCGACATCGAGTTCGCGCGTTTCCTGCTCGTCCAGGAGACGCACATGCACGGGCACATCTGGGGCTTCAACTCCAGCATCGAGCGCGCCGCGATCCTGCTCGCCGAACATCGCCGAGTCCAGGACGTCTGGCTCCTGTGGGAAGCGGCCTATCGGAGCTTCGACACCTGGGGCATCATGCCCCACCGGATCGTCTACGCCGCGGGCGTCGAACCCGTCCTCCGGTACGTCGCCGACAGCGGCCATCCTCAGCGCGATCACCTGCTCGAATACCTCCACCGGATGGACGGCACCACCGACGAGCAGGTCGCTCGACTCCTCGCCGACCGCAGACGTCACTACCGGGAACTGGAACGGCACTGAGCCGGTGCAGTGATCAGGATCTTCTCAACGGCGGCCTCGTCCGGTTCCTTCGCCGCGGAGAGGCTCGATGACGCGGATGTAGTCGGCCAACCGGACCCCCACCTCGAACGCCAGGTCGGAGCCCGAATCCGCGGGATCGGGCCAGGTCTCCGAGAGCCGACGCCAGATCCGGTGGCCGAGGAAGTCCCCCGCCACGGGGTCGTCCCCGAGCTCGGCCCGCCACGTCTGCTCGCCGGACCGCAACCTGGCCAGGACCGCGTCGTTCTCCTCGGCCTTGCCGTGTTCGGCGTGGAACCCGACTTCGAGCGCGAAGTGCTCAGCCCCCGGAACCCCGTCCGGACGGATCACCTGGGCTTCGTAGTGCTCCCGGACGGCCTCACCGAACCAGACCTTGATCCCGTTGTGCCGCACCTTGATCCGAGGCTCCCCGAGAGCCCGGGGAAGGGCGCCTCGCACCACCTCATGCACCTGCTCGAAGAATTCGCCGTCCACGGCCCAAGTCTGCCTTGACCGACTGACATTTCCTTCCACGGCCGCGCACCAGATCGTCCAGCCGGCCTGTGATCCCATGGGGAGGACACGGTGAAGGAAGGACGGACGGATGAGAGTGGTCGCGATCTCCGACACACACGCTCCGCGACGGTGGCGATCCTGCCCGCCCGCGGTCGCCGAGCACCTGCGCACGGCCGACGTGATCCTGCACGCCGGAGACGTCTGTACCCCTGATGTCCTCGACGAACTGGCCGCCTACGCGCCGGTCCACGCTGTCCTGGGCAACAACGACGGCCCCGACGTGGCCGCCTGGGGCGCGCCCGAGCAGCTCGAACTGGAATTGGAGGGGCTGCGTGTCGCGATGATCCATGACAGCGGCGCCGCCACAGGCCGTCTCGCCCGCCTGCGCCGTGCCTTTCCCGACGCGGACCTGGTCGTCTTCGGCCACTCCCATATCCCGTGGAACGAGACGGACGGCGACTTCCGCGTTTTCAACCCTGGCTCACCCACTGACAGGCGCCGCCAACCGCACGGCACCCTCGGCCTCCTCACGATCGAAGCCGGACGCCTGCTCACCGCCGAGATAGTCCCTGTCACCTGACTTGAGGAGAAACGGTGCTGTGCCGAGGACGACGAACGCAAAGGCAGTCAGCTTTTTGCAGGCCGGGTTGGGCAAGGAAGTTGATGTGCTGGATTCCGTAGGCCGCATACCAGTTGGCGGTGGGGTCGGTTGTCATGATGGCGCAGGCTAGGTCGACTCTCCTAACTTGCAGTGACTTTGGCGTAGTGGAAGACGTCTGCAGGAAGGGCGTGCTCTAGCTCCCAAAGGATCTTCATGGGCTTCTCGCCCTCGTGTTTCACGTAAGTCATGGGCCCTGCGTAAAGATAGGGAGGTGCGCCAGCCTTGTTCTCCCTGATGAAGAGGTGAACAGATGAGCCCTGCTGGACATGATTGATGTAACGCTGGCCATCTCGAGAGTTCTCACGCGTCTCGTTCTGGCTATCCCATTGGAAAATGGTTGGAGTGATTGCACGATCGTTGTACATGGTTGAGGGTTTGAATCCCTTGCCTGACTTGTTTATCGTAACCATGAAGACGTCAGATTTTTCATGCTCTACCCACCGGACGCCTTGCACCCAAGAGCGTGGCTTCTCGATACCAAATGCGGAGAGAAGCTCATCCTTGCTGTATCTAGCATGCAAATGGATAGGTATATGGCTGATCTGCGGGATTGTATGTGTCGTTACTCGACCGATCTTCTCAAAGAGGACATCCGTAATAGCCAGTAGCTCTTCCTTCCTAGCAGGGATTTTCCACAGCTGAGCAAGGTTCT
>NZ_BAAATZ010000014.1:18938-37510 GCF_039533685.1 Actinocorallia aurantiaca | reverse complement strand
GCCGACGCGGGTCTGGAGGGTGGCGGTGACGGAGGGGAGGGGGGCGTGGACGGTGAGGTCGCGGACGACGGGAACGCCGGCGTGGACCGCCGCCTGGAGGGCGAGTTCGACGAAGGCGGCCGCAGGGGCCTTGCCGGGAGGCCAGGGCAGGCGGGCGGGGTCGAGGTCGGTGGTGAGGACGGCGCCCTGGCCGTCGGCGAGGTCGAGGGCGGTGGAGGGGGCGAGGCCGCGGCCGGTGGCGCCGAGCCAGTAGACGCCGCGGTCGAAGGCGTAGCCGGGCAGGTCGGCGGGCCGCCCGGGGACGCCGGTGAGCTTGGCCAGGTCGACCGGCACGCCGGCGGTGTGCAGGCGGGCGAGGGCGTGGAGGAAGGCGGCGGTCTCGTCCTGGCCGGGAGTCAGGACGGCGATGTGGGCGCCGCTCGGTGCGGCCTGGTCGTGGAGGGTGGTGAGGGTGGCGTCCGGGCCGAGCTCGAGCAGGACGCCCGTGCCCTGGCCGAGGAGCGCGCGCACGCCGTCGTGGTAGCGGACGGGCTGCCGCAGGTGCTCGGCCCAGTAGGCGGGGTCGGTGTGCCGGGACGGCTCGAGCGTCCCCGTCGTGTTGGAGACGACCGGAAGATCCGGTTCGTGGTAGGTGAGCGCGGCGGCCGCCTCCCGGAACGCATCGAGGATCGGGTCCATGCGGGCGGAGTGGAAGGCGTGCGAGACGTGCAGGAGCCGCGCCCGCCCGCCGTCGGCGCCCACCCGCTCCACCAGCGCGGCGACCGCTTCGGCGTCGCCGGCGACGACCGTGCTCGCCGGCCCGTTCGCGGCGGCGATCGTCACGCCCTCCCCGAGGAGCGGGAGCACCCGCTCCTCGGGGAGGGCGACGCCCGCCATGGCCCCGCCTTCGGGCAGGGAGTCCATGAGCCGTGCGCGGGTGGTGACGAGCCGGGCGGCGTCGTCCAGGTCGAGTACGCCCGCGCAGTGCGCCGCGGTGATCTCTCCGATGGAGTGGCCGATGAGGTGCGACGGCGTCACGCCCAGCCAGGTGACGAGGCGGAACAGCGCCGTCTCCAGCGCGAAGAGGGCGGGTTGTGTGTAGAGGGTGGTGCCGAGCAGGTCGGGGCGGTGGTCGATGACCTCGCGCAGCGGGCGGTCGAGATGACGGTCGAGCGCCGCGCAGGCTTCGGCGTAGGCGTCGGCGAACACCGGGAACGTGGCGGCGAGGCCCGACCCCATGCCCTGCCGCTGCGAGCCCTGCCCGGTGAAGGCGAACGCGAGCCCGCCCGGCACGGCCGTCCCGGTCACCAGGTTCGGGGCCGTCCGGCCGTCGGCGAGCGCCCGCAGCGCCTCCGCCGGGTCGCCGCCCGCGACGACCGCACGCCGTGCGAACCTCGGACGGGCGGCGAGCGCGCCCGCCGCCGTCCCGGCGTCCAGCCCCGCGTCGAGGCGGTCGAGGAGCCGGCGGGCCTGGCCGCGCAGCGCCCCGTCGGTCTTCGCCGACAACGCCAGCAGCAGCACACCCGGCACCCCGGGTACGTCCGCGGGCGGTGCGGCGGGTTCCGGTGCCTCCTCCAGGATGAGGTGGGCGTTGGTGCCGCTGATGCCGAAAGAGGAGATCCCGGCGCGGCGCGGTCGTTCACCCGGCTCCCAAGGCCGGTCCTCGGTGAGGAGGGCGACGGCGCCGGCGTCCCAGTCGACCTCGGGGGTCGGCTCGTCCACGTGCAGGGTCTTGGGCAGCAGCCCGTGCCGCAGCGCGAGCACCACCTTCATGACGCCCGCGACGCCCGCGGCGGCCTGGGTGTGCCCGATGTTCGACTTCACCGATCCGAGCCACAGCGGTGTCTCGCGGTCCTGCCCGTAGGCGGCGATCAGCGCCTGCGCCTCGATCGGGTCGCCCAGGCGGGTGCCGGTGCCGTGCGCCTCGACGGCGTCCACCTCGGACGGCGCCACCCCCGCGTCGGCGAGCGCCGCCCGGATCACCCGCTGCTGCGACGGACCGTTCGGCGCGGTCAGCCCGTTGGACGCGCCGTCCTGGTTGACCGCCGAGCCCTTGACGACCGCCAGGATGCGCCGGCCGTTGCGGCGGGCGTCCGACAGCCGCTCCAGCACCACCAGGCCCGCGCCCTCACCGGCGCCCATGCCGTCGGCGGACGCCGCGAACGCCTTGGACCGGCCGTCGGCGGCCAGTCCCCGCTGCCGGCTGAACTCCAGGAAGAACCCCGGCGTCGACATCACCGTGACGCCGCCCGCCAGCGCCAGCGAGCACTCGCCGCGCCGCAGCGCCTGCGCCGCCAGGTGGATCGCCACCAGCGACGACGAGCACGCCGTGTCGACGGTGAGCGCCGGCCCCTCGAACCCGAAGGTGTACGACAACCTGCCCGACACGATGCTGCCGGCGTTGCCGGTCATCAGGTGGCCTTCCACCGACGCCCCGGCCGACTCGCGCAGCAGCGTGTAGTCCTGCCCGGTCGAGCCGATGTAGACGCCGGTGTCGCTGCCGCGCAGGTCCGCCGGGTCGAGGCCGGTGTTCTCCAGGGCCTCCCACGCGGTCTCCAACAGGATGCGCTGCTGCGGGTCCATCGCGAGGGCCTCGCGCGGGGAGATCCCGAAGAACGCGGCGTCGAACGCGCCGACCTCGGCGAGGAACGCGCCGCGCCGGGTGTAGGACGTGCCGGTGCGGGCCGGGTCGGGGTCGTAGAGGCGGGCCAGGTCCCAGCCTCGGTCGGCGGGGAACCCGGTGGTGGCGTCGTCGTGCCCGGACAGCAGCCGCCACAGGTCGTCCGGGGTGCGGGTGCCGCCGGGCAGGTGGCAGGCCATCGCGACGATCGCGATCGGCTCGTCGGCGGGTGCCGCCGTCCGGACCGGCGCGGGGACGTCCGGCGCGGACGGCAGCAGGAGTTCCAGGAGCCTCCCCGCCAGCGCGGCCGGAGTGGGGTAGTCGAACGCGAGGGTCGCGGGCAGCCGCAGCCCGGTCGCGGTGTTGAGCCGGTTGCGCAGCTCGACGGCGGTCAGCGAGTCGAAGCCTTGCTCCTTGAAGGTGGCCCGGTCCGGGACGGCGTCCGCGGAGCCGTGCCCGAGGACGGCGGCGGCCTGCGCCCGCACGATCCCGGCGAGGTGGTCGGCACGCCGGTCGCCGGGGAGGGCGGCGAGGTCGGAGGCGAGGCCGCCTGCCCCGTTTCCGGCCGCCGCGGTACGCCGGGCGGGCCGCACGAGGGCGCGCAGCAGCGGCGGCACCTCGGCGGCGTCGGCGGTCCGCAGCCGGACCGGCACCTGGACGGCGGCGTCGTGGCGGGCGGCGTCGTCGAGCAGCGCCAGACCCTCCTCGGTGGAGAACCCGGTGATGCCTCCGCGGCCGATCCGGTCGGCGTCGACGTTCCCGGTCATGCCGCTGCGTTCCTCCCACAGGCCCCAGGCGAGGGAGACGGCGGGCAGGCCGTGGGCGCGGCGGTGCTGGGCGAGCGCGTCGAGCGCGCTGTTGGCGGCGGCGTAGGCGCCTTGACCGGCCGAGCCGAGCACGCCGGCGGCTGAGGAGAAGAGGATGAAGGCGTCGAGGTCGTGGTCGCGGGTGAGGTCGTGCAGGTTCCAGGCGGCGGTGGCCTTGGGGGCGAGGACGGTGTGGAGCCGTTCGGGGGTGAGGTTGTCGACGGTGGCGTCGTCCAGGACGCCTGCCGCGTGGATGACGCCGCTCAGCTGGTGCCGGGAGAGCAGGTCGGTGAGGGCGGTGCGGTCGGTGGCGTCGCAGGCGGCGATCGTCACTTCCACGCCTGTTTCTTCCAGTTCGGTGCGGAGGGCGTCGGCGTCGGGGTGGTGGGGTCCGGTGCGGCTGGTGAGGATGAGGTGGCGGGCCTGGCCGGTGGTGGCGAGGTGGTGGGCGACGAGGCGTCCAAGGGTTCCGGTTCCGCCCGTGATGAGGACGGTGCCCTCGGGGTTGAGGATTCGGGGGAGAAGGAGGACGTTCTTGCCGGTGTGGCGGGCCTGGGAGATGAACCGGAACGCTTCGGGGGCGCGGCGCACGTCCCAGGTGCGGGTCGGCAGCGGTCGCAGACTCCCTGCCGTGAGCAGTTCCATCAGCTCGGTGAGGATTTCTCTGTTTCGCTCCGGTCCGGCGTCGGCCAGGTCGAACGGCCGGTAGGTGATGTCGTCGCGTAGCGAGCCGGGGTCCCGCCGGTCGGTCTTGCCCATTTCGACGAACCGCCCGCCTGGTTTGAGCAGGGCGAGGGAGGCGTCGGTGAGTTCACCCGCCAAGGAGTTGAGGACGACGTCCACGGGTCCGAACCGTTCGGCGAACTCCAGGTCGCGGGAGGAGGCGATCTGTTCGTCGGTGAGGCCGAGTCCGCGTAGCACGTCCCATTTGGCGGGGTGTGCGGTGGCGAGGATTCGGGCTCCGAGGTGGCGGGCGATCTGCAGTGCGGCCATGCCGACGCCGCCGGCGGCCGAGTGGATGAGGACGGTTTCGCCTGGTTGGAGTGAGGCGAGGTCGTGGAGGGCGTACCAGGCGGTGGCGAACACGGCGGGTACTCCGGCGGCGGTCGCCCAGTCCCAACCGTCCGGGATCCGCACGAGAGACCGCGCGTCGGTGACCGCGACCGACCGGAACGCCCCGGTGAACAGGCCGGTCACCCGGTCGCCCGGGCGCAGGTCCGCGACCTCCGCGCCGGTCTCGACGACCACCCCGGCGGCCTCACCGCCCAACGGGGCGTCGCCCGGGTAGAGCTTCAGCGCGAGCAGCACGTCCCGGAAGTTGATCCCGGCGGCGCGTACCGCGACCCGCACCTCGCCAGGGGCGAGCGGGCGGGACGCCTCGGCGTCGGGCTCCAGGGCCAGCCCGTCGAGGGAGCCGCCGGCGTCGGCGGCCAGCGTCCATGGACCGCGGCCGGGCAGGCGCAGCCCGCCGTCCCGCTCGGTGCCGGTCCGGACGAGCCGGGGCACCCGCACGACGTCGCCGCGCACCGCGACCTGCGGCTCCCCCGAGCCGAGCGCGGCCGTGACCGCCCAAGGCAGATCCGCGTCCGCCGAGTCGGCGTCGAGCAGCACGAACCGTCCGGGATGTTCGGCCTGCGCCGACCGCACCAGCCCCCACGCGGCGGCGAGCCCGGCCTCGGGCACCTCCTCGCCCGCGACGGTGGCCACCGCTCCCCGTGTCACCACGACGAGCCGCCCCTCTTCCCGGGCCAGCCACTCCCGCACCAGCCGCAACGCTGCTTCCGCCGCCGCGCGGGCATCCGCCCCCGGCAGCACGACGGCCACGTCCCCGCCCTCGTCCGGCGATCCCGCCCCGCCCGGAGCCCCGGCGGCGGAGGCCACGGAGGCGAGCGACCGGAGGTGCGGCCCGAGAAAGGTGACGGGGGCGGGGGAGGGCGGCGGCTGAGGGATGTCACGCCATTCCACGGTGTGGGAGGAGGGAGGGACGGCGGTGGTCTCGGTGGGGACGGGGCGAAGGGAGAGGGCGGCGATGGTGACGGCGGGGGCGCCGTCGGCGTCGAAGGCGGTCAGGCGGACGCCGCCGGGGACGGCCTCGGCACGGACGCGGAGGCGGGTGGCGGCGCGGGTGTGGAGCCGGAGGCCGGTGAAGCTGAACGGGAGCAGCGGGCCCGAGCCGGCCGGCAGGCCGGGGACGACGCCGACGGTCTGCACGACGGCGTCGAGGAGGGCCGGGTGCAGGGTGAAGCCGTCCGGGTCGGCGGGCAGGTCGACCTCGGCGTACCCGGCGTCGGCCGAGCGCCAGGCGCGGACGACCCCCTGGAACACGGGACCGTAGCGCAGGCCGCGGCCCTCGAACGCGGCGTAGAACTCCTCGGCGGGGACGGCCCGGGCGTTCCGCGGCGGCCACGCCTCCAGCCGGTCGTCCGGCGGCGGGGCGTCGGTGAACGTGCCCGCGGCGTGCTCGGTCCAGGAGGCGTCGTCGTCGCCCTGGGGGCGCGAGTGCACGGTGAAGGCGCCTGACCGGCAGGTGACCTGAAGCCGTACCGGCGCGCCGGGCGTCAGCACCAGCGGCTCGCTGAGGGTGAGCTCCTCGATCCCGGCGAAGCCGGTCTCGTCGCCGGCCAGCGAGACGAGGTCGGCGAAGACCGCGCCCGGCAGCAGGACCCGGCCGCCGACGGTGTGGTCGGCGAGCCAGGGGTGGTCCTCGAGCGACAGGCGCCCGGTGAGGACGGCGCCGTCAGGCAGCGGCACGGCCGCCGCGAGGATCGGGTGCTCGACGGCCCGCAGGCCGGCCTTGCCCAGCCCGGCCGCGCCGGGTCCGGCGGGGCTCAGCCAGAAACGCTCGTGCTGGAAGGGGTAGGTGGGAAGCTCGGGCACCGCCGCCGGCGGACGGCGCGCCGGCCACGCCACCCGGACGCCGTGCACATGGGCCTCGGCGAGCGAACGCAGGAACCGTTCGGCGGTGCCCTCGTCGCGGCGCAGTGACGGGACGACGGCCGCGTCCGGGGCGGTGTCCTGGAGCGCGCCCAGCAGGACCGGGTGCGGGCTGACCTCGATGAAAGCGGTGTTGCCCGCCTCGTACAGCGCCTCGACGGCCTGCCGCAGCAGCACTGGCCGCCGCAGGTTGGTGAACCAGTAGCCGGCGTCCAGTTCCCCGGCCTCGGCGAAGCGGCCGTGCACGGTGGAGTAGAACGGGATCTCCGGGATGCCGGGGCTGATCGGTGCGAGATCGTCGAGGATGGTCTCGCGTAGTCGTTCGACGTGGGGGCCGTGGCTGGCGTAGTCGACGTTGACGGCCCGGGCGTGGTGGCCGAGTGCGGTGAGTCGGTCGATCAGTTCGCGGAGTGCTTCAGTGTCGCCGGAGACGACGGTGCTGTGCGGTCCGTTGTGTGCGGCTATGGTCAGGGCGCCGTCCGTCTCCCGCAGGTGTTCCTCGGTCTCTTCGGATGAGAGTCCGATTGATGCCATGCCGCCGAGTCCGGTGATCTGGTGGATCGTCTGGCTGCGTAGTGCTGAGACCCGTGCTCCGTCCTCCAGCGACAACGCTCCAGAGACGACGGCGGCGGCGATCTCGCCCTGCGAGTGCCCGACCACGGCTGCCGGACGTACCCCGTGCGCCTGCCACACTCGGGCGAGGCTCGTCATGACGGCCCACAGTGCGGGCTGGACGACCTCGGTTCGGGTGAGCGCCTCGGGATCGGCGAGCGCTTCGTGTAGGTCCCAGTCGACGTATGGTGCGAGGGCATCGCGGCAGGCGTCGAGCGCCTCGCGGAACACCGGGTCGGCGGCGTACAAGGACGTCGCCATTCCGGCCCACTGCGACCCCTGCCCCGGGAACACGAACACCACCGGACGATCCGCGTACGCCTCGCCCGTCACCGTGTGCGGGGTGGACTCGCCCCGGGAGAGCGCCGCGAGCCCTGCCGTCAGCGTGTCCGTCGCGGTGCCGGTCACCGCTGCACGGACGGGGAACTCCGGCGCGAGCGCCAGCGCCGCGGCGATCTGTCCCGGCCGGACGCCGCCGGTGACCGCCTCGGCCAGCCGTCCGGCCCGCTCGCGCAGCGCCGCCGGGTTCTTCGCTGACAACCGCCACACCACCGGGCCGTCCGCGCCGGGGTCGGCGGGCTCCGCAGCGGGCGGCTCCTCGATGATCACGTGGGCGTTGGTGCCGCTGATGCCGAAGGAGGAGATCCCGGCGCGGCGCGGCCGCTCCCCGGGCTCCCAGGGCCGGTCCTCGGTGAGGAGGGCGACGGCTCCGGCGTCCCAGTCGACCTCGGGGGTCGGTTCGTCCACGTGCAGGGTCTTGGGCAGCAGGCGGTGCCGCAGCGCGAGGATCATCTTGATGATCCCCGCGACGCCC
This sequence comes from Actinocorallia aurantiaca, assembly GCF_039533685.1. NCBI lineage: Bacteria > Bacillati > Actinomycetota > Actinomycetes > Streptosporangiales > Thermomonosporaceae > Actinocorallia > Actinocorallia aurantiaca. The sequence continues at coordinate 29,745 of NZ_BAAATZ010000014.1, read as the reverse complement.
GCGGCGGCCTGGGTGTGCCCGATGTTGGATTTCACCGATCCGAGCCACAGCGGTGTCTCGCGGTCCTGCCCGTAGGTGGCGATCAGCGCCTGCGCCTCGATCGGGTCGCCGAGGCGGGTTCCGGTGCCGTGCGCCTCGACGGCGTCGACGTCGGACGGGCCGAGCCCGGCGTTGGCCAGCGCCTGCCGGATCACCCGCTGCTGGGACGGCCCGTTGGGCGCGGTGAGCCCGTTGGACGCGCCGTCCTGGTTGACCGCCGAGCCCTTGACGACCGCGAGGACGCGGTGGCCGTTGCGGCGGGCGTCCGACAGCCGCTCGAGGAGGAGGACACCCGCGCCCTCGCTGGCGCCCATGCCGTCGGCGGACGCCGCGAACGCCTTGGACCGGCCGTCGGCGGCCAGTCCCCGCTGCCTGCTGAACTCCAGGAAGAACGCCGGCGTCGACATGACCGCCACCCCGCTGGCCAGGGCGAGCGAGCACTCGCCGCGGCGCAGAGCCTGCGAGGCGAGGTGGATGGCGACCAGCGAGGAGGAGCAGGCGGTGTCGATGGTGACGGCCGGGCCCTCGAACCCGAAGGTGTAGGAGATCCGGCCCGACAGCACACTCGCCGCGTTCCCGGTGACGAGGTGTCCCTCGACGTTCTTCGGCGGCTCCATCGTGAACCCGGCGTAGTCGTGGCCGCTGAGCCCGGCGAACACGCCGGTGTCGCTGCCGTGCAGGGCGGCCGGGTCGAGCCCGGCGCTCTCCAGCGCCTCCCAGGCGGTCTCCAGCAGAAGCCGCTGCTGGGGGTCCATCGCGAGGGCCTCGCGCGGCGAGATGCCGAAGAACACCGGGTCGAAGCCGGTCGCGCGGCGCAGGAACCCGCCCGTCCGGACGTAGCTCTTCCCGGACCGCTCCGGGTCGGGGTCGTACAGGTCGGCGAGGTCCCAGCCCCGGTCGTCGGGGAACGGGACGACCGCGTCGCCGTGCGCGGCCAGCAGCCGCCACAGGTCCTCGGGCGAGTCGGCGCCGCCGGGGTAGTGGCAGGCCATGCCGACGATCGCGATCGGCTCGTCGGCGGGCGCGCGGATGGCGGCGGCCCGGACGGGCGCGGCGCCGTCCGGCAGCAGCCCAGCGAGGAGGTGCCGGGCGAGCGCGACGGGCGTCGGGTGGTCGAACGCGAGGGTCGCGGGCAGCCGCAGCCCGGTCGCGGTGTTGAGCCGGTTGCGCAGCTCGACCGAGGTCAGCGAGTCGAAGCCCTGCTCCTTGAACGGGACGCGCGGGCCGACCGCGTCGACGCCGCCGTGCCCCAGGACCTCGGCGGCCCGGCCCCGGACGAGCTCCACCAGCCGGTCGAGCCGCTCCTCGGCAGGCAGCGCGCCGAGTTCCCCGGCGAGGTCGCCGTCGGGCGCGGCGGCGACGGCGGCGGTGCGGCGGGCGGGCCGCGCCTGCAGCCGCAGCAGCGCCGGCACCGGGGCAGCCGGAGATGCCAGGTCGATGGGGATCTGGACGGGTTCGTCATAGCGGACGGCCTCGTCGAGCGCCCGCAACGCCGCCGCGCTGCCGAGCGCCCGCACCCCGCCCCGGCCGAGCCGCTCTCCGTCGACGCCCGCGGTCATGCCGCTGCGTTCCTCCCACAGGCCCCAGGCGAGGGATACGGCGGGCAGGCCGTGGGCGCGGCGGTGTTGGGCGAGTGCGTCGAGGTAGGTGTTGGCGGCGGCGTAGTTGGCCTGTCCGGGAGAGCCCATGACGCCGGCGGCTGAGGAGAAGAGGATGAAGGCGTCGAGGTCGTGGTCGCGGGTGAGGTCGTGGAGGTTCCAGGCGGCGGTGGCTTTGGGGGCGAGGACCGCGTGGAGGCGTTCGGGGGTGAGGTTGTCGACGGTGGCGTCGTCCAGGACGCCTGCCGCGTGGATGACGCCGCTTAGTCGGTGTCGGGAGAGCAGGTCGGTGAGGGCGGTGCGGTCGGCGGCGTCGCAAGCCGTGATCGTCACTTCCGCGCCTGCTTCTTCCAGCTCGGTGCGGAGGGCGTCGGCACCGGAGTGGTCGGGTCCGGTGCGGCTGGTGAGGATGAGATGGCGGGCCTGCTGCGTGGTGGCGAGGTGTTTGGCGACGAGCCGTCCGAGGGTTCCGGTTCCGCCCGTGATGAGGACGGTGCTGTCGGGGTTGAGGGTTCGGGGGAAGAGGAGGACGTTCTTGCCGGTGTGGCGGGCTTGGGAGATGAACCGGAAGGCTTCGGGGGCACGTCGCACGTCCCAGGTGCGGGTCGGCGCGGGCGTCAGGCTTTCGGCCGCGAACAGCTCCAGCAACCCGCCGAGCAGTTCCCCGATCCGGTCCGGTCCGGCCTCACCGAGGTCGAACGGCCGGTAGGTGATGTCGTCGCGCAGCGAGCCGGGGTCGCGAAGATCGGTCTTGCCCATTTCGACGAACCGGCCGCCTGGTTTGAGCAGGGCGAGGGAGGCGTCGGTGAATTCCCCGGCGAGGGAGTTGAGGACGACGTCCACGGGAGCGAACCGTTCGGCGAATTCCAGGTCGCGGGAGGAGGCGATCTGTTCGTCGGTGAGGCCGAGTCCGCGTAGCACGTCCCATTTGGAGGGGTGTGCGGTGGCGAGGATTCGGGCTCCGAGGTGGCGGGCGATTTGCAGTGCGGCCATGCCGACGCCGCCGGCGGCCGAGTGGATGAGGATGGTTTCGCCGGGTTGGAGTGAGGCGAGGTCGTGGAGGGCGTACCAGGCGGTGGCGAACACGGCGGGCACTCCGGCGGCGGTCGCCCAGTCCCAGCCGTCCGGCACCCTCACCAGCATCCGCCGGTCGGTGACCGCGACCGACCGGAACGCCCCGGTGAACAGACCCGCCACCCGGTCGCCCGGCCGCAGATCGGAGACGTCCGCGCCGCCCTCGGCGACCACCCCGGCCGCCTCGCCTCCGAGCGGGGCGTCGCCCGGGTAGAGCTTCAGCGCGAGCAGCACGTCCCGGAAGTTGATCCCGGCGGCGCGTACCGCGACCCGCACCTCGCCCGGGGCGAGCGGCCGGGACGCCTCGGGGTCGGACTCCAGGGCCAGTCCGTCCAGCGAGCCGCCCTGATCGGCGGCTAGCAGCCAGGCGCCGTCCGGGGCCACCAGCGCGCCGTCACCGCCGATCCGCACCAGCCGCGGCACCAGCGCCGCATCTCCGCGCACCACCACCTCCGGCTCTCCGCCCGCAGCCGTGACCGCGAGTTCCAGGTCCCGGCGAGCCGGTGTCCCGGCATGTCGGGGATCGGCCGCGGCGGCGGTGAGATCCCGGCCGGCCGCGGGTGTCGTCGCGGTGGGCGGGGTCAGGTCGATGAGGAGGAAGCGGTCGGGGTGTTCGGCCTGGGCGGAACGGACGAGACCGCGGACGGCGGCGGCGTCGAGGTCGGTGACGTCGTCGCCGGGGGTGACCGCGACCGCGCCGCGGGTCAGGAAGGCGAGACGGGAGGAGGCGAAGCGGGGGTCGGCCAGCCAGGTCCGGACCAGGGCGAGAGCCGCCTCCGGGGACGCGCGCTCGGTGACGACGAGGTCGGGGACCCGGGAGGGGACGGCGTCCAGGGCGTCCACCTGGACCCAGGCGGGCGGCTCGCCGGGAGCCGCCGGGATCCAGCGCAGGTGGTGGACCGGGGCCGGCGCGGGCCGGGCCGGAACGCCGGAGACCGGACGGGAGACCAGGGCGCGGACCGAGGCGACCGGGGCGCCGGTGCCGTCGGCGGCCTCCAGGGAGACGCCGTCGCGGCCTTCCAGCGGGGCGACGCGGACGCGCAGCCGGTCGGCGCCGGAGGCGTGCAGGCGCACGCCCGACCACAGGAAGGGCAACGGGACGCCGGGGCCGTCGGCGGGCAGGTCGGCGGCGTTGACGTGCAGGGCCGCGTCCAGCAGGGCCGGGTGCAGGGTGAAGCCCGAGGTCTCGGCGCCGGCGGGCAGGCCGACCTCGGCGTAGACCGCTGTGCCGTTGCGCCAGGCGCGCTCCAGCCCCTGGAAGGACGGGCCGTAGCTGAGGCCGCGTTCGTCCAGGGCGCGGTAGAGGGTGTCGGTGGGCAGCGGGGTGACGTCGCGCGGCGGCCAGACGGAGAAGTCGAAGCCGGGTGCGGAGCCGTCGTTGACGAGGGTGCCGGCGGCGTGCCGGACCCACGGGGCGTCCTCGCCGTCCTCCTGCGGGCGGGCGTGGATGGTGAACGCGGCGCTGCGGCCGTCCGTGGCGGTCTCGGTGGAGATCTGCACCTGGAGGGAGCGGCCCGCGGCCAGGACCAGCGGGGCGTGCAGGGTCAGCTCGTCGATCGTGTCGAAGCCGGCCTGGTCGGCGGCGCGTCCGGCGAGCTCGACGAACGCGGTCCCCGGCAGCAGCACGGTGCCGCCGACGGCGTGGTCGGCGAGCCAGGGGTGGGTGTCGAGCGACAGCAGCCCGGTCAGCAGGGTGCCCGAGCCGCCCGCCAGCGCCACCGCGGCGCGCAGGAACCGGTGCTCGACCGGCTCCAGCCCGGCCTGGCTGACGTCGCCCGTGCCGGTCGCGGTCGCGAGCCAGAACCGCTCCCGCTGGAACGGGTAGCCGGGTGCGCCGTCCAGGACGGCGGGCGCCTGCGGCAGGACCCGCCGCCAGTCGACCGCGACCCCGTGCACGTGCGCCTCGGCGAGCGAGCGCAGGAACCGTTCGGCGGTGCCCTCGTCGCGGCGCAGGGACGGGACGACGGTCGCGTCCGGGGCGGTGTCCTGGAGCGCGCCCAGCAGCACCGGGTGCGGGCTGACCTCGATGAACGTGTCGTGTCCGTCGCCGTGCAGCGTCTCGACGGCCTGCCGCAGCAGCACCGGCCGCCGCAGGTTCTCGTACCAGTAGCCGGCGCCGGTCGCGGCGTCGTCCAGGTAGCCGCCCCGCACCGTGGAGTAGAACGTGGTCTCCGGGACCAGCGGCACGACCCCGGCGAGATCGTCGAGGATGGTCTCGCGCAGCCGCTCGACGTGCGGCCCGTGGCTGGCGTAGTCGACGTTGACGGCCCGGGCGTGGTGCCCCAGCGCGGTGAGCCGGGTGATCAGTTCGCGGAGTGCTTCGGTGTCGCCGGACACGACGGTGCTGTGGGGACCGTTGTGCGCGGCGACGGTCAGGGCGCCGTCCGCTTCCCGCAGATGCTCCTCGGTCTCCTCTGGTGAAAGCCCGACCGACGCCATGCCGCCGAGCCCGGTGATCTGGTGGATCGTCTGGCTGCGTAGCGCCGAGACCCGTGCTCCGTCCTCCAGCGACAACGCTCCGGAGACGACGGCGGCGGCGATCTCGCCCTGCGAGTGCCCGATGACGGCTGCGGGCTCGACTCCGGCCGCCTGCCAGGCCCGGGCGAGGCTCGTCATGACGGCCCACAGTGCGGGTTGGACGACCTCGGTTCGGGTGAGCGCCTCGGGGTCGGCGAGCGCTTCGTGCAGGTTCCAGTCGACGTATGGTGCGAGGGCATCGCGGCAGGCGTCGAGCGCCTCGCGGAACACCGGGTCGGCGGCGTACAGGGACGTCGCCATTCCGGCCCACTGCGACCCCTGCCCCGGGAACACGAACACCGGGCGGGCGTCCGCCGCGGCCCGGCCCGTCAGCACCGACGGCGCGCTCTCTCCCGCCGCCAGCGCGGCCAGCCCCGCCAGCAGCGCCTCCCGGTCCGCGCCCACGACGGCGGCCCGCTCGGCGAGCTGCGCCCTGGCCTCGGCCAGATGCCGCGCCACCACCGCCGCCGGGATCTCCGGCCGCGCCTCCAGATGGGCGTACAGCCCCGCCGCCCGCTCCCGCAGCGCCGCCGGGGTCGCCGCCGACACCAGCCACACCAGCGGCCCGTCCGCCTCGGCGACGGGCTCGGGCTCGGGCTGCGGGTACTCCTCCAGGATCAGGTGGGCGTTGGTGCCGCTCATCCCGAACGACGACACCCCGGCCCGGCGCAGCCGCCCGTCCGGCGTCCACGGCCGCTCCTCGGTGAGCAGCCGGACCGTTCCGGCCGACCAGTCCACCTCGGGGGTCGGCTCGTCGGCGTGCAGCGTGCGGGGCAGCACCCCGCGCCGCAGCGCCTCGACCATCTTGATGACGCCCGCGACGCCGGCCGCCGCCTGCGAGTGGCCGATGTTGGACTTCACCGACCCGAGCCACAGCGGCGTCTTCCGGTCGCGCCCGTAGGTGGCGATCAGCGCCTGCGCCTCGATCGGGTCGCCGAGGCGGGTGCCGGTGCCGTGCGCCTCGACGGCGTCGACGTCGGACGGGCCGAGCCCGGCGTTGGCCAGCGCCTGCCGGATCACCCGCTGCTGCGACGGGCCGTTGGGCGCGGTCAGTCCGTTGGACGCGCCGTCCTGGTTGACCGCCGACCCCTTGATGACGGCGAGGACGCGGTGGCCGTTGCGCTCGGCTTCCGACAGCCGCTCCAGCAGCAGCACCCCGGCGCCCTCGCCGGCGCCCATGCCGTCGGCGGACGCCGCGAACGCCTTGCACCGGCCGTCGGCGGCCAGACCCCGCTGCCGGCTGAACTCCAGGAACAGGGCGGGGCTGGACATCACCATCACCCCGCCCGCCAGCGCGAGCGAGCACTCGCCGCGGCGCAGCGCCTGCGCCGCCAGGTGGATCGCGACCAGGGACGACGAGCACGCCGTGTCGACGGTGACGGCCGGGCCCTCGAACCCGAACGTGAACGCGACCCGTCCCGACACGACACTGGCCGCGTTCCCGGTGATGAGATGGCCCTCGGCGCTCTCGGGCACGGCGGCCATGGCGGGCGCGTAGTCGTGGCCGCTCAGCCCGGCGAACACGCCGACGTTCGAGCCGCGCAGGCCCGCCGGGTCGATGCCGGCGTGCTCGAACACCTCCCAGGAGGTCTCCAGGAGGAGCCGCTGCTGGGGGTCCATGGCGAGCGCCTCGCGAGGTGAGATGCCGAAGAAGGCGGCGTCGAACCCGGCGGCGTCGTCGAGGAAACCGCCCTCGCGGACGTAGGAGCGGCGCGGTCGTTCCGGATCGGCGTCGAACAGCGATCCCAGGTCCCAGCCGCGGTCGGCCGGGAACGGGGTGACGGCGTCGCGGCCTTCGGCGACGAGCCGCCACAGCAGCTCGGGAGAGCTCGCGCCGCCGGGGAAACGGCAGCTCATCCCGACGAGCGCGATCGGCTCGGACCCGACCGCGGCCAGCGCCTGGTTCTGCCGCTGGAGCCGCTCGTTCTCCTTCAGCGACGCCCGCAGCGCGCCGATGAGCTCGTCATTGCTGATCGTCATTGGGGGAGTTCCTCCAGGTCGGCGGAGCCGAGGGCACGGCGCACGAGGGCGGCCGCGTCCAGTGCGTCGATCGGGTCGGCGTCGGTCGGCGCCGGGTCGGCACCGGGGTCCGCGAGCCGGGAGATCGCCTCGACGAGGCCGTGCTCCCGGAACAGGCGGAGCGGGATCCCGGCGAGCAGCCGCCGGAACTCCGCCTCCTCCGGATCCGCGGGGACCTCCGGGACGTCCGGGGCGTCCGGCTCGGCGGGGGCGAGTTCGGCGAGCAGGTGCTCGGCCAGCAGCGCCGGGGTCGGGAAGTCGAACGCCGAGGTGGCGGGCAGCCGCAGCCCGGTCGCCTTGTTGAGGCGGTTGCGCAGTTCGACGGCGGTCAGCGAGTCGAACCCCTGCTCCTTGAACGTGGTCTGGACGGCGACCTCCGCCGGATCGGCGTGCCCGAGCACGGCCGCGGTGTGGCCGCGGACCAGCTCCACGAGCCGGCGGCCGCGCAGGGCCGGCGGGAGCGCCGCGAGATCCGCCGCCGGGACGGCCGCGGGCGCCGCCTCCCCTGCCGCGGCGGCCCGGCGGGTGGTGCGCACCAGCGCCCGCAGCAGGTGCGGGACGTCCTCCCGCTCGGTGGTGTCGAGACCGGCGGGAACCTGGAGCGGCAGGTCGAGGCGGAGCGCCGCGTCGAACAGCGCCAGGCCCCGCTCGGCGGTGATCAGGCGGATGCCGCCGCGGGTGATGCGCTGAACCTCGACGCCGTCCAGATGACCGGTCATGCCGCTGCGCTGTTCCCATAGGCCCCAGGCGAGGGATACGGCGGGCAGGCCGTGGGCGCGGCGGTGTTGGGCGAGTGCGTCGAGGTAGGTGTTGGCGGCGGCGTAGTTGGCCTGTCCGGGAGAGCCCATGACGCCGGCGGCTGAGGAGAAGAGGATGAAGGCGTCGAGGTCGTGGTCGCGGGTGAGGTCGTGCAGGTTCCAGGCGGCGGTGGCCTTGGGGGCGAGGACCGCGTGGAGCCGTTCGGGCGTGAGGTTGTCGACGGTGGCGTCGTCGAGGATGCCCGCCGCGTGGATGACGCCGCTTAGTCGGTGTCGGGAGAGCAGGTCGGTGAGGGCGGTGCGGTCGGCGGCGTCGCAGGCGGCGATCGTCACTTGGGCGCCTGTTGCTTCGAGTTCGGTGCGGAGGGTGTGGGCGTCGGGGTGGTGGGGTCCGGTGCGGCTGGTGAGGATGAGGTGGCGGGCCTGCTGTGTGGTGGCGAGGTGTTTGGCGATGAGGCGTCCGAGGGTTCCGGTTCCTCCGGTGATGAGGACGGTGCTGTCGGGGTTGAGGGTTCGGGGGAGGAGGAGGACGTTCTTGCCGGTGTGGCGGGCCTGGGAGATGAACCGGAACGCCTCGGGGGCACGGCGCACGTCCCATACCCGGGTCGGCAGCGGTCGCAGGCTTCCCGCGGTGAGCAGTTCCATCAGCTCGGTGAGGATCTGCCTGTTCCGTTCCGGTCCGGCCTCGGCCAGGTCGAACGGCCGGTAGACGACGCCGTCCGGCAGCGTCGCGGGGTCGCGCCGGTCGGTCTTGCCCATTTCGATGAACCGGCCGCCTGGTTTGAGCAAGGCAAGGGAGGCGTCGGTGAATTCCCCGGCGAGGGAGTTGAGGACGACGTCCACGGGAGCGAACCGTTCGGCGAACTCCAGGTCGCGCGACGACGCGATCTGCTCGTCGGCCAGCCCCAGCCCGCGTAGCACGTGCCATTTGGTCGGGTGCGCGGTGGCGAGGATTCGGGCTCCGAGGTGGCGGGCGATTTGCAGTGCGGCCATGCCGACGCCGCCGGCGGCCGAGTGGATGAGGATGGTCTCGCCGGGTTGGAGTGAGGCGAGGTCGTGGAGGGCATACCAGGCGGTGGCGAACACCGCGGGCACTCCGGCGGCGTCCGTCCACGACCAACCGGCCGGCAGCGGCGCCAGCATCCGGTGGTCGGTCACCGCCGTGGAGCCGAACGCGCCCGAGAACAACCCGGTCACGCGGTCGCCCGGGCGCAGGTCCGCGACCTCCGCGCCGGTCTCGACGACCACCCCGGCGGCCTCACCGCCCAGCGGTGCCGCCTCCGGGTACATGCCGAGCGCGACCAGCACGTCCCGGAAGTTGATCCCGGCGGCCCGCACCTCCACCCGGACCTCGTGCGCTCCCAGCGGCTCCGGCTCCGTCGGCACCGCCGCCACCTCCTCGAGGGTCCCGGCGCCGCCCGAGACCAGACGCCACGCCCCCGGCGGCAGCGTCAGGCGCCCATCGCCGTCCGGCCGCAGCAGCCGCGCCCCCAGCAGCCGCCCGTCCCGGACGGCCACTTCCGGCTCCCCGGACGCCACCGCCCGCGCCACCGCGCCGGCGTCCCCGTCCAGGACGTCCACCAGCACGAACCGGCCCGGATGCTCGGCCTGCGCCGACCGCACCAGACCCCGCACCGCGGCCGCCCCGAGATCGGCGACCCCCTCGCCCTCCGCGACGGACACCGCCCCCCGCGTCACCACGGCCAGCGGCCCGTCCTCCCCCCGCAGTCGCTCCCGCACCACCGCCAGCGCGGCGGCCAGCACCTCCTCCACCTCCGGCCCTTCCGGCACCACCCACACGTCCCCCTCGGCGGAGCCGGGTTCCGGCAGCGGCCGAGGGGCGGAGGGAAGGGCCGCGGGCTCGGGGAGGTCGCGCCAGCCGAAGGTGTGGAGGCCGTCGGGGAGCGGCTCGGAGACCGGGCCGGGCGGGCGGAGGCCGAGGCGGCCGATGGTGGCGACGGGCGCGCCCGCCGGGTCGGTCGCGGCGACGGCGACCGAGCCGTCGTCGTCCACCGTGATCCCGACCCGCAGCCGGGTCGCTCCGGTGGCGTGCACGCCGACGGACGTCCAGGAGAAGGGCAGGCCCGCCCGGGCGCCGTCGCTGAAGCCGATGGTGTGCAGGGCCGCGTCGAGAAGCGCCGGATGCAGGACGAAACCCTCGGCGGAGGCGTCTTCGGGAAGGGCTACCTCGGCGTAGACGCCCGAGCCGTTGCGCCAGGCGCGGCGCACGCCCCGGAACAGCGGGCCGTACTCCAGGCCCCGGTCGGCCAGCTCGCCGTAGAGGGCGCCCGGGTCGAGCGGGGTCGTCCCGGCGGGCGGCCACTCGGCCGGCCCCGCCGCGCCCGCGACGGGCTCGGCCGACAGCCGGCCCGACGCGTGGCGGACCCACGGGCCGTCGTCGCCGGGCCGGGAGTGGATCTCCAGGTCGGCGCCGTCGCCGTCGTCCCGCACCGTCACCTGGACGGTCAGCGGACGGCGCGGCTCCAGCACGAGCGGGGCGTGCAGGGTCAGGTCGGCGATCGAGGCCAGGCCCGCGAGGTCGGCCGCCCGCGACGCCAGCTCGACGAACGCGGTGCCCGGCAGCAGCACCGAGCCGCCGACGCGGTGGTCGGCCAGCCACGGCAGCGCCTCTACCGACACGGTGCCGGTGAGGACGGTCGTGCCGTCGGCCAGCGCCACCGCCGCGGTCAGGAACGGGTGGTCGACCGGGGTCAGCCCGGACCCGCCGAGCTCCCGCGCCGCGCCGGTCAGCCAGTAGTGCCGGTGCTGGAACGGGTAGGACGGCAGCTCCGGCAGCAGCGC
>NZ_BAAATZ010000014.1:17634-18848 GCF_039533685.1 Actinocorallia aurantiaca | reverse complement strand
GCCGGAGACGGCGGCGTCCGGCGCCGTGTCCTGGATCGCGCCGGTGAGCACCGGATGCGGGCTGATCTCGACGAACACCGTGGGGCCGGCCGCGGCCAGGCCCTCCACGACCGGCTGGAACAGTACCGGCCGCCGCAGGTTCTCCACCCAGTAGGCGGCGGTGAGCTCGGACGGGTCGCACGGCCCGCCGCGCACCGTCGAGTGGAACACCGCCGTCGCCGCGTCCCGGGGCCGGACCGGCGCGAGCGCCTCCAGCAGCCCGTCCCGCACCCGCTCCACGTGCGGCGAGTGCGAGGCGTAGTCGACGTTGACGCGGCGCGCGAACACGCCGAGTTCGGCGCACCGGCCGAGGAACTCCTCCAGCGCCGCGGCGTCGCCGGACACGATCGTGGTCTGCGGCCCGTTGACCGCCGCCACGTCCAGCCGTCCGGGCCAGGCGCGCAGCTCCTCGCGTGCCTCGTCCGCCGGAAGCGCCACCGACGCCATCCCGCCGCTGCCCGACAGCGATCTGATCATCCGGGAGCGCAGCGCCACGATCCGGGCACCGTCCTCGATCGACAGGGCCCCGGCCGCGCATGCCGCCGCGATCTCGCCCTGCGAGTGCCCGGCCACCGCGTCCGGGACGACGCCCGCCGCCTCCCACACCCGGGCCAGCGACACCATCACCGCCCACAACGCGGGCTGCACCACGTCGACCCGCTCCAGCGCCGCCGGATCGTCCAGGACGGCGTCCAGCTCCCAGTCGGTGAACGGCCGCAGCGCCGCCGCGCACTCGGCGAGGGCCGCCGCGAACACCGGCGACGCGGCCCGCAGCTCCGCCGCCATCCCGGGCCACTGCGACCCCTGCCCGGGGAACACGAACACCGTCCGCGCCCCCGCGGCGGCCGTCCCGCGTACGGCGCCGGGCACGTCCGCCCCTTCGGCGACGGCCTCCAGACCCGCCCGCAGCTCCGCGTCCGAGCTCCCCACCACCACGGCCCGCTCCGGCAGCACCGCCCGCCGCCCCAGAGCCGCGGCCACCGCCTCCAGATCCACCTCACCGGTCTCTTCCACCCACGCACCCAGCCGCCGTGCCCCTTCCCGCACGGCCCCGCCGTCCCGCCCCTGCACCACCCAGGCCACCACCCCGCCGGCCGTCGTCCCGGCGTCCGCGCCGCGCGGCGGCGGCCCGAGGGCGTCCTGGGCGGCGCGGAGACGGGTCGGTCGGCCGGACG
>NZ_BAAATZ010000014.1:12442-17547 GCF_039533685.1 Actinocorallia aurantiaca | reverse complement strand
GGCTCGGCGGCCGTGTCCGCAGGCCGCGGCGGTGCTCCGCCGTTCGTGCCGAGCGGGAGGGGCCAGGGGTCGGACTGCTCCGAGGCAGGGGAGGGGGAGGGGGGTTCTTCGAGGATGAGGTGGGCGTTGGTGCCGCTGATGCCGAAGGCGGAGACGCCCGCGCGGCGGGGGCGGCCCTCCCGGGCGGGCCAAGGGCGGGCGGTGGTGAGCAGGCGCACGGTGCCGGGGGACCAGTCGACGTGCGGGGTGGGCTCGTCCACGTGGAGGGTCGCGGGCAGCGCGGAGTGCCGGAAACCCAGGAGGATCTTGATGATGCCGGCGACGCCCGCGGCGGCCTGGGTGTGGCCGAGGTTCGACTTGACCGAGCCCAGCCACAGCGGGCGGGACGGGTCGCGGTCGCGGCCGTAGGCGGCGAGCAGCGCCTGCGCCTCGATCGGGTCGCCCAGGCGGGTGCCGGTGCCGTGCGCCTCGACGGCGTCCACGTCGGACGGCCCGAGCCCCGCGTCGGCGAGGGCGCGGCGGATCACCCGCTGCTGGGACGGGCCGTTCGGCGTGGTCAGGCTGCTGCTCGCGCCGTCCTGGTTGACCGCCGAGCCGCGGATCACCCCGAGGACGCGCCGACCGGCGCGCAGCGCGTCGGCCAGCGGCTCCAACACCAGCACCCCGGCTCCCTCACCCCATCCGGTGCCGTCGGCGGAGGCGGCGAACGCCTTGCACCGGCCGTCGGCGGCCAGGCCCCGCTGCTTGCTGAAGTCGATGAAAGCGCCGGGCGTCGCCATCACCGTCACTCCGGCGACGACCGCGAGCCCGCACTCGCCCGCCCGCAGCGACCGCACCGCGAGGTGCGCCGCCGCCAGCGACGAGGAGCAGGCGGTGTCGACCGTGACGGCCGGGCCCTCCAGCCCGAAGAAGTAGGAGATCCGGCCCGACATGACGCTCGCCGAGCTGCCCGTGCCCTGGTAGCCCTCGACGGTCGCCGCCGCCGCGGCCCGGGTCACCGCCGCGTAGTCCTGGCCGTTGGTCCCGGTGAAGACGCCCGCGCCGCCGCCGCGCAGCGTGCGCGGATCGATGCCGGCGTTCTCGAACGCCTCCCAGGCGCCCTCCAGCAGCAGCCGCTGCTGCGGGTCCATCGCGACGGCCTCCCGCGGCGAGATGCCGAAGAACGCGGCGTCGAAGCCGCCCGCGCCGTCCAGGAAGCCGCCCTCGTGGGTGGTGGACGAGCCGGGCCGGTCGGGGTCGGGGTCGTACAGGCCGTCCAGGTCCCAGCCGCGGTCGGCGGGGAACCCCGAAACCGCGTCCCGTCCCGACGCCAGCAGCCGCCACAGCGCCTCGGGCGAGTCGACGCCGCCCGCGAACCGGCAGCTCATCCCGACGACGGCGATCGGCGCGTGCCCGGCCTCCTCCAGTTCCCGCACCCGGTCCCGCGTCCTCCGCAGATCCGCGGTCACCTTCTTGAGATACTCGACGACCTTTTCATCCTGTGGCATCGATACACCTTTATAAAAGCGAATGACGGGCGCGATCCGGACCGATGCTAAGTCGCCGGAGAACGGCCGATAACCCCTATGCAGGCGATTCGGGGACCCCTAGGACGAAGAAAGGGGTGAATGCGAAAAGGCCCGTGCGGACGAGGGATGCGTCCGTACGGGCCCGGGTGGTCCGGCCGATGGAGTCAGGGGACCAGCTGGGTGGTACCGAGCTTGGAGGTGACGAGCCGGGCGGTGACCTCGGCGAGCCTGGCGGCCTTGGCCTTGTCGAAGGTCGGGAAGGTGTCGACGTCCAGGTACTTGCCGCGGTCGACGGCGGAGAACACCGGCGCGGGCGGGGAGTCGATGAACTCGATGATCGGCTCGACGGCCTTGTCGACCGGCTTGGCCGCCACCTTCGCCAGCAGCCCCACGATGGCTTTGACCGGCTGCTTCATGTGCTCCAGGCCGCCCCGGGTCGCGGTGAAGCCGGGGTGGTAGAGCACGTAGTGGGCCTTGCTGGACGGGTGGGTGCCGTAGGCCGCGCCGAGCAGGTCGTTGGCCCGGCACGCCTGGGTCTGCGCCTTCAGCCCGCTGTACTTCCGCGTCTGCTGGAGGTCGTCGAAGTTCACGTCGCCCATCTTGGTGCCGGGCGCCGTCACATTGATGATCACGGGTGCGGCGGCCTGGTCGAACTGGGCGCGCAGGCCGTGCCCGAGCAGGTAGCGGCTGAGGTAGTAGAGGCTGAAACAGAACTCCAGGCCCTCGGCGGTCTCCACCCGCCGGGGGCTCTGCCGGTTGGCGCACAGCACCAGGGCGTCGATCACCGGGTGGGCGGCCAGGGACTCCACCAGTGCCTGGACGGCCTTGAGGGAGCTGAGGTCCGCCTGGATGTAGTGCAGTCGGCCCGCGTCGCCGCCCGCGTCCCTCGTGAGCGCGGCACCCTTCTCCGCGCTGCTGCCGACCACGATGACGGTGTCCCCTCGCGCGAGGCGCGCGAGGGCCACGGCCCGTCCCATTCCGTCCGTGCCGCCGGTAATGACGATCGTCTTGTGCGCTGATTGCGGATGCGGCATCTGTGCTCCAGTTGTTACTGTCAGGGCACGGATATTGTCCGCGCTCGCGCCGCCTCCTGGAAGAAGGCAGAAAAATGTTCTCTACGAACATCGATGTTCCCACCGCGCTCCGGACGGAACTGGCGCTACCCGTCACCGGGGCCGAACACGCCTCCTGCCCGGTGACCGAAGTCCTGCGCCGGCGGGTGGGCGACAAATGGAGCGTTCTGGTGGTGGTCCTGCTGGGGTCGGGGCCGCGCCGCTACGGTGAGCTGGACCGCGCCATCCAGGACATCAGCCAGCGGATGCTCACCCGCACCCTGCGCGGCCTGGAGCGCGACGGCCTGGTCTCGCGCACCACCTTCCCGACCGTCCCGATCACCGTCGAGTACGAACTGACCGCGCTGGGCCGCACCCTGCTGGGCCCGCTGTCGGTGCTCGCCGACTGGGCCGTCCAGCACTCCGCCGAGATCGACCGGGCCCGGGCCGAATTCGATTCCCAGAATTCCGGTCGGCCGCTCTGACCGCTTATTTTCTCCGATAGGGGTGGGTGATAAGGGGTCGCGGATAGGGGTTGACCGTTCTTTGCCTCTCTCAGAGGCTGCCGATGACCGCAGGAAACGGTCTTCGAGTGCTCGACGCAAAGGACGGCAGTAAATGGGGCGGTTCATCTATCTCAGCAGCTCGACCCGGCAGCCGGAGCCGGAGGAGAGCGACATCGAGATCACCATCACCACCGCGGACGAGGTCAAGCAGGGCGACGCGCTGCACATCGAGGTCACCCTGCGCACCCTCCACCCGACGATCAAGGACCGGCCGGCCCGCGACATCAACGGCGAGGTGACCATCGTGGTCGGCGGCGCCGAGGAGCGCGAGGTGGTGGCCACCGGCCTCACCAACACCAACCGCGTCTTCGCCGGCAAGAACGTCCTGCTCACCGGCGGGCATGCGACGATCACCGCCGAGCGCGCCGGCACCTACACCTTCGCCCCGGGCGAGATCGAGGTCAGCACCTCGGACTATCCGCTGCGCAGCGTGCCCAAGGCGCCGAACCCGGTGGACTCCGAGACCACGGTCCTGTGACCTGATGGGCTCCCCGACCTGGGACTCGCTCGGCGCGGGACTCGACGGAGACCTCGTCCTGCCCGGCGACGCCCGATACGACCTGGCCAGGCAGCTGCAGCTCGCCGAGTTCGACACGGTCCGCCCGGCCGCCGTCGCCTACTGCGCGACTCCGGCCGACGTCCAGGCGAGCGTGACGTTCGCGGCGGCCAACGCCCTGCCGGTGGCCGCACGCAGCGGCGGCCACCACTTCGCCGGCTGGTCCACCGGGACGGGCCTGGTCATCGATCTGTCGCGGATCGCGCACATCGAGGGCCGGCCCGGCCGGGTCCGGCTCGGCCCCGGCGCCCAGGCGGTGGACGCCCTCGTGGCGCTCGCCGCCGACGGCCTCGAGGTCGTCACCGGGATCTGCCCGACCGTGTGCCCCGCCGGTTTCGTCACCGGCGGCGGCCTCGGCCTGCAGACCCGCCGTTTCGGCCCGGCCAGCGACCATCTCCTCGCCGCGACGCTCGTCACCGCCGACGGACGGCTCGTCCGCTGCTCGGCGGAGGAGGAACCGGACCTGTACTGGGCGCTGCGCGGCGGCGGCGCGGCCAGCTTCGGCGTCGTCGTCGACCTGGAGCTGAGCCCCGTCCCGATCGGCCGCACCGTCGGCTTCACCGTCGTGTGGCCCTACGACCGGGCACTCGACCTGCTGGAGCACTGGCAGGAGTGGATCGCCGCGGCCCCGCCCGGGCTGGGCGCGGAGATCGGTCCCGTTCTCATGGACGCCGCCCCCGGCGCCGTCCCCACCGTGCTGATGTTCGGGGCCTACCAGGGCACCCGGGCGGACTTCGACGACCTCCTCGCCGGGCTGTGCGCCGCGGCCGGCGCCACCCCCCTGATGGCGGACATCGAGGAGGGCACCCACGAGGAGGTGACACTCGGCCTGTACCGCTGCCGCGACCTGACGCCCGCGCAGCGCCGCAGGACCGGCACCACCCCCGACGGCCTCCTCCCGCGCCAGCCCTACCTGCGCGAACGGCACCGTTTCCTGCCGGGTCCGCTCGGCCGGGACGCGCTGGAACGGGCCCTGGAGATCTTCGACGGCGACCGCAGGCCCGGCCAGCTCCGCCATGTGGCGCTGACCGCGCTCGGCGGGGCCGCCGCCGAGGTGGGCCGCACCGAGACCGCGTACGTGCACCGCGACGCGCGGTTCCTCGCGAAGTTCACCGCCGTCGGCCTGCTCGACGAGCCGGCCGAGGGCGACATCGCCTTCGCCGAGGAATGGGCGGACCGCGGATTCGCGCTCCTCGATCTGTTCTCCGACCACCATTCCTATGTCAATTACCCGGACCCGGAGCTGGACGACTGGCGCTGGGCCTATTACGGCGAGAACTATGAACGGCTGGCCGAAGTGAAGAAGAGCCTCGACCCCCACGGACTCTTCGTGTTCCCGCAGTCGATCGGGAGCGGAAGATGAACAGGTTCGCCTTCCTGGCGGCCCCTGCCGCCGCGCTGCTGCTCGCGGGCTGCGGCGGAT
>NZ_BAAATZ010000014.1:0-12357 GCF_039533685.1 Actinocorallia aurantiaca | reverse complement strand
CGATCGCCCCGGCCAGCTCGTCGGCGGAGCGCACCAGGCGCATGCCCTTGCCCCCGCCGCCGGCGGACGGCTCACCCTCACGCTTCACCAGGAGCCGCAGTGCGTGGACCCGCACGCGTCCGGGCAGTCGATCACCTCGATGGTCGCCCGGCCCGTGCTGGACTCCCTCGTCCACCTCGACGACCAGGGCGGCATCAAGCCTTGGCTGGCGGCGTCCTGGGACGTCTCCGCCGACCAGAAGACCTACACCTTCAAGCTGCGCGACGGCGTCACCTTCAGCGACGGCGCCGTCCTCGACGCCGCCGCCGTCAAGGCCAACATCGAGCACGTCGTCGACCCGAAGACCAAGTCGCTCGGCGCCGCCGGCTACCTGGCCCCCTACCTGAAGGGGGTGAGCGCCGTCGACGCCCGCACCGTGCGGATCGAGCTGACCAAGCCGTACGCGTCGCTGCTGACCGTGCTGTCCACGACGGGGTACGGCATCGAGTCGCCCAGGACGCTCGCCGGGAACCCCGCCGAGCTCTGCCAGAAGATCGTCGGCACCGGCCCGTTCGTCCTGGACGGGCCGTGGCGGCGCGGCCAAGGCGCCACCTACCACCGCAACCCCGCCTACGCGTGGGCTCCCGAGGGCGCGGCCCACCAGGGCCCGGCCCTGCTGGACGGCCTCGCCATCAAGCTGATCACCCAGGACTCGGTACGGGTCGGGGCGCTCAGCAGCGGCCAGGCCGACTTCATCACCTCGGTCCCGGCGATCCGGGTCGCGAGCCTGCGCGACACCGGCCGCCAGGTCCGGACGATCGACTCGCCCGGCGAGAACTACAGCTACTACCCCAACACCACGCGCGCTCCGTTCTCCGACGTGCGGATCCGCAAGGCGTTCCGGGCGGCGGTCGACTGGAAGACCCTGGTCGACAAGCTGTACTTCGGCGTCTACCGGCAGGCTGAGGGACCGCTGTCGCCCGCGACCCGGTTCGTCGCCCCGCCCGCCGAGACCTCCGCGCCCTACGACCCCGCCGCCGCGGGCAGGCTGCTGGACGAGGCCGGCTACACCGGCCGCGACTCCGCCGGATACCGCGTCAAGGGCGGCACCCGCCTGACGGTCGTGTGGAAGATGGCCAAGACCGCGGAGAGCCAGGAGAACCAGACCCTCGGCGAGCAGGTCCAGGCGGAGCTGAAGAAGTCCGGCATCGAGCTGCGCATCGAGGACCTGCCGCTCAGCCAGGTCATCCCGAACGCCCAGAACGGCACCTACGACCTGCTGGCGACCACGTTCACCGGCCTGGACGCCGACGTGCTGCGCAAGCTGTTCCACAGCGACAGCATCGCCCGCCCCGGGACGATGGGGTCCAACATCCCCAAGTACGACAACGCCGAGGTCGACCAGGCCCTCCTGGACGCCCAGGCCACCGCCGACGAGTCCACCCGGGCCGGCCTCTACACCCGCATCCAGCGCCGGCTGGTCGAAGACGCCGTGGTCTTCCCCGTCTACGTGTCGGCCGCGACCTTCGCCGCCGACCAGAAGGTGCGGGGGGTCACCTACACGGCCGAGGGCTACCCCGACTTCACCGGGGCCTGGCGGTCGCGGTGAGCGCGGCCCCGGTGGCCGAACCGGCCGTCGTCGCGGTGCCCGCGCCCGCCCGGACCGGGTACCGGCGGCGGATCCTGACCCGGCTCGGCCACGCCCTGATCGTCCTGTGGGGGGCGGTGACGTTCACCTTCGCCGCCCTCCACCTGATCCGCGGCTCGGTCGTCGACGCGATCATCGGGAACAACCTCCAGGTCACCCCCGAGATCCGGGCCGAGGTGGAGCGCCGGTACGGGCTGGGCGAGCCGCTCTGGCGGCAGTACCTCCACCAGACGGGCAGCCTGCTGCGCGGCGACCTCGGCGAGTCCTACCAGCTGAGCATGCCGGTCTCGCAGGCGATCCGCGAGCAGGTGGGGCCCACCCTCACCCTGATGGCGACGGCCATCACCCTGGCCGGGGCGGTGTCCCTGGTGCTGGCGCTCGCCACCGCCGGACGGAGCCGCTGGGTGAGGGGGCCGTTCGCCGCGCTGGAGGCCACCGCGGTCTCCGTCCCCCAGTTCTGGCTGGGCATCCTGCTGCTGACCGTTTTCTCCTTCGGGCTGCGCTGGTTCCCGGTCATCGGGACGGGCCCGGGCGCGCTGGTGCTGCCCGCGGTGACGCTGGCGCTGCCCGTCGCGGGGGTGCTGACCCCGGTGATGCGGGAGGGCGTCGAACGTGCCCTGGAGGAGCCCTTCGTGGTGACGGCCCGGGCCCGCGGCGCGAGCGAGTGGATCGTGCTGTCCCGGCACGTGCTGCGGCACGCGCTGATCCCGGCCGTCACCCTGCTCGGGCTGCTGGCCGGGGCCCTGACCGGCGGCGCCGTCATCGTCGAGCAGGTCTTCTCCCGGCCCGGGCTGGGCCGGCTGCTGGTGACCGCGGTGACCGGCAAGGACATCCCGGTGGTGCTCGGCACCGTCCTGGTGACCGCGCTGTTCTACGTCACCGTCAATCTCGTCGTCGACCTGCTCTACCCGCTCATCGATCCACGGCTGCGAGACTAGATGATCGACTCGACGTTCCGGGCCGCGCCCGGGCGGGCCCTCGCCGGCGCCCGACCCGGGGTGTGGCTCGCCTTCGCCTTCCTCGCGCTGATCGTCGTCGCTTCCGCGGCGCCCGGACTGCTGGCGCACGGCTCCCCGGACGCCGCCGATCCGCTGCGCACCCTTCAGCCGCCCGGCGCCGGCCATCCGCTGGGCACCGACCAGAACGGGCGCGACCTCTACGTCCGGATCGTCTACGGGACCCGGGACTCGGTGCTGACCGGGCTCGGCGCGACGGTGCTCGCGCTCGGCGCGGGGGTGCTCGTCGGCGGGCTCAGCGCGCTGGGCGGACGGGCCGCCGACGCCGTCCTCATGCGGGCGGTGGACGCGCTGCTCGCCATCCCCGGGCTCGTCATGGCCCTCCTGATGATCACCGCGCTGGGCGGCGGGACGGTCAACTCGATGATCGCGATCGCGGTGATCGCCGCTCCCGGGTACGCGCGGCTGGTGCGGGCGCAGCTCCTGGTCGTCCGGCGTTCGGGGTACGCCGAGGCGGCCGTCGCGCTGGGCCGGCCGCCGGTGCTGATCGCCGTCCGGCACCTGCTGCCGAACGCGCTGCCGCCGGTGCTGCTGCTGGCCACGCTCGGCTCCGGCGCCGCCATCGGCGCGACGGCGGCGCTCAGCTACCTCGGACTCGGCCCCGCCCCGCCCGCCCCGCAGTGGGGCGCGATGCTCCAGCAGGGCCAGGAGTACTTCTCCCTCGCCTGGTGGACGGCGGTCGCGCCGGGCGCCGTCCTGACGCTGACGGTGCTGTCGCTGACGGTCGTCGGCCAGTATCTGCAGAAGCTGCCGGCGGGAAGGCTGGAACGGTGAGCGACGGGCTGCTGAACGTCCGGGACCTGCGGGTCTCCTTCGGAACCGGGCCGCGGGCGGTGACCGCGGCCGACGGGGTGTCCTTCTCCATCGCCGAGGGCGAGTGCCTGGCGCTCGTGGGGGAGTCGGGGTCGGGCAAGAGCGTCACCGCGCGGTCGCTGGTCGGCCTCGCCGGGGCCGGGGCGCATGTCCGGGCCGGGGAGCTGACACTGCGCGGCCGGGATCTGACGAGGCTGAGCCCGCGCGAGTGGCGGGACGTCCGCGGCCGGGAGATCGGCCTGGTGCTGCAGGCGGCCCTGGTCGCGCTCGATCCGCTGCGCCCGGTCGGCGCCGAGGTCGCCGAGCCGCTGCGGCTGCACCGCACGGTGCCGCCGGCGAAGGTCTCCGCGCGGGTGCTGGAACTGCTCGCCGACGTCGGCGTGCCGGAGCCCGAACGCCGCGCCGCCCAGTACCCCCACCAGCTGTCCGGCGGCCTGCGACAGCGTGCCCTCATCGCCTCGGCGCTGGCCTGCGATCCCGTCCTCCTCATCGCCGACGAGCCCACCACCGCCCTCGACGTCACCGTCCAGGCCCAGATCCTCGACCTCCTGGCGGCCCGCCGCGCCCGCGGCACCGCCCTCCTCCTCATCAGCCACGACCTCGCCGTCGTCGCCCGCCTCGCCGACCGCATAGCGGTCATGCGCGACGGCCTCATCGTCGAACACGGCCCCGCGTCCCGCGTCCTCACCGCCCCCGCCCACCCCTACACCCGCCTCCTCCTCGACGCCGTCCCCACCTCGCCCGCCCCGCGGTCGGCGGGTGTGCGGAAGGCGCTCGCATCGATCGGGCGGGATCCCGGCGAGAGCGGGGACGGAGGCCCGGACGCGGGGGAAAAGGCGGTCGTGGTGGAGGCGGAGGGGCTGGGGAAGGCGTATCAGGGGCGGGTGGCGGTGGAGGGGGTGTCGTTCCGGGTGGGGGCGGGGGAGACGCTCGGGGTGGTGGGGGAGTCCGGGTCGGGGAAGACGACGGTGGCGCGGATGGTCCTGGGGCTGGTGGAGCCGGATGCCGGGATCGTCCGGCTGGAGGGGAGGGAGTGGAGCGGGGTCGCGGAGCGGCGCAGGCGCGGGCGGCGGGGGCGGATCCAGCCGGTGTACCAGGATCCGCTGAGCTCGTTCGACCCGCGGTTCACCGCGGGGCGGATCCTCGCGGACGCGCTGGACGCCGCGAACCGGCCGGCCGGGCAGGACGAGGTCGCCGAGCTGCTGAAGCAGGTCGGCCTGAACCCGGACCTGGCCGGACGGCACCCGCGGCGGCTGTCCGGCGGCCAGCAGCAGCGCGTCGCGATCGCGCGCGCCCTGGCGGCCCGGCCCCGGGTGCTGGTCTGCGACGAGCCGCTGTCGGCGCTCGACGTGTCCGTCGCCGCCCGCGTCCTCGACCTGTTCGCCGAGCTGCGCGACCGGCTCGGCGTCGCGTCGCTGTTCATCTCCCACCACCTCGGCGTCGTGCACCGGATCTCCGACGACGTCCTCGTCATGAAGGACGGGCGGGTCGTCGAGCAGGGCTCCGCCGAGCAGGTCTTCACCGATCCGCGCCACTCCTACACCCGGCGGCTGCTGGCCGCCCTCCCCACCCTGGAGCGTTCGTGAACATCGTGGTGATCGGCGCCGGACCCGGCCTCGGCATGGGCGTGGCCCGCGCCTTCGGGCGGCGCGGGTTCGCCGTCGGCCTCGTCGCCCGCGACCCCGGCGGACTGCGCGCCCGCCACGCCGAGCTGGCCGCGCTCGGCGTGAAGGCGGCGACCGCCCCGGCCGACGTCCGCGATCCCGCCGCGCTGCGCGCCGCCCTCGACCGGCTGGAAGACGAGCTGGGCCCCGCCGACGTCGTCGAGTACGGCCCCGACCCGCGCGGCGGCCCCGTCCTGTCGGCAGCCGCGACCACCCCCGACGCCGCCACCGCCCAGGTGGAGCTGCTGTACCTGGGTGCGCTCGTGGCCGCCGAACGGGTGCTCCCGGCGATGACGGCACGCGGCGACGGCGGCCTGCTCCTGACGACCGGCGCGTCCGGCGTCGTTCCCATGCCGGTGCTGGGCAGCGCCGGCCCGGCGATGGCGGCGCTGCGCAACTGGGCGCTGGCCGCGCACGCCCAGCTCGCCCCGGCCGGCGTCTACGTCGGGACGGTCACCGTCGCGACCGCCGTCCAGCCCGGCACCGAAGGCGACCCGGACCGCATCGGCGACCTCTACCACGACATGTGGACCCGCCGGGACCGCGCCGAGGAGACCGTCGGCGATCTCGACGCGCTGCGCGCCCGGTTCGGCACCGGGCGGCTCGGCCCGTCCTGACCGTCAGGCCGGGTTCGCGGCCAGCAGCCCGGCGGCCTGCTCCCGCAACCGCTCGGCGTCCGCCGGATCGTAGAACCGGGAGAGCCTCCCCTCGGTGACCGGGATGCGGCGGCGTCCCCGGTAGGCGGACAGCGGCTCGGACGGCGGCCGCTCCAGCAGCTCCAGCAGCGGCACGATCCCCTCGGCGACCGGCTTGCCGCGCAGCGCCAGCGCCAGCGCGGCGACGGCCCGCCACGGCTGGTCGAGGTCGCGCTGGAGGTTGGTCCGCACCATGTCCGGATTGAACAGGACGTAAGGGATGTCCGGGTGGTTGGCCGCGAAGTCCACCCCGACGAGGTCGGTGGCCCGCGCCGCCTGGAGCAGTGCCCGCAGGCCCCGCCCGCCCCGGGTGAACTGGAGGTCGTCCCAGTGCAGCCGGCCCGCCGCCGTGCCCGTCCCGCAGACGCTGGCGACCAGCGGATCGGCGGCCTCGCGCAGCAGCGGCGCCAGTCCCGCCCCCAGCACGTGCCGGCTGAGGCAGGACAACGCGAAGTTCTCCTCCAGCCCCTCGGCGGTGCGGGTGAGGCGGGTCCGGTAGCGCTGCGCGCACAGCACGAGCCGGTCCAGGCGGTCGAACCGCTCGAGCGCCTCGGCCAGCACCCGCCGGTTCTCCGCGATCAGCCGCAGGTCGGCCCGGACGAACGCGGCCCGGTCGGCGGCGTCGCCCGCGGCCCGCAGGAAGGCCTCGCCCTTCGCGGCGGTGCCGCCGACGACGACCACCCGGTGCCCCGCGGCGAGCGCGTCCAGCGCCACCGCCCGGCCGATTCCGTCGGTGCCGCCGGTGATGAGGTAATTCCGCATGCCGCCATTGTCGGTCGACCCCTAGGAATTGCCTACCCCTACTCTCAATAGGGGTTTGCTTATCTGCTCGCGGCCTTAGGGTCGGACTAGCCGTCCGGTACGACCGAGGTGATCCGATGTCACGAATCCTGGCAATTTCCGGCTCCCTGCGGAAGGGGTCGCACAACACCGCGCTCCTGCGGGCGCTGCCCCCGCTGCTGCCCGCGGGCATGGAGCTGACCCACTACGGCGACCTGTCGGGGGTCCCCCTCTACAACGCCGACCTCGACACCGCCGCGCCGCCGCCCGAGGTGGCCCGGCTGCGCCGCGAGATCGCCGCCGCGGACGGCCTGATCCTCGCCGTCCCGGAGTACCTGCACGCCGTCCCCGGCGTGGTGAAGAACGCCATCGACTGGGCGTCCCGGCCGTTCACCGCACCGGCCCTGGCCGGGAAGGCGGTGCTGGTGCTGGTGGCGACGACCGGCCGCACATCGGGGTTCCGCAGCCTCGCCGACACCGCCCAGGTGCTGGCCGGGCTGCGCAACATCGTCGTCCCGGTGCCCGAGGTGGTCGTCCAGGACGCCGAGCGTGCCCTCCACACCGCCGCGGACGGCACGCCCTCGCTGGCCGACCCGGCCACCCGGGCGCTGATCGGCGTGCAGCTCGCGATGCTCGGCGATCTCGTGGATTCAGGCGCCCCCGCATCGCTGGAATCGTCATTCCGGCGCCGCACCGCGGAATTCCTCGGGATCCCGGCGGCTCCGGCGCGAACCCGCGAATAGGGGTCGGCGAACCGACCTAGGGGTTGTCGCCCGGCGGTACTGAATTGAATTCTGGAGTGGCCGACGGCGAATGGCCGTGACGACCGGAGGGAAAACGGAAGTGCCGGATCTGTGGATCTCTCGTTTCGGGCCATCGGGCGGCGCGCGGACCCGGCTGGTGTGCTTTCCGCACGCGGGCGGCTCCTCCAGTTTCTTCTTCCCCCTCGCCCGGGCGCTCGCCCCGGACGTCGAGGTCGTCGCCGTCCAGTACCCCGGACGCCAGAACCGGCGCTCCGAACCCCTCCTCACCCGGATCACCGACCTGGTGGACGGCGTCCTGCCGGAGCTGGACCGGGCCGGCGACCTGCCCTGGGCCCTCTTCGGGCACAGCATGGGCGCGGTCGTCGCGTTCGAGGCGGCACGGCGGGCCGCGCGCCCGCCGCTGCGGTTGTTCGCCTCGGGCCGGCGGGCGCCGTCCCGGATCCGGGACGAGGACGTCCACACCCGCGACGACGCGGGCCTCATCGCGGAGCTGCGCCGGCTCGGCGGTACCGACCCCCGGGTGTTCGACGAGCCCGAACTGCTCGCCGGGCTGCTCCCGGCGTTCCGCGCCGACTACCGGGCGATCGAGACCTACCGTCCCGATCCGGGCGCCGCCGTCGGCTGCCCGGTCACCGTCCTGATCGGCGTCGAAGACCCCCAGGTGACCGAGGACGAGGCGCGCTCCTGGCGGCACCACACCACCGACCGAACCGACCTGCACGTGTTCCCTGGCGGTCACTTCTACCTGGCCGATCATCAGCGGCGGGTCACCGCCCTGATCGCAGCGGGACTGGGTGACCTGTCGGCAAAGGAGTGACCGATGACGACCCTTCAAGCAGAGAGGGCCGCAGTGGCGGCCCGGCCCCGGGCGGGCATCCTCGGGGTCGGCACCGCGGTGCCGCCCAGTTCCTACACCCAGCGCGAGATCCTCGACATCTTCGGCATCGAGGATCCCAAGATCCGGTCGATCTTCATGCAGAGCGCCATCGAGCGGCGCTTCCTGCACCTGCCGCCCGAGTCCGCCGACGGCGGCCGGGTCATGGAGACCCAGGGCGAGCTGCTCGCCAAGCACAAGGCGAACGGCATCGAGATGGGCGCCCGCGCCGTCCAGGACTGCCTGAAGCGGGCCGGCGCGGAGCCGTCCGACATCCGCTTCCTGGTGTGCGTCACCTCCACCGGCTTCCTGACCCCCGGGTTCAGCGCCCACCTGATCAAGGAGCTCGGGCTGCGTCCCGACACCAGCCGCCTGGACGTCGTCGGCATGGGCTGCAACGCCGGACTCAACGGTCTCACCGCCACGTCCGGGTGGGCCGAGTCGCATCCCGGCGACCTCGCGGTGATGGTGTGCGTCGAGGCGTGCTCGGCGGCCTACGTCTTCGACGGCACGATGCGCACCTCGGTGGTCAACAGCCTCTTCGGCGACGGCGCCGCCGCGGTCGCGTTGACCTGCGACCCCGCCGCGCCGGGCCGCGGCCCGCAGGTCCTCCGCTTCGCGAGCCGCATCATCCCCGAGGCGATCGGCGCGATGCGCTACGACTGGGACGACGACCAGGGCAAGTTCAGCTTCTTCCTGGACCGCGAGGTGCCCTACGTGGTCGGCGCGAACGTCGAGACCGTGATCGGGGACCTGCTGGCCGGCACCGGGCTGCTGCCCGGCGACATCGACCACTGGGTGGTGCACTCCGGGGGCAAGAAGGTCATCGACTCGGTGATGATCAACCTGGGGCTGACCCGCTACGACGTGCGGCACACCACCGGGGTGCTGCGCGACTACGGCAACCTCTCCAGCGGCTCTTTCCTCTTCTCCTACCAGCGGCTGGCCGAGTCCGGCGTGATCCGGCCGGGCGAGCACCTGGTGCTCATGACCATGGGCCCCGGTTCGACCATCGAGACCGCGCTGCTGCGGAACTGACCTGCTGAAAGCTGAGAGGTGGCTTGAGATGTCGCGATCCACGGTCGTCATCGAGACGGTGGTCGGCAGCGCCGACCTGGTGACGGAACCCCTGATAGCCGCGGTCCAGGACCTGTGCGACCGGGTCGAGGCCGAGGACGGGCCGGTCGTGGCCGTCCTGCGGGTCGGCGGTCCCGCGCCGGACGGCCCCGACCCGGACGGCGACCTCGTCGTCCACCTGGTGAACCGGTGGGAGCGGGCGCTGCGGCGGCTGGAGAAACTCCCGGCGCCGACCGTCGCGCTCGCCGACGGCCTGGTCGCCGGCCCCGCCCTGGAGACGCTGCTGTCGGCCGACTACCGGGTCGGCACCCCCGGGGTGGTGCTGCGCCCGCCGGTCGCCGCGGGCGAACCGTGGCCCGGCATGCTGGTGCACCGGCTCGCCCAGCAGGTCAGCGTGGCCAGGGCGCGCCGGTTCGTGCTGTTCGGCGGCGCGCTGGACGCCGAGACGGCGCTCGCCGACGGCCTCCTGGACCTCGTCACCGGCCCGGAGGGCTGGGACCCCGCCGGCTTCCGGCTCGCCGAGGGCCTGGCCGGGAGCGAGCTGGCGATCCGGCGGCGGCTGCTGCTGGAGGCCGCCACGACCAGTTTCGAGGAGGCGCTCGGCGCCCATCTCGCGGCGTGCGACCGGACCCTGCGCCGGCTGCGCGCAGAGGTGGCCTCGTGACCGGCACCCTCACGGCGTTCTCCGGCCGCACCCCCGACATCACCGGCGCCCTCACCGTCGACGCGAAGACCCTCACCGACTTCGCCGCCTGGGGCGAGGAGACCCTGGTGGCGCTGCCGGGCAAACCCGAGCGCTCGCCGGGCCAGCAGGCCCGCGCCGACGAGGTGCACCGGGTGAGCCGCTGGCTGCGGTCGCGGTTCATGAAGGTGCACGCCCAGAACGTGTACGACACCCTCACCGACGGCTGCACCCGCGACGTCCGGCTGGACTCGCTGGTGAGCGCCGCCGCCCTGGAGTTCCCCGGGCTGGTGCCGACCCGCGACCAGCTCGACGCCGAGAGCACCCGGATGCAGGCCGGGAAGGAGGGCCGCGAGATCGACCAGGCGATCTTCTTCCGCGGCATCCTCAAGACCCTGACCTCGGGCATCCACCTGATGGAGTCGATGCTCCGGCCGACCCGGCGCGCCCTGGAGCTGCTGCCGGAGTTCCGCCGCACCGGCCTGCTGCGGCTGGACTCGGTCGACCTCGACCGGGACGGCACGGTCGCGAACATCACGATCCGCAACCCGCACTGCCTGAATGCCGAGGACAACCGGCTCACCGAGGACATGGAGACCGCCGTCGACCTGGCGCTGCTGGACGACGCCGTCCGGGTGGGCACCCTGCGCGGCTGCGAGATGACCCATCCGCGCTACGCCGGACGCCGGGTGTTCAGCGCCGGGATCAACCTCAAGGAGCTGCACGCCGGCCGGATCTCCTACACGGGCTTCCTGCTGGGCCGGGAGCTCGGCTTCATCCACAAGATCCAGCGCGGCCTGATCGTGGAGGACCGCGCGGAGACCTGGCCGCACCGCACCCTGGAGAAGCCGTGGGCGGCGGCCGTCGACACCTTCGCGATCGGCGGCGGCATGCAGCTGCTGTTCGTGTTCGACAAGGTCGTGGCAGGCGACGACTCCTACTTCACGCTGCCCGCCGCCCAGGAGGGCATCGTGCCGGGCGTGGCGAACCTGCGGCTCGGCCGGCTCGCCGGGCCGCGCCTGGCCCGCCAGGTGATCCTCGGCGGCCGGCGGATCGGGGTCCGCGAGTCCGCGGCCGAGCTGGTCTGCGACGAGGTCGTGCCCGCCGGCGAGGTCGGCGTCGCCCTGGACCGCAGCGCCGAGCGGCTCGACAACCCGGCCGTCGTCGCCAACCGCAAGATGATCAATCTGGCGGAGGAGCCGCTGGACGGCTTCCGCGAGTACATGGCCGAGTTCGCCCTCGCCCAGGGCCTGCGCCTGTACAGCCAGGACGTCATCGTGAAGGTAGACAGGTTCTCCCGGTGACGCCCGCCCAGACGCTGCTCGCGGTGCTGGCCGAGGAGGGAGTGGACCGGGTCTTCGGCAACCCGGGCACCACCGAGCTGCCGATCCTGGAGGCGCTGGCCGCCGCGCCCGGCATCGAGTACGTCCTCGGCCTGCACGAGGGCCCGGTCGTGGCGATGGCCGACGGCTACGCCCGCGCCACCGGCCGTCCCGCGGTGGCGAGCCTGCACGTCGCGGCGGGCCTGGCCAACGGGGTGGTGGGGCTGCTCAACGCGCGCCGCTCCCGCGTCCCGCTGGTGGTGCTCGCCGGGCAGCAGGACCGGCGTCACCTGGCGCAGGACCCGATGCTCGCCGGCGATCTCGTCGGGATCGCCGCGCCCGCCGTCAAGGCCGCGATCCAGGTCGAGCACGCCCACGACCTGGGGATCCAGCTGCGGCGGGCGTTCGCGCTGGCCGTCCGCCCGCCCGCCGGGCCGGTGTTCCTGTCGCTGCCCATGGACCTGTTCGACGACGCCACCGCGCCGCTCCCGGCCCGCTCGACGCTCGTTCCGCCCGGCCCTGCCCCCGGCCTGGAGGCGGCCGCCGCCCGCCTGGCCGCCGCCGAGCGCCCGGTGATCGTGGCGGGCGACGGCGTCGGCAGGGAGGACGCCGTCGCCGCGCTGGCGACGGCCGCGGCGCGGACGGGCGCCGCCGTCTACCACCAGCCGCTCAACGACGGCGTCGCCTTCCCCACCGGCCACCGGCTGTACGCGGGCATGCTGCCGTCGGTGCACACCGGCATCCGCGAGATGCTCGCCCCGCACGACGTGCTGCTGATCGTCGGCTGCCAGGCGTTCACCCCGCACCACTACAGCCCCGGCTCGCCGATCCCCGACGGACTGGCGGTGCTCCAGCTGGACTCCGACCCGGCCGAGCCGGGCCGCAACTTCCCCGTCGACCTCGGCCTCGTCGGCGGGATCAAGGACTCGCTGGCGGCGCTGGCCGCGCTGCTGCCCGACGCGCCCACCCCGGCCGGGGCCGGGATCGCCGCCCGGTTCGCCGCCGAGCACGACCACGTGTACACGACGGGCGACGGGCCCGTC
>NZ_BAAATZ010000013.1:196095-256982 GCF_039533685.1 Actinocorallia aurantiaca | reverse complement strand
GGCGCTCGCCGCCGGCACCGGCGCCGGCGCGCTGGGCGGCGGCCCGCTGCTCGCGCTCGGCGCGGGTCGGAGCGGCGTCACCCTTGTAGATCCAGACCTTCACGCCGATGCGGCCGAAAGTGGTCCGGGCCTCGTAGAAGCCGTAGTCGATGTCCGCGCGCAGCGTGTGCAGCGGCACCTGGCCCTCGCGGTAGAACTCCGAGCGGGACATCTCAGCGCCGCCAAGACGACCGGAGCACTGGACCTTGATGCCCTTGGCGCCGGACTTCATCGTGGACTGGATGGCCTTGCGCATGGCGCGACGGAACGCGACACGGCTGGACAGCTGCTCGGCGACGCCCTGGGCGACGAGCTGCGCGTCCATCTCGGGGTTCTTGACCTCGAGGATGTTCAGCTGGACCTGCTTGCCGGTCAGCTTCTCCAGGTCGCCCCGGATGCGGTCGGCCTCCGCGCCGCGGCGGCCGATGACGATGCCCGGCCGGGCGGTGTGGATGTCGACGCGGACCCGGTCCCGGGTGCGCTCGATCTCCACCTTGGAGATGCCGGCCCGGTCCATGCCCTTGGTGAGCATGCGCCGGATCGCGACGTCTTCCTTGATGTAGTCCTTGTAGAGCTTGTCGGCGTACCAACGGCTCTTGAAGTCGGTCGTGATGCCCAGGCGGAACCCGTGCGGGTTGATCTTCTGCCCCACTACCGGGCCCTCCTTGTCTTCTTGACCGGCGCGCCGTCCTCGAGGGATTCGAGGACCACGGTGATGTGGCTGGTGCGCTTGTTGATGCGGTACGCGCGACCCTGAGCACGCGGCCGGAACCGCTTCAGGGTCGGACCCTCGTCAACCCAGGTGCGGGCCACGACGAGCGTGTCCTGCGCCAGGTTGAAGTTGTGTGTGGCGTTGGCGATGGCGCTGTTCAGCACCTTGCCGACCGGCTCGCTGGCTGCCTGGGGGGCGAAGCGCAGCACAGCCTGAGCCTCCGCGGCCGGCAGGCCACGGATGAGGTCCACCACACGGCGGGCCTTCCTGGGCGTGACGCGGATGAACCGCGCCTGGGCCCTGGCTTCCATGACTGTTCCTCTCATCTGTTTGCTGCGCTCAGCCTCGACGGCTGCGGCGGTCGTCCTTGACGTGGCTGCGGAACGTGCGGGTGAGCGCGAACTCGCCCAGCTTGTGTCCGACCATCGCCTCGCTGATGAAAACCGGAACGTGCTTACGGCCGTCGTGCACGGCGATCGTGTGACCGATCATCTCCGGCACGATCATGGAGCGCCGCGACCACGTCTTGATGACGGTGTGGGTCCCCTTCTCATTCTGGGCTTCCACCTTTTTGATCAGGTGGTCGTCCACGAAGGGGCCCTTCTTAAGGCTACGTGGCATGACGACTCCTACCGCTTCTTGTTGCTGCGACGACGGACGATCAGCTTGTCGCTGGGCTTGCCGGGCTTGCGGGTCCGGCCTTCCTTCTGGCCCCACGGGCTGACCGGGTGGCGTCCACCGGAGGTCTTGCCCTCGCCACCGCCGTGCGGGTGGTCGATCGGGTTCATGGCCACACCGCGGACGGTCGGGCGCTTGCCCTTCCACCGCATACGGCCGGCCTTGCCCCAGTTGATGTTGGACTGCTCGGCGTTGCCGACCTCGCCCACCGTCGCGCGGCACCGGACGTCGACCTTGCGCATTTCGCCGGACGGCATGCGCAGGGTCGCGTACATGCCCTCCTTGGCCAGCAGCTGGGCACCAGAGCCCGCGGAGCGGGCCAGCTTGGCCCCGCCGCCCGGGCGCAGCTCGATGGCGTGCACGACGGTACCGGCCGGGATGTTGCGCAGCGGGAGGCAGTTGCCGGGCTTGATGTCGGCGCCGACGCCGTTCTCCACCACGTCACCCTGGCGCAGGCCCTGCGGGGCCAGGATGTAGCGCTTCTCACCGTCCGCGTAGTGCAGCAGCGCGATGCGCGCGGTCCGGTTGGGGTCGTACTCGATATGCGCGACCTTGGAGGGGACCCCGTCCTTGTCCGCCCGACGGAAGTCGATGAGGCGGTAGGCGCGCTTGTGTCCGCCACCCTGGTGGCGCGTGGTGATGCGGCCGTGGTTGTTCCGGCCGCCCTTCTTGGGGAGCGGTCGCAGCAGCGACTTCTCCGGCTCGCTGCGTGTGATCTCGACGAAGTCGGCCACGCTGGAGCCACGACGACCCGGAGTCGTCGGCTTGTATTTACGGATGCCCATCTTTTTCGTTCATCCCATCCAGTTCGGTGCCAGAGCCCTTAGGCCTGCGGCCCGAAAATGTCGATCCGCTCGCCCTCCGCCAGGCTGACGATGGCGCGCTTGGTGTCCTTGCGCTTGCCGTAGCCCTGGCGGGTCCGCTTGCGCTTCCCCTGCCGGTTGATCGTGTTCACGCCGATGACCTTGACACCGAAGACCTGCTCCACCGCCTGGCGGATCTGGACCTTGTCGGCGCTGGGGTCGACGAGGAACGTGTACTTGCCCTCGTCCAGCAGCCCGTAGGACTTCTCGGACACGACCGGCGCGAGAAGGATGTCCCGAGGGTCGTAGATCCTGCTCACTTCGCACTCCCCTTGGCGTGGGCGAGGAACTCCTCGTAGCCCTTCTCGGTGAACACGACGTCGTCACTGACCATGACGTCGTAGGTGTTCAGCTGGTCGGCGACGATGACGTGCACGCTCGGCTCGTTGCGCAGGGACTTCCAGGTCAGGTCGTCCTCGCGGTCCAGGACCAGCAAGATGCGCCGGGCCTCGGTGATGTCGCGCAGCGCCTTGATCGCGGCCTTGGTCTTGGGCGTGTCGCCCTCGACGAGACCCCCGACGACGTGGACCTGGCCCGCGCGGGCCCGGTCGCTCAGCGCGCCGCGCAGAGCGGCGGCCTTCATCTTCTTCGGGGTCTTCTGGGTGTAGTCACGCGGCTGCGGGCCGTGGACGATGCCACCGCCGGCGAACTGCGGGGCGCGGGTCGAACCCTGGCGGGCGCGGCCGGTGCCCTTCTGCCGGTACGGCTTCCTGCCGCCACCGCGAACCTCGCCACGGGTCTTGGTCTTGTGCGTGCCCTGGCGGGCCGCCGCCAGCTGGGCCACCACGACCTGGTGGATCAGCGGGACGTTGACCTTGGCCTCGAAGATCTCGGGGGCCAGTTCGACGTTGACCTTCGTCATGCCTGGGCCTCCATCTTCTTCACAGCGTTGCGGACCAGCACCAGGCCGCCGTTCGGACCGGGAACCGCACCCTTGATCAGGATGAGGTTCTTCTCGGCGTCCACGGAGTGCACGGTGAGGTTCTGGATGGTCTTGCGCGCCGAGCCCATGCGGCCGGCCATGCGCATGCCCTTGAAGACGCGACCGGGAGTCGCGCAGCCGCCGATGGAGCCGGGCGAGCGGTGCTTGCGCTGCACGCCGTGTCCGGCGCCCAGGCCGGCGAAGCCGTGGCGCTTCATGACACCGGCGAAGCCCTTGCCCTTGCTGGTGCCGGTCACGTCGATCTTCTGTCCGGCTTCGAAGGCCGAAGCGAGGACCTCCTGACCGGGCGTGTACTCGGCGGCATCATCGGTGCGCAGCTCGACGAGGTAGCGGCGCGGCGTGACGCCGGCCTTCTCGAAGTGCCCCGCAAGCGGCTTGTTGACCTTGCGCGGGTCGATCTGCCCGAAGCCGAGCTGCACGGCGTTGTAGCCGTCCTTCTCGGTCGAGCGGACCTGCGTGACGACGTTCGGTCCGGCGAGGACGACGGTCACCGGAACGATCCGGCCCTCATCGTCGTAGACCTGGGTCATCCCGAGCTTCTCGCCCAGGACGCCCTTCCTGTTGGTGCTCATGTGATGTCGATCCTCAGAGCTTGATCTCGATGTCCACGCCCGCGGGGAGGTCGAGCCGCATCAGCGAGTCAACCGTCTTGGGAGTGGGGTCGATGATGTCGATCAGCCGCTTGTGCGTGCGCATCTCGAAGTGCTCGCGGCTGTCCTTGTACTTGTGCGGCGAGCGGATGACGCAGTACACGTTCTTCTCGGTCGGCAGCGGTACCGGGCCGGCGACCTTGGCGCCCGTCCGCGTCACCGTCTCAACGATCTTCTTCGCCGAGCTGTCAATGACCTCGTGGTCGTAGGCCTTGAGCCGGATGCGGATCTTCTGTCCCGCCATGGTGCCCTCGGTATCCTTTGCTGCTCAAGCAGGGAGCGTGCGCTCCCCGCTTATACCTCCCGCACTCGAGAGGCGGGCTGACGTGTCAAAGCGAGTGCTCACGCACTCGCGCGTACCCCTGCCAGGGGCAAGGTTCAATGATATGCAACCGCGGGGGTACCTTCCGCCGAACGGGGCACTCCCCCGCGGTCACATACGTGTTTCCGCTTACTTGAGGATCTTGACGACGCGACCCGCGCCGACCGTCCGGCCACCCTCGCGGATGGCGAACTTCAGGCCCTCTTCCATGGCGATGGGCTGGATGAGCTCGACGCGCATCTCAGTGTTGTCGCCCGGCATGACCATCTCGACACCCTCGGGGAGGTTGACGACACCGGTCACGTCGGTGGTGCGGAAGTAGAACTGCGGGCGGTAGTTGTTGAAGAACGGGGTGTGGCGGCCGCCCTCGTCCTTGCCCAGGATGTAGACCTGGGCCTCGAACTCGGTGTGCGGGGTGTTGGTGCCCGGCTTGATGACACACTGGCCGCGCTCGACGTCCTCGCGCTTGATGCCGCGCAGCAGGAGGCCGACGTTGTCGCCCGCCTGGCCCTGGTCGAGGAGCTTGCGGAACATCTCCACACCGGTGACGGTGGTGGAGGTGCTCTTCTCCTTGATGCCGATGATGTCGACGACCTCGTTGACGTTGACGACACCGCGCTCGATGCGGCCGGTGACGACGGTGCCGCGGCCGGTGATCGAGAAGACGTCCTCGATCGGCATCAGGAACGGCTTCTCGGTGTCGCGCTCGGGCTGCGGGACGTTCTCGTCCACGGCCTTCATGAGCTCGAGGATGGAGTTGGCCCACTTCTCGTCGCCCTGCAGCGCCTGGTAGGCGGAGATGCGCACGACCGGCAGGTCGTCGCCCGGGAACTCCTGGTCGCTCAGCAGCTCGCGGACCTCGAGCTCGACGAGCTCCAGGATCTCCTCGTCGTCCACCATGTCGCACTTGTTCAGGGCGACGACGATGTAGGGCACGCCGACCTGGCGGGCGAGCAGCACGTGCTCGCGGGTCTGC
This sequence comes from Actinocorallia aurantiaca, assembly GCF_039533685.1. Taxonomy (NCBI): domain Bacteria; kingdom Bacillati; phylum Actinomycetota; class Actinomycetes; order Streptosporangiales; family Thermomonosporaceae; genus Actinocorallia; species Actinocorallia aurantiaca. Next base: position 251,799 of record NZ_BAAATZ010000013.1, on the reverse strand, counting down.
GGCATCGGGCCGTCGGTGGCGGCCACGACCAGGATCGCGCCGTCCATCTGGGCGGCACCGGTGATCATGTTCTTGACGTAGTCCGCGTGACCCGGGCAGTCGACGTGGGCGTAGTGCCGGGACTCGGTCTGGTACTCGACGTGCGCGATCGAGATGGTGATGCCGCGCTCGCGCTCCTCGGGAGCCTTGTCGATGTCCTCGAACGGCGTGAACGGGTTGACGTCCGGGTAGGCGTCGTGCAGCACCTTGGTGATCGCCGCGGTAAGGGTGGTCTTACCGTGGTCGATGTGACCGATGGTGCCGATGTTTACGTGCGGCTTCGTCCGCTCGAACTTGGCCTTCGCCACGAGGTTCTCCTCAGTGATTCTGACGTACGTGTTGACAGTTGGCTATGTGGTGCCGGAGCCCGGAGCTACTCGCCCTTGGCCTTGGCGATGATCTCCTGCGCGACGCTCGAGGGAACCTCCGCGTAGGAATCGAACTGCTGCGTGAAAACAGCTCGGCCCTGGGTCTTGCTGCGCAGGTCACCCACGTAGCCGAACATCTCGGAGAGGGGTACGAGCGCCTTGACGATCCGGGCGCCGTAAGCCTCGTCCATGGCCTGGATCTGGCCGCGGCGGCTGTTGAGGTCACCGATCACGTCGCCCATGTTCTCCTCGGGCGTGGTGACCTCGACGGCCATCATCGGCTCGAGCAGCGTGGCGCCGGCGCGACGCGCGGCCTCCTTGAACGCCATCGAACCGGCGACCTTGAACGCCATTTCCGAGGAGTCCACCTCGTGGTAGGCGCCGTCGAGGAGGGTGACCTTCACACCCACCATCGGGAAGCCCGCGAGCACACCGAACTCGGCGGCCTCCTGGCAGCCGGCGTCCACCGACGGGATGTACTCCCGGGGGATGCGGCCACCGGTGACCTTGTTCTCGAACTCGTAGCCGTCGCTGCCGCCGCCCAGCGGCTCCAGCGTGATGATCACGCGGCCGAACTGGCCCGAGCCACCCGTCTGCTTCTTGTGGGTGTACTCGACCTTCTCGACCTTCTTGGTGATCGACTCACGGTAGGCGACCTGCGGGCGACCCACGTTGGCGTCGACCTTGAACTCGCGCTTCATCCGGTCGACGAGGATCTCCAGGTGGAGCTCGCCCATGCCGGAGATGATCGTCTGACCGGTCTCCTCGTCCGTGCGGACCTGGAAGGACGGGTCCTCCTCGGCCAGCCGCTGGATCGCGGTGCCCAGCTTCTGCTGGTCGGCCTTGGTCTTCGGCTCGACGGCCACGTGGATGACCGGCGCGGGGAAGGTCATCGACTCCAGGACGACGGGGTTCTTGTCGTCGCAGAGCGTCTCACCGGTGGTGGTCTGCTTGAGACCCATGACGGCGACGATGTCGCCGGCGCCCACGCGGTCGATCTCCTCGCGCTTGTTCGCGTGCATCCGGTAGATCTTGCCGATCCGCTCCTTCTTGTTCCGAACGGAGTTCAGAACCGAGGAGCCGGACTCGAGCACGCCGGAGTAGACGCGGACGAAGGTCAGCTTGCCCAGGTGCGGGTCGGACATGATCTTGAAGGCCAGACCGGAGAAGGGCTCGTCCTCGCTCGGCTTGCGAGCGATGACGGTCTCCTCGTCGTCCATCTTGTGGCCCTCGATCGCCTCGATGTCCAGCGGCGACGGCAGGTAGCGCACGATGGCGTCCAGCAGCGGCTGCACACCCTTGTTCTTGAAGGCGGTGCCACAGAACACGGGGGTCAGCTTGGCGGCGAGGGTCGCCCGGCGAACGCCGGCCATCAGCTGCTCGACGGTGGGGGTGCCACCCTCGAGGTACAGCTCCATCAGCTCGTCGTCGTTCTCGGAGAGCGTCTCGATGAGCTGGGCCTGCGCCATCTCGGCCTCGTCGACCATGTCGGCGGGGATGTCGGCCTCGTTGTACATCTCGCCGAGCTTCGCCTCGGCGTTCCACAGGAGGGCCTTCATCTTCACCAGGTCGATGACGCCCTGGAAGTCCGCCTCGGCGCCGATCGGCAGCTGCATGACCAGCGGAATCGCGTTGAGGCGACTCACGATCATGTCGACGCAGCGCTGGTGGTTGGCGCCCGTGCGGTCCAGCTTGTTGACGAAGCAGATGCGCGGAACGCCGTAGCGGTCGGCCTGACGCCACACGGTCTCGGACTGCGGCTCGACACCGGCCACACCGTCGAAGACGGTCACGGCGCCGTCGAGCACGCGCAGCGAGCGCTCCACCTCGACGGTGAAGTCGACGTGGCCCGGGGTGTCGATGATGTTGATGGTGTGTTCGACGTCTTCGACGGGCCACTTGCAGGTCACGGCAGCGGAGGTGATGGTGATGCCCCGCTCCTGCTCCTGCTCCATCCAGTCGGTGGTGGCAGCGCCGTCGTGGACCTCGCCGATCTTGTAGCTCATCCCCGTGTAGTAGAGAATGCGCTCCGTCGTCGTGGTCTTGCCGGCGTCGATGTGGGCCATGATCCCGATGTTGCGGACCTTGGAGAGGTCCACACCGGTCTTAGCAGCCATGGTGCTCGCGTCCTTGCTCTCGTGGGTTCGGCCGGCCGCTGCTACCAGCGGTAGTGGGCGAAGGCCTTGTTGGACTCGGCCATCTTGTGGGTGTCCTCGCGCTTCTTGACCGAGGCGCCGAGGCCGTTGGAGGCGTCGAGCAGCTCGTTCATCAGGCGCTCGGTCATGGTCTTCTCGCGGCGGGCGCGGGAGTAGGTGACCAGCCAGCGCAGCGCCAGAGTGGTGCTGCGGGCCGGACGGACCTCGACCGGAACCTGGTAGGTCGCGCCACCGACACGGCGGGACTTGACCTCGATGGTCGGCTTGACGTTGTCGAGAGCGCGCTTGAGCGTGACGACCGGGTCGTTGCCGGTCTTCTCGCGGCAGCCTTCGAGCGCGTTGTAGACGATGCGCTCGGCGATGGAGCGCTTGCCGTCCAGCAGGATCTTGTTGACCAGGCTGGTGACCAGCGGGGAGTTGTACACCGGGTCAGCGACCAGTACGCGCTTGCCCGCAGGGCCCTTACGCGGCATTAGCTCTTCTCCTTCTTCGCGCCGTAGCGGCTGCGCGCCTGCTTGCGGTTGCGGACGCCCTGGGTGTCCAGCGAACCGCGGATGATCTTGTAGCGAACACCGGGCAGGTCCTTAACACGACCGCCGCGCACGAGCACGATGGAGTGCTCCTGCAGGTTGTGTCCGACACCGGGGATGTAGGCGGTGACCTCGATGCCACTGGTCAGGCGGACACGGGCGACCTTGCGCAGAGCCGAGTTCGGCTTCTTGGGCGTCGTCGTGTAAACGCGAGTGCAGACACCGCGGCGCTGGGGGCTCCCCTTCAGCGCGGGCGTCTTCGTCTTGGTCACCTTGTCCTGCCGGCCCTTTCGGACCAACTGCTGGATTGTGGGCACCGCTTCTCCGTCTTCCTTCGTCGTACCGGGCCCGGTCTCCGCGACCGGGTGAGCGTGGTCTGTCCCCGCTCTGTTTTGTATGCGCGAGTCACACCCGGAATTTCTCGTCCGCGCATCACCCTGATCAGCAACTCTTGCGAGCCTCTGACCTGCAGGTTTGCTTGTCTCACCGACCCCCGAGGTCGGGCGTGTCGCGCCGTCCGTGACCCCGTCCGGCCCCATAGCGGAGCCGAGCCGAGCCGGGGGAGTGATCTGCGCCGCTTCCGGGCTGCCTCAGGCGGCCTTACAAGCGCACGCACGCGAGCCCACGCAGCGCGGGCACGAAGAGAAAGAGTACCTACCACTGCACCCGAGGTCAAAGCGAATGAGCCATTACCGGCTGGAAGGCCTGCCACGCAACCTTCACAAGCCGTATTCCGCGCTGCCCGACCGCCGGGGTCTCACCCGCGCAAGGCTCGTACAGGGGGAAGAACGTGGGTCTTTGCCAGAAAAGTTCCCGGTTGTCCGGGAAAAGAGAAGGGACCCGTATGTCAGGCAGATCATACGGGTCCCCGCGGTTCCGCCGCCCGCCGTCCGGCGCCGGGCGTGTCGGACCCGGCCGTCAGATGAGGAAGGCGACCACTATCACAATGATCGCGACCAGGGCGACGAGGCCGAGCCAGATCCAGATCTTGTTGGAGCCGCCCTCGGCCGCCTCCTGCTGAGGCTGGCCGTACTGCTCGGGGGCCTGGCCGTACTGGTGCTGCCCGTAGGGCTGCTGGCCGTACTGCTGGTCCTGGGGCTGCCCGTACTGCTGGCCCTGGCCGTACTGCTGGTCCTGAGACTGCGGCTGCCCGTACTGCTGCTGAGGCTGGCCGTACTGCTCAGGGGCCTGGCCGTACTGCTGAGGCTGCCCGTAAGGCTGCTGGCCGTACTGCTGGTCCTGAGACTGCGGCTGCCCGTAGGGCTGCTGACCGGGCTGGTCATAGGACGGCTGAGACTGCCCGTACTGCTGACCCTGGCCGTACTGCTGGTCCTGAGACTGCGGCTGCCCGTACTGCTGCTGAGGCTGCCCGTACTGCTCCTGGGGCGGCTGCTCGCCGAACTGGCCCGGAGTGAACGCCTGGGTGGCGTCGTCGTCCTGCGCCTGCTGCCGGGGTTCGGGCTGCTGCGGCTGCTGCCAGTCGCGGGCGTTGAAGTCGAGCCTGGTCTCGCCGCCCACCTGGCCTGCCGACGGGGCGCCCTGCTGGGGCCTGCCGTAGGACTGGCCCTCACCCGGACGCGGCTGCTGCGGCGCCTCCGCCTCGGGCTTGTTGGTCACCAGCGGGATGTCCCCGGGGAAGGGCTGCTGCTGGACGAAGACCGTCGGCGCGGCCTCCTCCACCGGGGCGGGCTGCGGCTGCTGCTGCGGCGGGGAGAACGCCGCGGGCGGAGCCTCCTGCTGGTGCTGCGGCGGCGCGTGGTGCCGTCCGGCGAGGTGGTCGGGGCGGGCGACCGGGGCCGTCCCCCACGGGTCCTCGTTCGCCGGGGGCTCCTTCACCGTCTCGTACGGCGACGGGGCTCCCGCGGCGGGCTGCTGGGGCGCGGGCGGCTGGAAGTGCTGCTGCGGAGGCGGGAAGCCCGGAGTCTCCTGGACGGGGGCGAAGCCGCCGGTGTCGCCCGAGCGGTAGGGCGCGGGCTGCTCGGGCGCCTGGGGCTGGTACGCGCCCGGCTGGGGCGGCGCGAAGGCACCGGGCTGCTCCGCCGGAGGCTGCGGCGGAGCGAAGGCGCCGGGCTGCTCCGCCGGGGGCTGCGCGAAGGGCTGCTGCTCGGGCGCCGGGGGCGGCTGGTAGGCCGGGGGCGCGAAGGGCTGCTGCTCGACGGGCTGCGGGTACGCCGGAGGCTGCGGCGGAGCGAAGGCGCCGGGCTGCGGGTAGCCGGGCTGGGGCGGCTGGGGCGGCTGGGGCGGCTGGGGCTGCTGCCAGGAGGGCTGCTCCGGAGGCTGCGGCGGCGGCACGGGCGGCAGGGACGGCGCGGGCTCGGCCGGGACGGCCTGCGGCGGGGCCGGAGGCTGCTGGGGCCGGAGCTGCGGCGCGCCGAAGACGACGGTCCGCTCCCCCGCGGGTCGGATGGGCGGATCTGGCTGGTCGGAGACGGCGGGCTGGTCGGCCGACGCCGACTCTTCCGGCAACGGCCGCTCCGGGCCGTTCTGCTCGGTCATCGGTAGGCTCCTTACAGCACCGAGTCCTTGTGTTTTACCTGAGCCGCGCCTATATCACGCGACCAGTCACAGACTGCCTTCTGTGCCTGCGAACGGCAAATCCTTCATGGTGAGATCAAGGAAATTTCCCTCCGGAACGGTCACCGGAAGAACGAGAAAACCCCGAAAGTAGGCTGCCTCCATGACTCGATCATTGGTGATCAAAGTAACTGCGGGCGCGGAGGCCCCCGAGCGCACCAACCAGGCCTTCACCGTCGCGGCGGCTGCGGTCGCCAGCGGAGTGACCGTCTCGTTGTGGCTGACCGGCGAGGCCGCCTGGTTCTCGGTCCCGGGGAAGGCCGAGGAGTTCCCCGCCCTCCCCCACGCCGCCCCGATCCCGGACCTGCTGCAGGTCATCCTGTCCGCGGGGCGGGTCACCCTGTGCACGCAGTGCGCGGCCCGGCGCGGCCTCACCGAGGACGACCTCATCGAAGGCGTGCGCATCGCGGGCGCCCCGGCCTTCGTCGAGGAGATCACCCGGGACGGTGTCCAGGCCCTCGTCTACTGACGGTCGGCCGGCTCCGACCGGGGCGCGCGGTTCTCCACGTGCACCGCGGCCTCCTCGGCGGGCCGGTCCTCCGAGTGCCGCTCGCCGGTGCGGGTCTCCTGCTCCACCCACCGGCTGATGCCCATCTCTCCCTCGTCCTCGACGGAGAAGTCCACGTCCTTCGGCGGGTCCTCCTCGTAGGAGCGCACCAGTTCGTCCTGGAACTCCTGCTCGTCGTCGCCCATCTGCGGATCGTGCTCCGGAATGCGTTCGTGCCTGTCGGGCATCTGCGCTTCTCCCCCGTGTGCTGGACCGTTCACTGAGATCAACGTTCGGACGGTTCCTTTATGTGCCCGGGTTGGCCGAGATCATGCCGAAGCTTGGGAGGCGGGGCGGAACAGCGGGAGAAGCAAGGAGCCGCCCCGAGAGATCGGGACGGCTCCTTGCCCATACGGATTTCGGCGGCGCCGGACCGCCGAGGCGGGACGCGTCAGCCCGGCAGGACGGCGCGCAGGCGCTCCTCGCGCAGCCGCCCCGACCAGGTGTCGTCCACCTGCTCCAGCCGCCGCCCGACCGCCCAGCCCAGCAGCAGGTCGGCCAGCGCGGGGTTGCGGACCAGGGCCGGCCCGTGCATGTAGGTGCCCACGACCTTGCCGCTGTAGGCGCCCTCGAAGCCGTCGCCGTTGCCGACGCCCACCGCGACCCGGGCCAGCGGCCTGGCGCCCGCGCCGAGACGGGTGACGCCCTGGTGGTTCTCGAACCCGGTGATCATCGGGACGCCGAGCTCGGGGTCGACCTCGCCGGCCAGCTCGCCGACCGCGCGGACCTCGCCCCTGCCGCTGCGGATGTCGAGCAGGCCCAGGCCGGGGAGGGGCTGGCCCTCCTCGCCGCCGAACTCGTGGCCGAGCAGCTGGTAGCCGGCGCACACCGCGAACACCGAGGCGCCGAACTCCACGGCCTTGTGCAGCCCGCCGTCGGCGCGCAGCCGCTGGGCGGCCAGGATCTGCGGCCGGTCCTCGCCGCCGCCGAGCAGGTAGATGTCGCCGTCCACCGGCACCGGTTCGTCGGAGTGCACGTTGATCGTGCGGGTGGGGATGCCGCGCAGCTTGGCCCGCCGCTCCAGGACGATGCAGTTGCCGCGGTCACCGTAGGTGCTGAGCAGGTCGGGGTAGACCCAGACGATCTTGATGGTCTCAGAGGGCACGGCCGTACCTCGTTCGGATGTCCTGGAAGGCGGTGTAGTTGGCGATCACGTCCAGTTTGCCCGGCGGGACCGCCATGACCGCCTGCTCGATGTCGTCGACCACGCGGAAGTCGACCTCGGCCGCCTCCAGCCGGGCGGCGAGGTCGAGCCTGCGCTCGCCCGTCGCCCAGACCGGACGGCCCTTGAGCACCCGGTAGTCGACGTCCCACAGCCAGGAGGTGTCGCGTCCGTCGGGGCCCTGGGCGTTGATCGACAGCGCGACCGGGCCGGGGGCGGGCTCCAGCACGTCGAAGGCCTCCAGCCAGCCGGCCGGGTTCTTGGCCAGCAGCAGCCGGATGTCGCGGCCCTGGAACTGGACGGTGGTGTAGCGGCCGGCCACCGAGGCGACCTTGCCCAGCAGCGGCAGCGCCTGCTCGGGCGGAACGCCGAACAGGGAGACGACGGCCAGCGCCATCGCGCCGTTGGAGCGGTTGGCCCGGCCGGGGAGCTGCAGGTCCAGGCCGTAGGTGTGGCCGCCGGGGGCGGTGACCCTGTCGCCGTGCAGGATCCAGTCCGGCTTGGGCCGGGCGAAGGGGCACTGGCGGCAGGCCCAGTGGCTGCCGTCCCGGTCGAGCGGGCCGCCGCACTCGGGGCAGCACCAGGAGTCCTCTTTCCAGTGCTGGCCGACCGCGACCCAGGTCACCCGCTTGGCGGCGGAGGCGCCCCAGGTGACCAGCGGGTCGTCGCAGTTGGCCACCACATGGGTGTCGACGCCCTCCAGCGCCTTGCGCCACTTGCCCGCCAGCTGCCAGATCTCGCCCGCGCGGTCCATCTGGTCGCGGCTGAGGTTCATCAGCAGGACGACGTTGGCGCCGGTCTCCTTCAGCACCAGCGGCACGTACTTCTCGTCGCACTCCAGCACGCCGTAGCGGGCGTCGGGAGCGGCGGCGAGCGCGCTGACGTGGCCGGTGGGCATGTTCGCGCCGAAGGCGTTGGTGGCGACCTCGCCGAGCCCGCTCATCGCGCTGGCGATGAGCCGGGTGGTGGTCGTCTTGCCGTTGGTGGCGCTCACCAGCACCAGTTTGCGGTCGGCGGCGAGCCTCGTCAGCAGGTCGGGGTCGAGCTTGAGCCCGATCTTCCCCCCGATCACCGATCCGTCGCCGCGTCCGGCCAGTCTCGACATCTTGGACGCCGTACGGCCCAGCGCGACCGCCAGCTGCGACCGCAGCGGAAGATCACTCATGGAATCTCTTTCCCTAAAGCCTGACTGCACTCGACTCTAATGGGTGGCCCGGTCATTACGGTGTTGATCTCGACCGAACCATCGGCCAGGCTACGTTCCGCTGTGCCATGCCTACAAAACGTATCAATGTGATGAACACCGCATTATTTGGGATGGCCCAGCTAGACAAGCACACCAAATGCCACTTGTACCGAGGAATCTTCCTTGCGCCCCTACCCGGGGGAACGACAAGGCAGAATCACCGGAGAACTTTGCGAGAAGGGTAAGTGCCATGCAGTGTCCGTCCTGCGCCACGCCGGCGTCCGAGGGGCAATCGCACTGCGCCCGATGCCGCACCTCTCTGTCCGCGCTCGCCGGCGCGTACGCGGCGCCCACCAGCAGCACCGAAAAAACGATCATGTTCGACCAGGCCCCCTGGACGCCCGCGCCCGCCGAGGAGCCGACGGGGTCCTGGACGCCCGTCCCCGCCCCCGGGGAGGCCGATCCCCCGGCCCCGGCGCCCGAGCAGCAGGCGTCCGGCCCCTTCTCCTCCGGGTTCCCGGCTCCGGAACTCCCGGCGCCGGCGGCGCCCCGGCAGGGCGAGGCGACCGAGTGGTGGACCCCGGCCCTGGACGCCCCGTCGGGCCCCACCCCGCTGCCTCCGCAGCAGGCCTGGTCGCCGCGGGCCCTCTCCGCGGCGCCGGAGATCCCCGAAGCGCCCTCCGTGCCGATCGTGCCCGACTCCTGGTTCGCCGGTCCGGTCCAGGAGCAGGCCTCCGGCGGTTCGGGCGAGTTCCGGCAGGTGCAGACGGGACCGTTCACCCCGGTGTTCGACGGCGCCGGCCAGGGGCGGCCCGCCGAGCCCCCGGCCGCCTTCTCCGCCGACTCCACGTTCGCCGCCATGGGCCCGCCCGACCCCGGAGCCGCACGGCCCGAGGAGCAGGACCCGTACGCGCGGCCCGGCGGCCCGGTCTCCGAGCCCCCGTACGTCCAGCCGGACGGATTCGAGTCCGCGCCTCCCCACGACCGGTCCGACGGGTTCGAGTCCCCGCCTTCCTACGGTTGGCCCGAGCCCGCGCAGCCCGAGGGACCCGTCTCGGAGCACCCGTACGCGCAGCCGGGCGGATTCACGGCCGCGCAGCCGTACGCGCAGCCTGAGTACGGCCGGCAGTCCGAATACGGCCGAACCGAGTACTTCCAGCCGGAGCACGGCAGGCCGGAGTACCCGCGCCCCGACGGGCTCGCCGCAGAACCTCCGTACGCGCAACCCAACGGGCTCGCCGCAGAGCCTCCGTACGCGGCGCAGCAGCCCGGCGAGCCGCCCTACGGGCAGCCCCAGGCGGGATTCGCCCCCGCCGCCCAGCTCGGCATGATGGGCGGGTCCGGCGGGTCCGGCGGGTTCGGGCAGCAGCAGCCCTGGGGCGGGCCCCAGGAGGAGAAGCCCCTGTGGGACCCCAACGGGCCGCTGCCGATGACGCAGTCACACCGCGCCCCGTCCGCGGACGGCGGCGCCAAGAACAAGCCGCTTCTCATCGGGGTCGCCGCGCTGGTCGTCGTCGCCCTGGTCTCCGTCTGCCTCGTGTTCTTCGACGGCGACGACGACCCGAAGAGCAAGATCGCCCCGTCGCAGCGGCCCGTCGCGCAGGTGCCCGCCGGGGAGAGGACGACGGACCCCGCCGCGGTGAAGCAGGCCCGGAAGGTGCAGGCGCTGCTGAACGCCAGCGCCAAGAGCCGGGGCGCGCTGAGCGACGCGCTCGTCAAGGCCCGCAAATGCGCCGCCATCCCCGCCTCCGTCAACACCATGCAGCAGGTCGCCCAGCAGCGGCAGGCGCAGTGGAAGCGTGCGCAGCAGCTGAACATCCCCCAGCTGCCCGAGGCGGTGAAGCTGCGCGCCGCCCTCGCGCGCTCCATCAAGCTGTCGCTCGACGTCGACCTGGCCTACCTGGCCTGGGCGCGCAGCAACCAGGGCTGCAAGGGCAAGACCCCGCTCAAGGGCGCGAACTACAAGCGCGGCGACAGGCTCTCGGCGCAGGCGTCCCGCTCCAAGAACCGCTTCCTGGAGATGTGGAATCCGATCGCACCGCGGTACGGCCTGGCGAAACGCCAGAGTTTCTGAGCCGGCCCGCGGCCCCTGTCGGAGTGCTGGACGGGGCCGCGGGCGAGTGACGGCTGTAGTGTGGTGGGGCTAAGAACGTCCTGGCTGCAAGTTTCCCCCGACTCGAGGCCGCCGATGCAGTGTCCCGAATGCCGTAGTGAGACTCCCGGTTCGCTCGGCCGATGCACCCGCTGCGATGCCGTGCTCCCGCAGGTCGACGAGGCCTCCCCGTGGAGCGCTCCGCCCGGCGGGAACGAGCCCTGGCCGCCGGAGCCCTGGCAGCCCGAGCCCGTCCAGCAGGGCTGGCGCGCGGAACCGTCGCAGGACGACCGCCCCTGGGCCGCCCAGGACGAGGAGCGTCCCTGGGCCGAGCAGCCCCGGGAACGCCCCTGGGCCGAACAGCCGCAGGAGCGCCCTTGGGGGGAGCAGCCCGTCCAGCGTCCGTGGACGGAAGGGCCTGCGCCCGAACGGCCCTGGGGAGAGCAGCCCGGCGAGCGGCAGTGGAACGAGCAGCCGCCGCAGCAGCGTCCCTGGGACGCCGAGCCCGGGCAGCAACAGTGGAGCGGAGGGCAGGCTCAACAGCCCTGGAACGCCGTCCCGGAAGAGCAGCAGCGCTCTTCGCGGAACGACGGCGAGCAGTGGCTGCCCGACGAGGCGCCGCGCTGGCGCGGGCCGTTGATCGCCGGCCTGGTCGCCGCGCTGCTGACCGCCGTGCTCGTCGTCGGCTACGTCTTCTGGTCGAAGGAAGACGGCTCCGACGACTCGCTCGCCCAGCCGGGCACGTCGCAGGACAGCGGGGATGACTCCAAGAAGAACGCCCCGAAACAGGATTCTCCCGACAGCGACGCGCCCGACACCTCGGGCGACCCCCAGGCCGAGGCCGAGGCGGTGGACGCCGTACTGGACGACATGTCGGCCAGCCGCAAGAAGCTGGCGAACATCACCTACACGTGCGCGAACAAGTCCAAGGACATCTCCGCCTTCAGGACCGCCGTCCAGGAGCGCCAGGGGCAGCTGGCAGACGTGAAGGGGCTGTCCTTCGGCGCGCTGGAGAACGGCGACGAGGTGAAGAACGCCCTGGTCGCGGCGCTCGAGGCGTCCATCGAGTCCAACCAGGAGGCACTCACCTGGCTGGAGGACGAGGACGGCTGCGACAAGGACGCCGCCGCGCGCCTGAAGGACGTCACCGACGAGGCGACCGAGACCAAGCGGACGTTCCTCGACCTGTGGAATCCGATCGCCACCGCGCAGGGCCTGCAGACCTGGACCCGCGAGAACATCTGACCCTCCGCCCGCTCCCGCCGGAGCCGTGGTCCGCGCGAGGGCTGTGGAAAACCCGGATCCGTCCGCGAACGGCGGCATGATGAGGTGGTGATGACCTCGCACGGGCCCTGGTTCAGGATCGAGGCGATCCCCGCGGCGCAGCGGGTCTCCTCGGCGGAGTGGGATTTCGTGACGGTGCTGCCCGCGGTGCTGTCCGCCGCGCAGCAGCGGCGTCCGTTCGTGGTGGGCTGGCTGTCCAGGGGCGGCGGGTCGCCGCTGGAGCTGGTCACGAACGCGGGCTCGGGCGACGGTTCGCTGCTGTTCCCCAACGGCGCGCGGGGCAGGGTGTGCGGTGACGACTGGCTGCACACGGCGGCGCGCATGGTGTGGAAGCGGTGCCCGGGCCGCCAGGCGCCCCCGCTGGCCGGATCGGGCCAGGAGCACTCCTCGCTGTTCGAGTCGATGCTGACGACCCTGCTGGGGCGGCCGTTCGGCTGGCTCCTGGTGGCCGAGCCGTGCCCCGAGCCGGCCTTGGACGCCGAGCTGCGCGACCTGCGGCACGAGCTGCGCATGCTGCGGCGCGACGAGCAGAGCGACGCGGGACGGGCCGAACGGAGGCTGGCGGAGCTCGACGCCTACCGGGAGGCCGGGCTGTGGAACGTCCGGGTGCTGGCGGGCGCGGCGGACCCGGCCGGTCTCGAGCAGGTCGCGCCGGTCCTGGTCGGCTCGATGGAGCTGGGCCACCACCCGTACCGGCTGCGCACCGGGCGGGGCTTCGGTTCGCTCGCCGAGACGCTCGGCGGCTCCGAGGAGGGCTTCCCGTTCGCCTCGTCCGCCGGAGTGCTGGCCGCGCTCGCGGGGCTGCCTCGCCGCGAGGTGCCCGGGGTGCGGGTGCTGGACCCCGGATTCTTCGACGTCACCTCCGAGACCCCGCCCGGCGGGCTGGAGCTCGGCGCCATCCTCGACGGGCAGGACCGCGCGGTCGGGCGGTTCACGGTCCCGCTGGAGACGCTGAACCGGCACGCGTTCGTGACGGGGGCGACGGGGTCGGGCAAGTCGCAGACGGTCCGGCACCTGCTGGAGCAGCTCACCCGCGCGGGGGTGCCGTGGCTGGCGATCGAGCCCGCCAAGTCGGAGTACGCGGCGATGGCGGGGCGGATCGACGCGCCGGTGACGGTGGTCAACCCGTCGGATCCGTCGTCGGTGCCGCTGTCGGTCAATCCGCTGGCGCCCGAACCCGGCTACCCCGTCCAGGCGCACATCGACATGATCCGGGCGCTGTTCCAGGCGGCGTTCGACGCGGAGGAGCCCTTCCCGCAGATCATCGCGCAGGCGCTGCAGCGGGTGTACGAGGCGTGCGGCTGGGACGTGGTGACCGGCGGCGGCAGGCCGGGGGCGCGGGTGCCGCCCGCCGTCCCCACGCTGGAGCAGCTCCAGCAGGCCGCGATGGAGGTCATCGACGACGTCGGCTACGGCAGGGAGCTGATGTCGGACGTGAAGGGCTTCGTCGACGTGCGGCTGCGGTCGCTGCGCATCGGCTCGGCCGGCCGGTTCTTCGAGGGCGGGCACGACGCCGACATCGGCGGGCTGCTGCGCGAGAACGTCGTCCTGGCGATCGAGGACGTCGCCAACGACGAGGACAAGGCGTTCCTGATGGGGACGCTCATCATCCGGGTGGTGGAGCACCTGCGGATGCGGGCCCGCACGGGCCGCACCCGGGGCCTGCAGCACGTCATCGTCATCGAGGAGGCGCACCGGCTGCTGCGCCACCGAGAGGGCTCCTCGGCGCACGCGGTCGAGCTGTTCGCCGGGATGCTCGCCGAGATCCGCGCCTACGGCGAGGGCATCGTGGTGGCCGAGCAGATCCCGGTGAAGCTCATCCCCGACGTCGTGAAGAACACCGCGCTGAAGGTCGTCCACCGGCTTCCGGCGTACGACGACCGGCATGTGGTGGGCTCGGCGATGAACCTCGACGCCGACCAGTCCCGCGAGGTGGTGTCGCTGCGCCCCGGGGTCGCGGCGGTCTTCGCCGACGGGATGGACCGGCCGCTGCGCGTCCGCGTGCCCTGGGGCGAGGACCGCGAGGAGACCCGGCCCGGCCCGCCTCCGCCCGTCCGAGGGCGGCGTTCGGTGGCGTGCGGCACCGAGTGCCGTTCCCGTCGCGCCTGCACGCTGAGCGAGCTGCGCAAGGCCGACCTCCTGGCCTCCGACGCCGAGCTCTCCTGGCTGCGCCTGTGGGCCGACGTCCTGGTGCTGTCCCATCTGGTGAACCGCGTGCCGCCCGCCGTCCCGCCCGACCTGGCCCGCGCCTGGCAGCGGCTGCCTCCCCGCACCCGCGAGTGCATGCTCGCCACCGTCCTGGACCGCTCGGTCGGCCGCCGCGCGCTGGCGCTGCGCACCGACTTCGACCCGTCCACCCTGACGGTCGCCGCCGCCGAGGCCGCCGCCCGCCTCCTGGCGGGCTCCTCCGCGGGGGACGCGGAACCCGCCCCGCCGGGCCCCGCCTTCGTGATCCCCCAGCTGCGCTGGCTGCACGAGATGGACAAGCTCTTCCCCCTGGACGCCCCCGCCCCCGACCCCCGCTCTCCCGCGCCCCCGCTGGACCACGTCCTGCCGGGCCTCCGCGGCCAGTCCTCCGACACCAGGTTCGGGCAGCGCCTCCGCGCCCTCCGCCGCCACCCGCTGTCCCCCGCGCTCCCCGCCAACCGCCCCATAGCCCGCGACGCCCTCCTGGGCACCCCGCCCGACCCCTACGACGACGACCTCGACCACGTCTCCGTCGGCCTGCCCCCCGACGACCGCCTCCACCACCTCGCCACCGCACTCCGGACCCCCTGGCTGGAATCCGTCCTCACCTGGCCCGACCGTTTCATCGCCCCCGCCTCCACCCCTGACGACCCGCCCTCGGACACACCGCCCTCCTGACTCGCCGCCAACCTGACTCACCGCCACCCCGCCGGCCCGCGATGGCGGGGACGGCTCCGCCACGGCCTCTGGCCACCCGCCCCTCAGGTTCCCGAAGAACGGGTCAGGAGACGGAACGGCTCCGCCATCACGGATCGCGACGGGCCTGGCCGCCCGACCAGCCCGACCATCAGTTCCCGAAAGACGGGTCAGGAGACGGGAACGGCTCCGCCATCGCGGATCGCGACGGGGTCAGGCCTCGGGGCCGTCAGGTTCCGGAGGGGTGTTGCCGGGGGCGGGGAGGGGGCGCTCGTCGGTGTCGTCGCCGGAGAGGGGGTGGGCGGTGGGGAGGGTCATGATGCCCGGGTTGGCGTCCACCAGGTAGGTGGTGTTGGCGTGGGTGAAGACCATGGCGGTGGGCGGGAGGTCCTGGAGCTGGCGGCGTTCGGGGCGGAGCTCGCGGGTGCGCTGGGGGGCGACCGCGCCGGCGACGGTGCCGGGCCACGGGCCGGTGGAGATGACGTCGATCAGCGAGTGGCGGGTGGGCGCGGGGCCCGTCAGGGGGGCGGTGAGGGCGTGCTCCCCCATGGCGCGGCGGGCGTAGGCGACGGTGCTGGAGTAGGGGGCGGTGGGTTCCTCGGGGGTCGCCTTCTCCGTGGCCTCGGCCAGGAGCAGGTGGGGTTCGGCGCCGAGGTAGTCGGCCGCGGCGGCCGCGTCCGAGGCGTTGCCCAGACGCATGAAGCCGACGGCGCTGTTGCCCCGGCCCAGACGTTCCCGTACCGGCCCCGGGATCGTGCGGTACATGAGGACCAGGCCGGTGCCGGTGGTCTCGCAGGCGTCCGCCAGCCGGTCCAGGACGTCGCCGCGGAGCTTCTCCGCCCCGCACAGGAACAGGGTCTGCCCCCACGGCCGGTGGACGGGGGTCTGGCGGAGCAGATGGGTCAGCGCGGTCGTGACGTACGTGGCGAGGATCTTGTTGGTGAGCACGCCGGCCCTGCGGTCCAGGGAGATGACGCGCAGCGGGGCGGGCGGCAGGTGCACCGAGTCGGAGCCCAGGTCCTCCAGCTTGCGCAGCTGCGACTCCAGCGTCCAGGCCCGCTCCAGCACGACCCGGTCGGCGGCGCCGCGCCCGAAGAGGGTGGAGATCCGGTCGAGCTGCTCCTCGGTGAGCAGCCCCGCCTTCAGGTCGTCCCTCGGGTCGCCGACCTGCGCGAGGGCACGCAGCGCCGCGGTGATCTGGGCGATGCGCGGGGATCCGCCGAGCACCGAGATGAGCCGCTCCAGGATGGAGTTGTCGATCGAGGTGTCCCGCACCGACGACTCCGACTCGGTCGCGCCGACCACCACCGACAGCACGTCGGCCAGGGCGGACGGGCTCAGCCTCGTGCCGAGGTCGAGGCGTTTGAGGTCGTCGGGCAGCACCCACACCAGGGGGTCCTCACCGGGGAGCCGCAGCAGGTCCCGGGCGACCGCCCCCTCGGACAGGTCGAGCACCGTGACCCGGGATCCGGCCTCCAGCCGGGCGGCGCCCATCATGGTGACGGCCGCGGCCCAGCCCGCGAGGGTGCCGCCGGCGATGTCGACCCGGTCGACGCCCGGCGGGACCGTCACCGGATGCCATTCCCGCTGGTTCTCGTAGGCGGCGCGGGCCTCCTCCCACTTCCGGCGGGCGAGCGCGTAACCGTCCTCGGCCTCGGCCCTGCGCTGTTCGAGGCGGGCCTGGGCGTGTTCGCGGCGCTGCCGGTCGGCGCGCCTGCGGATGCGCACGGCCTGCTCTCCCTGCCAGACCGACCAGCCGGTGATGCCGATGACGATGAGGCAGGCCAGCAGCCCGACCAGCGCGAACGCCCACTGCAGCCAGTCGCCGAACCCCAGGGCGAGGAAGAGCAGCCCGCCGATCCCCGCTCCGACGGCGGTGTACTTCAGGGGGCGGTTGCGCATGGTCTCGCCCTGGTACTGCTCGGCCTCCTCCATCCAGGTGGGAGCGTTCCGGGCATACGGGTACGGGGGGCGCGGCTCCGGACCCGGATCCGGGTGCGCCTGGTCGTAGCGCCAGCCGACGTAGACCCGGTCCATCACCGCGTCGTTCGCCTCGCCACGTCGCTCAAGGTCAGCGCCCTCTGTTCCCCTGTTGTTCTCTTACACGACCAGCGTAAGAAGGTTGCCTTCTCCCTGCCCCAAGTTCAAGGCACATGCCACCGACATCATCCCCAAGTATGACAAGCCCCCAAAAACGCCCCTTCAGCCACGAATCCCTTCACTGCCCTGACCTCATCCGGTCAACCGGCCGCCTCCCCGCGCGCCGTTCAGAGCTGGATGGGAACGGGAGCCCCCGCCCAGCGGGGCTCCACGGTCAGGTCGGGACGGCCGAAACGCACCTGGGCGGAGGCCGCCGTCACCCCCGGCAGCTTGGAGACGATGCCGCTCATCTGCGGGACGGGAACCGTCGAGGGATCGGCGAAACCGATGACGACCGTCGACTGCTCCAGCTGGGAGCCGTCCGGCAGGGGCATCACGGACGTGGTCGAGACCATGCCCGCGGAGCAGACCACCACGGCGCGGCCCGGGCGGCTGCGCAGCTCCTCGCTGAAGCGCCCCCGGTCCCAGCGCAGGCCCGCCGGCTCGTTGCGGCCCCAGCCCGTCGGAAGGTAGCCCAGGACCGCCTGGCAGACCTGGGAGAGCACCCCGGCGAGCGGCTCGCCCGGCGGCACCCGGTTCTCCAGGGTGAGGAACAGCTGGCCGCCGACGGCCGCCTCCGACTTCACCGTGAAGCCCGCGGCGTGGCCCTGCGCCCGGGGGTCGGGACCGAAGCAGTCGCCGTCCCATCTCAGGTGGTGGCCGGTGAGCCCGTCGTAGAAGGTGTCGCCGTCCGCGACGACCCAGCGGTCGTCCGGTCCGACCAGTGCGAGGCTGAGCGGCAGCGTCAACCGCGAGGTCGGCGGCGTCACGACCTGCAGCGCCCGACCCTCCGGCGCCATCCAGGCGAGCAGCGGCACCACGGCCCGGTCCTGCAGGATGACGGACGCCTTGGCGGTGAGGACGTCGGCGATGCTCACCTGCTGCTCCAGACCACGCCGCTGAACCGTCCGGCCAGCTCCGAGGCGAGTTCGCGCGCGACGGCCGCGGCCTCCTCCACGTCCGCGGCGGCCCGGACGTCGATCCACCACACCGGCGGGTCCGCCCGCACTCCCAGCAGCCGTTCGATCTCGCCCTGCGCCTCCACCGGCACCGGGTTCTCGACGGTCAGCACGAGCCTGCCCGCGTCGTCGAAGATCTGCACCGGCCAGCCCGCCCCGTTCACCCGGAACATGGTCCCGCAGGCCTCCGCCACCCCCGCGACGTCGGGTTCCCTTCTCCCGAGAACCACCAAGTCCTTGGACACCCGACGCCTCCTCCCCGATCCGGCAGCGCGCCGATCCTAGCCCCACAACTCTCGCAACTCACCACTAAACTCGCTTCCATCACCTTTGGGGGAAGGACCGCGGTGCCCGACTGGCAGCTCTCCACGCTTCGCGCTCTCGGCCTGCCCTCGCGCGGCCTGGCCGGCGGCTCGCCCCCCGTCCCCGTCGACCCCCTGACCTCCCCGGTCGTGCCCCCGAACCCCTTCGCCACCCGCCGCGACCGGGCTCCCGCCTCCTCCGTGGTCTCGGCGGCCGCCCGCCCGCAGCCCTCCCCGCCGCAGGGCGCCCCCGAGCCCCGCCCGGGCCAGAGCGGACCGACGGCGCAGCACGCCCCCGGCACCTCTTTCGCAGCGGACCCCCACGCCGGGCAGAGCAGCCTGGCCGCACCCGTGCACGGCGGCACCGCGCCACCCGCTTCCCCGGCAGCCGACCCGGAACGAAGCGCTCCCACCGCCTTCACCCCGGCCGGCCCCCTCGAGCAGGACGAGACCGCCGCGTACGGCGACGCGACCGCTCCCCCAGGGGCCCATCGGGCCCTCCCCGCAGACGCCCGTCCAGAACGGAACCCCGCCGCGTACGGCGACGCGGCCGCTCCGACGACGGACGCTCCCCCGGGGGCCCATCGGGCCCTCCCCGCAGACGCTCGTCCAGAGCGGAACCCCGCCGTGTACGGCGACGCGGCCGCTCCCGCGATGCCCCACAGCCCAGGAGTCCCTCCGGGCGAAGCGGCCCTCGGGACGGGCGTTCGCCCGGACCAGAACACCGCGTCCGTCTACGGCAACCCGATCGCTCCCGGCGCGCCTCACTCCCCCGAAGCGGTCGTGCCCTCGGAAGCGGCCCTGGGCGCCGGTGCCGCGTCCGTGTACGGCGATGAGGTCTCTCCCGGTGTGCCGTATGCGGCGGGGGAGGCCCACGGGGGCCATGCGGGGGTGCGGGTGGAAGAGGCCTCCTGGGCGCAGGGGGCGAACCCGGCCGGGACTCCGGTCGCGGACGATCTGATGCGGCGGATGCGGCACGGGGATCCGCTGGCGCGGCGGGTGGGGCGCGGGATGCGGCGGGCCGTGGGGGCGCGGGCCGCGCAGGCGGTGCGGGAGCAGGAGGCCGCAGCCGGGATCCTGGGGCAGGTGGTCAGCTCCTGCCGGAGGATCGCCGTCACGAGCCTTCGGGGCGGAGCCGGCAAGACGACCGTGACGGCTCTGGTCGCCCGCACGATCGCGGCGCACCGGGGCGACCGGACGCTCGTCCTGGACGCCGACCCGAGTCTCGGCTCGCTGCCGCTGCGGCTGGGCGTGAACGCCGAGCGCACCTACCGGGGACTGACGACGCTCCCGAACTGGGAGGCGGCCCAGTCCTACCTGACGCAGGCCGGCGAACGCCTCTGGGTGGCGTCCGCGTCGTCCTCACGCGCCCTGACGACCGAGCTGAGCCTCGGGGAGTTCCAGACCGCGCAGGGCGAGTTCAGCCGCTACTTCGGCATCAGCCTGGTCGACTGCGGTCCCGGCCTCACCTCGGACCTGCACCAGGGCATCCTGGCCTCGTCCCACGCCCAGATCCTCATCGCCCCCGCGACCGCCGACGGCGCCCTCAGCACCCGCAGCGCCCTCGACTGGTTCCTGCGCAGCCCGCACGCCCACCTGCTCCAGCGCACCCTCGTCGTCCTGGTCACCCACAGCCCGCACCTCGACGGAGACCTGAACCGCTCCCGCGCCCTCCTCGCCGCCGAAGGCGTCCCCGTCATCCACCTCCCCTACGACCGCCACCTGGCCGCCGGCACCTCCGTGGACCCCTCACTCCTCGCCGAGTCCTCCCAGGCCACCGCCGTCCACCTCGCCACCGCCGCCTTCACCCGCGCCATAGCCTGACGCCTAGAGCCCCCGCACGCTCGCCCGCGCGATCCGGTCCCTCTGCTCCCCGGTCTTCTCCCGCCAGGACGGCGAATCCCACGAGGTCCGCACGACCATCTCCTCGAGTTCCACCAGAACGGTGGCCCCCTCCACGAGCACGAAGAGGACCGCGCCTGCTGGAACCGCCCGTCCGCGCCCGCCTCTGGATCAGCTGTACGGGGGCGTCGAACTCCGGATTTCCCCGCCCTCCGCCGTTCTCGCCTTCCTTCACCGATCTCATCGGATCAGGCTCATGCGAAACGGCGCACGCCATTCCGGAGAACAGCACGAAGGCCGACCGGCCGAGTTCCGGCTCCGCGTCAGGACCGCGCTCGCGTCCAACGGAATTCCATTCCGTCCGCACTCTCAGGGATAATCTGAAATCTTTTCATAAAGATTCCCGAAGGTCGCTGAACGAGGAACCGGATGCGGAGTCCGCCTTGAAGCCCTCCTCCCCGGTCAGAGGGACCGGGCGGCGCCCCTGCGTCTTCTGCGGAAGACGAGGAAACCGGTGAAGACCGCGGCGAGGGAGAGGGCGCCCGCGCCGAGGAGCCAGGGGGCGTAGGTCTCCCAGTCGCTGGAGGTCGACCGCTCGCGGTTCGGGTCGCCGCCCACGGCGAAGTCCGGGGGGTTCTCGCGCTGCTGCTTCAGCTCGGCCTGTTCCTTGTGCCAGGCGTCGAAGCGGTCGTAGACCGTGTTGGCGAAGCCCGAGGGGACGGTGGCGGTCAGGGCCCTGTCCGGGCGGATGAGACCGTAGCCAGTGTGGTCGTCCCAGCCGGGCGTGTGGACGTCCTGGGCGGCGTACAGGAGACGGGCGACGATCTGGCGGGCGCTCTCACCGGGATGGGCGGAGCGGAGCAGGGCGATGGCGGCGGTGGTGAGGGCCGCGGCGGAGCTGGTGCCGCCGTCTCCCACCCACAGAGCCCCTGAGTCACGGAGGGAGGAGACCTCGTCGGAGGGCGCGGCGATCGCGATGTAGGGCTGGCGGACCGGCTTCTTCCGCAGAGTCAGTTCCTTGGACAGGCCCGCGACCGCGAGGACGCCAGGGCACATGGCCGGTACGTACGGCAGGTTTTCCGATGACCGGTTGTTACCCGCGCCCGCCACCAGAACCACGTCGTGTTCCGCCGCGTAGTCGACCGCTTCCTGCCACCCCGCATCGCACACGGGCTCGGCCGTCGAGATGTCCACCCCTGCGAACGACATGTTGACGACGTCGGCGCCCTGGTCGATCGCGTACCTCAGGGCTTCGCGGAAGTCGGCGCCGCCGTTCACCGGGATGGTGAGCACCTCGGCGTCCGGCGCCGCTCCCTGGTAGCCGCTCCCGCCTCCCTGGGCGGCGATGAGGCTGAGCATGCCGGTGCCGTGCTCCTGATCCCATTCGGGCGGTTTGACGAATCCGTCTCCGTATCTTCGGAAATCGCGTCCCTTACGGATGCGCGCACCGCGGAACTCCCGCAGTCCGAGGACGGGCTTCCCGTCGATGAGCGCCACGGTCACACCCTGTCCGGTGCTCTGCTTCCACGCCTGCTGGATTCCCGTCGTGGACAGCCACCACTGGTCGCCGCGCGGTTTCGGAACAGCGCTGACGGGACCGGCGCCGACCACGGAGGCCAGCGCCAGCCCCGCCACGAACATTCCGCGGAACACGTCAGCCGATCACCGCAGGAGGGATATCGGCTTCCGCGCCCCAGACGTCCTCGTCCTCCGAGAGCCAGGTGCTGCGGGTGTGCTCCTCGCCGTCACCGCCCCCGCCGCCGCGGGACCCGCCGATCGGCATACCCGCCTGGCCTCGGCCTGCCGCCTGCTGGGCCGCGCCGCGCGTCAGCGCGGACTCTCCGTTCATCGCGCCGATGACGCCGTTGCCGGGGCCCTGCGCGAGCCCGATCCGGGGAGCGCCGAAACTCGACGGGCCCCGGGTCACGGAGTTGCTCCCGGGTCCGTTGAAGCCGCCGAACCCGTTGTACGTCGAAGGCCCGCCGGGCTGGCCCGGCAGCCCTGTACTCGGCACCGAGGGGGTCGGTCCGGAGGGGTTCAGGTTGAAGGGGTTCTGACCGGTTCCCGGGTTAGGCCCGGTTCCTGCCAGATCCGTGCCGTTCCCGATGACCCCGCCGTTGCCTCCGATACCAGGCACGGTCGGTCCGGTCGGTCCGGTCGGTCCGGTGGGTCCGGTGGGCACCTGCTGGTTCGGATTCCCGGGGCCGGTGGGGCCTCCAGGGCCGATCTCACCCGGGCCGCCGTCATACGGACCGGTGCCGTACTGCCCGTTGCCGTAGAGACCGGTGCTCCAGGAACCGGACCCTCCATAACCCCCGTTCCCTCCGCCGTAGGGTCCGGAGGGCGGGGAGTAACCGGTCGGAGGCACTCCTCCCCCGTTCTCCTTTATGGGAAGAGGAGGAGCTATCGCGTTCACCACCGGGAGAGTGACGACGAGCTGGCTGGGGAGGCCGTTGTTCGCCTCGGCGACCCGGTCGTTCATCCGGTCGAGGAGCTCGCGGGCCCGTTCGTCGTCGCCGTCGGTGCGGATGAACCCGTCCGTCATGCTCTGGGCGCTGTCCTTGTAGAAGGGCAGGATGGTGGTGCCCAGCCACTTGTACGTCTCGCCGGCCTCGGCCGTGTTGGCGCTGATCGCGGTGGCGGTGCCGTGCAGCTTGGCGAACGCCTCGAGGGCGTTGTCGGCCGGCTTGCCGCGCCAGATGCCGGCGAGGGCCTCGGCGTGCGCGACGAGGTTGGCGGCGTGCTCGTCGAACCGGGTGGCCGTCTTCAGGTAGAGGTCGCCGGTCTGCGTCACGTTCCCGATGTCCACCGCGCCGATGATGGACTTGACCTGCTCCATGTCGACGCCCGGCGGGGTCGCCGGAGGCGGGCCGGTCGGGACGGCCTGGGGCCGGTGGACTCTGATCTCGTCACCCATGCGTGATCCCTTCCTAGGCGCCGAGCTTGCGGAGGTAGGCCGCGATCTCTTCTTCGACGTTCTCGTAGTTCGTGCTGCTGCCGCGCAGACCGGCGATCACGCCGAGGTAGGCGAAGCGCAGCCGGACCATCGCGTCGAGGAGCGCGCCGTGCGTGCGCTCCGACGACATCTTGAGCGTGCTCGCGGCCGGGGAGACGCCGAGGTCCGCGGCGGGGACCTTGTTGGCCGACGTGAAGCTCGCGATGTCCGCTTCCAGCTTCTTGAGGTCGCCGTCGAGCTTCCTGGCGATGTCGTTGAGGCGGTCGCGTTCGACGTCGATGTCGCCGGTGGCGCGCGGTGACGTCCAGGCGGATCCGGGGCCGCCGCTACGGGGTTGCCGGCTCAGGTCGTTCGCGACGCCCGAGCCGTTCGGGTGGTACTGATCGCCCAAAGTGCTGCCCTCGTGTGACTAGTGAGCGGCAGAACGCCGCCCCCTGGCCAGGGGGCGGCGCCTGTCGAGTCCGTCAGCCCCAAATACGCCGGTTGGCGTTTTCGGTGTCCTGGTAGCTCTGGTTCGCGTTGCCGATGGCGGCGCCCATCGCGTTGATGGTGTTCGCGACGTCCTGGCACGCCTTGTCCCAGACGCGCTTGGCCTCCCAGTAGGCCTGGACGGCGTCGCCCTCCCACTCGGAGAGGTTGGATTCCAGGTACTTCTCGAGGCTGTTGAGCCGGTTGTTCAGCTCGTTGTACACCTTGCGGAAGTCGGCCTGGCCGTCGGCGAGAGCGCCGAAGTTGACCTTTGTGTAGTCCGTGGGAGCCACGTCAGTTCCCCTAGTTGTTGAGCAGCGCGTTCAGCCGCTGGATGTCCGCCTGCGTCTGGTCTTCGTTCGCCTCGTACCGGATCCGGTTGTCCACGAGCTTCTCGTGGATCTTGTCCAGCTGTTCGAGGGTGGTACGGAAGGCCTGGTCGAAATCGGTGAAGACCCTGTTGAAAGCGAGGGAGGCGTTGCCCACCCAGCCCTCCATCATCGCGCCCTTGCGACCGTTGAGTCCGGTCTGCAGGCCCCTGATGTCGTTCGCAGCGTCTTCGACCTGCGAGGCGGCCTGGGCCATTTTGGCCCTATCAGCACCCGAAGTGGGAGCCACCCGTCACCTCCATAAATGCGGCGGAATTTCCGGTTTGCTAAGCGATGATCACGATACGCACATCAGCCTCTTATCTGCCACTTGACAGCAGAAAACTCTGACGCCGCGTTATTCAATCGTTATCCCTGTTGTCTCACCTGTCCTGGACGGACCAGTCGGCGTCGCCGTCCTTGACGGTGGCGTCGCTGAACGTCCCGGTGGCGAGCTTCGGCCAGTGGCCGCCGTCGAGTCCGGCGCCGCTCTCCAGCGAGGCGCTGTTGTTGATGAGCGTCTCGATCTGCGGGCCGAGGAACGCCAGCAGGCCGCCGACGGCCGCGGCGATCGCCAGCGGCACCGTGCCCGCCTCCTCGATGATCGTGGCCACGCCGAAGAGGCTCGCTATGACGATGCCGAACTCCACGATCATGCTGATCATCGCGGCGAGGAACTTGATGACGATCACCGCGATCGCCACGTAGAACACCAGTCCCGCCACCGCGCTGGCGTTCAGCGTCGTCTTGATGGTGTCGGCCATCGAGGAGACCCGGGTGGCGGCGGTGCCCTGCGCCTTGGCGACGGTGAGGTAGGCCTCGGTCGCCGGGCCCTCCCAGAACGCCTCGGTGAGCTTGCGCTTGATCCGCTCCTCGCCGATGTCCGAGGCCACCGTCTCGGTCGTGCTCTGGATGCTGCTCCACTTACTGGCGTCGTAGAACATCTTGATCGGCGCGAAGAGGCCCTCGATCACGTCGATGATCTTGTCGAGGATCGTCTTGGCCAGGTCCGCGGCCCAGCCCGCCATCTCCACCAGAGCGTTGCCGATGATGTCCGGCACGTACCACTTGTTGGCGGTCGCGGCCGCGGCCGGCTTGAGCTCGGGGATCTTGGCGGAGATGTCCTTCATCCCGGAAGTGATCTTGCTGGTCGCCGTCTCGAACTCGGCGAGGCTGAACGTGGACAACCGGATCTCCCTCTGGTCAGTAGAGCTTGTTCATCTTGTGCACGTTCTTCGCCTCTTCCGCCTCATAGGTGGTGGCCACCTTGCGAAGGGCGTCGCCGCCCTTCTCCATCTCGGTGACCGCCTCCCGCGCCAGCATCTCGATCTTCTGCTGAGTGCTGTTCACCTGGTTGACCAGGCTCTGGAAGAGGCCCGCCTCGACGCGGTTCAACTCGAGCCCCGCGACGACCGTGCCGACCTGCTCCATCTGACCGGCGGCCGCGTCCCAGTCCTTGGCGTGCGTGCGCAGCCCTTCGACCGAGAACCTGATCTCTTCTTTGCTGGGAGCCATGTGCGAGTGCCTTTCGTCAGCGGAAGGTGTTCGGCAGCCGGTCGAGCAGCGTGAGCGTCTCGGCCAGCAGGCCGTCGACGCCCTCGGCGGGCGAGGTCGGGGCCGGACGCGCGGCGGCCTCGGCCAGCGCCGCCTCCAGCGCCCCCTTCAGCGCCGAGGTCAGGTCGGTGGCGTTCTGCCCGCCGGCCCAGCGGGCGTCGATGTCGCAGCCGGTGATGCCGGCGCCGGGGGCCACGGACAGGGACACCCTCCGGCTGCGGTCGCGGCCGGTGAACTCGGCGGGGGCCGAGGGGGCGGTGAAGTTCTGGGTCCGGTCGAACAGCTTCAGCATCTCCTCGGCGAGGACGTTGACCGGACGCGGTTCGCTCCGGCCGCGCATCCGCTGGAAGGCCGGCGGGGCACCGGCCTCCTCCCCGCCCAGACCGCGCTCGATGCGCTGCCCGATCCGGTCCACCTTTCCCTTCCAGTCCGTCCGCTCGAGGTTCTCGCCCCAGAGGGCCACCCGTTCGGACACGGCCTGCCGTGAGGCCTCCGTGACGGCCTGGGCGAGCGCTTCGGGGGCGAGCCGCTGCTTCCAGCCCGCGCTGACCCTGATCGACGAGGCGGTCCCCGACGCGTCGAGGAAGACCCGGACCTGCCCGGAGGAGTCGCTCGCGTCCACCGGGCCGGGTGCCTGCTCCTCTCCCTCCCTCAGCAGCTTCTGGAAGGCGTTCATGTTCCGGTGAAGGAACTGGAGGTCGTCGATGAGGCGCTGCGCCCCGTCAAACGTCGTCATTTCTGGTCCTTCAGAGTGGATCGTTTTTTCCCTGTGCAGTACGCGGCCAGGAGGAAGAGCACCCCGCCGACGCCGAGGACCGTCTCGGCCGTTCCGTAGACGGCGAGGT
Source organism: Actinocorallia aurantiaca (assembly GCF_039533685.1). Classification (NCBI taxonomy): domain Bacteria; kingdom Bacillati; phylum Actinomycetota; class Actinomycetes; order Streptosporangiales; family Thermomonosporaceae; genus Actinocorallia; species Actinocorallia aurantiaca. The sequence goes on along the minus strand of NZ_BAAATZ010000013.1, from coordinate 225,545 downwards.
CGGAGTTGACGGAGACCACGATGAGCGCGGGGAGCGCGAGGCCGGACAGGACGCAGAGCCAGAGCGCCGCGAGCGACGCGGAGCGGGTGAAGAAGTCCCGGAGGAACACCAGGCAGATCGTCAGGACGCCCGCGGCCAGCGCGCCGAGGAGGACCGGTCGGTAGATCAAGGGGTCGGGCGCCGACGGTTTGTGAGCGGACAGATCTTCCGACCACCAGAAATCGAGCGCCATCACGGTGCTCACCACGCCCAGGGCCGCGAAGAGCACGACCAGCATGCGGGACTCCAGCTCCTTGGCCCGATTCGGGTCATAACCCATATGGCACTCCGTCCCTGAAAATCTGGTTGTACACCTTACGCCGACGAAGATCGCATAAGGACGAAATCTGGTTGATCGCGGCCTGGCCGTCCAAGGCCGGTCCCTGCGGCATGAGCTGCATCAGGTGGGACAGGACGGGACGGGCCTGGGCGACGCCGTAACCGAGCTTGCCGAGATCCTCCTGGGTCGGGATGGGGAACTTCTGCCCGTCCTCGGTGATGAGGACGTAGGCGGTGGGCGCCTCGTTCTGGGTGACGGCGGCCAGCACCCCGGTGCCGGGGCTCATGACGACCTGGTCCAGCCGGTCCTTGCGGGTCCCGACGGCGGCCGGTTCGGCGATGGCGGGCAGGGAGGCGCCGAGCGTCAGCCCCGCCGAGGCCTTGCCCGGGTCCTCGTACACCGCGCACAGCGGCTGCGAGCCGTCGTAGGCGACGACGCGGGGCAGCTCGGCGGGAAGGCCGGTCTCGGGGAGCCGGGCGGTCTGCGCCTGGTTGGCGACGGTGCGGGAGAGCGGAACGGTCTCGGGGGCGCCCGGGGTGTTCTCCAGCAGCCATGCCTCCGTCTTCGTCAGCGGGGCCAGGCCCTCGCGCAGCAGCACGAACCACTGCTGCGGCGAGACGCCGGAGGCCTCGACGGAGTAGACCTGGCCGATCCGGCCCTTCCCCCCGGTCGGGGCCGCGCGGCGGGAGCCGTACCCGGGGATGGTCGGGGCCTCGAACTGCGGGCCGGGCACCAGCCCGTTCAGCCACACGGCGGGCACGGTGAGCGGCTGCTGGTCCCGGGCCAGGGGGCCGAGGAACGCCTTGTGCAGTTCCATCTTGGTCCCGTCCACGACCAGCCAGTACTTGCTGTTCGCCACGACGACGACGCCCGTCCCCGCTTCCACGGGGGTGCCGCCCAGCTTCCGTCCGACGGCCATGGACGCGGCCGGAACGCGCAGCCCATTGTGGGAGACCGTGCTGACGCATACCGTCCAGGGCGCGCTGACCAGCGACGACGGCAGCGCGTCCGGCGCTCCCGGGATGCCGATCAGCGGCCCGCGCTGGAACTTCGACAGGGACTTGGTGGCGACGGTACGGACCTTCACCTGCGAGCCCTGGATCGCCAGCCGTGCCGAGGCGTAGTTGACCGCCGTGCACAGCCGGTCCTTCTGCTTCTGGCACATGACGTATTTCGCGCCGGTGCCCTTGGCGATGAGGACGGTCGTCTCGTCCATGTTGCGGATCGAGCCGTCCTTGGTGATGAGCCCGGCGATGCCCCAGCCGGCGATGAGCAGCACCCCGACCATCAGGCCGCTGAACAGGCCGATGCCGATGCGGCGCAGCGGCCGGTCGGCGTTGTCGGGCTCGCCGAGCATCAGGGCCTGCCCGGCGCGCATGGTCATCAGGCGGTGCGCCTGGACGAGGTCCTTGCGGGTCAGCATCAGCCCACCGACGCGGCCATGCCGCGCACCTTGTCCAGCAGCCCGACCACGCCGAAGGCCAGCGGGATCAGGCTGACGATCAGCAGGAGGTCGAAGACGTCGAGCATCCGGGCCCAGACCGGGGACGGGTGCGCGCCGGGCAGCCACAGCCCGAGGACGATGACCGCGACGGCCAGCAGGACCAGGGGGGCGAGGGCGGCGCCGGTGAAGACGGCCGGGTCGAGGTCCGCGCAGAGGGTGACGGTCAGCAGGGCGAGTCCGGCCAGGCCCGGAACGATGAGCCACAGCCGCTGGCCGCGCCCGCCGAAGACGCGGGCGCGCAGCAGCAGGGCCAGCGCGACGACGCCCGCCATGGTCGGCGGGGACCAGCCGTCGCCGAGCACCAGCAGGGACATGGCGACGGCGGCGGACAGGCCGATCCCGGCGTTGACGCCGGTGACGATCCGGTCGGCGACGGCGGTCCGTTCGAGCACGGCCTGCCCGTCCACCATGAGGGTGTCCGAGCGCAGGTCCTCGGCGCTGGCCGGGACGGGCGGCAGCGTCACCCGCGACAGCCGGAAGGCCAGGGTGGGGGTGAGCGGGGTCAGCGCCAGGGTGGGCGCGATGATGATCGACGCGACGCCCGCCGCGCCGAGGTTCGGAAAGCCGAGCCCGAGGCCGCCCGCCAGCACGCCGATCAGTCCGGCCAGGGCGTATCCGGCGAAGACCGACAGGCCGTCGTTCACCGCGAAGCCCGCGAGGACGGCGACCAGCAGCAGGACCGCGCTTCCGGCCAGCAGCTGGGCGGCGCCGAGTTCGGCTCCCGGGCTCAGGAATCCGGCGAGGAAGCCGTAGAGCAGCGCGAGGTGGCCGAGCACGGCGCCCGCTCCGGCGTCCCCTCTGGCCCGGGACGCCGCCGCGGCGCCGCCGAGCAGCAGGAGGGCGATCCCGCCCGTCAGGAAGGGCGCCCACGCGCCGCCGCGGGCGACGGTCAGGTAAGCGCCGAGTACCAGGATGAAGGTGCCGACGCCCAGGCCGGTGGCCCTGGTCATCGCGGGTCTCCACCGGTCGGGCCGTTCCCGGACGGCGGTCGCGATGACGTCGGGGACATCGTCGAAGGCCGGTTCCGGCAGGGGCGCCATCTGCGGCCGGAGGTAGAGCACCTCGCCGTCCTTGACGCCCGCCTGCTGGGGTGACGTCCCGAGGTCGAACGGGGCCTCGTCCAGCCGTTGCAGTACCCATCCGCCGTGCGCCAGTCCGGAATTGGCCAGGTCGGGCCCGGAATTGCGGATCAGGACCGGAAGCAGCGAGCCGAAGGGAACGTCGGCAGGCAGGGACAGGTCGATACGGCGGGCAGGACCGGCGACGGTGATCCTGCACAGATCCACCAGTTTCCTCCAGTCATGGGGGCGTTCATAAGATCACGGTTCTCTAGGATGACCGTTCATACCAAAAGTGGACGACAAGGGGAAAGTCAAAGCGATGAGCACGGAGCTGGTCCGTCGCGGCGAACGTCGCAAACCACCCCAGATGCCACGTGGGGAGATCCTGCTGGAATCCCCGCCCGAAATCCCGGAGCAGGTCTCCGAAGGCGGCCGGCAGGCACTGATGTACCTGCCGATGATGGCCGGGTCCGGGGCGATGGTCTTCATGGTCGCCCAGCCCGGCTCCAGCCCCCTCACCTGGGTGTCCAGCGGCCTGTTCGCCGTCTCCATGCTGGGCATGATGCTCGGCCAGATGGGCCGGGGCAGCGGCGAGCGCAAGGTGAAGCTGAACGCCGAGCGCCGCGACTACCTGCGCTACCTCGGCCAGGTCAGGACCAAGGTCCGCACCGCCGCCAAGGAGCAGCGGGACTCGCTGGAATGGGGCAGCCCCGACCCGGCCTCGCTGCCCTCCCTGGTACTGAGCGAACGGCTGTGGGAACGCCGCCCCGCCGACGAGGACTTCGCCAACGTGCGCATCGCGCGCGGCCCGCAGCGGCTCGCCCTGGAGCTCATCCCGCCGGACACCAAGCCCGTCGAGGACCTGGAGCCGATGACGGCCGGCGCGCTCGGCCGGTTCACCCGCACCCACTCCACCGTGCCCGACCTGCCCGTCTCCGTGGCCCTGCGGTCCTTCGCCCGGTTCGTGCCCGGCGGCGACCCCGAGACCGTCCGCGGCCTGACCCGCGCGGTGCTCCTGCACCTCGCCGCCTTCCACACCCCCGACGACATGCGCGTCTCCGTCTGCGCCTCGCCCGAGCGGCTCGCCGCCTGGGACTGGGTGAAATGGCTGCCGCACGCGCTGCACCCCACCGAACTGGACGCCGCCGGTCCCGTCAGGCTCATCACCAGCGACCTGAGCGACCTGGAGAAGCGGCTGGAGATCCAGAACCGCCCCCGGTTCAGCCGCGGTCTGTCCCTGGACGACCTGCCCTACCACGTCGTCATCCTCGACGGCGGCCAGGTTCCCTACGACACCCAGCTCGCCGAGGGCATCGAGGGCGTCACCGTCTTCGACCTGGACGAGGCGCTGCCGGCGATCAGCGACGACCTGACGCTGCGGCTGCGGGTCTCGCCCCGGCAGATGGCCATGCTCGTCCGCGACCACGCCGGCAAGGAGACGCCCACCCGCATCGGCGTCCCCGACCAGGTGTCGGTCCCCCAGGCCGAGGCGCTGGCCCGGCAGCTCGCGCCGCTGCGCGCCAGCGCCGCCGAGGAGGCCGCCGAGGACGCGCTGGCCGGGGCGACGACGCTGACCCAGTTGTTCGGCATCACCGACCCCCACCGGGTGGACCTGGCCGCCACCTGGCGTCCCCGCCCGCCGCGCAGCAGGCTGCGCGTACCCGTCGGCGTGGACCCGACCGGACGGCCCGTCGAGCTCGACATCAAGGAGGCCGCGCAGGGCGGTTTCGGCCCGCACGGCCTGTGCATCGGCGCCACCGGCGCCGGCAAGTCGGAGTTCCTGCGCACCCTGGTGCTGGGTCTGGCGATGACGCACTCCTCCGAGGTCCTGAACTTCGTGCTCGTCGACTTCAAGGGCGGTGCGACCTTCCTCGGCATGGAGGAGCTGCACCACGTGTCGGCGGTCATCACCAACCTCGAGGACGAGCTCCCCCTCGTCGACCGCATGTACGACGCGCTGCACGGCGAGATGGTCCGCCGCCAGGAGCTCCTGCGCGCCGCGGGCAACTACGCCTCGCTGCGCGACTACGAGAAGGCCCGCGAGCAGGGCGTGAACCTCAAGCCGATGCCCACGCTCTTCCTCGTCCTGGACGAGTTCAGCGAGCTGCTGTCGGCCAAGCCGGAGTTCGCCGAGCTGTTCGTGATGATCGGACGTCTCGGCCGTTCGCTCGGCGTCCACCTGCTGCTGGCGTCGCAGCGGCTGGAGGAGGGAAAGCTGCGCGGCCTGGACACGCATCTGTCGTACCGGATCGGCCTGCGCACGTTCTCGGCGATGGAATCACGGGTCGTGCTGGGCGTTCCGGACGCCTACGAACTGCCCCAGGCTCCGGGCCACGGCTACTTGAAGGTCGGCACCGACCAGATGACGCGGTTCCGCGCGGCGTACGTGTCGGGGCCCGTCTCCGAGGAGATCGCGGCTTCCTCCGGCATGGCGGGGGCGTCCGGCCAGACGCGCAGGATCGTCCCTTACACCGCGGCGTACGTGCCGCTGGTGGAAGAGGAGAACAGGGAGTCCTCCCCGGAGGCGCCCGAGCACAAGGAGGCGCAGGACACCCTGTTCGACGTCATCGTCAGGCAGATGAACGGGCTCGGGCCCGCCCCCCACCCGATCTGGCTGCCGCCGCTGGCCGAACCCCCCACCCTGGACGGCCTGGTCCCCCGCGACGGCAAGCGCCCCCTGCACACCGTCGTCGGCATCGTCGACCGCCCCTTCGACCAGCGTCGCGACCCGTTCTGGCTCGACCTCTCCGGCGCGGCCGGACACGTCGGGATCGCGGGCTCGCCGCGCAGCGGCAAGTCCACCGCGCTGCGCACGCTCATCTGCTCGCTCGCGCTCCAGCACACGCCCCGCGAAGTGCAGTTCTACTGCCTGGACTTCGGCGGCGGCTCCCTCGCGCAGCTGGCCGGGCTCCCCCACGTCGGCGGTGTCGCCTCCCGCCTGGACGGCGACCGCGTCCGGCGCACCGTCGCCGAGGTCACCACGCTCATGGAGCAACGCGAGCGGCGCTTCGCCGAACTCGGCGTCGACTCCATGGACTCCTACCGCCGCAGGCGCGCCGCCGGGGAGTTCGCCGACGACCCGTTCGGCGACGTCTTCCTCGTCGTGGACGGCTGGCTCACCCTCCGCCAGGACTACGAGGCGCTGGAGGAGGCCATCACCGAGCTGGCGTCACGCGGACTCGGCTACGGCATCCACGTCGTCGCCGCCACCCACAAGTGGTCGGAGTTCCGGATGTCCATCCGCGACCTCCTCGGCACCCGCCTCGAACTGCGCCTCGGCGACCCGTACGAGTCCGAGATCGACCGCAAGCTCGCCGCGAACGTCCCCGAGGACACCCCGGGCCGCGGCCTGACCCGGGAGGGACTGCACTTCCTCACCGCGCTCCCCCGCCTGGACGGCGTGCAGGACGCCGACGACCTGGCCGCGGGCGTCGGCGACCTCGTCAACCGGCTCTCGGCCTCCTGGCAGGGTCCGCCCGCGCCGAAGGTGCGGCTGCTGCCGTCCCTGCTGAGGGTCGACGAGATGCCCGCGGACACCGGCAAGAAGATCCCCATCGGGATCGACGAGGACTCCCTGGCTCCGGTCCTGCTCGACTTCACCGCCGATCCGCACTTCCTGATCTTCGGCGACACCGAGTGCGGCAAGTCCAACCTGCTGCGCCTCGTCGTGGAGGGCATCACCGGCCGGTTCACCCCCCAGGAGGCGCGGCTCATCTTCCTGGACTACCGGCGCTCGCTGCTGGAGGAGGCCTCCAGCGAGCACCAGATCGGCTACGCCGCCTCCTCGACGGCGGCCGAACCGCTGATCAAGGGCATCCACGGCGCGCTGATCAACCGGCTCCCCCCGGCCGACCTGACCCCCACCCAGCTCAAGGAGCGCTCCTGGTGGTCTGGCGCCGACCTGTTCGTCGTCATCGACGACTACGAGCTGGTCGCCACCTCCAGCAACCCGCTGAGCCCGATCGTGGAGCTGCTGCCGCAGGCCCGCGACATCGGGCTGCACCTCATTCTCGCCCGGGCGGGCGGCGGCGCGGGCCGGGCCATGTACGACCCGGCCGTGCAGCGCGTGCGCGAGATGAGCTCGCCCGGCCTGATCATGTCCGGCAGCAAGGACGAAGGCGCGCTGCTGGGCAACATCCGACCCGAGGCGCTGCCGCCCGGCCGCGGTCGGCTGGTGGACCGGCGCGCGGGCGTCCGGCTCGTCCAGACCGCCTACCGGGGCGAGTGACCGCCCGGAGCCCAGCGGCGGCGACGGCCGTGCGGCACCGTCATCCCGACGGCGAGCGCCACGGCCGCCGCCGCCAGCGCGGCTCCCATGACCCCCAGCGCGATGTTCCTGGGCCGCCCGTCCTCCTTCACCGGGACGGGCATCGACACGGCCCGCGCGTCCGCGGTCACCGGCTCGGCGGGGACCTGGGCGCTGACGGCCTGCAGCGGGTTGACCAGCCCGTAGCCGCTGCCGATCCCCTTGCTGCCGTCCGCGGTCGCCTCGACCCGCCGGATCACCTGCGCGGCGGTCATCTTGGGGTAAGCCGACCGCACCAGCGCGACCACTCCCGACACGAACGGCGCCGCGAAACTGGTGCCCTCGTACTCGAACGACCAGCCGGATCCCGGCCACGTGCTGGTGACCCCGACCCCCGGCGCGACGACCGACACGCGCGTCGCGACGTCCGAGAAGGCCGTCACCTTGCCCGTGCTGTCCACCGCGCCCACGGACAGCACCCCTTCGTACTGCGCGGGGTAGGCGGGCCTGGCCGTCCCGGTGTCCTCCGGGTCGACGTTCCCGGCCGCCGCCACGACCACCACGTCGTGCTTGACGGCGTACGCGACGGCCTGCCGCAGCGGCTTGCTGTCCTGCCCCGTCTGCGCCGAGACGTTGATGACCCGCGCCTTCTTCCTGACGGCAGTGATGATGCCCTTCGCCATCAGCAGGTCGGAGTTGTCCTGCGCGTCGGCGGCCACCTTGACGGACAGGATCCGCGCTCCCGGAGCGACGCCCACGAACGGCGCCCTGGTCGTCTGGCGCGCCGCGATGATCCCCGCGACTCCCGTCCCGTGCGCGGCGCAGTCCGCCGGCCCCGTCCGGGTGAGGTCGAACGCCCCCGCGCCCTGCCCCTTCAACTGGGGGTTCCCGAAGTCCACTCCGCTGTCCACGACGGCCACCACGACCCCGCGCCCGGTCGTCAACCGGTGGGCCGCCTTCACGTTGAGCACCTGCTGCGCCCAGGGCTCCCCGCCCATCTGCGGCTGCCCGGGCGGAACCGTGCACCGCTCCGGCGCCGCCGCGTGCGCGGGGACCGGCAGGAGCGGGACCAGCACCGCCAAGGCCGCCGTCGCGGCCCGGCTTCCCGTGGACCTCATTCGAACCTGCTCAGCTGCTCGACGCGGACGGCGCGCCACACCCCGTCCGCCTGCTTCATCGTCATCCGCCAGATCACCCCGTAGAGCTGCTCGGAGCCGGCGCCGGAGCGCTTGGACGTCCTGGTACTCACCATCAGCACCGGGTCCCGCGAAGGAGCGGGGAACGTCTGGAACGCGACGTCCAGGATCGTGCCGTGCACCGCGACTTCCTGGCCGATCTGGTTCTGCCAGGCGGGCAGGTCCGAGGTCAGCGCCTGCTCCGCCAGGCAGATCCGCATGGCGCTCTTGTGGGTGTCCTTCGTGCTGTACGAGAAGTCGAGGTAGTTCATCAGGCAGTTGGACGCGTCCTGCGTGAGCGCCTTCCCGTCCGTCCCCGGCCAGGACGAAGCCGTGTCCAGGACGGGCTCCTGGTTCTCGTCGACGTTCGAGACGTCCGCGACGAGCCAGCTCGCGCCCTCCTTGACGAGTCGTACCCGGGCCTCGACCGACTCCTCGGTCGGGCCGTACGCGGAGGTCGTCCGGCGCGTTCCCGACACCAGGGCCTCGATCCTGTCGTCCGCCACGGAGATCACTCCGAGCGTGGACAGCCTCAGGACGGCCGACGCCTTGTCGGTCTTGGCGTTCTCGATCGTCTCCGGCGATCCGTGAGCCAGGGTCCACTGCTGGAGGAAGGACGGCGAAACGGGCAGCCCCTGGTCCGCGAAGGAGCCCTTGTCCTTGTGGTCGTAGCCGTAGAGCGCCTCCACGGTCGGCACCGCACCGCTCAGGGCCTTGGCCGCCGCCTCGGGCGCCGTCAGCGCTCCTTCCTGCACGACCACCTCCGGGGTGTTCGGGTTCGGAGAACCCTCTTCGTCCTGGAGCAGGCCCTTCCCCAGGTAACCCAGGCCGGCGACCAGGGAGACCGCCGCGGCCGAGGCCACCGGGACGATCCAGCGGCGGCGTGAAGGAGGCCCCGACGGCGGCAGCGGAATGGGAGGAGGCGTATGGGGCGGCGCACCCGCCCCGGGGCGCGTGCCCTGCAACAGCGGAGCCGCGACCGAAGCGGCGAAGTCCGGCTGCCGGTACTGGGGTTGTTGCTGGTACTGGTGCTGGGACGCCCCGCCCGGGCTGGTCATCCACGTCGCCCCGGACGGCTGCGGATACGGCGGCGGGGTGCGTCCCTGGGCCCCCGACGGCAGGGTCGAGGCCGGAACGACGGGATTCCGGGGCTCCTCCGGAAGGAAGCCTGGAGTCCACACCGAGCTGATCTGGGTGTGCGCCTCCTGCTCGGCCGCGACGCCCATCAGCTCCGTGAGGATCCGCTCCCCCGTGGGCCGCCGGTCCGGGTCCGGGTCGAGCGCGGCCTCCACCAGCGGCAGCAGGTCCATCGGCACGCCCGAGAGGTCGTGCGCGCCCTGCTGGGCCCGGACGGCCAGCACCATCATGTTGCCCGTGCCGTACGGGTGGCGCCCCGTCGCGGCGTAGGCGACGAGGCTTCCCCAGGCGAAGATGTCGCCCGCCGTGGAGACCCTGTTCTCGAAGAGCTGCTCGGGCGCGATCCAGCCGGGGCTGCCGACGACCACGCCGGTCGCGGTGTGCTGGCTCGCCGAGTCCGTCGCCCGCGCGATGCCGAAGTCGATGACGCGCGGACCGTCGGCGGCGAGCAGCACGTTGTGCGGCTTGAGGTCGCGGTGGACGAGCCTCGCCGTGTGGATCGCCAGCAGCGCGGTGGCGATGCCGATGACGAGGCCGCGCAGCTGCGCGGCGGGGAAGGCCCCCTGCGTCTCGACGTACTCCTTCAGGGACATGCCGGGGACGAACTCGGTCACCAGGAAGGGCATGCCCTCCTGCTCGCCGTACGCCAGGACGGCCGCGGTGCAGAAGGACGCCACCCGCCGGGCGTTCGCGACCTCGCTCTCGAACCGCGCCCGGTAGCCGGGGTCGGCCGCGAACTCGCGGCGGATCACCTTGATGGCGACCTGCCGCCCGTCCGGGCCGAGGCCCAGGTAGACGACGCCCATGCCGCCCGCGCCGAGCCGGCCGAGCGTCCGGTAGGTCCCCAGCTCCCGGGGGTCCTCGGGGAGGAGCGCTTCGATGTTCGGTGCGATCACGGGCGCAGGATGCTCAGAACGTCCTGGGTGACGGCCTTCGCCTCGGCGACGGCCGTGTCGGCGGGCACCGGGACCATCGGGTTCACGCCGTCCCCGCCGGAGAACTCGACGTCGACGTTCACGTTGCCCACCCGCACCGAGAGGAGCGCCTTGCCGAGCGGGGTCGTGGTGACGGACGGCTGCACGTAGGCCTGGTCCCCCACGCTGACCAGTTCCTCCACCGGGCCGTACTTGATGCCGATCACGTCGGTCTTGTTCGCCTGTTCCTCCGCCCGTTCCTTCGGGCTCTTGAAGGACTGCTGGGCCTTCGCGACGGTCGTGCGGTACCAGAGCCGCACGCTGATCTTCCTCATCGGCGCGTCGGGCGAGCTGCCGGAGCTCCAGACGCAGGTGGCGTTGCTCATGTCCTTGCCGGAGGTGTAACCCTGGTCGGCGATCCGCTGCATCCCCGCGGTGGGGATCAGCCGGGCGAGCGTCTCGGGCTTCACCAGGGCGCACGGGTCGACCAGGCCCTTCAGCACTCCCTTGGACCACGAGGGCTTCGCCGCCTGCACGGGGGCGTCCTCCGGACCGGTCTGCGGGGCCGCCGGGGCTCCCGTGCACTGGTCGGTGCAGGCCTTGATGGCCGCCGCGACCTGGGTGGCCGCCTCCTCAGCGCCCTCGCGGGCCTTCGCCTCCGGCAGCGGGACGTCCTTGCTGTCGTCCAGGAAGTTCTTCGTCGGGTGGTCGTAGCCGTGGTAGGTGACCTTCACGAGGTAGTTGCCCGTGCGGAACACGGTCTCGCCGTACTGCACTCTCTTGCTCGACAGCCGCGAGTAGGTGAACGCCTCGTCACCGACCTGCGGGACCGTGACGGCGCCGTACTTGTAGCCGGAACCGTCGTCCTTGTTCTCGTTGTCCTTGGCCGTCCCGAGCTCGTACTGCAGGTCGTCCGCGGTCTCGCCGACGGCGTCCTTGTGCTCGGAGGAGGTGCGCAGCCGCACCAGCACCTTGAGCTCGCGGCTGATCTGCAGGGCCGAGCCCTTCTGGTACTTGCTCTGCCAGGTGCAGGAGGTGAAGGCGTTGTCCTCGCTCGCGCCGTCCTTCGAGGCACCGGAGAAGGACTCGGTGTACGGGACCAGCTTGGAGACCGTGTCCTTGGAGACCCAGCCGCACGGGCTGGTCACCTTGGTGTACGGGCCGGTGGCCGCGGGGGCGGCGGGGGCCGTCGGAAGCCCGTCGGGGGCGGCGGGTCCGTCGGAGAGGGCCGGCATCGAGGGCGGCCCGGCGACCGGCTCGTCCGAGCCGCCGGAGGCGAACGCGAACACCAGGCCGACCAGCAGCACCACGCCGAGCGCGGCGCCGCCGATCGCCAGCACCTTCTTGTCGACGCCCCCCGGCTGCCGGGGCGGAAGGCCGGGCCCGCCCGGACCGCCGGGGAAACCGGGTCCGCCGGGAAAGCCGGGTCCGCCCGGGAAGCCCGGACCGTTGGGCCCGCCCTGGAAACCGGGACCGCCGGGGAAGCCGGGGCCGTTGGGCCCGCCGGGACCGCCCGGAGCACCGGGACCAGGCCCGAACTGCCCTGGAGGCGCGCCCCACTGGGGAACGCCCTGCGGCGGCTGGCCCGGCTGCTGCTGCGGCTGGTTCGGCTGCTGCGGCCGATCCTGACCGAACTGCGGTGCGGGATCCGGTTCCTGGTTCATCCATCGCTCCCCGTGAAGGCGAAAAGCACGCGGCTGACCCTACTGGGCACAGAAAGAGTGGTCCAAAAGGGCAAAGCGCACAAAGATTGCAAATCATCACACAGTTTGCGGTGCAACCACCAGGAACCGCAGGTAGATCACCGTCCGGGCAGATCCTCCCGCAACCGGGTCAGCTCCAGATGAGCACGCCGGTGACCTCGGCCCCGATCTGGTGGGCGGCGGTGCTCGCGATCTCGCCGGTGTCCTTCTTCGCGAGGTCGCTGCGGTAGGCCATGGAGAAGACGATCAGATTGCTCTGCTCGTAGATCCGGCTCCAGGTGGCGACCCTCTTGTCGCCGATGGAGCGCGCCCCGCTGCCCTTGTCCGGGTTGATGAGGTAGGGGTAAGCACTGGCCTTCTTCACGGCCGAGACCGCCGACGCGCTCTTCAGCGGCATGACGATGACGGTGACGACGGCCTTCTTCTTCGAGTCGGTGTAGACGGCGCCCCGGAAGTTCCCGATGCACGGGTACTTGACGAGCAACCGCTTCAGTTCGCTCGGCGCGGCCTTGGCGCACGGCCCGGACGACCCGCCGACCCGGCGGAACGTCGTCCCGAAGGCGGTCTTCATCGTCGCCTTCATCGCGTTGGCCGGCACCTGCTTGGTGGTCACCGGCGGAGTCGGCGTGGTGGAGGGCAGCGGCGGGACGGTGATCGAGGGCGGGGTGAACGTCGGGACCTCCACGGTCGGCACGTCCGCCGAGACCGTCGGGATGGCGATCGTCCGCTTCTTCTCGTCCTTGCCCAGCACCTTGACGGCGGCGAAGGCTCCGGCGCAGACCACCAGCACCAGCACCGCCACGATGGCGGGCAGCGGGTTCATGCCCTTGGGCGGCTGCATCGGGTGACCGGGCGGACCGAACTGACCGGGCTGGCCGAACTGGCCCGGCTGGCCGAACTGGCCGGGTTGACCGAACTGACCAGGCTGGCCGAACTGGCCCGGCTGACCGAACTGGCCCGGCGGCATGAACGGCGGCGGCGTCCCCTGGCCCTGGAAGGGCGGCTGGCCGGGGACCTGCCCGTCCTGCTGGGGCGGGGCGAACGGCGGCGGGGTCCCCGCGCCGGGCTGCATCAGCGGCGTGCCCAGGTTGGTGTGGTCGGAGTACTCCGGCTGCTGCGGAGGCTGCTGCTGCGCGAACGGGTCGTAGTTGCCCGGCTGGTCTCCCCCGTTCCGGGGATCGGGTTCCTGCGGCGGAGGCGGCGGCGTCCAGTTAGCCATGAAAGGTGACTTTACCCTGCACTATCCATCGCATTACCAGAAAGTAAAAGTTGAAAACAAAAAGGACCCTGTGGGATAAACCACAGGGTCCTTCCTGTCGTGACCAGGCTAGATCGAGACCTCGACGCCCGCGATCTCGCCGGTCCTGGCGGTCACCGAGCTGTCCACGCTGACCCCGCCGGGGGCCAGCACGCGGACGGTCCAGTCGCCGTCGGCGGCGAAGAAGCGGAACACGCCCTCGTCGCTGGTGACGACCTCGGCGGTGAACTCGCCGGAGGAGTCGAGCAGGCGGGCGTAGGCGCCGGAGACCGGGGCGCCGTCACGCGCGACGGTGCCCTGGATGACGGCCTCGTTGTTGAGGTCGACGGTCGCCGGAAGGTGAGCGGTCTGGGCCGGGGCGGCGCATCCCTGGGACATGGCTTTTCTCCCTTGAGGTTGGTCGTACCGGTCTTGCGGCTACTTGGGCTCGCCGAGTTCGACCGGCACGCCGACCAGCGAGCCGTACTCGGTCCAGGAACCGTCGTAGTTCTTGACGTCGGGCAGGTCCAGCAGCTCGCGCAGGGCGAACCAGGTGTGCGAGGAGCGCTCGCCGATGCGGCAGTAGGCGATGATCGGCTTGTTCAGGTCCACGCCGGCCTCGGTGTAGAGCTTCTTCAGGTCCTCGTCGGACTTGAAGGTGCCGTCGTCGTTCGCGGCCTTGGACCACGGGATGCTGCGGGCGGTCGGCACGTGGCCGGCCCGCTGCGCCTGCTCCTGCGGGAGGTGGGCCGGGGCCATCAGCTTGCCGGTGAACTCGTCGGGCGAGCGCACGTCGATGAGGACCTTGGTGCCGATCGCGTCGACGACCTCGTCGCGGAAGGCGCGGATGTCGAGGTCCTGCTCCTTGGCCTTGTAGTCGGTGGCGGGGCGGGTCGGCACGTCGACGACCAGCTCGCGGGAGTCCAGCTCCCACTTCTTGCGGCCGCCGTCGAGCAGCTTGACGTTCTCGTGGCCGTACAGCTTGAAGTACCAGTACGCGTAGGCCGCGAACCAGTTGTTGTTGCCGCCGTACAGGATGACGGTGTCGTCGTTGGCGATGCCGCGAGAGGACAGGAGCTGCTCGAAGCCCACCCTGTCGACCATGTCGCGGCGGACCGGGTCCTGCAGGTCCTTCGACCAGTCGATCTTGACGGCGCCGCGGATGTGGCCCTTGTCGTAGGCGGAGACGTCCTCGTCCACCTCGACCAGCACCACGCCGGGGGCGTCCAGGTTGGCCTCGACCCAGGCCGCGTCCACCAGGACGTCACTACGGCTCATTTAAGGAACCTCCTCGGAGAATGACTTCGGGATGACACGCTTGATGATCAGAAACATCTCGCAGCCGAGGCAGAACCCGAACACGGCGTTCAGGAAGGCCGCCCCGAGCGCGAAGGCGGTGGCCGCGATTCCCAGCCACCCGAGCCCCAGGCTGTATCCGGCCACGCCCACCAGCGCGAACGCGAGACCGACCCCCTGCGCGAAACGCGGAGGGGCCTCGTCCTCGAGTTCTGCCGGAGGGCTCAAGCGCGGTCGTACGAGGCCCGCGTAGAGCAGCCCGTACGGATGGCGACGCAGCCCGAAGAAGACTCCGATCGCGAACACCATGGCCTGAGCGGCGAGCAGTACCCAGTTCCCGGTGAGCAGTACCGCCACCAAGACGATCGAAGTGAGGGCGGCGGTGAACCGTTGTCCTCGCGGGTCGACTTTCATGCGGGGAACACGCTCCCTTACGGGGCGGGGGTGCGGACGCCTGGCGGGTGCGGGGGAAGAGTCCCCGCGACAGCGGCTACGGCTGTTCTCAGGCCATGCGACAGAGCGCGGTCGAAACGCGGCAGTAGTCGACTGCCCGTCGCTTCGTCAGCATCTGTTCTGTCCAGTAACGCACGGACACGATGTTACGGAACTTCTCTCGAGCTGTCACCCCCGTCTCGCCTGACGAGACGGGCCCCATGATCACGTTTGGCCTGGTGGGCGGCCCGTCAGAGCCCGGGAAGCCGCCCCAGCGCCGCTATGACATCGGCTTTCCTCGGCTGTCCGGCCGCCCGCTGCACGATCCGCCCCGAGGCGTCGAGCACCAGGACGGTCGGGGTCTTGAGGATGTTCAGTTCGCGGACGAGATCCAGCCGCGACTCGGCGTCGATCTCCACGTGCCGGACCCCCTCGACCAGTTCCGCGACCTCGGCCAGGACGCGCTTGGTGGCCCGGCAGGGCGCGCAGAAGGCGCTGGAGAACTGGACGAGGGTCGCCCGCTCGCCCAGGGCGCCCAGTTCGAAGGCCCATTCTCCGCGCACGTCCTGCTCCTTCAGCCGCCCCGTCCGCCGCTGCCAGACCAGCCCGAACACCGTGGCCAGGCCCAGCGTGCCGATGACGGCCATCACTCCGGTCATGTCCCGAAACTACGCCACCGGCACCACCCGTCGCGGACTCAGCCGGCGGTCTGCTGGGTGACCCCGCTGAGGTCGACGTTCTCGGCGGTCCCGGTGATCCGCAGGCCGGCGTCCTCCGGGTCGGCCGCGGTGATCCGCGAGCCCATCGGCAGGCCGGTGACGGGCACCGTGTAGGTCAGGTCCCGCTTCACCAGGTCGAGCGGCACCTGGATCCCGGAGGTCTGGACGGTCCGCGGGGTGATCACGATGCCCTTGACGGTGGGCTCGACGGAGACCGTCACGCCGACGGGAGCGCTGATTCCCACGAAGGAGAAGGTGCCCTCCAGGAGGACGTCCTCACCCTTGCGTGACACTTTCTGCACCCCCTTGTCGGCGACCGCCTTCTGCAGGACGTCGTAGGGGATGACGGCGGAGGCGGTGGCCGTCTCCGCGCGGACGTTGCTCTGGTCGCCGTTGAGCAGGTCGGAGAGCGGCGCCTTCAGGTTGTTCAGCCGGATCCGCACGTCCTGGACGGTGACCCCCTGCTGGGTGTAGTCCCCGATCACGACGTCGATCCGCTCGTACCGCCCGTTGATCGCCTGGGTGAGGAACGGGAATCCGCCGATCTTCACCGACGGCTGCTCCGGCAGCCGGTACTGCGCGGCCACCTGGCGGGCCACCTCGGATTCCGCGCGGGCCTTGCCGAAGCGGTCGGCACCGATCAGCCCCGCCACCGCCAGCACGAGCAGGACGATCAGGAATTTACGCATGACACCCCTTAACTGTTCAGAGTGTGAGACGAACGACCCACCCGGCAAAGTTCGCGATGTGAGATCAGCCACCCGCGAACGGAGGCAATACTTCCACCACCGCGCCGTCCGTCAGTTCCACGCCCTCATGAGGACGGGTCCCCACGGGCAGCCCGTCGACGAGGAACGAGCTCCGCGCCAGGACCCTCCCGAATTCCCCGCCTCGCGCCGCACCGGCGTTCTGGAGGGCCTCCGCGAGGGTCTCCGCCTGGTAGGACTCCTCGGCGACCCCTGCCGCGGCCTTCGCCGCGGCCCAGTATCTGATCACTCCCTTGGCCATCGTCCAAGGATCTCATTCATGTATCGCCCGTAATGAATCAGTCGGGTGCCCGTTGCCCCTTTCCGCCCCTCGTATAAGCTTCTAGCGAAGGATCCGGGCAACGAGGCCCCCGGATCCTTGACGTCTTTAAGGGGACGTATCACCCCGAAAGGGCAAGAGAGGGAGGCGGCCGTTGAGCAGCTTGTTGTTGCTCACCAACGCGCTGGAACCGTCAGATGAGGTTCTTCCGGCGTTGGGTTTGCTCTTGCACTCGATTCGCGTCGCTCCGGCGGAGGCATCTGCCCTGATCGACGCACCCCCAGCCGACGCGATCCTCGTCGACGCGCGCCGCGACCTGGTGCAGGCCAAGAGCCTGTGCCGGCTGCTGCGCACCACCGGCCTGGACTGCCCGCTGCTGGCCGTCGTCACCGAGGGCGGCCTGGCCGCGCTCACCCCCGAGTGGGGTCTGGACGACGTCCTGCTGCAGGCCTCCGGACCCGCGGAGGTCGAGGCCCGGCTCCGGCTCGCGATCGGCCGCTCGTCGGCCGGCGAGGCCGAGGACCAGCCCGGCGAGATCCGCAGCGGCGACCTGACCATCGACGAGGCCACCTATACCGCCCGGTTGCGCGGCCGGGTGCTCGACCTCACCTTCAAGGAGTTCGAGCTGCTGAAGTACCTCGCGCAGCACCCGGGGCGGGTCTTCACCCGCGCCCAGCTGCTGCAGGAGGTCTGGGGCTACGACTACTTCGGCGGCACCCGCACCGTGGACGTCCACGTGCGGCGCCTGCGGGCCAAGCTCGGCGCCGAGTACGAGTCGCTCATCGGCACCGTGCGCAACGTCGGCTACCGGTTCGTCCCCGACCACCGGTCCGGCGATCAGGAAGAGGCCCTGGCCTCGCGTCCCTGACCGCGCCCCCGCGGGCCTGGAACGTTCCTACCCACCGGTAGGAACGCCCCGTACCCGGAGAACAGCCCCCACGCGAAGAAGCGCAGGGGCTGTTCCCGGTTCGCGGGGATTCGCGGGGAACAGACGACCGCGGCGAAGCGAGGATCGGCTGTTCCCCTCACGGGGGTCCGGGGGTCGCCCCGCGGACGGACACGGTCAGCCGAGCTTGATCCGGCCGGTCTCCGGAGGCGTCACCGGCGAGTTGGCGCCGAGGTAGTCGGTGAAGGCGTCCAGGTCGATCGGGCCGCTCCACAGGTTCGTGCCCTGGGTGAAGACGGAGAACCCGTCACCGCCGCCCACCAGGAAGTTGTTGGCGGCGACCCGGTAGGCCGCGGTCTCGGAGATCGGCGCGCCGTCGACCTCGATGCCCGACACCCTGTCCCCGAACGCGTTGCCCGGCGTCACGGTGTAGCTCAGCGACGCCGACGGCTGGAGCACCGCCGTGCGCGCCGCCGTCCACTGCTGCTCCAGCAGGGCGTCGAGCTGGGCGCCGGTCAGGGTCACCACCTGCATGAGGTTGTTGAACGGCTGGACGGCGAACGCCTCGCCGTAGGTCACCACGCCGTCGGGCGCGTACAGCAGGTCATCCCGCACCCCGCCCGGGTTCATCAGCGCGATCTGCGCGCCGCCCTCGTCCTTGGTGGCGGCCAGCTGAGCGTCGGCGATCAGGTCGCCCAGCAGCGTCTCGCCGGTCGGGGTCGCCTTCCGGTCCAGGTCCGCGGTGATCTCGCCCACCTTCTTGTTCGCGACCACCGCGACCCGGTCCTTCCAGGTCTGGACGAAATCCTCGGTCTTTTCGTGCGGCTTGATGTCACGGGTGACGACCTGGTTGTCGATCTTCACCGAGGCGCGGACGACGTCCTTGGAGCTCTTGTCGATCCGCAGGTCCACCTGGGAGATGACCCGGCCGAAGGATCCGCCCTGGCTGTAGAGCCGGGTGGCGCCCGAGGGGTCCTTCACCTCGCAGACGTAGGCCTGGTGGGAGTGCCCGGACAGGACCAGGTCGATCTCCGGGTCCACCCTGGTGGCGATCTCGGTGCCCGAACCCGCGCTGCCGTCGGGGTCGGCGGCGGTGCTGCAGACGTCCGGGGACCTGCCCGCGGTGACGTTGTCGCCCTCGTGGACCAGCAGGACCTGGGACTCCACGCCCAGCAGCTTCAGCAGCTGCGAGCCGAACTTCGCGGACTTGACGACGCTCTCGAACTTCAGGCCCTTGATGCCGGAGGCGGTCACGATCGTCGGGGTCGTCTCGGTGACGGCGCCGATGAACCCGATCCGCTGGCCGTTGATCCTCCTGACCGCGATCGGCGGCACGGCCGGAACCCCGTGACTCTTCAGCAGCGCGGCGAGCTTCTTGCGCGGCACCTGCCGGAGGATCTCGTTGCCGGGCAGGTCGGGGAGCTTCTTCCCGTCCTCCAGCAGCACGTTCGCGCCCAGGTAGGCGAACTCCGTGCCCTTCCAGGGGCCGGCCGGGGAGTCGCCGTCGACCGGGTGGGAGCCGCCCTTGAGGAGGCGCTTGAGCTCGTCGTAACCCTCGTCGAACTCGTGGTTGCCCACCGAGGAGGCGGTGATGCCCAGGTTCCCGAGGAACTCGAGGCTCGGCTCGTCGTGGTAGGCGGCCGAGATCAGGGGCGTGGCGCCGATCAGGTCGCCCTGGGCGACCTTCAGCGTGTTCTCGTCGGTCATCCGCTCCATCCAGGCGGCGACGTAGGCGGCACCGCCCGCGGCCACGGTCTGGCCGTTCTCGTCGACGAAGCGGCCGGAGGACCCGGTGGGCGGCTCGAGGTGCCCGTGGAAGTCGTTGAGGGCGAGCAGTCGGACGGGGACGCTCTTCCCCCGGTCCGGGGGCGCGGCCGTCACGCCGGGCGCCGCCACCGCGAGCATCGCGGTGGTCAGCGCTCCTGCGAGCACGACCTTCGTACCTTTACGCGGCATTCGCTCATCCTTGGCAGGTCGAAGGGGGCAGGAGGATCCATCCGGACCTTAGAGACAGAAGATCGGACGTGTCACTTGGAGATACGTGAGAACCCGGCCTCCACGATCTCCCCCATCTTGTGATCTCCTACCATTGACCGTCCGCATAAGCTGGGGATCTATGGCCGCCGTGCACGAATTGTCCGCCCAACAGTCAGCCTCCGTTCTCGAACTGGCGTCCCGCGCCACCGAGAGCGACGGAGTGGCTCCGCTCTCCGAGCAGACCCTGCTCGACGTCAGGCACGGCGGAGGCGATCACCACCTCCACCACGCGGACGGGTCGCTCGCGGGCTACGCCTACACCGACGGCGAGTCCGCCGAGGTCGTGGTGGACCCGGGGTTCCGCCGCCGGGGCATCGGCAGGGCCCTGGTCTCCGCCCTGCTGGCGGGGAACGAGCGGGTCAAGATCTGGGCGCACGGCGACCTCCCCGGCGCCCCTCGGCTGGCCGCGTCCCTGGGACTCGCGCCGGTGCGCACCCTGCTGCAGATGCGCCGCCCCCTGGGCGACGAGCTCCCCGTCCAACGGATCCACGCCGGCTTCTCCCTGCGCACCTTCGAACCGCGGGACGCCGAGACCTGGCTGAGGCTCAACCACCTGGCCTTCTCCGACCACCCCGAACAGGGCCAGTGGACGATGGAGGACCTCCGCCAGCGCATGGACGAGCCCTGGTTCGACCCCAAGGGCTTCTTCCTCGCCTGCAAGGGCGACCGCGTGGTCGGCTTCCACTGGACCAAGGTCCACCCCGACGGACTCGGCGAGGTCTACGTCGTCGGTGTCGACCCGTCCGCCCAGGGCGTCGGCCTGGGCCGCACACTGACCCTGGCCGGACTGCACCACCTGAAGTCCCTGGGCCTGGAGACCGTGCTGCTCTACGTCGACGGCGGCAACACCTCGGCCGTCCGCCTGTACGAGTCCCTCGGCTTCACCCGCCACCAGACGGACGTCATGTACAGCCGCTCCTGAATGTGCCGGGTGTGGCCTCGTTAACCTTCCGGCCACTCCCGGTCGAGATGCCTTTCCGGATCCCGCCCCGTCCTGTTCACCCTCAGTTCACCTGGAGCGCTCCGAGCCGTTCACCTGGGCTTTCT
The DNA here is from genome assembly GCF_039533685.1 of Actinocorallia aurantiaca. Lineage (NCBI taxonomy): Bacteria > Bacillati > Actinomycetota > Actinomycetes > Streptosporangiales > Thermomonosporaceae > Actinocorallia > Actinocorallia aurantiaca. Next base: position 204,806 of record NZ_BAAATZ010000013.1, on the reverse strand, counting down.
ACCTTCGGATCAGACGGTGGCCCCACCTCCCTGACCTAGCACGGGGTTCACCGCACTGATCAGGAGGAACACCCCGTGAAGAACGGCATCCGGCTCTCCGCCCTGGGCGGCGTCATCCTCGCTGGCGCCCTCGCGCTGTCGGCTTGCGGCTCCGACGACAACACCGACGGGAACACCGCGGCCACCGCCAACAAGGGCGACTGCGTCGAGGCCACCGTCAACGCCGCCGGTTCGAGCGCCCAGAAGAACGCGGTGGACGAGTGGATCAAGGGTTACACGGCCAACTGCGCCGGCGCGACCCTGAACTACAACCCCAGCGGGTCGGGCGCGGGCATCGAGGCCTTCAGCTCCGGTCAGGCCGCCTTCGCGGGCTCCGACTCCGCGCTCAAGCCGGACGAGGTCGCGGCCGCCCAGCAGCGCTGCAAGGGCGGCACTCCGCTGAACCTGCCGATGGTCGTCGGCCCGGTCGCGGTCGCCTACAACCTGGAGGGCGTGGACGGCCTGCAGCTGTCCCCCACCACGCTGGCGGGCATCTTCGCGAACAAGATCACCACCTGGAACGACCCGGCGATCGTCAAGGACAACCCGGACGCCAAGCTCCCCGGCGACAAGATCACCACGGTCCACCGCGCCGACGAGTCGGGCACCACCGACAACTTCACCAAGTACCTCGCCGCGGCGGCCCCCGACGTCTGGAAGTTCGAGGGCGGCAAGCTGTGGACCGCCCCCGGCGGCCAGGGCGGCACCAAGTCCGACGGCGTGACCACCCTGGTCAAGCAGTCCAAGGGCTCCATCGGCTACATCGAGATGTCCTACGCCGAGAACGCCGGCCTGTCCACCGCCAGGATCAAGAACGGCGCCGGCGAGTTCGCCGAGCTGTCCACCGACAGCGCCTCCAAGGCCCTGGCGGGCGCCGAGGTCGTCGGCACCGGCAACGACCTGGCCATGAAGCTCGACTACAACACCAAGACCGCGGGCGCCTACCCGATCGTCATGCTGACCTACGAGATCGCCTGCGAGTCCGGCCTCGAGGGCGACGAGGGCAGGTTCGTGAAGTCCTTCCTGACCTACACCGCCTCGGCCGAGGGCCAGAACGCCATCGCCGGCCTCGGCTACGCCCCGCTGCCCGAAGAGGTGGCCTCCAAGGTCCGCGCCTCGGTCGCCGCCATCAAGTAAAGAACCGAGAACGGCACTGAACAGCGAGAACCACCCGAGCCCCGTCGTCCGGCAGGACGGCGGGGCCACGCCCGGTTCCGGGCTTCACATGACAGATCCCGAGGGAGGAGCTGGGGTGACCAGCATCGACGAGGTCCGGGCTCGGGCCGTCGGGGCGCAGGGGCAGAGGCGTGCGATGAGCACCGGTCGGCGGGGCGACCGGATCTTCAGCACGGCGGCACTGGGCTCCGGGGTGTTCGTCCTGGTGATCATGGCGGCGATCGCCGCGTTCCTGGTCTGGAAGGCCGTCCCGGCGCTCCAGGCCAACGAGGGGAACTTCTTCACCGACACCGAGTGGAACGCCAACGGGGACCCGCCGCGGTTCGGCGTGGCGCAACTGGCCTTCGGCACGGTCATGTCGGCCGCGCTGGCGCTGCTCATGGCGACGCCGGTCGCGATCGGCATCGCCCTGTTCATCGCGTTCTACGCACCGCGCAGGCTCGCCGAGGGCCTGGGGTTCACGGTGGACCTGCTGGCCGCGGTGCCCAGCATCATCTACGGCCTCTGGGGTCTGCACTTCCTGGTGGTCAACTCCGAGGGCGTGGTGGGGTTCCTCAACAGCACGCTGGGCTGGATCCCGCTGTTCGCGGGCGACAACATCGGCGGGCAGTCCATCTTCATCGGCTCGGTGGTCCTGGCGATCATGATCCTGCCGATCATCTCGTCGATCACCCGCGAGGTCTTCCTCCAGGTGCCCACCGCCCACATCGAGGCCGCGCAGGCCCTGGGCGCCACCCGCTGGGAGACCATCAGGCTCTCGGTGCTGCCCTACGGCAGGTCCGGCATGATCAGCGCCATGATGCTCGGCCTGGGCCGGGCGCTGGGCGAGACCGTCGCGATCGCCCTGGTGCTGTCCACGGTCGCCGGCATCAACTGGCACATCCTGGAACCGGGCGGCAACACCTTCGCCGCCAACATCGTGCGCACCTTCGGCGAGTCCGGGGCGACCGGGCGCAGCGCCCTGATCGCCTCCGGCCTGGTGCTCTTCGTCATCACGATGGTGGTCAACATGGCGGCCCGCGCGATCGTGGCCCGGCGTAAGGAGTTCGTGTGAGCGCCCCGACCGTGACCCCGCAGCGCAACACCCCCGGCAAGCCGGCCATTCCGGAGACCTCGGGCATCCGCAGGCTCAAGGACAACATCGTCCTCGTCGCGGTCTACGTCGCCTTCGCCCTGGCGATCATCCCGCTGGCGAGCGTGCTGTTCAAGATCGTCAGCGAGGGCGCCGGCGTCCTCGGCGCCGACTTCTTCCTCAAGTCGATGAACGGCATCGGCGGCCGGGACGCGGGCGGCGGCATCTACCACGCCATGGTCGGCACCCTGGAGCAGGTCGCCCTGGCCAGCCTGATGTCGATCCCGATCGCGGTGCTGACCGCCGTCTACCTGGTGGAGTACGGCCAGGGCAACCGGCTGTCGAAGGTCATCAGCTTCTTCGTCGACGTCATGACGGGCATCCCGTCCATCGTGGCCGGCCTGTTCGTCCTCGCCTTCTGGATCCTGGTGCTGGGCTTCGAGGTCTCCGGCTTCGCCGGCGCGCTGGCCTTGGCCGTCCTGATGATCCCGACAGTGGTGCGCTCCGCCGAGGAGATGCTCAAGCTCGTCCCCAACGACCTGCGCGAGGCCTCCTACGCCCTGGGCGTCCCGCGCTGGCGGACCATCACCAGGGTGGTGCTGCCCACCGCGTTCACCGGCATCATCACCGGCATCATGCTGGCCGTCGCCCGCGTCATGGGCGAGACGGCCCCGCTGCTGCTGACCATCTGGGTGACCAAGGTCATCAACTTCAACGCGTTCGAGGGCGCGCAGTCCTCGCTGCCCACCTACATCTGGGAGCAGGCCGGCGACCCCAACCAGGTCGCCGTGGACCGGGCCTGGGGCGCGGCCCTGGCACTGATCTTCATCATCATGGTCCTCAACTTCGGTGCCAGGCTCCTGGCCCGCAGGACCTCGATCCGGTAAGAGAAGAACGGAGCAACACCGAACCATGGCGAAGCGGATCGAGGTCTCCGACCTCAACGCCTACTACGGCGGCTTCCTGGCCGTCGAGAACGTCTCGATGACCATCGAGCCCCGCTCGGTCACGGCCTTCATCGGCCCGTCCGGCTGCGGCAAGTCGACCTTCCTGCGCACGCTCAACCGCATGCACGAGGTCATCCCGGGCGCCCGGGTCGAGGGCAGGGTCATGCTGGACGACCAGGACCTCTACGGGGAGAAGATCGACCCGGTGGCGGTCCGCCGGGTGGTCGGCATGGTCTTCCAGCGGCCCAACCCCTTCCCCACGATGTCCATCTACGACAACGTGGCGGCGGGCCTGAAGCTCAACGGGGTCAAGCGCAAGAGCGACCTCGACGGGGTCGTCGAGTCCTCCCTGAAGGGCGCCAACCTGTGGAACGAGGTGAAGGACCGGCTGGACAAGCCGGGAGCGGGCCTGTCCGGCGGCCAGCAGCAGCGGCTGTGCATCGCCCGCGCCATCGCGGTCCAGCCGCAGGTGCTGCTGATGGACGAGCCCTGCTCGGCGCTCGACCCCATCTCCACCCTGGCGATCGAGGACCTCATCGCCCAGCTCAAGTCGCAGTACACGATCGTCATCGTGACGCACAACATGCAGCAGGCGGCCCGCGTCTCCGACCGCACCGCCTTCTTCAACATCGCGGGCACGGGCAGGCCCGGCAAGCTCATCGAGCTGGACGAGACCTCGAAGATCTTCACCAATCCCGCGGAGAAGGCGACCGAGGATTACATCACCGGCCGTTTCGGCTGACCCCTCCGGCACGGATCCCGACACAGGGCCCCACCCCCTCCGGGTGGGGCCCTGTGTCGCCGTACGGGGTTGTTCTCATAAGGTTCTCATCGCCTGTCCCGGAGGTCCGATGACCAGCGAAAACCCCCTTCCCGAAGGGTGTACGCGAGTTGATCAACGGCAACCATCAGGAGAGGAGGTGGTGACTCGCCGGAAAAAAACAGGTGAAAGTTCGTCATACGGTTGAACTACACCTACGATCGCTGCGGATAGTTCCCGCACTAGGAGAGAAACGTGCGATTGCGTCTCACGCCGCGTGAAGACGGCTTCTACGACTTGTTCGCGGACTCCGCGAACAATCTCGTCACCGGAGCCCGGCTGCTCGTGGAACTCATCAGCGACGGCGCAGACCGGGGGGCCATCGCGGAGAAGATGCGCGCCTGCGAACACGCGGGCGACGAGTGCACTCACGCGATCATGCACCGGCTCAACGAGAGCTTCATCACCCCGTTCGACCGTGAGGACATCTACGACCTGGCGTCCCGCCTCGACGACGTGATGGACCACATGGAGGAGGCCGCCGACCTGGTCGTCCTCTACAAGATCAAGGCGCTGCCACCGGACGTCATCCGGCAGGTGGAGGTTCTGGAACGTGCCGCCGAGCTGACCGCCGAGGCGATGCCCCGGCTCAAGGCGATGCGCGAGCTCAACGAGTACTGGATCGAGATCAACCGGCTGGAGAACCAGGCCGACCAGATCTACCGCAAGCTGCTGGCCCACCTCTTCGGCGGCGAGTACGAGCCCCTGGAGGTGATGAAGCTCAAGGAGGTCATCGACCGCCTGGAGGACGCGGCCGACGCGTTCGAGCAAGTCGCCAACACCATCGAGACCATCGCGGTCAAGGAATCATGACCGTGGAGGACCCTCAGAAACTGATCGACGCGGTACAGGTCGGTCATGATCTGGACAAGCCTCAGCAGAAGCAGAACCGGCTGAGCACCTACGTCTCCATGGGCGGCGCTCTCGTCGCCCTGGTGGCCGGTGTCATCACGATCCTGACGCTGGGCCCCTCCGTGGAGACCTTCGCCCTGGTGGCCGTGGTCGCCATCGCCCTGGGCTTCGACTACACCAACGGCTTCCACGACGCGGCCAACGCCATCGCCACCTCGGTGTCCACCCGGGCGCTGACACCGCGGGCGGCACTGATGATGGCCGCCATCATGAACCTGCTCGGCGCGTTCGTCGGCGTCGGAGTCGCCAAGACGATCGCCGACATCCTGCCCGACCTGCAGGGGCTCAGCGGCCTGGCCGTGGTGTTCGCCGCGCTGGCCGGAGCCATCATCTGGAACCTCATCACCTGGTGGTTCGGGCTTCCCTCCTCCTCGTCCCACGCGCTGATCGGAGGGCTGGTCGGAGCGGGCGTGGCCGCCGCCACCACGGTCGGCTGGGACAAGGTGCTGGAGAAGGTCGTCATCCCGATGATCATCTCGCCGTTCGCGGGCTTCGCGCTGGGCTACCTCTTCATGGTGATCATTCTGTGGCTGTTCCGGCGGGCCAAGCCCGCCCGGGTCAGCCGGGGCTTCCGCATCGTGCAGTCCGCCTCGGCCGCCGCCATGGCGTTCGGGCACGGCCTGCAGGACGCGCAGAAGACCATGGGCGTGATCGTGCTGGCGCTGGTCGCCACCGGGCACCAGGCCCACGCCGACCACGTGCCGGTCTGGGTGATCTTCGTCAGCGCGTCCGCGCTGTCACTGGGCACCTACGCGGGCGGCTGGCGCATCATGCGCACGCTGGGCCGCCGGGTGATCGAGCTCGATCCGCCGAAGGGGTTCGCGGCCGAGGCCACCGCCGCGTCCATCCTCTACGTGGCGGCCATCGGGTTCCACGCGCCGATCTCCACCACCCACGTGATCTCCTCGGCGATCATGGGTGTGGGCGCGACCAAGCGGCTGTCGGCGGTGCGCTGGGGGGTCGCGGGCAACATCCTCATGGCATGGGTGCTGACGCTGCCGGCGGCCGGCCTGATGGCGGCACTGGTCTTCACGGTGTTCAAGATCTTCGGGGTCTGATCCCCGCGGATACGACGAAGCCCGCCCGGGTTCTCCCGGACGGGCTTCTTCACGTGTCGGACGAGGGTCTCGGTCAGTCGTAGACCGGCTCGGCGCACACGCCGAGCACGATGTCTATCTCGGCCTCGGTGAGCGGCCGCTCCGCCGTCGCGACCGCGCTCAGCAGCTCCGCGTACAGCTCGATCTCTCCCAGCGCCACGTCGTCGTGCAGACGTCGATCGAGTTCCGAAAGGCGCACCGCGTCCACCTCCGTTCATCCGGCCCCACACACCCGCGTACAGGCTACTGGCCGGTCGCAAAAGTTCCCATGACCCATGCGGGCTACCCGAGGACTATTCACGTTGGCGTGCCGGTAGTCAGATCTGGGGCCGGAACGGCGGCCCGGAAGGACCCCCCCGGGGTCAGTGCTCCGGCTCGGCCCTCAGCGTCTGGTTGAGCTCGCCCAGGATGCGCTCCAGACCCGATTCCGGCAGGTCGCGGCTGGTCAGCCGCGCCGCGGTCATGGCGTCCGCCCCGACCAGCCCCGCCAGCCTCCGGGCCTGGCGCGCCACCGTCTCGTCGAACCAGCGGTGGATGGTCCGCCCGTACGCGAAGTCCCCGTCCTCGGCCTCCCTGGCCGTGGCGATCCGGGTCATCAGCTCCACCCTCAGCTCCTCCTCGACCACGTACAGCTTGGCCTCGGCGAGCCTGGTGAACAGCTGCACCAGTTCCCGGTCGGTCGGCGGCGCGAAGTCCAGCTTCAGGAAGGTCGCCTCGATGTCGGGGTTGGCGCGCAGGAAGTCACCGAGGTCCCGGCCGGCCAGCACCAGCTGGTAGGGGTGCTCGCGGAAGCCGCGGAACAGCTCGGCGACCGCCTCGGGGGTGAGCCTCTCGGCCTGCTGCACCAGCAGCACGCCGCCCTCGGCCTGCTGCACCATCGCGGCGGTGCGCAGCTCCGTCTCCAGCCCGTCGCGTCCCAGCAGGTGCTCGGGACGGCACTGGATGAGGTGCCCTGAAGGCAGGACGCCCAGCACGCCGAAGACGCCGCCGATGATCCCGGCGACGGTGGCCTTGCCCGTCCCCGGCGGCCCCTCGAAGACCAGGTTGACCGGTTCGTCGGCCTCGGCGGCCAGCCGGTCCACCTCGGCCTTGACCTCCTCGAGGCCGATCATCTGGTGCAGGGTCTCCAGGTAGCCGTCCACGTCCCCCGCGGGCCGCAGCGCGGGCTCGATCGTCTCGGGGACGCCGGCGAAGTCCTGCGCCTGGAGCACGACCCTGTCCCTGGCCCCGCCGCCCCGGCCCAGCGCGCGCTGGTAGGCGCGGTCCAGGTAGGCCTCGACGAGCCGGGCCCCGGTCAGGTCGCCGGGGCCGCGCAGCCGGGTGAGGTCCTCGCGCGCGGTGTCCCAGGCGACCGTGTCCAGCGAGGCCCGCCGCTCGTCGGCGAGCACCCGCAGCAGGGTGGTGCGCTCCTCGACGTCCCGCAGCTCCGGCAGGTGGAAGACCCGGAACGTGCGCTCCAGCTCCGGGTACTCCCTGGCGAAGCGCCGGAACGAGCGCGGGTCGCAGGTGGTGATCATCGGGGTGCGGGCCCTGGCCCGCACCGTGCGCAGCGTCCGGAGGAAGACCCGGGGGTCCTGGGCGTCCAGCACGGCGGCGTCCAGCCGTTCCAGCAGCTGGACGGATCCCGGCTGGTCGAAGAGCGTCGCCAGCCGTTCCAGCGCCAGGCCGCGCAGCTCCTCGGCGTCGGTGACGTGCAGCAGGCCGTCGCCGACGATCCCCGCGATCATGCGGGCGAACCGGCGCTGCCCGGTGTGCGGGGCGCCGACCAGCAGCACCGAGACCGCCGCCGGGCCCGAAGGTCCGGCGGGGCCGCCCTGGTCGAGCATGGTCGCCGGAGGGCCCGCGGGACGGGCTCCGCCCTGGTCCATCATCGTGGCGTTCAGGTCGACGGGGCGTCCGGCGCCCTGGTCGAACACGGTCGCGTTCGGGTCCACCTGGCGTCCGGCGCCCTGGTCCATCATCGTGGCGTTCGGGTCGAAGTCCCGCCCCTGGTCCGGCCTGGTCGGCACCTCGGGCGGAGGCCCGTCGAGCATCGTCGCCCCCGGGTCGAACGACGCGGGGGCCCCCGACGCGTCCAGCACCGTGGCCGAGGCGTCGAGCAGCGCCGCCGCGCTCTGGTCCAGCATCGTCGCGGGAGGCCGTCCCGTCACGGGGGGCCGCCCTGGCCGCGCCGCCACCTGGGTGGCGTCCAGGGCGATGCCGGGGACGGGCAGCGCGTCGAGGAAGGCCTCGGCGTCCGCCTCCGGCCCGTACACGAACGTGACACCGCGCCGGGTCACCGTCGGCACCTCGCCGGGCGCCTGCGCGGGCGGGGCGATGTCGTCGACGGGGCGGGCGGGCAGCGGCGCGTAGTCCAGGAAGTCGCCGACCATCGTCTCGGACATGATCCGGGTGCCGTGCTCGGCCACCGGCGGCCTGCGTTCGGCGGGCTCGACCCCGGGCGAGGGCATCGGAGGCTGGCGGGGACCGTCGGGCTGGTCGAAGCCCAGCGGACCGGTGGAGTGCACGTCGTCCTGCTCCCCGCCGCCCAGCAGCCGTCCGCCGAGCTTGCGGGCCCGGCCCCAGGCCTTGCCGAACACCTTGCCCGCCTGCTGGGCCAGTTCGTCCGCGGTGGGGCCGCGCTGGGCCGCGGGCCGCCGGCCGCCGGT
>NZ_BAAATZ010000013.1:192200-196066 GCF_039533685.1 Actinocorallia aurantiaca | reverse complement strand
CTGGTAGGACGCTCCCGGCGCTCCGAACGGCGCCGCCTGCTCCCCGTGGGCCGCAGGCTCGGCGGGCGGCGCTCCCTGGCCGTGCGCGCCGGGCACGACGAGCCGCCCGTCCGAACCGAACTCCGCGCGCGCGGTGCGCTGGTCCGGCGGCTGGGCGCCCCACTGCTGCCCCTGTGCGGCGGGCTGCCGCCCCTCGGAGCCGGGCGGGACGGGCTGGGCCCCCCACCCGGGCGCGGAAGGCTGTGCCGCCTCCTGACCGGGTTGGCCGGGTTGGCCGGGCTGCGCTCCCCAGCCGGGCGCGGGCGCCTGCGCCGCCTCCTGGCCGGGCCGGCCAGGCTGGGCTCCCCAGCCGGGCGCGGGGGGCTGCGCGGCCTCCTGTCCGGGCTGGACCGGCGGCGCTCCCCACTGCTGCTGCGGAGGCTGTGCTCCCCACTGCTGGGGCGGGGGCGGCGGGACGGCGGCCGGGGTGGTGGCGGTGGCCCGCTCCAGCCCGATCAGCTCGGCCAGCACCGCGACCGGCGCGGGGAAGCCGCGCGGCCGGGCCGGGATGCCGCCGCCCAGGCGGCACCAGGACAGCGCCACCGAGAAGAGGACGGCCAGCAGCTCCTCGCGGTTGCCCGCGGTGCCGTCGCGCAGCTGCTGCGGCAGCCGCTGGTCGATCGGCCAGAACCTGCGGCGCAGCGGGTGGCCCGGCTGGGAGATCATCGCCTGGACGGTGAAGCGGATCTCCGGGTCGAGCCAGCGGGTGACCTCGGTGACGACGTCCTGCCGGACGATCGCCAGGTCGGTGGCGAGCATCGAGGCCGCGATCAGCCGGGGCTCCACGAACGCGGGGTCGCCCGGCTCGCCCGCGGCCGGCACCAGGCATCCGGCCAGGTCGTAGAAGAGGTGCCGGAACCCGTCGCCCGGCGAGCTCTCGGCGCGCAGCCCGGGGCTGAGGTTCGGCGGGCAGCGGGTGATCCACAGCTGGGCGACGGCGGCGTCGCCGTGCGGCAGCGCCCCGTAGTCCTGCTGGGGATCGGACAGCGTGACGTTGAGGATGGCCAGCAGCGCGTCGGCGCGGGCGGTGAACCGCGGCTCGTCGCGCAGCGCGGAGGCCGTCGCCCACATGGTGCGCAGGATGACGACGGCCGCCTGGACGTTGTGCGCGCGCAGCCGCTCGACGTACAGGGAGACGAGCTCCTCCAGCGTCGGCGGGGTCAGCCAGCGCGGCCCCTCGATGCGGGGCAGCGGGGCGACGCGGTAGGGCTCCCACAGGGCCAGGAGGTCGGCGTCCCGCTGGGCGTCGAAGACGGGGGCCGAGGCGCACCAGAGCATGACGCCCCAGCAGGCCGCGACCGTGTTGGGGACCTCGGGGGAGAAGTCGGCCAGCCAGCGCGGGGTGTTCTCGGCCGGCTTGGGGAAGTCGGAGGCGGGCAGCGCCGCGGCCGACTCCACGGTGGCCCGGACCCGCCCGGTCAGCTGCGACAGGTCGGCGCCGACGAACGGCAGCGCGGCGGGCGAGGAGACGTTGAAGTCGGGGCCGAGCGGGACGACGTGCGGGGGCAGCCCCGCCGAGGGCGCCGCGGTCCTGCCCGAACGCCGGACGACCGTGGCGTACGGCGGCGGGCACAGGTACCACTGCGTGTCGCCCGGGTGCTTGCGGTACCAGCGCGCCCACGCCCCGAACAGCCACTGGGTGGCGTCGGGCAGCTCGATGACATGGCCCGCGAGGGCGTGCTCGCGCTGCCCGGCCCGCGCGGTGGGCCACCAGCCCGCGGAGACCACCGCCCTGATCTCGCGCTCCGCGGCGCTGAACAGGTCTTCTCGCCGAGAATCACCCGGTCCTGGTCCCCATGCCACTCGCACATCGTAATTGACCGCCTTGTTCAATGGTCCGGCTGTTCCCGGAAAGCCGGACCATTGATCATTTCCAGTCGGCGCCGCGGTGCTGTTCCGCCTTCTCCACGTACACGCTGGAGGTGAATTTCAGCCCGGCGAGGTCGTCGTCGTTCAGTTCCCGCACCACCTTGGCCGGAGCGCCCGCGACCAGCACCCCGGAGGGGAACTTCTTGCCGGGGGTGACCAGCGCACCCGCCGCCACCAGGGTGCGGGCCCCGATCCGCGCGCCGTTGAGCACGATCGCGCCGATGCCGATGAGCGCGCCGGTCTCGACGTACGCGCCGTGGACCATCGCCTTGTGCCCGAGCGAGACCCCGTCCTCCAGAACGGCGGGCAGCCCGGGGTCGGAGTGCATGCAGGACAGGTCCTGGATGTTGCACTCGTCTCCGACGACGACCTCCTCGGCGTCGGCCCGCAGGACCGAGCCGTACCAGACACTGGAGTCGCGGCCGAGGGTCACCTTCCCGACCACCACGGCGCCCGGGGCGATCCATGCGGTGGGGTGAATTCGAGGCTGGTATGCGCCGAGTGCGCCCAAGAACGTCATGAACCGTATTCTGTCTGTTCAGGGCGGAGGAGTCTCCGCCGGGCCCGCCCGGACCGGAGACGATTCCACCCCCCTCCCCCCGGTACCCGCAGGAAGGAAGCCTCCGCCTGACATAACCGGAAGACCCGTCTATACGGGCGAGAAAACGGGGTGAACAGCGGCCAATTCTCGCGAGAACCGTCGTTCCGGTTGCGCGATCGGGCCGGACCGGACCAGAGTCGGGTCGACGTCCCGCAATCAGGGGTGCACCCCAGCCCCTCCTGAAACATCAGCAGCCCCCCGGTCACGGGGCCGACCCCCTTAGGCACCATGAGCAACGAAGCAGAGATCCTTCCCAATCTCCTCAAAGAAGAACAGTTCGAGATCGTGATGCGCGGCTACAACCGCCGTCAGGTCGACGAAATGATCATCCGCTACCAGAACCAGATCCGGGACCTCGAGGCCCGGCTCCAGCGGGCCCTGGACGACGTGGAGCGCACCCGCCGGGAGATGGTGGAGGTGCGCGAGGCGCGCCGCCCCACCGGGGACGATCTCAGCGAGCGGCTCCGCCAGATCATCAACCTGGCCGAGGACGAGGCGAAGGAGAAGATCGCCGACGCCGAGCGCGCCGGACAGCAGATCCGCCACGACGCCGAGCGCGAGTCCAAGCGCATCATCGACGACTCCCGGGGCCAGGCCGAGCGGGATGTCGCCGCCGCGCAGGAGAAGGCGTCCCAGGTGCTCAACGCCGCCAAGAACGAGTCCGAGAAGGTGCTGACGGCCGCGAAGCACGAGGCCGAGCAGACCGTGACCGGGGCGCGGCTGGAGGCCGAGCGCACCCTCACCCAGGCCGAGCGCCGCTCCACCGTCATCAACGAGGACGCCACCGAGCGCCTGGATCACGTCACCAAGAACCACTCCAACGCCCTGCAGCGGCTCACCGAGATCAGCCACACCCTCAGCGCCCTGCTCCGCGCCGAGAACGAGGCCGGCCCGCTGGAGAAGATGGTCGAGGAGGCGGCCGGCAAACTGCCGACGCGCAAGCACGCCCGCCCCGCCTCCGCCCCCGCGGCGGCCGGCTCCGGCCCGTCCTCCCCCGCTTCGCCGGTGTCGGCGTCCCCGTCGCCCGCGCCGTCCGCGTCGCCGTCCCCGTCGTCGCCTTCGGCACCGTCCTCGATCTCCTCGACGGCGCTGTCCTCCTCGGGGTCCTCGACGCTGACGGCCCCCTCCACGCCGTCGGTCCCCTCTGCTCCGTCGTCCTCCCTGTCCGCCTCCGGCGTCCCCGGGACGGCGAACGCCTCCGCCGAGCCGGTCAAGCCGGTGAAGCCGCTGAGCGCCGCCCCGTCCTCCGCCTACGGCACCGACGACGAGCCCGCCCCGGCCCAGATCCCGGCCCCGCACCCCCACCAGGGCGACCCCGCGATCTGACGTCCCTCCCGCGAAGGCGGCCTCCCCCCTG
>NZ_BAAATZ010000013.1:173332-192190 GCF_039533685.1 Actinocorallia aurantiaca | reverse complement strand
CCCCCGGGGAGGCCGCCTTCGTCATCTCCTCCGAAGCTCCGAACCTCCGCGCCCGCCGGTCCCTCGATGTCCTTGTTGTTCTCGTCCCCGAGAGAAGACCGGCTGAGACCCCCGCGGAACGACACGCTCCGCCCGGGCGGTTTCCGGCCCCGGCGGCTACCAGGTGCCGCGGCGGCGGTTGGCCTTGGTCTCGGAGCGGTGCTTCTTGTTGCGCAGGCGGCGTTCGACCATGCCTCGGGAGGGTTTGGTGGGGCGTCGCCTGCGCGGGGGCGGGGCGGTGGCGTCGCGGAGCAGGGCGGCCAGGCGTTCGCAGGCGGCCTCTCGGTTGCGCAGCTGGGAGCGGTACTCCTCGGCGCGGATCGTGATGACGCCTTCCACCAGGCGGTTGCCGAGGTTCTGCAGGGCCCGCTCGCGCAGCGGGGAGGGCAGGGAGGGCGAGCCGGCCACGTCGAAGGAGAGCTCGGCCGCCGTGGCACTGGTGTTGACGTGCTGGCCTCCGGGGCCGGAGGAGCGGGAGAAGCGCCAGCTGAGCTCGGCCTCGGGGATGGCGACCGAGCCGCTGATCGGGATCGGACCGGTCGCGGACATGCCTCCATTATCGGCAGAGATCGCCTCGGTGTCGCTTTCTTTTCCCGAGCCTGGTGATGCAAGTCACGCCTTGAGGTACGAAAGTACTTACTTACACTGGTCGCCATGACCGAACCCGGCTTGTTCAAGGACGACGACATCATCCGGAGGATCACGCGTGAGGGCGTCCTCATCGCCTCGGGCGGGGCGGCCTCCATCCTCCAGACCTCGCACCCGGCGGTGGGGCAGGGTGTCTACGACCACAGCTACACGTTCGCGAACCCGCTCGCCCGGTTGCAGAACACCATGGAGTGGCTGTACGCGGTGCAGTTCGGCACCCGCGACGAGGCCGAGATCATCAGCTCCTTCGCCCGGAGGATGCACGACACCGTCAACGGGCCCGGCTACGACGCCCAGGACGTCGAACCCCAGGTGTGGGTCGGCGCCACCCTCTTCGACGTGTCCCTGCGCTTCTACCAGGCGCTCTTCGGACGCCTCAGCCGCAACCAGATCGAGGAGTTCTACCAGCAGACGCGCGTCTACGCGCAGTTGATGGGCGCCCCCGCCGAAGCCCAGCCGCAGAACGTCGAGGAGTTCTACGTCTACTACCGCAAGCAGCTCGAGTCGTTCGAACTCACCGAGGCCTCCAAGAAGGTCGCCTACCAGGTGCTGCATCCGAAGCTGCCGCCGCACCTGCAGCCGGGGCTGGCCGCGATCCGACTCCTCACCGCCGGGCTGATGCCCGAGCCGCTGCGCGCGCAGTACGGCTGGAAGTGGGACGCCTCCCGGGAGCGGCGCTTCCTGATGCTGGTGAACGCTCTGCGCGTCGTCTATCCGAAGCTGCCGCTGGCCCTGCGGACGGCGCCCCGCGAGTTCTACAGCCGCAACATCCGCAAGAAGATCGAGAAGGCCGGGGGCCGCGGTTCCCGGATCTCCGTCCGCTCCACGGCCTGAGCCGGGATGCGCCGGGCCCCGGGGCCCACCCCCCAGTGCCCCCGGAGCCCGGCGCGGCTTTGGTCGTCAGTACGTGACCGACGAGTTCTCGGAACGTTCCACTATACGGTCTACGACTTCCTTGACCGTGTTGACGGGGATCGCGAAGCCGACTCCGATGCTGCCGCCGTCCTCGCCCGCGGTCGCGATGGCGGTGTTGATGCCGACCAGCCGGCCCCGGCCGTCGACCAGCGCGCCACCCGAGTTGCCGGGGTTGATCGCCGCGTCGGTCTGGATGGCGCCATGGAGGGTCGTGCCGCCGGTCTCGGCGATGGTGCGGCCCAGCGCGCTGACGATGCCGGCGGTCACCGAACCGTCCAGGCCGAGCGGGCTGCCCATCGCGATCACGGTCTCGCCGACCGAGAGGGTGTCGCTGTCGCCCAGGGTGACGGCCTTCTTGCCGCTCACGTCCCGGACCTTGACCACCGAGAGGTCGTTCTCCGTCCTGGTGCCGACCACTTCGGCCCGGGCGGTGGTGTTGTCGCTGAACTTGACGGTGATGCTGTCCGCGCCCTCGACCACGTGCGCGTTGGTGACGATCATCCCGCCGGAGCCGATCACCACGCCCGAGCCTCCGGCCTGCGTACCGGGCCCGTCCGCGGTGATGGACACGACCGCGGGCTGGACCGCGGCGGCGATGGAGGCGATCGAGCCGTGCCGGGACACCCCGTCGACGGCGACGGGACCGGCCGCGGCGGACCGCTCCTGGTCGAGCACCAGCGCCCCCACAGCGCCGGCGGCCCCACCGGCGAGCGCCAGTGAGACCGCGGCGGCGGCGGCCGCGAGCTTCTGCCGGACGGTCAGAAGGCCCTGAGGTCGCTCCGTGCGCAGCCGGTAAGGAGCCTGTCCCTCCTGGTACCACTGCGGAACGCCCTGGTGCGCTTCCATGAATCCCCCCAGATTCCCCTGCATTGACCGTCCGGCCCTCTCGTGACCGACACAAGAGACAATGCTGGGAAATCGTGAGGAATTCCTTAAGCGAACCTGGCCAAAGGCAAAGAATCCCTGGTGAGAACGACCAAAGGCCGCATCCTTGGGGGATGCGGCCTTGGGTTCGGTGCTAAAAGATCTACTCTCCGCTCCAGTTCGGCTTGCGCTTCTGAGCGAAGGCCGCGGGGCCCTCCTGCGCGTCCTTGGAGACGAAGACGGGACCGGAGATCTCGTTCTGCTTGGCCCACATCTCCTCGGGGGCCCAGCTCGCGGACTCCACGACGATCTTCTTGGTGGCGGCCAGCGCCAGCGGGGCGTTCTCCGCGATCTTCGCGGCCAGCTCCTTGGCGGCCTCCAGGGCCTTGCCGGGCTCGGCGATCCGGTTGATCAGACCGTAGGCGGCCAGCTGCTCCGCGCCGTAGAAGTCACCGGTGAGGGACATCTCCATGGCGATGTGGAACGGGATGCGCTTGGGCAGGCGCATCAGGCCGCCGGCCGCCGCCACCAGGCCGCGCTTGGGCTCGGGGAGCCCGAACTTGGCCTCGGACGAGGCGACGATCATGTCGGCGGACAGCGCGATCTCGCAGCCGCCGGCCAGGGCGTAGCCCTCGATGGCCGCGATCAGCGGGGTCGCCGGGGGCCGCTCGACGATGCCCGCGAAGCCGCGGCCCTCGACGAAGGGCATCTCGCCCTTGAGGAACCCCTTGAGGTCCATGCCGGAGCAGAAGGTGCCGCCGGCGCCGGTGATGATGCCGACCGCCAGGTCCTTGCGGCTGTCGAGCACGTCCAGCGCGGCCGCGACGCCCTTGGCCACGTCCGCGTTGATCGCGTTCTTGGCCTCGGGCCGGTTGATCGTGATGACGAGAACGCCGCCATCTTCCTCAGTCAGAACTGCGTCGCTCATGATGACCTACTTCGGCTGGAAGCGGATGCCGCCGTCGAAACGGACGGTCTCGCCGTTCATGTAGTCGTTCTCGATGAGAGAGCGGACCAGGTGGGCGAACTCCGCCGAGGTGCCCATGCGCTTGGGGAACGGGACCGGAGCGGACAGCGTGGCCTTGAACGCCTCGGCCGCCTCGCCCTCGCCGTAGATCGGGGTGTCGATGATGCCGGGGCAGACGGTGTTGACCCGGATGCCGACGGCGGACAGGTCACGCGCGGCCGGCAGGGTCATGCCGACGATGCCGCCCTTGGAGGCGGAGTAGGCGACCTGGCCGGTCTGGCCCTCGAGGGCGGCGACGGACGCGGTGTTGATGACCACGCCGCGCAGGCCGTCCTTGTCCACCGGCTCGGTGGCGGCGATGGCGGCCGCGCCCAAGCGCATGAGGTTGAAGGTCCCGATCAGGTTGATCTGGATGACCTTCTCGAAGGTGTCCAGCGGGTGCGGGACGTTGCCCTTGCCGACCGTCCGGGTGGCCCAGCCGATGCCGGCGCTGTTGATGACGATGCGCAGCGGCGAGCCGGAGTCGACGGCGGCCTGGACCGCGGCCTGGACCTCGGTCTCGTTCGAGACATCGGTCTTGACGAAGATGCCGCCGAGTTCGTCGGCGAGGGCCTTGCCCTTGGCCTCGTTCAGGTCGGCGATGACGACCTTGACACCCTTCGCGGCCAGATCCCGGGCGCAGGCCTCGCCGAGGCCACTCGCACCACCGGAGATGACAGCGGATGCTCCGTTCAGTTCCATAAGCGACACCTTACTAGAGGAAACCGAATGCCGTTCGGCCGATGTTACCCACCGGTCAGAACGAAGGATAGCCACCCCCCTCCTCCTCCCCTCGAACCACCCTCCCAACCCGCGGGAATCAGGGCGCGGGAGGCGTGGGAACCTTCGCGAAACAGGTGGCCTTCGGGTCCTCGATGGAGCACCAGGCAGGACGTTTCACCGGAACGTAGCCAGAAGGGACACCCCCGCGCGCGATGACGGAACGGTAGGTCGCGACACCGTCCGTGGGAACGCGGCGCAGCCCGCGGTCCTTCTTCACGTCGACCCTGTAGAGCCCGAACCTCGAGCGGTAGGAGCCCCACTCGTAGTTGTCGGTGAGGGACCAGTAGTTGAAGCCCATCACCTTCACCCCGTCCGCCATGGCCCGCTGCACCCAGTACAGGTGGTCCCGGAGGTGCTGGGAGCGGGTGTAGCCGTTCTTACGGGGCTTGCCGTCGTCCGTGGCCATGCCGGCCTCGACGATGTAGACGGGCAGCTTCGGCAGGCGGCGCTGGTAGTTCTTCAGGACGTAGTAGATGCCTTCGGGCTCGGCCTCGACGTTCCAGAACTGCCCCGTGGCCGCGTGGACGGCGGTGAGGTTCTCCGCGTTGACCCCGTAGTAGTAGTCGACGCCGATGAAGTCGAGCTTGTCGGTCACGTCGTTGAAGACGGCCGCGTCGAAGAGGCCGTTGACGACCGAACCGTAGGCGACGTTCGTGGAGACCTTCGCACGCGGGTGGATCCGGTGGATCAGGTCGTAGGCCGCGCGATGGGCCCGGATCAGGTTCCTCCTCATCGCGGGCACCTTCGACACGGGCAGGCCCCCGTCGGTGACCTCGTGGAAGATGTACTGGCTCGCCTCGTTGAAGGTGATCCACAGGACGTCCCCGCCGCCGTAGCGCTTGACGACGAAGCGGACGAACCTCAGCCAGTCCTCGACGGTCTTCTTGTTCTTCCAGGCTCCCCTGTCGTGCACCCAGCCGGGGTGGACCCAGTGGTTCAACGTGATCATCGGCCGCATCCCGTGCGCGCGGACGCGCCGGAACAGGTCGTCGTAGTACCGGATCTCACGCTGGTCGTACTCGCCCTTCCGCGGCTCGATCCGAGCCCACTCGACGGACGTGCGGAACACGTTGACGCCGAGCTTCGAGGCCCGCTTCAGGTCCTGGGGGTACTTGTGGCGGAAGTCGACGGAGTTCCCGTACGCCTCATGCTTCCGGGCGTACCTCGTCCAGTTGCTGTCGGGGAAGTGCCCCTCGGCCTGGAATCCGGAAGTGGCCACTCCCCACAGGAATCCGGGCGGGAACCTTCCGGCTCCGGTGGTGGCGGCCGCGGGTACCGCGACTACCAGCGAGATGAACAGCGAGACGAGGGAAACGAAGGTCCGGCACAAAAGATCACTCCTTCCGGTGCCCGGAAGGTACGCCGATCTATCCCCGAGTACCACCGTTACGTCCAGTTGCGGCCCCGCCCTGTCGCCGCTGGGCGGGTACACCACTCACGTGGACCTCATGCCGGGCTGCAAAGTGGATCTGCGAGGCCGCGCCCTCGGCCCCGAGGAGTGGGCGGCGATCCGCACCGCCGCCGCCGCACCGGACGGCACGGTCCGGCTGGGACGCTGCCGGTTCGAGGACGCCGCCGTCGAAGGGGTGTCCTTCCACGGCGTCGTCTTCGAGGGGGACGTCTCCTTCTGCCGTACCCGGTTCGGCAAGGGGGCGTCCTTCTACCAGACGGTCTTCGAGGGGAACGTGTCCTTCTGCGAGGCCGTCTTCGAAGGGAACGCCTCCTTCCACGAGGCCGCCTTCCACGGGCACGCCGACTTCCTCCGGGCTCGTTTCGGCGGGGACGCCCTGTTCGGGCACGCGTTCTGGCGCCGCGACGCGGACTTCGCCGAGACCTTCTTCCAGGGCGTCGCCGACTTCGACCGCGCCGTCTTCGGCAACGACGCCCTGTTCCACGGCGCCTGTTTCCGTTCGGTCGTCTCCCTGCGGCACGCCGAGGTCTCGCGGCATCTGCTGCTGGGCCGCGCCCTGTTCCACGACCACGCGTGGATCGGCCCGCTCACGGCGGGGGGCAGGGTCGGGCTGGACGCCGCTCGCTCCTGGCGCCGCCTGCGGGTCTGTGCCGACGCCCCCGCCGTGACGGCGCGGCGCACGGTGCTGGACCAGGCGCGCCTCAAGCCGCCCGTGGACCTGTCGGGCGCCGTCGTCCGCGAACTCCTCCTGGACGGCGATCCGGGCCTCTGCGAGTTCGCGGAGGCCCGGATCGGCGCACTGACCGTGCGGGGCGGTCCGGCCGCGGAGGAGCCGCGCCGGACGCGTCACCCGCGGCTCGCCACCGTGGGCGCGCTGGCGCTGGTGTTCGCCGTCCTCGCGGTGTTCCTGTCGCTACGGCAGTTCGACCACATGCCCGCGCATCTGGCTCACCTGCACCCGTGACTCACTTGCGGAAGGCGTCCGCTCCTCGCTTGGCCAGCCAGGAGACGTAGACGGTCAGGCCGGCGAGACCGATCCTGCGGGTCTGCGGGACGGCGATGGCCGCGCCCAGCGCCAGTTCCGTCACGCCGTTGCGCTGCACCCAGTCCCCGGTGTCCTCGGGGAACAACGGCTTGGTGATCAATTCGAACGGCTTGGGGGCGACGAGGTGGGCCAGCCCCGTGACGGCGAGCACGAGTCCGGCATTCCGCAGATCAGCCATGTCTCTTCCTTTCCATGGGAAGCCCACCTTATTGGACATGACGTCTCATCGGGAGTCGAGGGTGCGCTGGATCGCGGCCAGCCGGTCGGCCAGCAGGCCCAGCGCGCCCACCGCGCGGACGACCGGGTCGTCCTCCGCGCCGCCGAGGGCCATCGTGCGCAGATAGCCCGCCTTCACCTCGTTCCAGCGCTCCTTCTGCTCGTCGGTGAGCGTGCCGCGCAGCTCGGCGAGCTTCAGCAGGTTGGCCTCCGCGCCGCTGGTGAGCGTCTGCGCCTCACCCAGGTAGTGGTCGTCGATGACCGACTCCAGCTCGTCGTCGTTCATCACCGGGACGACCTTCTCGGCCAGCTTGTTCATGTTGCGGTAGCTGCCCTGGAGGAGGAACGGCGGCTCGGTGCGGCTCGCGTCGGACTGCGCGGCCGACGCGATGTACGCCTGGTTGTTGGCCAGGACGACCTGCTGGACGCGCAGCAGCTTGCGCAGCACGGACACGATCTGGTCCAGCTCCACCCGTGCGTACGGGTGCGAGAGCTGGTCCGGACGCACGTCCTCGTCCCCGGAGGCCATGCGGACGAGGAGCTCCACGTCCTTCTTCTCCCGGGTCGAAAGCGGCGCCAGAACCGTGTTGGAGGTGAGGGAGTTCTCGATGTAGCTGAGCGAGAACAGCTCCTCCCTGCCGGACAGGACGTCGCCGAGGTTCCACACGTCCGCGCGGTTGGCGAGCATGTCCGGGATGCGGAAGCGCTGCCCGGACTCGGTGTACGGGTTGCCCGCCATGCAGATCGCGAAGCGCTTGCCGCGCATGTCGTAGGTCTTGGTGCGCCCGTTCCAGACACCCTCGATACGGCGCTGCGCGTCGCACAGGGAGATGAACTTCTGCAGCAGCTCCGGCGAGGTGTGCTGGATGTCGTCCAGGTAGAGCAGAGCGTTACTGCCCAGCTCCAAGGCAAAATTGATCTTCTCGACCTCCTGGCGGGACGTCGCGTCGGGCGCCTCCGCCGGGTCGAGCGAGGTCACCTGGTGGCCCAGCGACGGGCCGTTGACCTTCACGAACACCAGGCCGAGCCGGGACGCGACGTACTCCATGAGCGTCGTCTTGCCGTAGCCGGGCGGGGAGATGAGCAGCAGCATGCCCATCTGGTCGGTGCGCTTGGCGTCTCCGGCCGCGCCGAGCTGCTTGGCGAGGTTGTCGCCGATCAACGGCAGGTAGACCTCGTCCAGCAGCCGGTTGCGGACGAACGCCGACATCACCTTCGGCTGGAACTCGTTGAGGCGAAGCCGCGTACGTTCCTTCTCGACCAGCTCGTTACGCCGCTTCTGGTAGGCGCGGAAACCCGGTACCCGTTCCTTGCGGAACTTCCCGACCCGCGCCAGCAACTCGTCCAGACGAACTTCCATTCGCCTGTCCGCGATGCTCCGGTGGGTGCCGAGCAGTCCTTCCGCGACGCCCCGGATGGACGCCGAGGAGTCCTGGCGCTCCAGGGACGGGCACAGTTCCAGTGCGACGGCCTCGGGCAGGTCGTCGTCCGGCAGCCCCTGAGCCGCGGCGTAGGCGGCCAGCCAGGCCGAGACGAGCTGGACGCGCTCCCGGAGCCCGTTCAGGCCGCGCAGGTCCTGGTCGTACTGGCTGCGGCGCGGCCCCAGTGCGTGGTGGAAGCCCTCCACCAGATCCCGGGCCGCCTTGCTCGTGACGAAGCCGGGTGAGGCCAGTTCCGCGACGAGGTACTCCCCCGCCAGGTCCGCTTCGTCACCGTGCCCGAAGGATCCGATCGCCTCGGCGAGCTCGGTGGACAGCACAGTGAGGGCCGGAGTGGCTCCGAAGAGGTCCTGGACGCGCGCCAGCGACGCGGCCCGCGTACGCCAGGCGTCGCGGCTCTGCTCGTCGGTGCCGTGCGTCCAGAAGATCTGGGCGGCGGCACGCGCGGAAGACGGGTAGCGCAGCAGCCCCGCACCTTCACGCAGGCGGACGAGCACCTCCAGGATCACGGCGGCGTCGTGGTCGTGCACTCCCCGCTCGTAGCCTTCGTCGTAACGCTCGGCCGCGGCCTTCTGCACGACCTCCGCCAGACCGTCCGTCGTGCGCACCTCGTCCAGGAGGGTCGCGGCCAGGTATTCGGCCCGGTACACGTCCTTCGTCTCGGAGACGAGCGACTGCGGCCAGTACGGGCGCGTGGCCTCGAATTCCGGGTCCAGGACGGGGCTGCGGTAGTCGGTGCCCGTGACGGTGAACGCCAGCCGGTCCTCGAACGGGACGAGGGTCAGCTCGGCGGGCTGGGTGTTGACGGCGAACCGGTGGCGTCCCAGCCTGATGGTGTCGCCGTCGAAGAGGTCCAGCCGGTCGCGCAGCGCCCGTCCGGCCTCCTGGCGGGCGGTCTTGACCCGGCCTTCCAGTTCCTCGGCCCGGATCTGGTCGCCGAGTTCGCGCAGCTCCTCGGCGGTCGTGCGGAGCTTGACGACCATCGGGTCGGTCGCGAAGTAGGTGTTGACCTCGTCCAGGGAGGCCAGGCCAGCCACCCGCCGCGCCACGCCGCCCAGGATCCGGTCGGCGGACGCCACGAGCCGGTCCGCGCGGCGCGTCCGCTCGTCCAGGAGCGCCTGCTTGCGCGAGGAGAACGCCTCGTAGACGTCCTCGCGCTTGCCCTCCAGTTCGGCGAGGTAGTCGTCGAACTCGGCGAACCGTGACTCCAGCGACTCCAGTTGCAGCAGCAGCTTGCCGAGCTGCTCGTCGCACTGCTCGGGGGTGCCGGCCGCCGCCAGCGCGGCGGTGATGGCCTGGCCCAGCAGCGCGAACTCGGCGGCGAACGCGGCCCTGCCCTCGGCCGACAGCAGTTCGCGGCGGCGGCCGTCCAGAGTGGCGCGGGCCCGGTTGACCCCGCCGAGCACCTCGCCGATGCGGGCGAGGATCCCGGTGCGGACGGTCGCGTCGCCGATGTCGAGCGAGCCGACGATCTCGGTGACGGTCTCCAGCGCGGAGGTCTGCTCGGCGAGCTTGTCCCGCACCGGCTCGGCTTCGGCCACCTTGCGGATCAGCGAGGCCTCTTCGACCAGCGTCTCGACCGTGGTCCGGTAGCCGTCGAAGGCGTCAGGACGGGCCAGGAAGGCCACCGCGCGCTGTGCCGCCGCCTCCAGATCCCCGGTCAGCCCCTCGGCCAGCACGTCGATCCGTTCCAGGTCGACGTAACGCATCTCCCGGAGCGTCACCAGGTGCCCTTGGTGGGCGCGGAGGGTCGCCAACTGGCGCACCCACTCGTCCGCCGAGGCGGGCATCTCGCCGCGCACCCGGCGCACCAGCGAGGTGATCTCGGCGGCGGCCTTCTCGACGGCCTCCGAAGCCCGGGCGGTGAGCGTCTGGACGGACTCGAACTCCTCCAGAACCTGCCCGGCGGTGCTCCGTACGGCCGCCAGCGGCTCGGCCAGGCCGTGCTCGCCCAGCCAGTGGTAATGGTCGAAAGCCCGGTCGCAGGAGGCCATCAGCGCCTCGAACACCGGCACGGACGGCGCCATCTCGCCGACCATGCGCGACACCGACAGGCAGTCCGAGATCCCGCGCACCAGGTCGGCGTTGCCGATCTTCTCCAGCGGCCCGGTGCCCGCCGGAGCGCTCTCCTCGGACTTGAACGGCGTCTGCCACACCTGCATCGGGTGCGAGCGGGTCGGCTCGTCGGAGTCCGCGCGGAAGACGATCAGCGTGCCGTCGTCGAAGAGCGAGTAGCCGTGGCAGACGATCGGCGTCGCGACCTCTTTGCGGATCACGTTGTACGGCAGCAGCAGCCAGCGGCCTTCGGCGCGCGCGTGGAAGACGTACATGACGTCCTCGCCGTTGCCCGAACGGATGACCCGCTCGTACTCCAGTTCGTCCGTGACCGTGTCGAAGGTCTTGGCGGCGCCCGTCTCCAGGTAGTAGCCGCCGGGGAAGATGATCCCGTGGTCCTCCGGCAGCCTCCGGCACGCCTGCCCGATCCCGTCCAGGCGCAGCACTTCCCTGGTACGCGTGTTGAAGACCAGGTGGCGGACGACCGTCTCGTTGTAGGGACGGATCCTCAGCAGGATCAGCGCCCCCACCCGCGCGTAGGAGATGTCGGCGTCTGCGAGCGCCTGGAGCGGCTCGTCCACGGGCTCGCTGTAGACGCCCTCGCCCGTCTCCGTGTTGTTCTCGACCTTGACGGTGAGGTCGCCGCCGACGGTCTCGACGAACACCTCGCCCTCGATCGACACGTGCGGGTGCTCGCCGAGCACGTGGTCGGCGCGGGTCGTCTCCGTCCACTCGAAGTCGAACGGCGGGGGGAACACGTGGTCCCGGTCCCCCCGGTTGTCGAGGTAGCTCCCGTCGGCCGCCCAGCGCAGGACCCGCAGGTCCGTGCCCGTCCGGAAGACCGCCAGGAGCTTGCCGTCCACGACCCGCAGCTGCATGAGCCGGGCGTCCCGGTAGTACCGGTAGAGGTCGCCGAAGTCCTTGACGAACGCCGGGTCCTCCAGGAACGGGGCGGTCTCGTCCGTGAAGCTGAACGTGTCCCCGTCGTGGACGAACCGGTGCGTCGAGAACACGTCCGAGACGGTCGTCTCCGGCTTCATGCCGATGAAGACGTTGTAGCCGAACAGCATCACCCCGCCGAACGCGACGGCGTCGCGCGGCACGCAGTTGTTGGCCGTCCGGATCCGCTCGGTGCCCACGAGCCGGAGCTCCGAGCCGCCGAACACCTCCAGGCGGGAGGCGTTCAGCGACTCGGCGCGCTCCTTGAGCTCGGCGGCCTGCGCCGTCAGCCGGGACCTCAGTACCTCGTAGGTCCCGGCGTCGAGCTCACTCACTTGGCGGCCTTCCCGTTGACCCGCTCGAGGACGTCACCGACCAGGTTGGTGACGAGTTCGCCCGTCAGCGGGGCGTTCTCCACCACTGCGTCCACGCTCTTGCCGAGCGCGATCGAGCCGACGAGCTTGTCGAAGAAGACGCTGTCGCCGCCGACGATGCTGATGTCGGCGTTCTCCAGTCCCTTGGACACGACGCTCGCCTGGGCCTGCGCGATGTCGCGCTGCATCTCCAGACCGGCCATGCGCAGGTCCCGCTCGGCCTCCAGGGTGAGGCGGAACTCCTCGTGGCCGCGGCTGGCCTCGGTGAGCGCGGCCATCGCGGCGGCCTTCTCGGTGAGGCCCTCGGCCTCGCCCTTCAGCTTCTCGCGCAGCGCGTCCGCGCCGGCCAGCGCCAGCTCGCGGTCGGCGATCGCCTGGGCGCGGCCGACCTTCTCGGTGCCCTCGGCCTCGGCCAGCGCCTTCTCCCGCAGCACGACCGCCTCGGCGCGGCCCTGCTTCTCGACCGCCTCGGCGTCCCGCTCGCGGACCTGCACGTCGGCCAGGCCCTGCGCGGCGGCCTCGGCCTGCTGGCCCTCGGCGAGCCGGATCATGGCCCGGGCGTCGAGGTCGGCGGCCTGCTGGCGCGACTCGGCGAGGATCAGCGCCTCGCGGGCCTTGAACGCGGCGGCCTGCTCGGCGGCCTCCGCGGCCTTGATGTCCTTGACCAGGCTCTCCTGGGCCTCGGCCTCCGCGGCGATGATGACGGCCTGGCGGTTGCGCTCGGCCTCCTCCACGACCTGGAGGCGCTTGATGTTCTCCTCCTGCTCGACCACGGTCTTCTCGACGGCGATGCGCTCGCGGACGACCTCGGCGATGTCGCGCTTCTCGGCCTCGACCTCCTTGTCCTTGGAGATCTTGGACAGTTCGGTGGCCCGGTCGCGGGCGATCACCTCGAGCTGGCGGTCCTTCTCGATCCGCTCGGCCTCGATGGCCATCACCCGGCGCTTGTTGAGCTCGGCGACGGCGATCTCGCGGGCCTTGTTCTCCTCCTGGATGCCCAGCTGCTCCTCGGTGCGCAGCTCCGCGGCCTGGGCGCGCAGCCGCTCCTCGGCCACGACCCGCGCGGTCTCGGCCTCCTCGCGGGCCCGGACGGTCTCGATCTCGCGCTTCTGCCGGATCTCCGCGTCGGTCTGGCGCCGCTCCAGCTCGAGGATGGCCTCCCGGGCGTCGACGTTCTGCCGGGTGATCTCCTTCTCCTCGCTGCGCTGGAACTCGTTGGTGCGCACGTGCTCGATCGCGGTGAGCTCGGTGATCTTCCGGATGCCCTGGGCGTCCAGGATGTTGCGGCTGTCGAGCTGGCCGACCGGGGTCTGCTCCAGGTAGTCGATGGCGGCGTCCTCGAGGCTGTAGCCGTTGAGGTCGGTGCCGATGACCGCGATGATCTGGTCGCGGAACTCGTTGCGCTTGGTGTAGAGGTCGACGAAGTCGAGCTGCTTGCCGACGGTCTTCAGCGCCTCGGAGAACTTGGCGCTGAACAGCTCCTGCAGGGTGTCCTGCGACGAGGCTCGGGTGGTGCCGATCGCCTGGGCGACCTTCACGACGTCCTCGACGGTCTTGTTCACCCGGACGAAGAACGTGATGCGGATGTCGGCGCGGATGTTGTCCTGGCAGATCAGCCCTTCACGCCCGGTTCGCGCGATCTCGATGGTCTTCACCGAGATGTCCATGAACTCGGCCTTGTGCAGGACCGGGAGGACGACGGCGCCGGTGAAGGTGACGTCGACCCTCTTCACCTTCGAGATGATCAGGGCCCTGCCCTGCTCCACCTTGCGGAACAGACGGCTGATGATGAAGACGAGGCCGATGGCGATGAGGAGTACGACTCCTATGAGCACCAGCAGGCCGGTCGAGACGGCATCCAATTCAAAGGCCCTTCCTGTGGGGGTCCAGCGCGGCGTCGTAGGGCATCACCCAGAAGAACTCGCCCTCGGCGTCGTACTCGAAGATCAGTGCGGTGCCGCCGGCGACCAGTTCGTCGCCGTCCTGCTTGCGGACCTGGACCAGAGCCGAGGACCCGTCCTCGGAGTGCACCTCGGCCTGCCCGAAATGGGCCGTGACGGTGCCGGTCCTGATCACGCACATCCGGCCGATGAAGTCGTCGCGCGACGGCACCTTCGGCTCGGGCAGCACGTACCGCAGGGGGTTGATGAGCAGCCGGGTGGCCAGCCAGCCTCCGGCCAGCGCGCCCGGGACGACCAGCAGGTCCAGCGGACCGCCGTCCCAGGGAAGTTCGTCAAGGGACGCGTAGCCGGCCAGGCACAGGAACCACGTGAACGCCACGAACAGCGAGATCATGACGGACGAGGGGATTCCGCGCAGGCCGAGCGCGCCGAGCAGGTCCGTGTCGGTCTCCAGCAGGTCGAGTCCCACGATGGCGAGCACCCAGTAGCACACGACCAGCACCAGGAGCACGGTGAAGACCACGGTCGGGGGCGCCAGCACGATGTCGAAGAACTCGGTCACGCCCCCTCAGACGGGGAACTAGTCAATTCGGTTCATATTTATCTGCAACGGATCATTTCTATCTGATCTCGGTGATCTTGCCCTGATCCACATGGAGCCGCCGGGTGGTGTGCACGGCCTCCAGCATCCGACGGTCATGGGTGACCAGCAGCAACGTGCCCGGGTAGTGCGCGAGCGCCGACTCCAGCTGCTCGATCGCCGGAAGATCCAGATGGTTGGTCGGCTCGTCCAGGACCAGCAGGTTCACCCCGCGGGCCTGCAGCAGGGCCAGCGCCGCCCTGGTCCGCTCCCCCGGCGAGAGCGTCGCCGCCGACCGCGTGACGTGCGACGACCGGAGGCCGAACTTGGCCAGCAGCGTCCGGACCTCCTCCGGGACGAGATCCGGGACATGCCTGCGGAACGCGTCCAGCAGCGGCTCGTCCCCCTCGAACAGCCGCCTGGCCTGGTCCACCTCGCCCACGACCACGCCGGGGCCCCGCGTGACGGTGCCCTCCTCGGGTTCGAGACGCCCCAGGAGCGCGGCGAGCAGGGTCGACTTGCCCGCGCCGTTCGGCCCGGTGATGGCGACCTTCTCCGCCCAGCCGATCTCCAGGTTCACCGGCCCGAGCGTGAAGTCGCCGAGCCGCACCACGACCTGGCGCATCGCCGCCGTGACGGCCCCGGACCGGGGAGCCTCGGCGATCTCCATGCGCAGTTCCCACTCCTTGCGCGGCTCGGCCACCTCCTCCAGGCGCTCGATCGCACGTTCCGTCTGACGCGCCTTCGCCGCCTGCTTCTCGCTCGTCTCCCCGCGGAAGTGCTTGACGTGCTTGTCGTTGTCGGTGGCCTTGCGGCGGGCGTTCCGGACGCCCTTGTCCATCCACGCCCGCTGCGTGCGCCCCCGCTCCTTGAGCGAGTCGAGCTTCTCGGCGTACTCGTCGTACTCCTCCCGGGCGTGCTGCCGGGCGATCTCCCGTTCGGCCAGATAGGCCTCGTAACCGCCGCCGTAGACGTTGACCCGCTGCTGCGGGAGGTCGAGCTCGACGATCTTGTTGACGGTGCGGACCAGGAACTCCCGGTCATGGCTGACCAGGACCGTCGCCGCGCGCAGCCCCGTCACGAAGCGCTCCAGCCGGTCCAGCCCGTCCAGGTCGAGGTTGTTGGTGGGCTCGTCCAGCAGGAAGACGTCGTAGCGGCTGAGCAGCAGGCTCGCCAGCCCCGCGCGGGCCGCCTGCCCGCCCGACAGCGACGTCATCTCCTGGTCGAGGCCGACCTCCAGTCCCAGGTCGGCGGCCACCTCCTCGGCACGTTCGTCGAGATCCGCGCCGCCCAGCGCCAGCCAGCGCTCCAACGCCGCCGAGTACTCGTCGTCCGCGCCGGGCACCCCTTCACCGAGCCTCTCGGTGGCCAGGTCGAACGCCGCCTGCGCCTCGGTCACACCCGTCCGCCGCCCCAGGAACCCCCGCACGGTCTCACCCGGCCGCCGCTCCGGCTCCTGCGGCAGGTAACCCACCACCCCGTCGGCCGGACTGACCTGGACGCCGCCCTCCTCGGGCGCGACCAGGCCCGCCAGGATCCTCAGGAAGGTGGACTTCCCCGCCCCGTTCGGACCGACCAGCCCGATCACGTCACCGGGCGCGATCGCCAGATCGAGTCCTTCGAACAGCACCCGCTCCCCATAGCCGGCCGCCAGGTCCTTCACCACGATCGTCGCGCTCACCGCTCCACGCTACCCGCGGAGGCCTCCCCGCCCCGAATCGTTTTCGCCGGGTTCGCCTGAGCGGCTATCCGCGGACGCTCTCGGGCTCCCCGTCGTTCTCCGCCTCGTCCTCTCGGCGGGCGATGGCCCTGATCTCCCGGGACGTGCTCCGCGAGTGGGTGATCGCCTTGGCCAGTTCCTCCTCGGCGTTCTCCCCCTGCCGGGCCTGTTCGAGGGCGCGCAGGACCTGGAACAGGCTGGAGCCGAGCCGGTCGCGCAGGTGCAGCCCGAACCGGGCGCGCTCCTTGGCGACGTTCACGGCCGTCAGGTCGGCGCGGGCCGCGCGCAGCTGCTCGGCGAGGCGGGGCAGCAGCAGCGCCGCGAAGATCAGCGTCTGGCCGTAGACGGTGGTGAGGAAGGCGCCCAGCAGGGGGATCACGGCGTCCGGCGCCGGCCCGGACGCCACTGCGGCCACCGCGCACAGGGCCGCGAGCACCAGACCCGTGCGGCCCGGCAGGAAGAACAGGATCGCGCCGCCCGCCACGAACGCCTGGCTCCACAGCGTCCAGCCGAGCAGATGCGGGAGCGTCGAGAGGACGGTCAACGCGACCAGGCCCGCGGCCACCGGAGGCCGGCGGACCGTCCCCAGCCACAGCAGCAGGCCGTAGACCGCCGCGTCGAACACCAGGGTGACCAGCAGCTGCGGGGTGTCGAGCTGCCGCCAGGTCATGGGGTAGAGGTACGTGAGGCCGCTCAGGCACAGGCTCATGGTGAGCAGCGGCCCGAGCCTGTCCCAGAGGCTCTGCCGCCGGCGTCGCCTCTGGCAGGGCAAGGTGGCGTCGAGGGTGAACTCGCCGTCCTTCAGATGGGCGGTGACGCCTCCCTTGAGCGGTGCGAGCCTCGCCTGCAGACCCTTCAGCCCCGACCCCGGAGGCCGTTTCGACGGCGCCGCCCCGTCGTTGACGATCCGCACGCCCGTCGCCGACGCCTCCACCCGGCAGACGTTCGCCTTGCTGTGCCGCAGCACGTTGGTGACGCCTTCCCGCAGCACGTAGGCGAGGGCTTCGTCCGCTTTCCCTTCGGGGACTCCCGCGACGTCGACGTGGGCCTCCACCCCGGCCCATTCCAGGGCCTCCTTCGCGGAGGCCGCCTCGGCCGCCAGCGAGGTGATCGGCGTCCCGTCCGCCACCGTCCGCACCGAGGCCAGCGCCTGCTCGACGAGCTCGTGCGCCGTCTGGAGCTCCTCTTCGGCCTTCCCTCTGCGGAGGGCCCGCAGCGCCACTTCGAGGCGGATGATGATGACCGTCAGACTGAATCCGAGCAGGTCGTGCACGTCCCGCCGCACCCGCCCCCGCTCGTCCTGCACGATCGTCTCGGAGACCTCCTGCCGCGTGGCGTGCAGCCGGTGCATGACCCGCGCCAGCCGCGACACCACGTACACCTGGACACCCACGCCCACGTTGTTGAGCAGCCAGTAGGCGACGTGCTCCTCCCGGGCCCGCCCGAACGCGTTCTCCGGCCAGAAGAAGAAGTCGACGCACACGGTCACCACGAACAACGCGACGACCATGACCCACCGCGCCCGTCCCCCGAACAGCAGCAGCGTGCTCGCCATCGGATAGCCGGTGTTGGCCTGGAAGTGCATCGGCGTGAGCACGGGCCCGAAGCACAACGCCAGATCGAGCCCGTACAGCCACCACCGGCGCCGCGCCCTCAGCCCCTCGAACCGCGGCAGCGAGATGAACACCTGCAGCACCGGCGAGAGCGAGACCGCCGCCCCCCACACCAGAAAGGGCCACCCGTTCCCCCCGAGCCCCCGCCCGGAGAACATGAGGTTCCCCAACCCCCCGAGCACCGCCAGGAAGGCAAGGTTGAGCAGCACCAGCCGTTCGGCCGTCCGCACCCTGCCCATCCCTTAGCCGCCCCCTCAGGAGGCCGATCCTAGACGTCCCTTTTGCCCGCTCCACGCCAGGGCATTCGAACGCCCCGGCCGCCCGAGGTCGCCTCCTCGCGCAGCCCTTCGCAGGAGACTAACCACTCACCGGATTTCCACAACCCGATTAACGCGCCCTCGGGCCGCGGCGGGACCCCGCCCCCGGTGATCGGCATGAGACGCGTCCTCTTCGCATCGCGTTCCTCCGGTCCGGTCGGACCGGAGGAACGCGATGCGGCGGGTCAGGCCGTCGCCGCCGGACGGTCGGGGTCGGCGGACCACTGCGACCACGATCCGGCGTAGAGCGCGGCCTTCACTCCGATCCGTTCCAGGGCGTAGACGGTATGCGCCGCCGTCACTCCCGAGCCGCAGTAGACGCCCACCTCGCCGTCCGGGGTGACGCCCAGTTCGCGGAACCGGGCGGCGAGGACGGGTTCCGGAAGGAACGTCAGGTCGGCCCCGAGGTTGTCACCCGTGGGCGCGTTGACCGCGCCGGGAATGTGCCCGGCGCGCGGGTCCACCGGCTCGCTCTCGCCCCGATACCGCTCGGCGGCCCGCACGTCCAGGAGCACGCCGCGCCCCGCCAGTTCGGCCGCGCCGTCCGCGTCGAGCACGGGCAGCGCCCCCGAGCCCAGCGTCACGTCTCCCGGCTCGGGCACTACTTCGCCGGTCTCCAACGGCAGGCCGGCGTCCGTCCACGCGGACAGGCCGCCGTCGAGCAGTGTCACCTCCCGCAGCCCCGCCCAGCGCAGCAGCCACCAGGCACGCGCCGCGGCGAGGTCGCCGATGGCGTCGTAGACCACGACCGTCTCGCCCTCGCGCAGCCCCCACCTCCGCGCGGCGTGCTGGAGGTCGGCGGGGTCGGGCAGCGGATGCCTCCCCTCCGCCGGGGACGGCTCAGCGGCCAGCTCCCGGTCGAGGTCGACGTAGACCGCGCCCGGCAGGTGCCCTTCGAGGTAGTCGCGGTGGCCATGCGGATCGCCCAGCCGCCACCTGACGTCGAGAAGACGGATCCGCTCGCCCGAGGCGAGCCGTTCCGCCAGTTCCTTC
>NZ_BAAATZ010000013.1:47527-173295 GCF_039533685.1 Actinocorallia aurantiaca | reverse complement strand
CCCCGTCGCGGGTTCTTCCCTCGTGTCCTGTCATCTTCGCTCACCTTCCCTCGCCGGTTTCTTGGTGGGATCGTGGTACCAGTGGGTGACCCAGGCGTCCGGGTCCGCCGCCAGCTCGCCGATGTGCTCGGGGAGCCTCCCCGCCGCCACGTCGGCCAGGGTGACCGACTCCAGGATCGACCGCAGGGTGGCGCGCACCGCCACCCAGACGACCTGCAGGCTCTGCGCGGGCGGCCCGTACTCGACATCCTGCGGGCACTCGCCGCGGATGACCGTGAGCGGACCGTTGAGCGCCCTGATCACGTCGGCCACGACGATCCGGTCGGCGGGCCGGCTCAGCCGGTGGCCGCCGCCGGTGCCGCGCTGGCTGACCACGAGTCCCGTACGGCGCAGCTCCGCCATGATCGCCTCGAGGAACTTGTGCGGGATCTCCTGGCTCTGCGCGAGCTCCTCGGAGCTGACGGGACGGTCGGAGTGCGACGCCAGCTGGGACAGCGCACGCAGGGCGTAGTCGGTCTTGGCAGAGATGCGCACCAGGGCCTCAGCAGGCCCGCTCGCGACAGCGGGTCCCGCCGCTATGCCTCGGCGTCGTTCGGGTAGGTGTCAAAGCCCTGCTCCTTCCATGCGCTGAATCCACCGTCGATGTGGCCGACCCGGGTGTAGCCGAACTCCAGCAGCCGCTCGACCACCGGGCCCGATCCACGTTCAGAGGAACAGAAGACCACGATCTCCCGGTCAAGATCAGCCGCTTCGGGAAGCAGAGCCGAAGAGTCCCGGCTGAAGCGCGGGGTGACGTCGATCTTCTCCACCGGGACGGCCCCCGGCAGCGCTCCGTTCTCCACCCGCGCCTCCGGCCGTCGCACGTCGACGAACAGCGCCCCCTCCGCGAGCTTGGCGGCGGCCTGTTCCGGGGTGAGGAGTCCGTCCTGGGCGGGGGTCTGGTCCTGAGCGGTCATGGTGTTCCTTCCAGTCGTGCGCTCTCGCGCTCTTCGAGGGGGATTCCGAGGTGGCCTCGGAGCGTCGTGCTCGTGTACTCCTCGCGGACCAGGCCGCGTTCCCGGAGCACCGGCACCACGTGTTCGACGAACGCCTCGACGCCGCCGGGGGCGATGGGCATCATGAGGTTGAAGCCGTCGGCGGCGCCGTTCTCGAACCAGTGCTGGAGCCGATCGGCGACCTGCGTGCCGCTGCCGATCAGCGCCCACATGCCGAGCGGCGCGATGCCGCCCAGCCGTCCCGCCAGCTCGCCGAGGGTGAGGCCCTCCTCGGCGGCCATGGTGCGCAGCTC
The DNA here is from genome assembly GCF_039533685.1 of Actinocorallia aurantiaca. Taxonomy (NCBI): domain Bacteria; kingdom Bacillati; phylum Actinomycetota; class Actinomycetes; order Streptosporangiales; family Thermomonosporaceae; genus Actinocorallia; species Actinocorallia aurantiaca. Next base: position 172,007 of record NZ_BAAATZ010000013.1, on the reverse strand, counting down.
GACGAAGCCGGTGACCGACCCGTTGAACTCCTCGGGCGCGGGCAGCAGGTGCAGCGGCACCTTGTCCTGCGGCTCGTAGCCGGACAGGTCGACGCCCAGCATCGTGCCCAGCACCCTCAGCTCCGCGGGGTTGTGCACCAACCGGGACTCGATCTCCCGGACGAGCTCACGGGCCTCCTTCTCGGTGGCCGCGACGTACGGCACGACACCGGGGAGCACCTTGATCGACTCGGGATCGCGGCCCCGCGCGGAGGCCCCCGCCTTGAGCGCCCCGTACACGCCCCTGGTCTCGTCGATGGACATCGACCGGGCGTAGACGGCGTCGGCGTGCTCGGCGGCCAGGGCGATCCCGGCCGGAGAGGCTCCCGCCTGCACCACCACGGGCCGTCCCTGCGGCGAGCGCGGGACGTTCAGCGGACCCGCCACCTGGAAGAACTCGCCCTCGTAGTCGATCGGCCGGACGCCGCCGGGCCGGATCATCACGCCGTCCTCCCGGTCGGCCAGGACGGCGTCGGGCGACCAGCTCGTCCACAGCAGCTCGAGGACCTCGGCGAACTCCCGCGCGCGGGCGTAGCGGGCGGCGTGCTGGATGTGGTGCGACCGGCTGTGGTTGCGGGCCACCGCGTCACCGGCCGAGGTGACCAGGTTGACTCCCGCGCGTCCCTTGCTGAGCAGGTCGAGCGAGGCGATCTGGCGGGCCGCCGTGTAGGGGTCGCTGTAGCTGGTGGAGATCGTGGGGATGATCCCGATGCGGGTGGTGGAGGCGGCGAGGGCCGCCAGCAGCGTGATCGGCTCGAACGGCGTGTTGGCCAGCGCGTCGTTGGGGTCCGCGCGCAGTGCCGGGGTGTCCGCGATGAAGATCGAGTCGAATCCGCCGGCCTCGGCCGTCCGGGCGAGCTGGACGTAGTAGTCGAGGTCCAGCGCCCGTTCGGTCCGGCTGTCGGGGTGCCGCCAGGCGGAGGTGTGGTGGCCGACCCCGCTCAGGTTGAAGTTCAGCGAGATCGTCCGGCGTCGTTCCGTCATCTCCACAGGCCCTTCTCGTCGAGGCCGAGCACGAACCGCCCGACCGAGCCGATGACCACGTCCTCGTTGGGCGGGTTGAACAACGCGGCCCTCAGGTCGCGGAAGTGCCGCCCCAGCGGGGAGCGGTTCCAGATGGAGGCTCCGCCGACCAGGCGGCCGGCGTGGTCCACCGCGTCGGTCGCGTGCCCGTGCACCAGCAGCTTGGTGGCGGTGGCCCGCACCGTCTCGTCGGGGCCCGAGGCGGCATCGCCCCTGCGCAGCGCGTCCTCCAGCAGCGTCCGCGCCTGGAGCAGCGCCAGTTCCAGGCGGGCGGCGTGCTCCTGGGTGCGGGCCTGTTCGGCGCGGATGCCGGGGTGGCCGTCGTTGCGAGGGCCCGCGGCGAAGTCGTGCGCGGCCTGCCGGGACGCCTCGGCGATGCCCAGGTGGATCGAGGCCAGCAGCAGCGACCACCAGATCTGGAAGGCCCTGGTCGCCTCCGCGGGCTGCCCGGCGTCGTAGGCTTCGGCGATCGCCTCGGCGGGCACGGCGACGTCCTCCAGGAGCACGTCGTGCGAGGCCGAGCCGCGCAGTCCGAACGTGTCCCAGGTCGGTTCGATCCGCAGGCCCGGCGCGTCCGAGGGCACCATGAAGGCGCGGACCACGGGGTCTTCGGAGCCGTCCGAGGCATCGAGGACGGTCGCCGAGACCAGCAGCCAGTCCAGGCCGATGCTCCCCGTCACGTACCGTTTGTGGCCGTTCAGCAGCCACGAGCCGTCGGCCTGCCGTACGGCGCGGGTGCCCACGGGCCCGCCCCGGCTGGGGGCGCCGCTGAAACCCTCGCTGCTGGCGAAGTTCACCAGGCCGCCGGTCTCGGCCAGCCTGCGGACCAGTTCCTCGGTCGCGTCCGAGCGCACGGGCGCCGACAGCAGCCGGGTGCTGTGGATGAAGTGCATGGTCAGCACCAGCGCCGCCCCCGCGTCGGCCGCCGCGAGCGCACGGATCACCGCCGCGGCCTCCGTGAGCGTGGCGCCGCCCCCGCCGTAGGCGCGCGGGATGACGAACGAGGCCAGCCCCACCCGCTTGATCTCCTCGAAGGTCTCGGCGGCGGGCTCGTCCTCGGCTGCGCGGGCCGCGATGTCCGGTTCGAGCTCGGCCAGCGCGGCGAGCACCTCCTCCAGGGAGCCCGGCCGGGTCACCGCGGTCATCCGCCCGCCTCCGCCTGTGCCCTTGCCGGCGCGTGTCCGGGTATCGCCATGAGGAACTCCTTCGTGTACTCGTGTCGGGGGTTGTCGTAGATCTCCGCCGCGGGTCCGCTCTCCACGACCGTCCCGGCGCGCAGGATCACCACCTCGTGCGCCACCTGACGGATCACCGCCAGGTCGTGGGAGATGAACAGGTAGCTCAGCCCCAGCTCCGCCTGGAGGTCGACGAGCAGCCGCAGGATCTGGTCCTGCACCGAGACGTCCAGCGCGGAGACGGGCTCGTCGAGCACGATCAGCTCGGGGCGCAGGGCGAGCGCGCGGGCGATGGCCACCCGCTGGCGCTGCCCGCCGGACAGCTCCGCGGGACGGCGGTCGATCGTCTCCGCGGGCAGCGCCACCTGGTCGAGCAGTTCGGCCGCCCTCCGGCGGCGGGCCGCCCGGTCGCCCTCGCCGAACGCGTCGAGCGGCTCGCCGATGATCTCGCCGACGGAGAGCCGGGGGTCCAGGGAGGAGAAGGGGTTCTGGTAGACCGGCTGGAAGCGGCGGCGCAGCGGCCTCAGCTCGCGGCGGGACAGCCCGGTCAGGTCGATCCCGTCGAAGAGGACGCGCCCGCTCGTGGGCGCGGTCAGCCGCAGCGCCATCCGCGCGATGGTGGACTTCCCCGACCCCGACTCCCCGACCAGGCCCACCGTGCGGCCGCGCGGCACCACCAGGTCCACGCCCCGCACCGCTGTGGTCACGCCGGATCCGCGCCTGAACTCCTTGGTCACCGAGCGCAGTTCGAGCAGCGGCGCGGCACCGTCCTTCCCTGGCGCGTCCGCCACGGGGACGGACGTGATGAGCGGCGGCGCGCCCAACGTGGGCACCGCGTCGAGCAGCCGCCTGGTGTAGGGGTCCCGCGGGCTGTCGAGGATGCTCCGCGTCGGCCCCTCCTCGACGGCCCGGCCGTCCCGCATGACCACGATCCGGTCGGCCCGGTCCGCCGCCACGCCCAGGTCGTGCGTGATGAGGAGGACGGCGGTGCCCTCGGCGGCGGTGAGCCGGCCCAGGTGGTCGAGGATGCGGCGCTGCACGGTGACGTCCAGTGCGCTGGTCGGCTCGTCGGCGATGAGGAGCCGGGGGACGCAGGCCAACGCGATGCCGATGAGGACCCGCTGCCGCATCCCGCCGGACAGCTCGTGGGGATAGCGACGGGCGCAGTCGCGGGGGTCGGGCAGCCCGGCCTGTTCCAGGACGGCCTCGACCCTGGCCCGCACCGTGCGCCGGGTGGCGTGTCCGTGCGGCAGCAGCGCGTCGGCGACCTGGCTTCCGACCCGGCGCACCGGATTCAGCGAGACGCCCGGGTCCTGCGGCACGAAGCCGATCTCGGCTCCGCGCAGGCTCCGCCAGGCGCGCTCGGGCCAATGGGTGACGTCCTGCCCCGCGAAGAGGATCCGGCCGCCGGTCACTCTCGCGGAGGGGGACAGCAGCCCGCCCGCGGCGTGCGCGGACGAGGACTTGCCCGAACCGGACTCGCCGACCAGCGCCACCACCTCACCGCGGTTCACCCGCAGGTCCAGGCCCCGCACCGCCTCGGTCACGGTGCCCGTCCCGCTCGTGTAGCCGACCCGCAGGCCCTCCAGCCGGAGCAGTTCGCTCATCGGTCCTCACCCCGTCCCGCGTCCAGTGCCCTGGCGACACGGTTGGTGGCCAGCATCGTCAGCACGATCACCAGCCCCGGCAGCGTGGTGAGCCACCAGGCGCTCACCAGGTAGTTGCGGCCCTCGGAGACCAGCGAGCCCCACTCCGGCGTGGGCGGGGCCGCGCCGAAGCCGAGGAAGCTCAGCGAGGAGACCGCGAGGATCGCGGTGCCGAACTCCAGCGCCGCCAGCACCAGCACCGAGCCGATCGAGTGCGGCAGCACATGGCGGACCAGGGTCCGCCGACGGCTCACGCCCAGGGACTCGGCCGCCTCGACGAAGACCTCCGTGCAGGTCCGCAGGACGTCCGCGCGCATCACCCGGGCGAACCCGGCCACCGCGGCGATACCGACGGCGACCGCCACGTTGAGCGTGCCGAAGCCGAGCACGGTCACCACCGCGAGGGAGAGCAGCAGACCGGGGATGGACATCATGACGTCCACGCAGCGCATGACGACCTCGTCGGACCAGCCGCCCACGAAGCCGGAGAACAGGCCGAGGACGGAGCCCGCGACAAACCCGACGAACACGGCCAGCGCGGTGGCGCCGAGCGAGAGGGAGGCTCCGTGCACGGTCCGGGAGAACAGGTCCCGGCCGAGATGGTCGGTCCCGAACCAGTGACCCGGGCCGGGCGGGAGCAGCTTGTCCGCCGGGACGCCGACCAGCGGGTCGTGCGTGGCGAACAGTCCGGGCACCGCGGCCCAGAGCAGCACCCATACGAGGAACAGCACGGAGAGGACCAGGCCCGGACGGCGCAGCGTCCACCGAACGCCGTACCGGAGACGACGCGGGCGCGCGGGACGGACCGCGTCGGGCGCCTTCACCACGGGCACGCTCATGCCTTCACCGCCCTGGACGGCCGGATACGCGGATCGATCAGCGGGTAGAGGAGGTCCGCGCCGGTGTTCACCACGACGAACACCAGCGCCGACAGCACCACCAGGCCCTGGATCATCGGGATGTCCTGCGCCGCGACGGCCTGCTCCACCAGACGTCCGACACCCAGCCGAGAGAACACCGTCTCCACCACGATCGCGCCGGCGAGGAGATTGCCGATCGTCATCCCGACGATGGTGAACCCCGGCAGCGAGGCGTGCCGGAGCACGTCGACGAACAGGATGCGCGGCCGGGATGCGCCCTTCGCCGTCGCGGTGACGACGAAGGGCTCCCGCCAGGTCAGCATCAGGCTCTTGGTCAGCACCTGGGCGATGACGGCCGCGGTGGGCAGGGCCAGCGTCACCGCGGGCAGCACCAGCGAGCCGAAGCCCTGGTTGCCGAGCGCGGGGAACCAGCCCAGCCGGAAGGAGAAGACCTGCAGGAGGAGCAGCCCCGCCCAGAACGACGGGACCGACACCAGCAGCGGCGGGAGGGAGAGCAGCAGCCTGCGCAGCCGGCCTCCGCGCAGGAAGCCCGAGAGCAGCGCCACTCCCCCGCCGAGCGCCAGCGCCAGGACGAAGGCGAGCGCGGCCAGCCGCAGCGTCTCGGGGAACGCCCGGCCGATCAGCTCGGTGACCGGCAGCCGCTGCGGGATCGAGGTCCCCAGGTCGCCTTGGACGAACCGGCCCAGGGCGATGCCGTACTGCACGTAGAACGGATCGTCCACGTGGTGTTCGGCGCGGAGTTCGGCCACCGCGGCCGGGTCCATCTCGCCCATCGACCCGGTGGAGGCGAGCATGATCTCCACGGGGTCGCTGGGCAGGAGGTAGAGGATGACGAAGCTCGCGGTGAAGGCGGCCCAGAGGACGAAGACCCCCTGGGCCACCCGTCGCAGCAGGTAGCCCGTCACGGTCAGCCCGTCGCCTCGGCGTCGTAGAAGAAGTGCGCCGCGTAGGTGTCGAGCTTGTAGCCCTTCACCTTCGGAGAGACCGCGACGATCTTCGTCTGCTCACGCAGCGGGATCCAGTGGCCGTGCTCGATGACGTACTTCTGCAGGTTCTCCGCGGCCCTGGTCCTGGCCTCGGGGGTGGTGGCCTCGTTCAGCGCGTCGGCCTGGGCCTCCAACTCGGGCTGCTCGGCGCCCAGCAGCGCGGAGTTGGTCTTCTTGAACAGTCCGGCGAGGAAGTCGATGTCCTTGCTGGCGCCGGAGCCGGTCAGGAAGTCGTAGTCGGCCTTGGAGATGTCCTTGAGCATCGCGGCGTTGTCGGCGGGGGTGTTCGCCTTGATGCGCACCTCGATGCCGATCTTCGCGAGCTGCTGCTGGACCAGCTCCAGCTCCTGCTGGGTCGCACCGAAGAAGTTGCCGACGATGTAGGTGATCTTCGGGGAGAGCCGGACGCCGTCCTTCTGCCGCACCCCGTCGGAGCCGCGCTTCCAGCCCGCCTCGTCGAGGATCTTCTCGGCCCCCTGCGGGTCGTGGGCGAGCTCTGCGCTGAAGTCCTTCCAGCCCGCCGTGGTGGAGGCGACGATGCTGGTGGGCTTCTTGTAGATCTCCGGGTAGAGCGTCGAGGTGATCTCGTCGAGGTCGATGCCCTTCAGGATCGCCCGGCGCACCGCGTCGTCGGAGCCGAGCGGGCTGTAGGGGTTGGGCCGCATGCCCGGGACCAGGTTCGGCACCGCCTTGGAGACGATGTTCCGGCCCGCCGACCGCAGTTGCGCGAGGTCGGTGACGGGGATGTCGTCGCCGAGGTCGAACTGGCCGCTGACCAGGCCGCCGACCCGGACGCTGGACTCGGGCACCAGCTCGAAGGTGACGGACTTCAGGCGGGCGGGGCCCTCGTGCTCGGCGACGCCCTTGGCGCTCCAGGCGTAGTCCTCGCGCCGCTTGAGGACGATCTGCTTGTCCTTGACGATCTTGTCGAAGACGAAGGGGCCGGTGCCGACGAGCTGCCCCGCGCACCGCTCCTCCGTCGTCCTGGCGAGCGTGGAGGCCGACAGGATGCCCAGGTACGGGTCGCTGGCATTGCGCAGGAAGCCCAGCTCGGGCAGCTTGAAGGTGAGCTTCACGGTGAACTCGTCCACCGCCTCGGCCTTGTCGAAGCTGTTGAGCGCGTTGAGGACCAGGGTGTCGGTCTTGGCCTGCCCGATCAGCTCGGCCAGCTTGGTGAAGTTGGCGGCGACGGCCTTCGCGTCCAGCTTGGTGCCGTCGCTGAAGGTGACGTCCTTGCGCAGGTGGAAGGCGAACTCCGTGTACTCGTCGTTGACCTCCCACTTCTCGGCCAGCCGCGGCACGATCTCACCGGTCTCGGGGTCCTGGTCTGTGAGGGTGTCGAGGATCTGGTGGGTGGCCGTGCTGTTGCGCCCGCCGGTCAGGGAGACGTCGAAGCAGTTCTGGAAGCTGGCGACCGCGATGGTGAGGCTCGCGTCCTTCGGACCGGAGCCGTTCGTGCCGCTGGAGCAGGCCGTCAGCAGCGCGGCGGCCGCGACGCCCAGGGACAGGGCGGGGACGAGGGCGCGGCGCGGTCTGCGGGGCGAGGAGGAGGGAGGCGCGGACATGATGTTCCTTCGGAAGGGGGACGAAAGGAGGGCGTGCGGGCATGGCGAACAGAGCGTTCGCCGCACGTCGGTTTCAGCGCGTGAGGCGCCGGCCGGACGGCGGTCGGCGCCGTTCGGAGGGTCGGGTGTTCAGGGGATCAGTCGATTTCGAGCCGTTGGCGCCGTTCCGTCTCGGTGAGCGAGTGGGCGAACTCCCGGCACACCGCCGCGACCCGCACCTCGCTCTCGCCCTTGAGACCGACTCCGCAGGAGTGCAGGACGATGTCGGTGTCCAGGACGAAGGCCCCGTTGCCGACCTGTGAGCAGCCGGCCGCGGTCAACACCGGCCGCAGCGTGTAGTCGACGGTCAGCAGGTGCCCCCGGCTCCCGCCGTTGGCGATCGGCAGGGCCGTCTTCCCCGCCAGCGCCCCCGGAGGCAGCAGGTCCAGGAAGGTCTTCAGCAGCCCGGAGTAGGCCGACTGGAAGATCGGAGTCGCCACCACGACCCCGTCCGCCTGCTCCAGGATCTCCAGGGCGCTGCGGATCTGCGGATCGGACGAGTCGGCCCCCAGCAGCGCCGCGGGCGGCATCTCGGCGGGACTGATCCGGACGGTGGTGTGCCCCTTGAGTTCCAGCCGTTCGGCGACGTGCTCCACCACATGCGCGGTGGGGCCCGGCACCGGACCGCCGATCACTGCTGCGACAAGGGCCATGCGAAACATCTCCTACGACGGGCATGCCGGAACACGGAACGGAGAGGAGGACTGACGGCATCCGCGCGTGAGGCGCCGACCCTGCGTGTCGTACGGAGAAGCCCCGAGCGCCGGTTGCGCTCGGTGACGAAGAACCTCAGGGACAGACCGCGCTGCCCGTCCTGACGAGGTCGACGAACAGTCGGCGTACCAGAAGGAGAACGGGCGAACGCCGCCCTGATCCCCGCTTGACTAGCGCGAACATAAAACCATACTTCCATACCTGTTTAGTAGGTTTCAAGCCTTGGCGGCAAAGACCCCCTCATCGACCGACACTACGCAGCGTGCACGACCTCCGCACCGGAAACACCACCGCCCACCGTCGGCGCCGCTGACGATGGCGCTGCCCGCGCTCGTCGCCGTGCTGGCGCTGGAGGCGGCGCCGGTCCGGGCCAACCTCATCGCCGCGGGTTTCGTGGACACGCCGCTGTCGGCGCGACCGCTGGGCGACCGGCTGGAGCAGCGCCGCGACCGGCTGCGCGCCACCCTGCCGATCGGGCGCGTCGTCCAGCCGGCCGATGTCGCGGCGCCGGCCGTGCACCTGATGGCCGACACCGCGTTGACCGGCGCGACCTACGACATCGACGGCGGCCGGCAGTTCGTCCCCGGCGAGTGACCGGAGACGTCGCGGCAGGCGGGCGCGCTCATGACGGCGGCTCGGCTCCGGCCTGTTCGCGCACGATGTAGTCGGCGTACCAGTCCGGCCAGTTCGGGTCTTCTGAGCCGGTGCGCGCCTCGTGCTCGCTCGCACCACCGGCCACCCATGTTGCATATAGTGACAATAACCGGACACATGGTAATCAAGCGGCAAAGGCGGGGTGGTCGTCGATGGCTGAGGTGCTTTTCGTGATGACCGGCAAGGCCTACTGGACGCTCAAGGACGGCACCAGGCACGCGACGGGTTACTGGGCCGAGGAGTTCGCGGCCCCGTACAGGGCGCTCACCGAGGCCGGCCACCGGATCACGGTCGCCACTCCCGGCGGAGTGGTCCCGACCGTGGACATGATGAGCCTGCGTCCCGACATGGCCGGCGGCGCGGAGACCGCCCTCGGCCTGGAGGCGACCATCCGCGCCGCGGAGGAGATCCGGCGGCCTGTCCGGCTCGCGGACGCCCGCCTGGAGGATTACGACGCCGTCTACTGCCCGGGCGGCCACGGCCCGATGGAGGATCTGTACGTCGACGCGGACGCAGGCCGACTGCTGACCGCGGCCCTCGCCTCCGGCAGGCCTCTCGCGATCGTCTGCCACGCCCCGGCCGCGATCCTGGCGACCAGGATCCGCGGCGTGTCGCCCTTCGCCGGCTACCGGGTCACCGCGTTCACCAACGAGGAGGAGAACGCGGTGGGACTCGGCCCGAAGGCCCGCTGGCTGCTGGAGGACGAGCTCGTCGACCTGGGTGTCGACTTCACCAAGGGAGAGGCCTGGAAGCCCTACACGGTGGTCGACCGCAACCTGTTCACGGGGCAGAACCCCGCCTCGGCGGCCGTCCTGGCCGAGAGCCTGCTCAAGGCCCTCCCCTGAGGCCTGTCGCCCGATGGCGTCTGTCCGGCGGGGGTCCCTTGCGGGCCCCGGACCGGGCAGCGGATACCGCCGTGGCGGGGGCAGACAGGCCGGCCTCTCCCTGAAAGAGATGCAACCGAACAGGCGTCGGGGTGCGTGTATATGGCCAGCTGGATCCGGCACGGGCCGCCGCCCCGGTGGCGGAGCCGTCGGCGGCGTCGGTCGCGCTGGCCACCGCGCTCGCCGAGCTCCCGCTCGCGCAGCGCCAAGCGGTGGTGCCGCACCATCTGGCGGGCTACTCGGTGGCCGAGATCGTCGAGATCGCCGCCGGAGCGACGGCCCGTCGAAAGCCGGGGCCCGTCGGTCCGGACGGGAGGGACGCGCGGACTACGTGCGAATGGCGCTTTTCCCGTAGCCCTCGGTCCCGAACACGCTCAAGACCCCTTTTCGCTCCTCGGCAGTGGCCCGAACTTCGTACCCTCGACCGAGTCCGCCAGCGAGCGGACGTAGTCCTCGTCCAGGTTCGTCCCGCGAAGGTCCGCGTCCCGAAGGTCCGCGCCGATCAAGTCCACTTGGCTCAGGTCCGCGCCGCGCAGGTCCGCGCCGCGCAGGTTCGCGTCGTGCAGGCCCACGTCGAGCAGGTTCACACCGACCAGGCTCGCGCCGTGCAAGTCAGCGTTGTCCAGGTTCGTGCCGCCGCTCAGGTCCGCACCGTCCAGGTCCGCACCGCTCAGGTTCGCATAACGCAGGTCTATGTGGTTCAGGTGAGCGCCGCGCAGGTCCGCGCCGCTCAGGTCCGCGCGGAACAGGTCCGCGCCGCCGTACAGCCTGAGGAGGGGTGCGCGGAGGCCGTGGAGGTCAGCGCGCGGCGCGTCGTGTGCGGGCTGAGGCCGCTGACCCAGGACGGTGAGGGCGGCCTGGAGGTCGGGAGCGGGTTCGACGTCGTCGGGGATCTTCTTCCCGGGTGCGGGGTCGTGCTGGAGACTGTAGGACGCCAGGACGGCGGTGATGGTGTCGCGGTCGCGTTCGGAGTCGGCCATGAGGCGGCCCAGGGCGTGCAGGGCGCCCAGCCGGACCGAGGGGTCCTCAGAACCGAGGACTTCGATGGTCTTGGCGTACCGTTCGGTGAACTGGCTCTCCCGGGAGGTGTGCAGGTCCTCCCGGGACGTGTACAAGGCCACCGCGCTGGCGATGAGGCCGGCGACGGTGAAGACGACGCCGAAGGCGATGCCGATGCTGTTGAACCACTGGTGCCTGCTCTGCCTGTACCGATCGGCTTCCAGATTTTGGCGGTCGTACTCGGCCTCGTGACGCTGACGCCGACGTTCCAAGAACTCCAGGCGCTCCATCACCGACAGGCCGTCGATTTCCTCCTGGGTCGGTTCAGGGATCCGAAGCGCGGGCGGGGCGTCGGCTTCGGGCAGGCCGCCCTCAGGCGGGTTGATCGGTGGCTCTTCCCCGAAAGAGGAAGCTTTCAGAGCGGAATCGGCGGGGGGTTCGGGTTTATCGCTCACGCCCTTCAGACGGCGATACACCCCTTTTAGATCACCACCGCCGCGACGAATTCCAGCAAGACGAACACGATGAGGCGACAGAGGGCAGCGCCCCGCCGGTCCGTCGCCGAGTCCTCTGCCGAACCCCGGCCCCCCATGGGGCCGTGGAACGGCGACGGCCTCCCACCCTGGCCGAGGAGGCGCAGGCCGGGAGGCCGTCTGCTGGTGGGTCGCGTGGGATTCGAACCCACAACCTACGGATTAAAAGTCCGGAGCTCTGCCGTTGAGCTAGCGACCCGTCTCGCATCATACCGATCTCAGACCGGTCGTCCGCATCCGATATTACGGGGTTGGCGGGGAAGGGGGCCGGGTAGGGCCGCAGCATCGGGGGTTGTGCTTCGGGGGGAGCGTTCGGGGTGCGTGCGCGGGTTTCCGGGTTGATGGAGCGGGCCCGGCGGGATCTGACCGAGCTGGTGGCCATGCGGTCTGTGGCCGATCCTCGCCGTTTCCCCGCTGAGGAGTGCCTGCGGGCGGCGGAGTGGACGGCGGACGCCTTCACCGAGGCCGGGGTTCCCTGCAAGCTGTACGAGACGCCCGACGGGAGCCAGGCCGTCATCGGCCACAGGCCCGGGCCCGAAGGGGCACCGACCGTCCTTCTCTACTCGCATTACGACGTGCAGCCTCCCGGGGACGGGTGGCGGACGTCCCCCTGGGAGCTGACGGAACGCGACGGGCGCTGGTACGGGCGGGGGGCCGCCGACTGCAAGGGCAACATCGTCATGCATCTGACGGCGTTGCGGGCGGCGGAGCCCCGGGTCGGGGTGAAGATCGTCATCGAGGGGTCCGAGGAGCAGGGGACCGACGGGCTGGAACGCCTCCTCGACCAAGACCCGGAGCTCTTCCGGGCCGACGCCATCGTGATCGGCGACACCGGGAACCTCGCCGTCGGCGTTCCGACGTTCACCACCTGCCTGCGCGGCCAGGCCAACGTCGTCGTCACGGTGACGACCATGAGGGGCGCCCTGCATTCGGGCATGTACGGCGGGGCCGCTCCCGACGCGCTCGCCGCGCTCGTCCACATGCTGGGGACCCTGCGGGACGCCGCCGGCAACACCACCGTCCAGGGCCTGCCCGGCGATCAGCGCTGGGACGGCGCCCAGTACCCCTTGGAGAGGTTCCGCGAGGACGCCGGGATTCTCGACGGCGTCGCCGTCACGGGCACCGGGACGATCGCCGACATGCTCTGGGCCCGGCCCGCCCTGACGGTCCTGGGCATCGACTGCCCGCCCGTCGCGGGCTCCGTCGCCGCCGTCCAGCCGACCGCCCGCGCCCGGCTCAACCTGCGCATCCCGCCCGGCATCGATCCGCAGGACGCCTGCGAGGCGCTCGCCGCCCATCTGAAGGCGGCCGCCCCCTGGCACTCCCGCGTCGAGGTCGAGGCGGAGTCCCTCGGCCGTCCCTTCCTCGCCCGGACCGGCGGCCCCGCCTACTCCGCGATGACCGCGGCCCTCACCGAGGCGTACGGGCAGAAGGTCGTCACCCGGGGCCAGGGCGGCTCGATCCCGCTGTGCGGGGCGTTCCAGGGCCACTTCCCCGACGCCGAGATCATGCTCATGGGCGTCGAGGAGCCCCGCGCCCTCATTCACGCGGCGGACGAGAGCGTCGACCCGTCCGAGATCGAGAACCTCGCCCTCGCCGAGGCGATCTTCCTTCAGGGCCCGCACCGGACGTGAGACGGGCGCGGACCGTCCGGCCCGCGCCCGTCCTCGAAACGGTCTTCAGTTGGCGTGCAGCATCTCGTTCAGCCCGCCCCAGCCGCCGGAACGCGGGATGACCTCGACCGCGCCCGACTGGGAGTTGCGGCGGAACAGCAGGTTGTTCGCCCCGGACAGTTCCAGCGCCTTGACGACCGAGCTGTCGGGCAGCGTCACGCGCGTCCCGGCGGTCACGTACAGGCCGGCCTCGACGATGCAGTCGTCGCCGAGGGAGATCCCGATGCCGGCGTTGGCGCCCAGCAGGCACCGCTCGCCCAGCGAGATGACCCGCTTGCCGCCGCCGGACAGCGTGCCCATGATCGACGCGCCGCCGCCGATGTCGCTGCCGTCCCCGACGACGACGCCCGCGCTGATCCGCCCCTCGACCATGGACGAGCCGAGCGTCCCGGCGTTGAAGTTGACGAATCCCTCGTGCATGACGGTCGTCCCGGACGCCAGGTGCGCGCCGAGGCGGACCCTGTCGGCGTCGGCGATCCGCACCCCGGACGGGGTGACGTAGTCGGTCATCCGCGGGAACTTGTCGATGCCGTAGACGGCCAGCTGACCGCCTTCGATCCGCACGGCCAGCCGGGCGGCGTCCAGCCTGTCGATCGGCGTGGGGCCGATGGACGTCCAGGCCACGTTGGCCAGGAACCCGAAGATCCCGTCCAGGTTCAGCCCGTGCGGCCGGACGAGCCGCGTGCTGATCAGGTGCAGCCGCAGGTACACGTCGTGCGCGTCGGCGGGCTTCTCGTCCAGGGAGGCGATGGTCGTCCGGACCGCGACGACCTTCACGCCGCGCCGCGCGTCGCTCCGCACGGCCCCGGCGAGCCCGCCGGCCGCGTCCCCTTCCAGGACGACGGTCCCGGCCGGCCCCGGCTCCGCGACGAGTTCGGGAGCGGGGAACCACGTGTCCAGCACGGTGCCGTCTTCGGCAAGGGTCGCAAGGCCGACGGCTACCGCGCCGGAAACAGTCTCAGTGCTCACATCCCCAGGTTAGTCAAGATCGACTCTCGCTCAGAACGGGCCCCGCTTCCACGGGCCCCAGATCGCGAAGGTCATCCCGACCTTCGACTGGACGTTGACGAACAGGGTGTGGCCGTCGGGGCCGAACGTGGCGCCGGCGAACTCCGCGCCGGGGTCGGCCTTGATCGGCTTGAGCTGGGCGAAGGGGAAGACCTGGCCCTTCTTCGTGAGGCCCCGGATGAAGTTCCGTCCGTCGCCGTCCTCGCACAGCACCAGGGAGCCCCTGGGGCTGTGGGTGATGTTGTCGGGAAGGTCGAGCCGGGACCGCGAGGTGGACTCCGCGACCAGCTTGAGGCGATCGCTGCGGGTGTCGTACGCCCACACCTGGCCGTGGCCGTCTCCGAACCCGGAAGGGGCCTTCTTGGTGACCTTGGCGCCGCCCTGGGTGGAGACGAAGTAGACGACCCCCTTGTGGAAGATCGCGCCTTCCAGACGGGCGAACCGGGCGCCGCCTCCGGCATGTCCCTGCTTCGCCACGTACTGGATGGCTTCGTCGTTGGACGGCTTGCCGGTGAAGGACGGGTTCGGATCGTCGACGTCCACCCACGTGACGTCGTAGGCGGTCCCGGCTTTCTGGTGCTTGTACAGCTTCGCTCGCGGCTTCTTCTTGACGGCGAGCATCTGCAGCCGGCCCCCGTCCAGGATGCGTCCGGCGCTCAGCGGGCTCCGCGGAGGCAGGTACCGGTAGAAGCCCGATGCGAAGTTGAAGTCGTCCTCGGTGAGGTAGATGGCTCCCGTCTTGGGATCGCATACGGCCGCCTCGTGCGCGAACCGGCCTGCGGAAAGGATTGGTTCCCCGATGCCGACTTCGAAGATGTAGCCGTGCTTCTCCTTCAGCAGGGAGTTGTCGCCTCTGGTGTGGTCGTCGCCGACGTCCGGGCCGTTGACGGTCTCCTCGCAGGTGACCCAGCGTCCCCACGGCATGGCTCCGCCGGAGCAGTTGCCCATCGTCCCGTTCAGGCTGACCGCGCCGGCGAGCACTCTCCCGTAGTTGGAGACGCGCAGCGTGCACGTCCCTCCGCCCGCCATAGGGTCGTAGGCCTTGTTCTTGTCCCCGAACGCTCCCACGGGTCCGAAGACCTCGTGGTTGCGCACCAGGACGGCCTGCCCCTTCACCGTCTTGAAGGCGGCCATTCCGTCGTGTTTGCCGGGCGTGGTGTGCCCGTCGCTGAGCCGGGACCCCGTCGCGTTGAACGACCTGTACCTGAACCCGTCCGGAAGCAGCAGCCGCACCCTGCCGTCACGCAGGTCCTTGACCGCCCGTAGTTTCCCGTACCCGCTCGTCTTGCCGCCGGCATACGCCGCGACCCCGTCGAAGGGAGTCGCCATTCCGGCAAGCCCGAGCGCCCCCAAGAACGCACGTCTCTCCATGCACGTTGGACGCCCGATTCCCGACAAAGGTTTTCAATGACCCGAATCGTATTTTTACCGCCAACCAGGCGCCGGAAGAGGCCGTGGGAAGCCGCATTCCTGGAACCAACCGCACCTTCCGTACGTCTCATCAGGCATGAGCGGCTACCACCCTGAGCGCCTGCCCCAGGACCGGATCGAGGCCGTCCTCCACTCGGTGATCAGCCAGCATGTGGCGATGGGCTGGCGGCTGGAGTCGAGGTTCGCCAACCAGGTCGTGTTCGTGCGCGGCGGCCAGACCAACCATGCCGCCCACGCCCTCATCACCTTCCTGCTGTGCGGCCTGTGGCTGCCGATCTGGATCGTCCTCGCGGTCGTCGAGCAGGAGAAGCGCACCGTCCTGTCCGTGGACGAGCAGGGCCGGCTGCTGCAGGGCGGCATGCCCTACCAGGGCTTCGCCCCTCCCCCCGTGCAGCGTTTCAACGGCAACGCGCAGGCCATCGCGATGGCGAACATGCGCCGACAGTTGCGCCAGCAGGCCCGTGAGCACGCCCGCGACGTGGTGCTCGCCCGCGACCTGCGGATCGGCCGTCCGGACCTGCCCCGCCACTACGACGACGGCGGCCTCATCGACGTCAACCACGTCCCGGCCCCGGTCCTGACCGCGATCACCGGGATCACTCCGGAGATGGCCGAGCACATCGTGCAGGTCAGGTCCCAGGTCGTCGGTTTCAGCTCCGCGGAGGAGCTCGCCGCGGTCGCCGCGCTTCCGCCGCATCTCACCCCGGAGATCCGGGAGTACGGCATCTTCCTTCCCTGATGTCCGGGAAGTGAGCATCCCTTTTCTCACCTCCCCGTGAGAGAGATGCCCTGTTATGGTGCTGAAGTTCGTTGCTGTGGCAAATGACTGCTGGATGGCCTATGCCCCTGCCTGACGACTATCCGCTGCCGCGGGTCGGCACACTGCACGTGCCGAGGGTCGACGCACTGGTACCGAGAGTCCTCGTCGAGGTGACGGCGCCGCAGGGGCTTCTGCGAGACCTGGCCGTCCGCTTCTCCTCCCCCCGCCTGCCCAGAGCCGTGCTCGCCCTGCCTCGTCTTCTACGAAAACGGAACCGGCGATGAAGCGACACCCCCTGATCTGGCTGTCGGGCGCGCAGCCCGCGCTCCTGGAGCGCACGCCCGGAGACCGGCCCAAGTACCAGGGCATCGGCGGAGCCGTGCTGACCACGGCGACGCTCGCAGGGGTGTCGATGTTCTTCGCTCTGCAGATGGCGCTGCGGGCGCCCTGGTACGCGGCGCTGCCGATCTCGCTCGTGTGGTTCCTGGCCATCCTCAACCTGGACCGCTGGCTGGTCGTGTCGATCCAGCGCGGGAACCGGGCCTGGCTGGTGGCGCTGCCCCGGTTGCTGATGGCGCTGCTGTTCGGCTTCATCATCTCCACGCCGCTGGTGCTGCGGATCTTCCAGCCGGAGATCGAGACGGAGATCAACAAGATCCGGCAGGAGCAGACCGAGCGGTTCCAGGGCGACCTCACCGGCGGCGAGGTCGGCAAGAAGATCGACGCGCTGGAGAAGCAGGAGACCGCGCTGCTCCAGACGATCGCCAGTGGCGGAACCGTCCTGAACCCCGAGAACGATCCGCAGATCGTCGCGCTCCGGGAGCGGTTGAAGCCGCTGGAGGAGAAGCGGGACGAGAACGCCGACGCCGCGACGTGCGAACTGACCGGCGACAAGTGCCAGAACGGGAGCCGCAAGTCCGGAGCCGGACCGCGTTACGAGAACTTCCGGAACAAGCAGCGCGAGGCCGAACGGGAGATCCGGGAGATCGACCGGCAGATCCAGGACCGCCGCGACGAGATCGCGACGGCGTCCAAGACCAGCCGGGAACAGACTCTCCGGGAGGCCAACGAGGCGCTGCCGGGCGTCCAGACGCAGCTGAAGAACCTCCGGACGATCCAGTCGGACGCGCAGAAGGACTTCGAGCAGGCCAACGAGGAGAACACCGGCCTTCTGGTCCGCCTGGACGCGCTCAACCGTGCCTCGACCGGTGATTTCACGCTCGGCCTCTGGCGCATCCTGCTGTTCCTTCTCTTCACCGTCATCGAATGCCTGCCGATTTTCGTGAAGGTCCTGCAGTTGTACGGGCCGCCGAGCACCTACGAACAGCTCGCCGAAGAGGACGCCAAACGCAGCGTCACGTCCGGGAAGATCCGTGCCGAGACGCACGAACAGTCACTGGAACTGGAGCAGACGGCGCAGCTGGGCCAATCCCGCGCACTGGTCGAAGCACGTGAAGAAGCCGCCCGGAGACTCGGGACGATGACGGTGGAGGCCGAACTACGCGTGGCGGCCGCGATCCTCGCCGCATGGGAGGAACGCGAGATAGCCCGCATCCCCCAGAACCTCGACGAGTACGTGACGTCCACGAACGACCCCATCGTCGAGCCCGCCTCGGCCGGCTTCGACGAGCCCGCCGTGACGCCTCCGCTCTTCGGCCCGAACGCACCGGGCGTCATGCCGTACTACGCGCCCGCCTTCGACGAGGAGGCCCGCCGCCGCGCCGAGACCGAAGGTAGTCAGCGGTAGGCGGAGATCCCGGTGATCGCCTCGCCGAGGACAAGGGTGTGGATCTCCTCCGTGCCCTCGTAGGTGAGGACGGATTCCAGGTTGTTGGCGTGCCGGATCACCGGGTACTCCAGTGTGACGCCGTTCGCGCCGAGGATCGTACGGGCTGAGCGGGCCACGTCCAGGGCGGCCCGTACGTTCGCGAGCTTGCCGAAGGAGACCTGCTGGGAGGTGACCTTCCCGGCGTCCTTCAGCCGTCCGATGTGCAGCGCCGTCAGCCCCGCCTGGCCGAGAGCCACCTCCATGCGCGCCAGCTTCTCCTGGGTGAGCTGGAAGCCCGCGATCGGCTTGCCGAACTGCTCGCGGGACTTGGCGTACTCGACGGCCGTCTCGTAGCAGGTGCGGCCCGCGCCGACGGCGCCGAAGATGATGCCGAACCGCGCCTCCGAGAGGCAGCCGAGCGGCGCCTTGAGGCCCCTGGCCTCCGGCAGGATCGCGTCCGCCGGCAGCCTCACCTCGTCGAACGACAGCTCGGACGTGACGGAGGCGCGCAGCGAGAGCTTCTTCTTGATGTCCGTGCGGGAGAACCCGCGGGTGCCGGCCGGGACGAGGAAGCCGTTGATCCCCTCCTCGGTGCGCGCCCAGACGACCGCGACGTCGGCCACGGAGCCGTTGGTGATCCACATTTTGGCGCCGTTGAGGATCCAGTCCTGCCCGTCGCGCCGCGCGTACGTCCGCATCGACCCCGGGTCGGAGCCGTGGTCGGGTTCGGTGAGCCCGAAGCAGCCGATGTAGTCGCCCGCCGCCATGCCGGGGAGCCAGTACTGCTTCTGCGCCTCCGAGCCGTACTTGTGGATCGCGGCCATCGCCAGGGACCCCTGGACGGAGACGAAGCTGCGCAGCCCGCTGTCGGCGGCCTCCAGCTCCCGGCACGCGATGCCGTACGAGACGGCGTTCGTCCCCGCGCACCCGTAGCCCTCCAGGTGCATCCCGAAGAGCCCGAGCTTGCCCAGTTCCCGCGCGAGGTCCCGGACGGGCAGCGTCCCGCTCTCGAACCAGTCGCCCACGTAGGGGTCGATGGAGCTCTCGCGGAAGGCCCGGACGGTGTCGCGGACCATCCGTTCCTCATCGGAGAGCTGATCGTCGAGCCGCAGAACGTCCATTCCCGAACCTCCCTTTGGTTACCGCCGCTAATTTACTCAGGGGTCGGATTCGGGGTGTTCGCAGGGCGGCTGCCGCGGAGGCGGGCGGAGAGGAGCGCTGCTCATATGAAGGCGGTGACGCCCTCGTATTCGCCCTGGCGGGCCCGGCCGGTCACCTCGTATTCCAAGAGCAGCAGACCGTTCGGCGTGGCCTCGTGATGGAGCAGGCGGAGGCCGGACGGGGCGTTCTCCCCGGTCAGCAGCCGCCGGCCGGTCCGGAGGACGACGGGGGCGACCACGAGGCGGAGCGTGTCGACCAGGCCCGCCGACAGCAGTGAGTCGCCGAGGCGGGCGCTGCCGTGGATCTGGAGTTCCCGGCCCGGTCGCGCCTTGAGTTCGGCGACCGCGCGGGCCGGGTCGCCCTTGAGGACGGTCGTGGGGTTCCAGGTCCCTTCGGTGAGGGTGCTCGTCACGACGTACTTGGGCAGTGCGTTCATCCGCTCGGCGAACGGGTCGGCCGGGTCTGTGATCTTCGGCCAGTCGCGTGCGAACGCCTCATAGGTCCGCCGGCCGAGCAGCAGGCCGTCGGCGAGGTCGAGCCAGTCGGAGGCGCGCTGGACGAACGTCCCGTCCATGTGGGGGACGAGCCAGCCGCCACGGGTGAATCCTTCGCTGGTGTCCTCGCTCGGGGAGCCGGGCCCCTGGCTGACCCCGTCGAGCGTGACGAACTCGGTGAGGGTGATCTTCATCGCGGGACGACGCTCTCGGCGAGAGCGGCCAACTGGCCGGTGACCGTCCCCCAGCCCTCGGCGAAGCCGAGCTTCTCGTGATGGGCGCGGGCCTCCGGGTCACCGTGCCGTATGACGATCCGGTAGTCCGTGCCGTCCGGGTGATCGCTCAGCGTGATCGTGGCGGTCATGGGGACCGGAACGGGGTTCGCGGGCCGCCACGCGCTGTCGATCGCATTGGTGAACACGATCCGCTCCAGCTCGTCCACGGCGAGGAAGCACGCGTCCAGGTGCGAGACGAACTCGACACCGTCGTCACTGAACCGCGTCACGAACGCCCCGCCGGGCCGCGGGTCCAGGCGGTCCACCCGGCAGCGGGACGGAGCCGGGACCCACCACCGCTCAAGCCGGGACGGGTCGGTCCACGCCTTCCACACGGTCGCGCGCGGGGCGCGGATGATCCGCTCCAGGCCGAGATCGAGATCGGGATTCACTGTCTGTTCTCCTCCGGGTCGGTGACGAACTGTTCGAGGCGGTCGGTGCGCTCTTCCCAGATCCGGCGCTGTTCGGCGAGCCAGTCGTCGACCAGGGCGAGCCGTTCGCGGTTGAGCGTGCAGGTGCGCACCCGGCCGGACTTGACCGTGTGGATCAGCCCGTTGGATTCGAGTGTCCGCACGTGTTTCATGAACGAGGGGAGGGCCATCGGGAACTCGCGCGCGAGGTCGCCGACGCTCGCCGGCCCGCGACCGAGGCGCCGGACCACGGCGCGCCGGGTCGGGTCGGCGAGGGCGACGAACACCCCGTCGAGCCGTGCCGAATACTGTGCCATGTGGCTAAGTATCACAGCCCGAAATGGTTAGCGCAAGGGCTAACCATTGGTCCGCGCAGGAGATCGTGAATCGTCACCGGCCGTCACACACGCCCGGTACTCGACCCGGGGAAAGCCGAGACCCCTGGTTCCGATGTCAGGGTCGGACCAGGGCTTCTCCCCGATGTGGACAGGGTCCGCATCGGGGCATCCTTAACTCATGAACGCCACACTGCACCGCAAGATGGACAACAAGATGCTCGCCGGTGTCTGCTCCGCGATCGCAGCGCAGACCAACCTCGACCTCAACGCCGTCCGCCTGGGCGTCGCCGGGGTCTCCGTCATCGGCGGGATCATCGGCATCGGCCTGGCCGTCCCGCTCCTGTACGTCCTCGCCTGGGTCCTGATCCCGGCCGACGACTCGGACATGTCCCCCGCCCAGCGGTGGTTCAGCAAGCCCGAGGTCAAGGACGTCATGGACAAGGCCTCGGACGCCCTCACCAAGAAGAAGCCGTGACCCGCAACGCGGCCTCCCGAACACCCGCGGGAGGCCGCGTCTAGAACCGGGCGGACAGCGTCTGCGTGTGGAGCACCTTGTTGCCCATGTCCCGCAGCCTCACCGTGAGCTGCTCCGTCCCACCGTCGATCTCCACCTCGCCGAAGAACTGGGCGCCGTCGGCGGGACCGGCGCCGGGGCGGGGAGCGCCCTTGATGAACGTCGTGCTCGGCCCGAACGTCGAGTCGAACCTGGTGGGCCGGAAGGTTCCGGCGTTCAGGGGGCCCGCGACGAACTCCCAGAAGGGCGCGAAGTCCTTGAAGGCCGCCTGCGCGGGGTCGTAGTAGATCGCCGCCGCGTAGTGGACCTCCGCGGTGAGGAAGACCATTCCCGTCACGCCCTGCTGCCAGGCGTCCCGCAGGATCGTGGCGAACTCCCTTTCACGGCCGAGCGGAAGGCCCTCGTCCCTGTTGCCGACGCCGTCCTGATCCGTGCCCTTGGCTCCGGTCAGGCCGATCGGGATGCTGTTGGCGATGACCTTCCAGACGGCTTTGGACTTCCGCAGCTCCCGGATGAGCCAGCGCGTCTGGTCGTCGCCGAGGATCCCGGGGCCGTGCGTCTCCAGGTTGGCGCCGTTCTTGTTGCGGTGCGACCTCATGTCGAGCACGAAGACGTCCAACAACGGGCCGTAGGAGACCTTCCTGTAGATGGTCGAAGCGGCGCTGATCGGCACGTACTCCCGGACGGCGCGACGTGCGCGCTCCGCCAGTACGCGCACGTTCTTCTCGGCGTAACGCGAGTCGTGGATGATCTGTTCGGGGTACCAGTTGTTGCGTACTTCGTGGTCGTCCCAGTCGTAGAGCATCGGTACGCGGGAGTTGAACGCGCGCAGATTGGCGTCCATGAGGTTGTAGCGGAACTGGCCGCGGTACTCGGCGAGTGTCTCGGCGACCTTCGCCTTCTCCCCCGTCATCACGTTCCGCCAGACGGTGCCGTCGGGCAGGTTCACGGTCTCCTTCAGCGGGCTGTCGGCGTAGGCCCAGTCGCCGCTGCACAGGAAGAAGTCGGGCTTCACGTCGGCCATCGCCTTGAAGATCCGGTAGCCGCCGAACGCCTCGTTGATGCCCCAGCCCTGGCCCGCCATGTCACCACCCCAGACGAACCGGATGTTCTTCCCCTTCCCCGGGGCCGTCGGGAAGGAGCCGAGTTCGGGAGCCGACAGCACGCGGCCGTCGTCCAGCCTGACCCGGTAGTGGACGCGCTTGCCCTGGGGCAGCCCGTCGAGCCGCACCCGGCCCGTCAGGTCCGTGTCGGGGCTCAGCCAGGGGCCGCGGACCGTCCGATGGCCCTTGAAATCCGGGCGGGTTCCGTAGTCGACCAGCATCCGGGACGGGACGTTCCCCCGCACCCACACGAGGGCCCGCCCGCCGTTCACCTCGCCGCTCTGCACGCCATGAGTGATCGCGGGACGGCGCCGGACCAGCGCGGCGGACGCCGGACCGCCGGCCAGGGCCAGGCCTCCGCCCGCCAGCAGGCCCGTCCGCAGGAGACCACGTCGGTCGAGAGTCATCGGCACACTCCAGGCTCGGGGTCCCGACCAAGGTCGCGCGCTGGAATGCGGTACTCAATGTGACAAGCGGGAGAAGGCGAAGGTTTTGACCGCGGCCTCCCGTCCGGAGAACGGACGGGAGGCCGTGACGCTCAGGCCGTCAGCGTCTTGGCGTAGACGACCTTGTTGTTCAGGTCGCGCAGGCGGACGGTGAACGCCTTCGTCCGGCCGTCGATCTCCACCTCGCCGAAGAACTGGGCGCCTTCCGCGGGACTGGCGTTGGCACGAGGGCCGGTCTTGATGAACTCCAGAGTGGGGCCGAACGTGCCGTCCAGGGTGTTGGGGCCGAACGTACCCGCGTGGAACGGGCCCGCGACGAACTCCCAGAACGGCGCGAAGTCCTTGAAGGCCGCCTTCGCCGGGTCGTAGTAGTGGGCCGCCGTGTAGTGGACGTCGGCCGTGAGGAAGACGATGCCCTTCACGTCGTGCCGGTATGCGTCGCGCAGGACCGAGGCGATCTCCCGCTCGCGGCCCAGCGGAAGGCCGCTGTCCGTGTTGGCCACGCCCTCCTGGGCGTCGCCGTCGGGGACGATCAGGCCGATCGGGAGGTCGTTGGCGATGACCTTCCAGGTCGCCTTGGACGCGCGCAGCTC
This sequence comes from Actinocorallia aurantiaca, assembly GCF_039533685.1. NCBI lineage: Bacteria > Bacillati > Actinomycetota > Actinomycetes > Streptosporangiales > Thermomonosporaceae > Actinocorallia > Actinocorallia aurantiaca. Next base: position 148,895 of record NZ_BAAATZ010000013.1, on the reverse strand, counting down.
GCGGGTCAGCCAGCGGGTCTGCTCGTCGCCGAGCAGGCCGCGACCGGACGTCTCCAGGTTCACGGTGTTCTTGTTCTTGTACGTCCTCATGTCGAGCACGAAGACGTCCAGTAGCGGGCCGTAGGAGATCTTCCGGTAGAGCTTCCCGTTCAGGTCGATCGGCAGGTACTCGTGCGCGGCACGGCGCGCGCGGGCCGCCAGGACGTCGACGTTCTTCTCGGTGTAACGGGGGTCGTCGAGGATCTCCCCCGGGTACCAGTTGTTGGTGACCTCGTGGTCGTCCCACTGGTAGACCATCGGCACGCGGGAGTGGAACGCGCGCAGGTTGGAGTCCATGAGGTTGTACCGGAACTGGCCCCGGTACTCGGCGAGCGTCTCGGCCACCTTCGCCTTCTCCTCGATCAGCACGTTCTTCCACACGGTGCCGTCGGGGAGCGCGACGGTCTCGGCGAGCGCGCCGTCGGAGTAGACCCAGTCGCCGCTGCACAGGAAGAAGTCCGGATTCACGTCGGCCATCGCCTTGAAGATCCGGTAGCCGCCGAACGCCTCGTCGATGCCCCAGCCCTGGCCCGCCAGGTCGCCGCCCCACACGAACCGGACGTCCTGCCCGCGCCGCGGGGCGGTGCGGAAGGAGCCGGTCTCGGGGGCGGAGAGCTCGCGCCCGTCCTCCAGCCGCACCCGGTAGTGGATCTCCTTCCCGGGCGGCAGGCCCCGCAGCCGCACCTTTCCGGTGAGGTCGGTGCCGGGGGTCAGCCAGGGGCCGCGGACCGTCCGGTGGCCGCGGAAGTCCGGACGGGTGCTGTAGTCGACCAGCATCCGGGACGCCCGGCTCGCCCGCGTCCACACCAGGGCCCGCCCGCCGGCGACCTCGCCCGTCTGGACACCGTGGGTGATCGAGGGCCGGGCGCGGGCGAACGCCGGGGCGGTGAGGCCCGCGGGCAGCGCGAGGGCGCCGCCCGCCAGCAGTCCGGCCCGCAGGAGATCACGTCGGTCGAGGGTCATGGCACGCTCCAAGCTTCGAAGTTCCGCCGTGATCATGCCGATCGGAGGAATCTTCACCATGAAGCGCAAGAAAACGGAAGGAGGCCTCAGAGCGAGGCTTTGACCCGGCCCCTGCCCGACGGCGCGAACACCGCCGCCACCACCTGGCCGCGGACCTGCGTCCACATCATCGTCACCGCCGTCGCGGCGACCAGCCCCGCGGCGCCCGCCAGCGCCACCACCTTCTCCGGCCCGATCACCTGGGCGAGCGCGCCGCCCGCCAGGATGCCCAGGCCCTGGCCCGCGAGGATGCCCGACTGGACCAGCCCGAACGCCTGGCCCCTGCCCGCCGCCGGAACCGCCGCCACGAACGCGGTGTTGGCCGCCAGCTGGTAGGCGCTGCCGCATCCGGCCAGCGCCCACAGCAGCACCGTCACCGCGAACGGCGGCTCCAGCGCGCAGCAGAGCAGCGGCGCGCACGAGAGCATCGCCAGCCCGCTCATCGACCGGATCCGGCTGGACGGGCGGACGAAACGGGAGAAGACGAAGCTGCCGACGACCATCCCCGCCGGCATCGCCGCCATGAGGAAGCCGACGTACAGCGCGTCCTTCCCGTACGTCGCGGCATACGGCGCCGCCAGCCCCTCGGGGACCGTGTAGAAGGAGCACAACCAGGCGAACCCCACCAGGCTCCGCAGCTTCGGATCGCCGAAGACGAGAGCCGCGCCCTCCTTGGTGTTGTGCCAGAGGCGGAGCCGCTCGTGCGCGCGCTCCGGCGGCGGCCTCCTCCGGATGCCCATGAGGACCAGCGCCGACAGCAGGAAGGTCAGCGCGTTGAGGCCCAGCGCCTCCCGCGTCCCGACGACCGCCACCAGCGCGCCGCCCGCCGCGAAGCCGAGCATCTGGGTCGCCTGATGGGTCATGTTGTTGACCGCCGCGCCCAGCACGTAGCCGTCGCCCTTGAGGATGTCGGGCAGCAGCGCCGCGCGGGCCGCGGTGAACGGCGAGCCCAGCAGCACCGTCAGGAAGATCAGGGCGCACAGGACGGTGAACGACGTCTCCCCCAGCGCCATCAGGCCCATGAGGAGCATTCGCAGCAGATCGCAGACGATCATCACCCGGCGGCGCGGGAAGTGGTCGGCGAGCCCGCTGAGCATGGGGCCGCCCAGGATCGGCGGCAGGTACGTCAGCGCGTAGGCCAGGCCCGTCAGCAGCGCGCTCTGCGTCCGGTCGTAGACCAGGACCGCCAGCGCCACCTGGGCGAACTGGTCGCCCACCGAGCTGAGCGTCTGGGCGAACCACAGGCGGCGGAACTCCACGACGGCGAACACCTCGCGATACGTCGCCTGCCGTTCCGGCGGCCGTCTGTGCCTGCCCATACCCCGCTCTCTCAGAGCGTCCGAGTTCTGCCTGACCTCCTCATCAAATCACGTAGCGTGTTCATTCGTTGACCGAACGTACTTTTCTGCGAGTCACCATCCGAGTTCGTGAAGACGCCGGTCGTCGATCCCGAAATGGTGGGCGATCTCGTGCACGACCGTCACCGCGATTTCCTCCCGCAGATGGTCTATATCCTCACAGAAAGCGAGATGTTCCTCACGGTAGATCTCGATCCGGTCGGGCAGTACTCCTGCGTACCAGTCGCCGCGCTCAGTCAGGGGGATCCCGGTGTAGAGGCCCAGCAGCCCCTCCTCCGGGGACCTGTCCACCACCACGACCACGACGTTCTTCATCAACCTCGTCAGCTCCGGAGGAATCGTGTCCAGTGCCTCCGACACCAGCTCCTCGAACCCGGCCGCGGAAATCTCGATCATGAAACGCCTCCTCCACCGCCTCTTCAACCGCCGGACCGCCCGCTGGAGTTCCCTCGTCCTCATCGGAGTGGTCGGCGCCCTCACCGGCCTGCTGCTCGGCGGCCGCATCCAGACCCCCGTCGGCCCCGCGGACGCGTCCCTGTCCTTCTCCCTGTCGTGGGAGGGCGGCACCGTCGTGGACGTCCCGCCGCTCGGCTCCCTGAAGCTGGACTCCCACAGCGGCCCGGTCGTCCTGAACGCGCAGATCAGCCAGCTGCGCCCGTCCGCCACCGAGTCCTTCCTCAACGACCCGAACGCGGTCGACGAACTCTCCAAGACGATCACCGACCAGCTCCGGCACGGCCTCGTCTGGATGGCCGTGCGCGGCGCCCTCGTCGGCTTCGCCCTGGCCTTCCTCATCGCCCTGCTGGTCTACCGCGCCTGGCGCCCCGCCGTCGCCGCCCTGACGGCCGCAGCCGTGACGCTCTCGGCCTTCGGCGTCGTCGCCTGGCTGACGTTCCGCCCGTCCTCCGTCGCCGAACCCCGCTACACCGGCCTCCTCGCGAACGCCCCGCAGCTCGTCGGCGACGTCCAGACCGTCGTGCAGCGCTTCGACGAGTACCGCGGCATGCTCGCCAAACTCGTCGGCAACGTCTCAGAGCTCTACGCCACCACCAGCACCCTGCCGATCTACGAGCCCGACCCGGACACCCTGCGCGTCCTCCACATCTCCGACATCCACCTCAACCCCATCGCCTGGGACGTGATCCGCTCCATCACCACCCAGTTCCAGGTCGAAGTGATCATCGACACCGGCGACCTCACCGACCACGGCTCCCGCGCCGAGGACCGCTTCGCCGACAACATCGAGACCCTCGGCGACGTCCCCTACGTCTTCGTCCGCGGCAACCACGACTCCCCCGGCACCCAGAAGGCCGTCGCGAAGAACAAGAACGCCATCGTCCTCGACGGAACCACCCAGACCGTCAAGGGCCTCCGCATCTACGGCGCCGGCGACCCCCGCTTCACCCCCGACAAGACCACCGAAGACGACTCCATGACCCCCGAAGCCCTCCAGGCCGAAGGCGAAAAACTGGCGGCCCCCCTCCGAGGCGCCCCCGACCCCCCACACGTCGCCGCCATCCACGACGGCAACCAGGCCCGCCCCTTCGACGGCGTCACCCCCCTGATCCTCTCCGGCCACTCCCACAACCGAAAGACCGAACTCCTCCCCCACGGCACCCGCCTCTTCGTCCAGGGCAGCACCGGCGGCGCCGGCCTCCGCTCCCTGGAACACGAAACCCCCACCAAGATCGAACTGAGCCTCCTCTACTTCAACCGCGAGACCCTGGCCCTCCAGGCCTGGGACGACTTCACCCTCGGCGGCCTCGGCGAACAGTCCGTCCAGGTGGAACGCCACCTCACCTCCACCCCGCCCACCGCCGCCACCCCCACTTCCGAGTCCCCCGCCCCCGCATCGGCCCCTCCCGCTCCCTGACCCCAAACCGATTACACGTCTCCGCCCCCTGTCCTCTATGCTTGTCTTGAGCACACTTCACGCCCTCATCGTCTAGTGGCCTAGGACGCCGCCCTTTCAAGGCGGTAGCACGGGTTCGAATCCCGTTGGGGGTACAACCGAAGAAGGCCCAGGTCAGAGTTCGAAACTCTGTCTGGGCCTTTCTCATGTCAGGGCTGCTTTCTGCTCTTGCGTGCCCGCCGCGTGCCCGTTGGTTTTTCCACCGTGCCCTTGAGCTGCGCCCTGGTCATGGCGCTGAGGGTGTCCGCGATCTCCTGGTGACGCTCCTGGGTGGCGTGAAGGTAGATCATCGCCGCGCGATCACTGGCATGACCCATCCGCTCCTTCAACTCCGGAAGGGTCGCGCCGGCAATGGCTGCCAAGGTGCTTCCGGTGTGCCTCAGATCGTGGAAGCGAAAGCCCTTCAGACCGACCTCTGCCAGCGCCCTTCCCCAGATCCTCCGGAACCCACCACGCCGCAGCATCGCCCCTTTCGCACCGACGAAGATCAGCCCTTCCTCGCCAGCTTGGGCGTACTGCTCCAGATGCGACCGCAGCTCATCCACGATCACCTCAGGAACAGGGAGCCTGCGCGTTCCCGCATCCGTCTTCGGAGGCCCGAAGTGCAACGGGCTACCGGCGACCTCGACCAACGTCCGCTCGATCCGCACCAGCCGAGCGTCGAGGTCCAGATCCTTACGCCGCAGCGCGACCGCCTCACCCCAGCGGAGATTGGCGAAGACCGTCAGCAGCACCAGCGCCCGGAACCGCGGTTCGATCGCGTCCGCCAGGGCGTAGACCTCGGCGATGCTCAGAATGGGCCGCTCAGGAGCGTTCTCGGCCCCGCCGCCCTTGATCTGGCACGGGTTCCGCTTGACGAGTCCGTCCCCTACGGCCGTGTTCATGATCGCTTTGAGCAGCCGATACGCCTTGGCGATCGTCGCTTCCCCAGTGCCCTCATCCACGAGCTTCTTGCGCCACCGCCGCACGTGCGGTTCCTTGATCTCAGCGACGCCGAGCCCGCCCAGGAACGGGACGAGGTGAAGCCGGACGACGCACTCATACCGCTCGATCGTCTTGAGCCTCAGCCCCGGCCGCTCCTTCACCCAGGCTTCCGCGTAGTCCTTGAACGACACCCGACCGGCATCGGGATTCAGCCAGTCCCCCGAGACGATCTCGGCTTCCTTCAGCGTCAACCAGCGGTCCGCTGAAGTCTTGTCCGGGAAGGTATGCGGCGCCGGCCTGTCGACCCCGTCCGGCCCCTGATAGCGAACCTGGTAACGGCCCGAGGGCAACGCCCTCACTCTGCCGAACCGCCGACGACGCGCCAGCACGCAGCCCTTCCCTTGCAGTCCAACGTGACGGAATCGACCAGGCCGGCCGCGATGAACTCCCGCAACGCCGACTCAGGGATACGGACCAGCCGCCCCAGCCGAACGAAGCGGATACGCCGCTCAGCGATCAGCCGACGAAGGAACCGCTCCGTGGTCCCCAGCACCTCAGCCGCCTGCCCCACCATCAACAGACAATCCTCCGGAGGGAGTGAGATCAAGGGCGACGGCTGACGCCGCCGCCGGTCGACCTCGGGCGTTCTCGCTACCGCCGGGAGATGTACCGGGTCACGGTCTTCGGCGACCCTCCCGTCGGCCCTGACGGCTTCGTATCGCAGGTGATCTCCGGAATACCGCTACCGGCATACGGAGAGAACGGACGGTCCGACGAGAGCACGGTCTGAATTCAAGATCGCCACCGATCACAGAGGAGGCGCCCGATGGGGGTACCCGCCGGCAGGACAGGACCGACCACTTCCTTGTGCCGGCTATGCGGCGGCACCGTGGAGGAATACCTCGACCTGGGCAGGCAGCCGATATCCCAATCGTGTGACCGGACGGTCTCGGGCGGGGGCGGCACGGGTCCGGGGGAAAGGCCGCGAACGTGCGCGGGCGTTGGCTTCTATGCCCGTGGTAAAGCATCAGGACGAGACCAGGGCTGCCTACGACGGGGTCGTCGAGCTGGTGCGGGGACGGGAAACCCGCGGGCGGCCGACGTCGGGTGCGGGCCCGGACATCTGACGGCCATGCTGCACGACCCGGGGCTGGACGCCTTCGGGCTCGACCTCTTCCCGGGCATGCTCGACCACGCCAGGTGTCGAGCCGACCTTGCGCGATCGGCCTGAGCACGGACGTCTTCCTTCCCAGCCGACGCATGGTCGACCTGAGTCGTCCAACGGCCGTGTGGAAGAGTCCACCGTCCTGATCCAGAGAGGGCATCGGTCACTGGCTTGTCCCGGCCTCCGGCTTCCACAGTGGGGTGGTCGACAGAGGAGGACAGAGTGGTCGAGCGGGATGTACGGACGGCGGCAGCGATCGTGTCCCGCCGCGGCCTCCTGGCCGGTCTGGGTATCGTCGGCCTGGGAGTCGCGGGTCCGGCCGCCTGCCGCACCTCCACCAGCGACGACTCCACGAGCGCGCCCCGTCCCGTTCCACCCGGCGGACCGTTCACCGGTCACACCGAAGAAGTCTGGGGTGTGGCGTTCAGCCCCGACGGCGGGATTCTCGCCAGCTGCGGAGTGGACTCCACGGTCCGGCTGTGGGATGTCGCCGCCCGCGTCCCGATCGGCCGGCCTCTCCCCGGCCACGGCGAATCTGTCTGGGGTGTGGCGTTCAGCCCCGACGGCAGGATCCTGGCCAGCTGCGGCGCCAGCAATCTGATTCGGCTATGGGATGTCGCCGCCCACGGCCTGGACGGCCGCCCCCTCGCCGTCCAGGCCGCCACCGTTCGGTCAGTGGCGTTCAGCCCTGACGGCAGGATTCTCGCCAGCGGCGACACCGACGACCTGGTGCGGCTGTGGGACGCGACCACCCGCGTCCCGATCGGCCGACCCCTCGCCGGCCACACCGATTTCGTCGGCCACCTCGCCTTCAGCCCCGACAGCACGACCCTGGCCACCGCCGGTTGGGACGGCACGGCGCGGCTGTGGCGCATGCCCGAAGGCACGCAGATCGGCAAACCCCTCAACGGTCACACCAAAGACCTCACATCAGTGGCGTTCAGCCCCGACGGCGAGACCCTGGCCACCAGCAGTGAGGACGGCACGGTCCGGCTGTGGGATGTCGCCGCCCGCGTCCCGATCGGCCGGCCGCTCACCGGCCACACCCAAGCAGTCTGGTCGGCGGCCTTCAGCCCGGACGGCACCACCCTGGCCACCGGCGGCTCCGATGCGAAGATCCTGCTGTGGGACGTGGCCGCCCGCGTCCCGATCGGCCGGCCGCTCACCGGCCACAGCAGTGCCGTCAGCGAGGTCGCCTTCAGTCCGGACGGCACCACCCTGGCCTCGGCTAGTTGGGACGGCACGGTGCGGCTGTGGCCGCTTTGAAGGGAGACGGGGCATGACGAGCATCGGATGCGAGCGACGAATCGACCGCGCAGATCCGAACTCCGGGTGACTGCTGAGTTGTTCGAGCGTGATGTGATTCTCGATCCAGGATGGTCTGAGCCGGGAGATACGGAGTTCGATATCTCCAGGTACTCGAAGGTCGCGTTGGCCGGCTCCAAGCGGGTCTGCCGGTATCGGGTCACCCACGTGAATACCGCCAGGCGGGCTTGGCCCTCTCTGTCAGACTGGTGTGACAGAGAGGGCTACGTGGAGGCGTGGTCCGATGCGTGGACTCAAGGGGAAGAGTGTGCGGCGGTCTTGGCCGTCCATTGTCGTCGTGTAGTACTCCGAGGTCTGCACCGATCACGTTCGTCATCGACGTGGCCGGCGCACTCCGCCTCGCCCCGCAGCGAAGTGAACACGTCGCCTGCGCCGTCTGCGAAACACCCTTGCCCACCATCTGGAACGTGGACCGGCCAGGCTGAGGAGAGCCATTCCCCGGCATGTTCACGGTACTCGGGAGAGAAACTCACCGCCCGTTCTCATGGCGTCGCCGTCCGGGATCTTCGGCGCGTCTCAGGGACGGTGTCGTTCTCGTCGCTTGTCCCGCGGCGGGTCTTCTGGTGCTGGACCCGGACGCGGTTCAGGCGCCAGCCGTGCAGGGCGAGTGCCATCTCGAAGCGCCAGCCGGGGTCGTAGAGGTCCGCGCCGAAGAGGGCCTCGATCTGCCGCATGCGGTAACGGACCGTCTGGGGATGGACGCGGAGCCGTTCGGCGATCTCGGGCAGGGACGATCCCGTGCTCAGCCACATCATGAGCGTCTCCGACAGCCGGGCGCGCCGCTCGGGCGTGACCTCGGAGAACGCGGCCAGCGCCTTGTCCATCAGGACTTTCATGCACCCCTCGTCGCCGAACAGCTGCAGCGCGGCCAGATGGTCATCGCACCGGACGCCGCTGCCCTCCGTCGGTAGCACGCCGTCCCGCGCCAGGGCCAGGGCCCGGCGGGCAAGGCGGAGCGAGAGCACGGCGTCGCTCAGGCCGACGGTGGGGCCGAGCGCGTAGACGGCTCCGCCGAGGGCTCGGCGCAGCATCCTGTCGCGTCCGGGCAGGTCTGGCGCGGGCACCAGGAGGAACGGGTCCGGACGGTCGAAATCGCACAGGACGTCGGAGTCCAGGCCAGGCGGCACGCGGGTGTCGCGGTCGAACTCCTCGCCGAGCGCGACGCAGGCCGCCTTCTCGGGGATGCGCCACAACGCCTCCCCTGCGAGTTCCGGCAGTCCGTGCGTACTCGGCGCAGCCTCCTGGACCAGCAGCCGGGCCAATCGCCGCCGCCGATCCTCGAGAAGGTCGGCCGGCTCCCGCTGGAGCTGCTTGAAGATCTCCGCCGAGGCCATCGAGGTCTCGTCGAGACGATCGAACAGGATCTTCGCCAGGAGGTACATCTGGTCTGGGGTGGCGCTGGCCCGCCGTCCGGTCAGCGACAAGCGGTTCCACACGGTGCGTGCCCCGACCTGGTAGGCCGCCAGCAAGCCGCTCAGGGTGCGGCCTTCCAGGAACGCCCGGGTCACGAACGCCCGATGGGTGCGGCGGGCCGAGCCCGGCACCGTCGCCTCTCCGACGGCGGTGCCATCGATGAACTCGTCGAAGAAATCCACGAAGCTCTGCCGGGCGTGCTCGCCCGATGTCCCCTCGAGCAGCCCGGCGAGCTCGGGAACCTGCGTCCGGATCCTCTCCACCACTTCGGTCGCGAGGGTCTCCAGTTCTGGCCGGACGGTGTCCTTCAGCAGGGAGAGCGGCAGCTCGGCCGACGGGACCGGGGCATCAGAGGCGGATTCCGACATGAGGGCGTCCTCGGCAAGGAGGCCTTACGCGTCGCATGTCGCCGAGCCCGAGGGGATGGAGCTCAGGACAGCGACATGCAGCACGAACGGGCACAACAGTTCACGTAACTCTCGGCACCTCCCGATGCTGTGCACCTGCACAGCATCGGGCACCCGCTCAGCATGCACGCCGAAGTGCGCTTTGGGAAGGCCCACCACTCGGCATCCCGGGCCGTTGGATCGGCGGCAGGCGGGGTCGTCGAGATCTCGCCGACGACCTCTCGACCCAGGAGAAGGGCTCAGGTGCGCGAGCCTTCGATCGCCACTTGCGGCAGTCCGGTTCTTCGGTCCCCCATTGCGCGACAATCGGCGGGCGGCGCAGCCACTCCAGCACCCGCAACACTAAGGAATCTACATTTTATTCATGCGAACTCTAACCCATGCCTACATATTCAACCGCGCCGACCTCTTGTGATCCTGATTGATTGGACCGAAGAGGCAAGAATCGGACCAACACAGAGCGATTGGCCACGCACACAGCGGCACCCATTTCCCTAAATGCTCGACAGACCAACGAGTGATCTTTTGAATTCATTATTGACCACATCGCGGAAAGTGTTTACGTTCGCCATAGAACGCGTTCCCAGAGAGACAGGAACGTCGTGTCGAACCAGGCATGCCATTTCTGTTCCCACCCCTCGAATTCTCTGTTGCACGTGTCCAAGAGGAGGACCCCGCATGAGGACCCGCACCCTGTTCACCGGTCTGACCGCCACGGCCACCGCGGTCGCCGCCTGTCTGGTGACGACCCCCGCCCACGCCGCCCCCGGCCTGGTCGACGGCGCCATCTCCGCGCTCGGCTTCGGCTGCACCTTCGCCAACGCCGTCACCAGCAACACGCCGCCCGCCACCCTGACCATCGACCGCACCACGCTCGTCCCGCAGTGCAGCAGCGGCATCGGCCTGTCCCTCGCCAACTCGCCGACGGTCGGCTTCAACGACATCGCCGGCACCGCTTCGTCGGCGCAGATCGACGTCAACGGCAGCGGGCTCGGCGTCGCCTGCACCTACCGCGTGGCCAACGCCTCGTTCACCCGATCCGGGACCACGCGCACCTACAACGGCGGCCCGTACACCGCCTCCAAGATCAGCGGAGGCTTCCTTTGCCCGGGCACCACGACGGTGAACCCCATCACCTTCACCTTCCACTGATCACCTGACACCGACCGCCGGCGGCTCCGCTCCGCGAGAGCACCGGACGATCCACGGGCGGGATTCCGGCAGGAGTCCCGCCCGGCACCGGAGAAGACCCGGTCTGCCGCATCCTTCCGGGCGGTGACGCACGTGGGTACGCTGTGCAGGCGAGGCCTGTAGATCGCGACGTAGCATCACCTCATGGCCATTTCCCGGCTCTCCGCGGATGCGCGGCAGCGGCGCAGTTCCGAGATGCGCGCGTTCCTCCGGTCGCGGCGAGCCCGGGTGACGCCCGCTGACGTGGGCATGCCGACAGGTGAAGGCCGTCGTACGCCCGGGCTGCGGCGGGAGGAGGTGGCGGTGCTCGCCGGCGTGGGAGTGTCCTGGTACACCTGGCTCGAGCAGGGACGCGACATCAACGTCTCCGCCGACGTCCTGGACGCCATCGCCAGGGTGCTGCGCCTGGAGCCCGCCGAACGCGAGCACCTGCACCTCCTCGCCGGCCTCAATCCGCCGCGGGCGGTGCCTTCCGAAGACCGGGTACCCGATGCCGTGCGGCGGCTGCTGGAGGGCTGGCTGCCGCGGCCCGCGTACGTCATCGACCGGCACTGGAACGTCCTCGCGATCAACCGCGCGGCCGAGATCGTGTTCCAGTGCAACGAGTACGACCACAACTGCCTGGTCAGCTTCTTCACCAACGCCCGCTACCGTGCGGCGGTCGTGGACTGGCACGACGCGGCGCGGGCGATGATCGGCCTGTTCCGGGCGGACGCCGCCCGCTACCCGGACGATCCCGAATTCGGCCGCCTGGCCGCGGACATGTGCGCCGCGAGCCCCGCCTTCGCCGAGATCTGGGCGGAACTCCCCGTGGGCGGTCCCACCCATGGCACCAAGGCCCTGGAGATTCCCGGCCTGGGGACGCTGACCTTCGAGGCCACCGTCCTGCCGCTGCCCGAACTGCCCGGCCACCGCCTGTCGCTGCACATTCCGGCACCCGGGACGGGAACGGAGGCCATGCTGGAGCGCTTGGTGGTGGTGTCAGACCCAGGTTCAGCCGACACTGTCGCGTAGGCCCGCACCGCTCGAGGATCGTCGGCATGAAGCGATTCACGAACAAGACGGTTCTGATCACCGGCGGTACGAGCGGCATCGGGTTCGCGACCGCGCGCAGGCTCCTCGATGAAGGCGCGTACGTCGCCATCACCGGCCGCGACCGGGCCCGCCTCGACACCGCGGCAGAACGCCTGGGCTCCGAGCGGGTCCTGCCCGTCCGCGCGGACGTCAGCGTCGACGCCGACCTCGATCTCCTCGTGCGCCGCGTCGAGACCTGGCGCGGCACTCTCGACACGGTCTTCGCCAACGCCGGCATTGCGGACTTCCGGCCGGAGTTCACCCCGAAGGACTTCGACCACACCGTCGGAATCAACTTCAAGGGAGTGTTCTTCACGATCCAGAAGGCGCTGCCGCTGATGGGCGACGGAGGCTCCGTCGTCATCAACGCCTCCTGGACTCTGCACCGCGGCCTCCCGGTCGCCTCGATCTACGCCGCCAGCAAGGCGGCCGTGCACAATCTCGCCCGCACGCTCGGCACCGACCTCGCGCCCCGTGGCATCCGGGTCAACTCCGTCAGCCCCGGCTACATCGAGACAGAGATGTACCGGTCCGCCATCGACCCCGACGCGCAGACCCGCATCACGGCGGAGGTGCCGCTCGGCTCGCTCGGCCACCCGGACGATGTCGCCGCCGCCGTCGCCTTCCTGGCCTCGAACGACGCGTCGTACATCACCGGTCAGGACCTCGTCATCGACGGCGGCCTCGTGGGAGCGGCACCCCTGGGGCTGCGCCTTTGACAGTCCTGCAACGACCACAGCAGTCGCATACGGTGCCAGTCGCGGCTCGCGGTCGTGGGCCGGGGGCGCAGATCACCGGTTGGCGACCAGCTCCACGCATCTCGGGACAGACCAGAGCTCCATCAGACCCGGAGCGCTTCATTTCGGCGGCGCCTCCCACGGCGTCCCCGGTCGCATCCGCGAGATCGACCTGGCATCGCGGCCTGGTCCACGAGAGAGCGGAGGCGTGACTCCGAGCCTTTCGTGGCTTCCACGGGATCAGCGACCATAACGAAAATCCGGTGTCATTTTGGAATTCTCCATCAACCGGGGTCCGCGGCGTCGACCTAGTGTCAGAGCTCGGCTCGCCCCCCGGATGAAGGAGTCGCCCATGAAACGTCTCGCAGGCGCCGCGCTCGCGGCCGCCGTCACAGCCGGTCTCCTGACGGCGCCCGCCCACGCCGCTTCCGCCCCGACCAGGGTGTTCCATGTCGAGACGGAAGGAGCCGTGACCAAGCAGGCCAAGATGCAGTCGGTCCTCAACTACTGGACGGAAGGCCAGCTCAAGAGGATCGACGAGGCGATGTACTTCGACCACACGGTCGCCGACACCAACGATCCCGAATTGCAGCACAACCTCATCCCGGCCGCCGAGATGACGCAGGGCGGCCCCTGGGACGACAAGGGCGAGCCGTGGCCCGAAGGACAGGGCCAGGTCTCGCAGACCGTCGGCAAACTGTTCGTCAAGATGAAGCGGCCCAACGGCACGACCTATAACAGCACCTGCTCGGCCAACATCGTCACCAGCGGGAACAAGAGCACCGTGATGACCGCGGGGCACTGCCTCCGCCTCAACGTGCCCGGCGCCGAGAACGCGACCGCCGAAAACGCGATCTTCATCCCGGCCTTCAAGGGCGACGTGCTGCGGCAGGGCGACCCCACCAGCCCCAAGTCCGTCGCGGACATCGCCCCGCACGGCATCTGGGTCGTCACCCAGGCCTTCATCACCTGGGGCTGGAACTTCTCACCGAACTGGGTGATCGGCCACGACGTCGGGTCGCTGGTCGTCCAGCGACCCGGCGACACCCAGCTGATCGAGGACGCCGTCGGAGCCACCGCGATCACCTTCACCCGGCCGCAGAACGCCTACGTGCACGTGTTCGGATACCCGTCCAGCAACCAGCGGAACTGGTACGCGCCGGCCCTGAACAAGGTGAGTCCCTCCGAGCAGCGGACTTACGACGGCCGCCGCCTCTTCCACGCCGAAGGCCAAGGCACCACCGGCTCCCTCTACGTCGACACCAAGGTTCCGGCGGCGCTGTCGCCGGGTACCAGCGGCGGCCCCCTCTTCTACCAGTTCTCGAACGGCACCGGCGTCCAGATGGGCGTCGCCAGCCGCTTCGACGACCCCGCCAACCCGTTCATCGGCGGCTGGAGCCTCGGCCCCAACCTGGTCGGCAACCACCTCGGCGACGAGGAGCGCCTCACCTACGAGGCGGCCGCCGCCGTGACCATCACCCAGTAACCTCCCGGCCTCGCCGCGCCGCCGCCCCCTCGACCTCGGGTCAGGGGGCGGCGGCGTCCCGTCGAAGACGCCCTCCCGCCAGGACTCACACGCGACTGAACGTGGGCTAGATTCCGTGTGCGACGAGCAAGGGGGCTGAAGTGACCGAGACGACGGTGGCGCAGGTCATGGCCGAGTTGGCCGCGCTTGAGGACCCGAAGATACGCAAGGTGAACGAGAGGCACGGTGACGATCACGGTGTGAACCTCGGGAAGCTACGCGCGATCGCCAAGCGGCTCAAGACGCAGCAGGACCTCGCGCGCGAGCTCTGGAAGACCGATGACACCGTGGCGAGGCTCCTGGCGATCCTGATCTGCCGTCCGAAGGCGTTCGAGCTCGCGGAGCTGGACACCATGCTGCGCGAGACGCGTGCCCCCAAGGTGCACGACTGGCTCGTGAACTACGTGGTGAAGAAGAACCCGCACTCCGAAGAGCTGCGCATCGCCTGGTGCGCGGATCCGGATCCGGTGGTCGCGAGTGCCGGCTGGGCGCTGACCACCGAGCGGGTGGCGAAGAAGCCCGAGGGACTCGACCTCACGGGACTGCTCGACGTCATCGAGGCCGAGATGAAAGACGCCCCGGACCGTCTGCAGTGGGCGATGAACAGCTGCCTGGCCCACATCGGGATTCATCACGCCGAACACCGCCCCCGCGCGATCGACATCGGCGAGCGCCTGGAAGTGCTCAAGGACTACCCGACTCCCCCGAACTGCACGTCCCCGTTCGCGCCCGTCTGGATCGCCGAGATCGTCCGCCGTCGGCACGAGCGATAGACCAGGCATGCCGGGCGGCTTCGGCCGGCGCGTGGCGTAGGCGCGGATGAACGCGTGAGCGCCGTCGACCATGATCTGGGACGTGTCGCCGAGTGGATATCAGTGGCTGCTCGGGGTGACCAGGCCGGATTCGTAGGCGAGGACGACGAGTTGGGCGCGGTCGCGGGCGTGGAGCTTGGTCATGGCGCGGTTGATGTGGGTTTTCGCGGTCATCGGGCTGATCACCATGTGGCCGGCGATCTCGTCGTTGGACAGGCCCCGCGCGACCAGGGCGACGGCCTCGCGCTCGCGGTTGGTGAGTTCCTTCAGCCCGGTGCGCTCGGTGCCGGGCGGTTGGGTGATGTAGCGGTCGATGAGCTTGCGGGTGATCGAGGGCGCGAGCAGGGCGTCGCCGCGCGCGGCGACGCGAACGGCGTGCAGGAAGTCCTCCGGCCGGATGTCCTTGACGAGGAATCCGGCGGCGCCGGCGCGCAGGGCGTTGAAGACGTACTCGTCCAAGCCGTAGTTGGTCAGGATGACGACGTGCACCCGGGCCAGGGCCGGGTCCGCGGCTATGCGCCGGGTCGCCTCGATGCCGTCCATGACCGGCATCCGGATGTCGAGGAGAGCGATGTCGGGCAGATGCTCTCGGATGAGAGCCAGCCCCTCCTTCCCGTCGGCGGCCTCGGCGACGACCTCGATGTCGTCTTCGAGGTCCAGGAGAGCGCGGAAACCGCTGCGCAGGAGCGGTTGGTCGTCGACCAGCAGGACCCGGATCACGACGTTCGGTCCACGGGAAGTTCGGCCTGGACGGTGAAGCCGCCCTCGCCGCGCGGTTCGGCGCGCAGCCGGCCGCCCAGGGCGGTGACCCGTTCGCGCATGCCGAGCAATCCGACGCCGGGGGTCGGGACGGTGTCCGGGGTGGCCTTGCCGTCGTCGTCGATGCGTATGGCGAGGATGTCCGGATGGTGGTCGATCCGGACCGACGCCGTGGCGGCGCCCGCGTGGCGGGCGATGTTGGTGAGCGATTCCTGGACGATCCGGTAGACGGTCCGGTCCACCGCGGCCGGCACGCCGTGGTGTCGTCCTTCGATCGTCAGCGTCGCGTCCAGGCCGATGGTGCGGGCCCTCTCCACCAGTTCCGGAACGTGGTCGAGCCCGCGTGGCGGGGTCGTGTCGTCGTCGCGCAGCGCCTCCAGGGTCGCGCGCAGTTCCCGGGTCGCCTCGCGGCTGGCCTCCTGGATGGCCAGCAGGGCCTCCGGCACCTGTTCGCCGCGCTTGCGGGCCACGTGGACGGCGACTTCGGCCTGCACCTTGATGATCGAGATCTGGTGGGTGAGTGAATCGTGCAGCTCCCGCGCGATGCGCAGCCGCTCCTCGTCGGCGCGGCGCAGCGCGGTCTCCTCTCGGGTGCGTTCGGCCTCGTCCGCCCGCCGCTCGGCCTGCCGCAACGCCTCGCCCGCGGCGCCCGCGGCGATCAGCCAGGCGATTTCCAGGGCGCTTCGGGCCTGCGCGAACGCCTCGCCCGTGTCGTGCATGCCCGAGGCCAAAGCCGCGAGGGGAAGGGCCGCCAGAACGGCCACGCTCGCCGCCACCGTGATGACGCGGTGTCCCGCTCGTACGGCCGCGTACACCGCGAACAGGTACGCGACCGCGGGCACATCGAAACCGGCCGCCTGATAGCCCACCGCGCACAGCCCGGTGACGGCCAGGACGGGAACCGGCGCGCGGCGGCGCGCGGCCAGCGCCAAGCCGCCGACCACCAGCAGCGCACAGCCGAGCAGGTCGAGACTCGTGGCGGGGAGCCGCCCGGACGATCCGGTGACCAGCAGGACCACCGCCACGCCGACGGCGATCGCCCAGTCCCCGGCCCTGGCCCGGTCACCGGAGAAACCAGTCCTCATACGTGCACCCTAGCCAGGCGCCGCCACGGAAGAACCCCTCTCGCGGACGAGCCGCCGACTACCGCGCACACGGTATTCCCCTTGCTTCTGCAGCGTCCGCGGTAGCCGGGTGCGGCATTGACGGCAGCGCAAAGTGCGTCCGTCTGCGGGACGACCGGTGGTGGGCACGACGGACATGCTCGGACCACATCCAGTCACAGGAGGAGACATGTCAATCGGATCTGTGCTTGCCGCATCCGCCGCGCACGCTTCGGTCCAGCCGGTCGCCGCCGATGCCTACGACCTGACCGCCGGGCGGCTCGTGGGCACCGCGGCCGCATTGGTGGCGCTGGTCGGCGTGGTCGTCGGCGGGTCGGTTCTGGTCCGCTCCGCCGGCCGCATCGGCGGCGGGCGAAGGAGAGCCATCACGTCCCTGGTCGCGGGCCTGACCGGCATGGTCGTCGGCGCGCTGAACCTGGCCGTCGCCGACGGTGGTCCGGGCACCGGCAACGGAGTGGTGGGTGGTGCCCTGGCTCTGCTGCTGGGGCTGATCGCCTCGGTCCTCGGCCGGCTGGCGCTGGTCCGCTCCCGCCGCACCGGCCGGACGGCCGGCCGGTCCGATGACGAGCGCGTGTCCTAGCGAGGGGAGGAGGCCGGAGCCTGGCCCTTCCCCTCGAACGGGGATCTCCACACGGTCACCTGGTCAAGCGTCAGAACACCGTTCCGGCGTCATGGGCGATCAGGTCGTCGGTGGCGCGTTCGGCGATCGCGGCGATCGTCATCGACGGGTTGCAGGCGGCGGTGGTGCCGGGAACCAGGGCGCCGTCGAGGACGTAGAGACCGCGGTGGCCCTGGACGCGGCCGGACAGGTCGCAGACCACTTCCATGGAGGCGCCGCCGAGGGGGTGCCAGGTGGAGGGGTAGGCGGCGGTCGTGTCCAGGAGGTTGGACAGCGGTCCGGCGATCTTCTTGGCCCTCAGGTGGATCTTCTGGTACAGCGCGTCGTCGCCCTTCTTGGGCCACTGCAGGACGGCGTCGTCCTTGGCGGAGTCGTAGACGAAGTGACCGCGGTCGGAGCTGACGCCGTAGCCGACGAGCATGGTGGAGCGCAGGTTGGCGGGCAGCGGCGGCAGAGAGGCCTGGATGATCGTGTTGGCCGAGGCGGGGTCGGCCCAGTCCCTGCTGCCGTAGACGACCGGGCCGCCCTGGGGGACGCCGAAGTCGTCGGCGAGGTTGGTCCACAGGTAGATGCGGTCGCCGTTGGAACCCCAGCCGGTGCCCAGCCCGTCGGGCATGTCGGGGATCTGGCCCTTGGCGGAGGCGCGCATCAGCAGCCGGGTGGTGCCGGCCTGGCCGGCGGCCATGACGAGGGCCTTGGCAGTGATGATCTTCTGCTCGAGCACGGTCCCGTCGGTGCTGATGCGGTCGACGTGGACCTGCCAGCGGCCGTCCTTGGCCAGGGCGACGTCGGTGACGTTGTGCCGGGTGGCGACGGTCACCAGGCCGGTGGCCTCCGCCGCGGCGATGTAGGTGACGTCGACGGAGTGCTTGCCGCCGTTGTTGACGCCCATGGCGCAGTCGCCGTTGGTGTAGGAGGGTTTCATCTCGCCGTTGAGCTCGCGCAGGGCGAAGTCCCAGTCGATCGGCATCGGGATCTTCGTCAGGTCGTAGCCGGAGAGTTCGACGTTGCGGGCGAAGACGCGTGCCGGTTTGTAGGTCTTGCTGTTGATCAGCTCGTCCGGGGCGGTCTGGAGTCTGAGCATGCGTGCGACGCGCGGGTAGTACTCGCTGTTCATGCGGGCGTAGTCCAGGCCCTGGGGAAGGGTGGCGTTGAAGACGTCCTCGGAGGGCTTGAGGGTCATGCCCTGGTAGACCAGGGAGCCTCCGCCGACGCCCGAGGCGCAGATGATGTCCATCCCGTTGCCGAACACCCGCTCCAGCAGCCCGGTGTAGGGCGCCTCGAAACCGGGGACGGGAATGCCGAAGATCGAGGCGGGCGAGCCCAGCCAGAACATCCGCTTGTCCGGGGCGGCGGCGTGCGGGAACGTCTCGGCGTTCGGCCCGGTGGGCCACCGGACTCCACGTTCCAGGACCAGGGACGGGATCCCTGCCTGCGCGAACCGCAGAGCCGTCACACCCCCGCCGAACCCGGAGCCGACGATGACGACACGGTGCTCCTCGCGCGTCACCGGCACCCGGCGCCGCTTGGACGCGGACGCCCTCGACGACGTTCCGAGGACGGTCAGTCCGGTGGCTCCCGCGGCGCCGGCGAGCATGGAACGGCGGCTGATGGCGGACATGGAACTCCTCACAACGTGGCGGGCTCTTGAGGTCTCGGTAGGGCTACGGCCGGTGAGGCAGCGTCGAGCAGTTCGAGGTCGCGGGCTTGCCGTTGAGGCGGTCGGTGAGCCAGGAGATGGCGTCGGCCTGGTCGGTGAGCAGCGGCGCCAGGTGGTTGGTGAGGATCTTGTCCCCGAGGTTGGTCAGCTTGACGGGCCGGTAGGTGACCTTGGCGCCCTTGGCGCACCAGTCCACGGCCAGGCGGCGTGCCTGGCGGTGCGGCACGATGTCGTCCAGCACACCGGTGGTGACGCGGACGGAGCCGGCCGGCCTGAGCGTGCCGAGCCGCTCCTTGGCGAGGATCTTCTTCGCGGTGGGGCTGGAGGAGATGATCTTCAGGAGCGACCTTCCGCCGGTGGTCCACTGCCTGCTGTCAGAGAAGGCATAGCGGAGGATGGCGTCGCCGACGCACATGGTGGACAGGTCCTTGAGCGCGGCACGGCCCTTGGCGTTGATGTTGGCGTTGATGACCTTCTTGATGGCGGGGTAGTTCTGCGAGAGTCCGTTGATGGACCATCCCAGGGCTCCGGCCAGGGCGCTGCCGTCGATGCCCTTGATGACCTGGGTGAGGTCGGCCGGAGGGGCGCCCGCGTAGGTGCCGGCGAGGCGGAGCTCGGGAGCGTAGCGGGGCTGGAGTTCGGCCGCGGCCGCGCTGGCGCCGCCACCCTGGCTGTACCCGTACAGACCGATGCGGGACTTGGGGCTGAGCGACGTGCGGGGCAGGCGGAAAGCGGCTCGAACGGCGTCCAGCAGCGCGTGCGCCTGGTCGAAGCGTTCGGCGTAGGTGTGGAGGCGGTCGGTGGCGCCCAGTCCGACGTAGTCGGTGAGCACGACGGCGGCGCCTCGGTCGAGGATGCGGTAGATCGCCAGGCTCTCGTACCCGAAGGAGACGGTCTTGGAGCTGATGACCACCGGGTTCTCCAGGGCCAGCGAGGGCGCGCACTGGTCGCCCTGCCCCATCGTGCCCGCCGCCATCGCGACCAGCGGACGAGGCCCGCGGCCCTTCCACTTCCTGGTCGGTTCGATGTAGACGCCGGTGACGGCGACCGGCCGGCCTTTGGCATCAGTGGACTTGTACATCAGACGGGTGGCCCTGCCGGGAAGCGGTCCGTCGACGTCGGAGAGGGTGAGTGCGAGCGGCAGCGGCCCGGTCCGGACCAGGGCGCCGTTCTCGGCGGGCAGGCGCGCCGGCGGGTCGTAGAAGGCCGGGATCACCACACCGCGGGACGTCTCACGGCCGGACACGGCGGACCCCGGGACGACGGCCAGGACCACGGCCGCGGCCAGACCGGCGGGCAACACCCTGCCGAGGAACACCGAACCAGACCGGAAAGCCTTCAACGCTCCGCCTCTCCACGCTACCTAGCCGATCGGCTATTTGGTCGGAGGCTAGTTCGAGACCCGCCCGCTAAGTAACCCGTCGGTAGGTTACGGAGGGGTAACGTTTGTTCATCCCCTGCTGACGGGTTCGCCGATGCGTCCGAGGCACTGCCGGAGCCGCGCTCCGGCTCACCGAAGGCGCGATCGCGCTCCCGCCGGGAACCGAAGCGACCGGATTCGCCGGAGGCCGCGGCGGGAGAGCGACGCTCAGGCGGGTTTCCCGAGGCGGAGCATGCGGCGGGCGGCACCGAGCAGATTACGGCGCAGGCGATCGTCGTCGAAATCGGCCGTGCGGGGGTCGGTGGCGGCGGTCATCAGGCTGCCGCTGACCATAAGGGCGCTGATGAGGAGCTCGTCGTCGGGTTCGGGACCGATGAGCAGGAAGTCGATGCGCTGCTCCAGATCTCGCATGGTGGAACTGCTGCGCAGGAAGTGGAGGATGGTGGGGTCGGACTGCATGATGGCCGTGAGGTGGCGGTTGTCCACCACGAGGTCGACGAGGCCCGCCAGAGTGGCCTCGGCGCGTTCGGAACGGCCCTGCTGCCGCTCGGCCGTCTCGATGATGTGGAAGAACCGGTCCAGGGCAGGGGCGATGACCGCTTGAACGATGTCGTCCTTGGTGCGGAACTGGTGGTAGACGGCGGCTTTGGTGACGCCGATCTCATCGGCGATCATCTGCAGCGAAGTGCCGCTGACACCATGCCGTGCGAACAGCTCCAACGCGACGGCCAGTACTCGTTGCCGGGCCGCTCCCGCCTGCCGTCTGCTCACTCGCCGAACCTACCAACGACGCCGCCGAACCGATGAACTTCTTTCGTCCCCGGACGTGACCCCCACACCATGACGCGGTGGATGGAAGCCCGCCCCGCTTCCGCTCTCGCCGATGGCCGGATGGCACCGTGCCTGCGAAAAAAGGCGTGAGGGCTTTGGTGCTCAGGGGGCGCCGAACCGGTCGGGGTAGCGGCCGAGAGAGCGGATGAAGGCGGGCGAGGGCATCTTCTTCCGGTAGGGGATGGCCTTCCCCTGGGGCTTCGCACCGCGTGGGACCGAGGTCGTCTTGATTTTGACGGGAAGCGACAGGGAAGCAAATTCCCCTGCGTAGTACGCGGGCGAATAAGCGGTCTCGTCCGCCATTCCGTACGAAACGTAATAATTCCCGTTGCAGGACGCCTTCGTGCGGAAGGAGAAGCGGCCGGAGCCGTCGGTACGCGTCTTCGCCACCCGATAGACCCCGCCGGGGCCGTCGCAGTCCAGAACCAGACGGATCTCGCGTCTCGCAGCCGGCTTCTTCGTCCTCAGGTCGGCCCAGCGCCCCATCTTCCCCGAGATCGTGAGGCGCTTGCCGTACCGGGCCTTGCGGACGCTGAGCTTCGGACGGGCGAAGTAGGTGCTCCACCTTCGCAGCTCGAAGACCTTGCTCGCGACCGAAGGCGTCGTCCCGTCGTCCAACGAGACCAGGCGCCAGTAGGAGGAAGGCATTCCGTCAAAGCCGACGCTGGTGGTGTACCTGTCGGTGACCGTCCGGACGTTCTTCCAGCGCACTCCGTCGGATGACCGCTGGACGACGAAGCCATAGACGTCCGGGCCCTGCTCGAGGAAGGACTCGAACGCGATGTTCACCACGCCGCTCGCCCAGTACTTCGTCCGCAGGCGGATGAACCCGACCTCGATCTCCTTCTTCGCGACCAGCTTGGAACCGTTCGCCGACCAGGTCACCCGCGCCGTGAGATGGCTACCGAACCGATCGGCCCTCGTGACCCGATAGCCGCCCTGCGCGTCCGTCGTCGCGGTGGTACCGAACTTGACGACCCCGTCGTCCTCGACAAGGCCGACCTCCAGCACCTGGCCGGGCAGGGGATCGCCATCCGCGCCCTTCAGGCTCCCGCTGAGCGTCACCGACGGCTCCTGGTAAGGACCGAGGGAAATGGCGGGAAGTCGGCGAGGCGACACCTCCAGAGTCAGCGTGGCGGCGGGAGCCCGCTCGGCCTGATCCGCCTGCGCGGGACCGACCATGAGCAAACCGGACAGCACCGCGACAACGGTGCCCGGGGCGACGAGCCGCCGCGGCAAGGAACTCAACAGGGCCCTCTCAGCTACGAAGATCCGGAGAGTATATGGACGAAACGTCCTCCTCGCGCAGTTCGGCGACCCGCCGGGCGTGAAGACGCCTCCCGGCATCACACCGGTGCCGTCACCAGGTCGCAGGCGAGGGCGGCCTCGACGGTCCGGGAGTCACAGAAGAAGGGAACGACGATCGAGCGGGCCTCCGCCCGGACGGCGGACAGGTCGATCACGGCCGACGGCAGTCCGGAGGCGTCGCGGCCGCCGACCGGGCCGGTCCTCAGGTCGAGGCGCGCGCGGCGTGCCGCCGACTTCAGGCGGCGGAGGACCTGGTCCTGGCCGGTCTCCTGCTCCAGGATGACGTGCAGGACCGAGGTCGTGACCCCGTCGGACGACTCCTCCACCACGTCCGTGCCGAACACGGTGATGCCGGGATCGAGGGTCGCGGTCCAGGGGTGGCAGACCCGGCCGGGGAGTTCGCCGCGGGCGGCGAGCAGCTCCGATCGCCGGGACGGAAGGCCGGACGTCCCTCCCCAGTTCGTGACCGCCGCGCTCGTGACCTCCGACAGCTGGTACAGCGCCGACACGATCGTCTGCACGGCCCACAGGGGGGCGGGCCGCATCCGGACGAGATCGGGTTCTCCCGTATAGGGCACCCCGCCGAACCCGATCAGCCGGGGCGACGACTCGAGCAGCCCGGCGGGGACTCTCCCGGCCCAGTCCTCCGACAGCACGACGACGTCGGGCGCCATCCCCTTGACGTCTTCGGTGTCCGCGTCGAGCAACGGAATCCGGTCATGCCGCAGTCCGCCCCGCCCGTACCGACCCGCCAGGACCAGCGTGTCCTCCTGGATCTCGACGGTGCCCTTGAACCGGGTCGTGCCCGAGCCGTACTCGATGGCGTAGGGCAGGTGGTCGCGATCCGCTCCGGGAGCGAACCCCACGATCTCGATCTGCTGGACGCCCAGCCCCTGGCGGAGGAAGAACCGAGTGCTGGGAGTGTTCCCCAGAATGACTACACGCGCCATGGAAGGCAGCTCCTTCGACTGTTGTAGGACGGAAACTCTCAGACGGCGATCGGGCCGGATCCGACGACGCGTCCGAGGGGGATGTCGTCGACCGCCCCCTCGCCGTGGACCACGACGCCGCCGCGGATGACGGCGTCGATCCGCCCGTGCACCCGCCACCCCTCGAATGGGGTGTAGTCGCTGTGCTGGAGAAGGCCGTCGGCGGTGATGCACGACTCCCCCTCGCCGCTCCACAGGACCAGGTCGGCGTCCGAACCGACCCGCACGACGCCCTTGCGCGGGTAGACGCCGCTCAGCCGCGCCGGCGCCGCGCTGAGCAGTTCGACCGCGCGCGACATCGGGAGCCCGCGGTGGACGACGAGTTCGGACAGGACGATCGGGAGCCGGGTCTGCACGCCGGGCATTCCGAAGGGCATCCGCCCCAGGTCGTGCGCCTGGCCGTCAGAGGCCTTGTGCCCGTGCCAGAAGGCGCAGTGGTCGCTGGCGATCGTGTCCACCTGGCCGGCGACCACCTTGGCCATGACGGAGTCCACGGTCACGCGGTTGCGGAGCGGCGGGCAGCAGGTGAAGCATTCACCCGTCCGCTCCTTGTAGAACGACTCGTCGAGCAGCGTGTAGTGGGGGCAGACCTCGGAGAACGCCGGGACGCCCGCGGCCCGCGCCGCCCGGGTGAGCTCCAGGGCCGTCTCCGTCGACTGGTGGACGAAGTACACCGGCGCGTCGTTCTGGCGGGCCAGGTCGATCACATGGGCGACCGCGGTGTTCTCCGCGGACTCCGGCCTGGCCTCGATGATCTTCTCGTAGGGAATCGGCCCCTGTGCCGCGAGTCCTGCCATGAGGTGCTCGATCTCGGTGTTGTCCTCGGCGTGGACGTAGGTCAGCCCGCCGTGCCGCCGGAGTCCGCGCATCACCTCGGCGATCAGCTCGTCGTCGGCCATCATGTTGTCGCGGTAGGTCGTGTAGACCTTGATGGTGCGCACGCCGAGACCGACCATGTCGTCGATCTGCGCCGTGTCCCCGGCGTGCGCGTCGGTGAAGCAGCCGTGCAGGACGTAGTCGGCGAGGGAGCCCTTGCGGGCGGCCTCCTGCCGTTCCAGCACGGCCGACAGCGGGTCCTGCCCCGGCCGGGGGATCGCGAAGTCGACGATCGTGGTGGTGCCTCCGGCGAGCGCCGCGCGGGTGCACTCGGCGTGCCCCTCCTCGGTGCGGACGTCGCCGAAGGAGATGCCGACGTGGACGTGCGGGTCGACGCCGCCGGGGAGGATCCACAGGCCCGTGCAGTCCCGGACCTCCCGGGCCTCGAACGCGGGCGCGGACCCGGCCGGCCAGACCCCGGCGATCCGCCCGCCGGAGACCGCCACGTCGCCGCGGAAGACGCCGTCGGCGTTGGCGACCGTCCCTCCGGTCAGGACGAGGTCGAAATGCGGCTTTGCCACAGGTGCTCCCAGGTCATGCGGGGCGGAGGCCTCCGACCGTGAGATCCCTTACGAAGATCGCCACGGTCGTGATGAGGCCGTCCGCACAGGTGAAGGATTCGAAGGTCTCGGCATGGACGCGTCCGGGCCCGTCGGGGGCGTCACCGGCGGGTTCCGCCTCGATGAACCACCGCTGGGTGAAGACGCTCCCGTCGGAACTGGCGCAGACCGGACCGTGCGGTGTGATGTCCAGCCGCGTGCAGGCCGCCGCGAGGTCGCCGATGAGCTTCAGCAGATCGGCCTTGGAGCCGGTCCCGCCGGGAAGCTGCGGATCCTGGAGCCGCAGGTCGTCCGCGAGCAGACCGGACAACGCGGTGACGTCGCCCGACCTGCGCGCCTCGGTGTAGGCGGTGAGGAACCCCTCCCGCCAGGACGGTGTGGTCATGGTCAGACCAGGCCCGCCGCGTTGCTGCCGTCGACGCGCATCGCGGCGTCCTTGGCGTTGAAGGGGCCCTTGATCATGAAGCCGAGGTCCACGGGCAGCACGTGGCCGGTGATGGCGCGGGACTCCTCGCGGCAGAGCCACACCACGGCGTTGCTGACCTCCTCGGGCTCGATCCAGGGGCGCTCGATCAGGTTGAGGTCCTGGAAGATGGGGGCGGCGTCCTCCTCGGTGGCGTCGGCGCGGCCGGTGAACAGGCTGAACAGGACGGGGTTGAGGGCCAGGTCGGTCCGGACGGCCGAAGGCGCGACGGCGTTGACCCGGATGTTGTGGTAGGCGAGTTCGAGCGCCAGGCACTGCATGATGCCGATGACCCCGTACTTGGCCGCGCCGTAGTGCACGTGGTTGGGGTACGGGGTCAGTCCGGCGCACGAGGAGGTCAGGACGATGGATCCGCCGCGGCCGGCTTCGATCATCGGGCGCAGGGCGGGACGGATCGTCCGGAACACGCCGGTCAGGTTGACGCCGATCATGTCGTCCCAGGCGTCGTCGGGCATGTCGATCGTCGGGTCGATGGAGTCGATGCCGGCGTTGGCCACCACGATGTCGATGCGGCCGAACCGCTCCATGGCCTGCTCGACCACCGCGGAGGTCTCCGCGGAGACGCGCGCGTCGGCCTTGATGGCGAGCATCTCGCCGCCCGCCTCCTCGACCAGCCGGACGGTCTCCCTCAGGTCGTCCTCGTTCGACATCGGGATCTTGGTGGTGGGGATCTGCTCGCAGATGTCGAAGCCGACGATCTTGGCTCCGCCCCTGGCCAGCGCGAGGGCGTGCGAGCGGCCCTGGCCGCGCGCGGCACCGCTGATCAGTGCGACCTTGCCCGTGAAATCAGTCATGTGTTCTGGTTTCCTTCCATGGTCGTCGCCAGGTGCAGGCCCTGGCTTCGGGTGTCACGTTCGATGCAGGCGACGAGGTGGTCCGTCCCGGTCGCGGTGGCGAGCGCGGGCACCCCCTCCTCGCACTCGTCGGTGGCTATGGGGCAGCGGGTGCGGAAGGCGCAGCCGCGCGGCAGGTCGATGGGGCTCGGGATCTCGCCGCGCAGCACGCTGAATCCGGCCAGGCGCTCGGGGTCGGGGAACAGCACCGACCCGAGCAGGGCCTCGGTGTAGGGGTGGGCCCGGAGGCGGAACACCTCTTCGGCCGTGCCCATCTCCACGACGCGGCCGAGGTACATCACGGCCACCCGGCGGGCCAGCGACTCGACGATCGCGAGGTCGTGGGTGATGAACAGGTAGGAGACGCCGGTCGCCTGCTGGACCTCGTGCAGGGCCTTCATGACCTCCGCCCGCGCGATGGGACTCAGCGCCGAGGTGGGCTCGTCGAGCACGATGAAGCGGGGTCGCGTCACCAGCGCCCGGGCGATCCCGACCCGCTGCCGCGCGCTGCCGCTGAGGTCGTGCGGACGGGTCTTGCGCGTGATGTCGCCCAGCCCGACGGTCTCCAGCGCCTCCATCGCCCGGCGTAGGCCGTCCGCGGCGGACTCCTCCAGCCCGAGCCGCTTCAGCGGTTCGCGGACGGTCGACAGGACGGTCTTGGTGGGGTTCAGCGAGTCGTAGGGGTCCTGGAACACGGCCTGGACGCCGGCGCGGTAGTCCCGGTACTCCTGGCGGTTCATCCCGGCGAGCGGCCTGCCCTGGTAGAGGACGTCGCCCGACGTGGGCTTCAGCAGGTCGAGGATCATGCGCCCGATGGTGCTCTTGCCCGAGCCGCTCTCCCCGACCAGCGCGACCGTCTCGCCCGGCCGGAAGCTCAGCGAGACGTCGTTGACCGCCTGGACGACCTTCTTCGTGCCCTTGACGGGGAAGTGCCGGACGAGGTCCCTGCACTCGAGGACGAACTCGCCGGAGTCTGCGGCCCGCTTCTCGGCCCTCTTGTCGTTCATCTCAGACCTCCCTTCAGAATCCGCGCGAGGCCGCGAGCAGGGCGCGGCTGACGTCCGTCTCCGGGTCGCGGAACAGCTCGCCCGTCGGCCGCTGCTCGACCACCTCGCCGGCGTCGAGGATGACGACCCGGTCGCAGAACCGGGCGACGATGCCCAGGTCGCGGGTCGCCAGCAGCAGCGCCCGGTTCTCGCGGGACCGCACGGTCGACTCGATGAGCTCCAGGACCTGCGCCTGGATGGTGACGTCCAGCCCGGCGGTCGGCTCGTCGGCGATGACGACGTCGGGGTCGCAGATCAGCCCGACCGCGATGACGACTCGCTGGGCCATGCCGCCGCTGAGCTCGTGCGGGTAGGCGTCGAGCCGGCGCAGCGGGTCGGGGATGCCGACCGCGGTGAACATCTCCAGGACCTGTTCGCGCGCCTCCGCCTTGGAGAGCGGCTTGTGGGCGCGCAGGACGTTGGCGACCTGCCTGCCCACGGGCAGCATCGGGTGCAGCAGCCCGTGCGGGTTCGATCCGATGAAGCCGATCCGCCCGCCGCGGATGCTCTGGAGGAGCTTCGGCTCCGCCTTCAGCAGGTCCTCGTCCTCGAACACGATCTGCCCGCCGGTGACGGCGGCCGGGTCCCGCAGCGTGTGGGTGAGCGTCGAGACCAGCAGCGACTTTCCGGCGCCGGAGTCCCCGACCACGCCGACGATCTCCTGGGGCGCCAGCGCCAGGTCGATCGGGCCCAGGGTGAAGGGGCGGTCGCCGCCGCCGTCGACCCGCAGGTCGCGGATGTCGAGCACGATGTGGTCAGCCACGACGGCTCCTCGCTTCGTTGGCCGCGGTGATGCCGTTGGAGACCAGGGCGAACGACATAACGGTGAGGGCCAGCACCACGCCCGGGAAGATCACGGGCCACCACTGGCCGGTGAACATGCCGCCGGCCGCGTCGCCGATCATGACCCCCCATTCGGCGGTCGGGGGCCGCAGGCCGGCTCCGACGAAGCTGACGCCCGCCACCAGGATGATCGACATGCCCAGGGTCACCGACATCTGCGCCAGGATCGGCGCCATCGAGTTCGGCAGGATGTGCGCGAAGATCACCTGTCGCGGGCGGCAGCCGGAGACCCGCGCGGCGTCGACGAACGTCCGGTTCCGCAGGGTCTGCGTCTGGCCGAACATCAGCCGCGCGTAGATCGGCGCGTTGACGACGGCCAGGACGGCGATGATGTTGGGGACGGTTCCTCCGACGATGCCGAGCAGGCACATCGCGAGGATGAAGAAGGGGAACGCCTGCACGACGTCGAGGACGCGGCTGATGAGCTCTCCCACGAACCCCGGCGCGTAGCCCGCCAGGGCTCCGAGCGGGACGCCCAGCAGCGCCGCCAGCAGGGTGCCGACGCCGGCGAGCAGCAGGTCGATCCGCGGCGCGTAGATCACCCGGGAGAAGACGTCCAGGCCGGACCGGTCGGTGCCGAACCAGTACTCCGCGGACGGCTCGAGCAGGGCGGGGCCGACCACGCGCTCGGGGTCGTGCGGCGCCAGCACGGGGGCCAGCACCGCGACGGCCAGCACGATCCCGACGGCCGCCAGGCCGATCGCGAGCTGCGGGTTGCGCTTCAGCACCGACTTCGGCGAGCGCTTCACCCGGGGTCTGCTTTTCGAGATGGACGAGATCGCGGTCATCGGGTACCCCCCGTCACGCGTACCCGTGGATCGATCCAAGCGTGCAGGAGGTCGATCACGAGGTACACCAGTAGCGATAGCAAGGCTGCGAGCAGGACGACTCCCTGCAGGGCGGACCAGTCGGCGTTCTGCACCGCCTGGACGGCGTACTGGCCGACACCGCCCCAGCTGAAGATCTGCTCCGTGAGGACCGCGCCGGCGATGAGCACCGTGTACCAGACGCCGGCCAGCGTGATGATCGGGGGAAGCGCGCTGCGGAGCGCGTAGCCGACGATCTGCCTCTGCGGCAGCCCGTTGGCCTTGGCCAGGGTGGTGTAGCCGGACTTCAGGGAGTCGTCGACGCTGCTCCGGACCATCCGCAGGATCGGCGCGGTGTTGATGAAGACCAGCGTGAGCACCGGGAGGATCAGGTGGTCCAGATGGCTGAACAGCACCGGGAGGTCCAGCGTGACCAGGGAGTCCACGAGCACCGAGCCGGTGATCACCGCCGGGTCGAACGCCTGGTCGTACTGCCCGATCGGAGCGACGGCGATCGGGAAGGTGTAGTAGAAGAGGAAGACCACGATCATGCCGAACCAGAAGTCCGGCACGGCTCCGGCCATGAGGGAGTAGAAGTAGCTGATCTTGTCGCCGACGCGCGTCAGGGCGTTCCTGGTCAGGCCGCCGACCAGGCCCAGCGTCAGCGCCAGGGCCATCATGATGACGAACGCGACCGAGATCAGCTCCAGCGTCGCCGGGGCGCGCTGGGCGATGTCGTCGAGGACCGGCTGGCCGGTCGTCCAGGACGTGCCCAGGTCGCCGTGCGCGATCCCGTCGAGGTAGCGGCCGAACTGCGCGTACCACGGGTCGTTCAGCCCGAGTTCCCGCTCCAGCTGCGCGACGGCCTCCTCGGTGGCGCTGCTGCCCAGCTGGGCCCGTGCCTGGTTACCGGGGGTGAGCCTGGTGAGCAGGAAGCTGACGAGGCAGATGAGGAACATCTGGGGGACGAGCAGCGCCAGGCGTTTGCCGATAAATTTGATCATCGTTTTCCCGACTCTTCGTCGCCGGTGCGGCCGGCTCCCGAAAGGAGGAGCCGGCCGGTCCGGCGTCAGGCCAGCTCGAGCTCTTCGAACCGGAGGGTGCGCGAGGGGTAGGCGGTGACGCCCTTCACCCGGTCCCGCCGCGCGACGACGTAGTGCGGCTGGGCCAGGAAGACCGCCGGGGAGTCCTCGATGACCTGGCGCTGGAACTCCTTGGCCACCGCTTCGCGCTCGGGCCCGTCCATCGTGACGAGCAGCTTGTTCACCAGGGCGTCGGTCTCCTTGGACTCGTAGCCCGCGACGTTGGCGAAAGCCGTCGAACGGTAGTAGAGGAAGCAGTTGTAACCGATGTCGGGCGTCAGGGCGAGGTCCTGCCAGATGGCGGCGCCCTCGTACTTCTTGCCGGTGAGGCGGTCGGTGAAGGCCGCCGCGGCCAGCTTGTTGAGCTTGAGGTCGATGCCGATCTCGCGCAGCGACGACTGGACCAGGATCGCGACCTGCTCGGAGACCGGCTCGCTGGAGTTGACCAGCAGTTCGCAGCTGAAGCCCTTGGCGTGCCCGGCCTCCTCCAGCAGCTCGCGGGCCTTGGCGACGTTGGCCCCGTCGCCGTACGCCCAGGCGCTCTCGTCGAAGTACGGGTAGTCGCGGCTGATGACGCCCTTCCACGGCGAGGCGTACCCCTGGTAGACGTCCTTGACGATCTTGTCGTACGGCACCGCGTGCGCGATCGCCTGCCGTACCAGCTTGTCGTCGAAGGGCTCGAACCCGTTGTTGAGCATCATGAACAGCAGCAGGAACAGCGACTCGTCGAAGTTGTCGACGACGACGCCCTTGCTTCCTTCGAGCGACTTGAGCTCGGTGGGGAGCAGGTCGCGGACGATGTCGACCTCGCCCGACCGCAGCAGCGCGATCCGGGTGCTGGAGGAGTCGACCTGCCGGTGGACCACGGTCTGGATCTTCGGCTTGCCGCGGTGGTAGCCGTCGAAGGCGGTGAACACGGTCTGCTGGCCGGGCTTGTGCTCGGTGATCGTGTAGGGGCCGTGGCCGGCGTCCGACCCGTTGGCCTTCATCCACTCCTTGACGTACGGGTCGTCCTTCGTCGCGGCGGCGCGGGAGGCGACGCTGTCGAAGATGCCCCAGGCGAAGTTGTTCTGCAGCAGGATCTTGAACAACGGGCTCGGCTTCTCGGTGGTGACCTCGATCGTCCGCTCGTCGATCACCTTCCAGCTCTTGCGCTCCCGGGGGACCAGGCCCGCGACGAGGTTGTACACCGAGCCCAGGCTCCACAGCTGCTGGTGCCGCTCGATGGCGTAGGCGAAGTCCTCGGCGACGAGCGGGTTGCCCGAGTGGCTCTTGACGTCGTCGCGGAAGACGAGGGTCCAGGTCAGGCCGTCCTTGGAGACCTTGGGCTCCTCGGCCAGCAGCCGGAGCTCCCACTTGGCGGGGTCGTAGTCCGGGATGCGCGAGCCGTTGGCGCCGAACGGGCGGTTGGAGAACTCCACGAGCGGTTCGAAGACGTTGTTCATCGCCTCGAGCGCCGCGGCTCCGATCTCGTACTCGCGGTCCAGCGAAGCCGCGAGCGCGCTCACGGCGATGGTCAGCTGACCCGCCTTGCCCGCCGTTCCCGTGCTTCCGGACGTGTTCGTCCGGGAGCACGCGACGGTGCCGAGGAGGGGCAGGGTCACCACTGCTGCGGCGCCCTTGAGCAGACTGCGTCGGGACATCACCTGGTCGGCCACGGACGGCCTCCTAACAAAGGGGGTTCTGCGCGATTTCTGGGGCCCGATCCGGGGTGGGATATGGGCTCCCGGCGGACCTATCGGGTCTCGGTGCCGCCGGGACGCGTGTCAGTCGAAGAGCGGTTCGTGGTTGAAGCCGGGCAGCACGAGGTGTCCCGCGTCCACCGGGATCGCGGCGCCGGTGATGTAGCGGGCGTCGGAGCCGCACAGCCAGGAGACGACGTCGGCTATGGCCGGCGGCGGCAGGGCCGGCTGGTTGCGCAGCACGTGCCACTGCCTCGTCGCCGCGAGGTACTCCTCCTCGGTCGCGTCGTCGCGGCCGAAGATCCATTTCAGGTTGGTGCTGTTGTGGCCCATGACGGTGTTCACCGTGCTGGGCATGACGGTGTTGACCCGGATGTTGGACGGGCCGAACTCCAGTGCGAGGTTCTTGGTCAGCCCTAGCACCGCGTGCTTGGAGGTGGTGTAGTGCCCGATGCTCAGCCCCGGCTCCACCGCGTTGCAGGACGAGGTGATGACGATGCTTCCGCTCCGCCGCTCGACCATGTGCCGCAACGCGGGCTGGACGGTGTTGAACACCCCGGTGACGTTGATGTCCATCACCTCCGACCACTGCGCCGGAGTCAGTTCGAGGAACGGCACCCAGGTCACGAGGCCCGCGTTCGCGCAGACCATGTCGAGCCGCCCGGTCCGCTCCACGACGTCGTCGACGAAACCGCTGACGGCGGCGTGGTCGCGCGCGTCGACGACGTCGGCGACGCACCGGCGCCCCTCGGCCTCCACGAGGCGGACCGTCTCGTCCAGCTCCTCGCGGGTGGCGCCGGGATACTGCGAGGTCTCCGGCGCGGCGCAGAGGTCGAACACCGCGATGTCGGCGCCCTCCCTGGCCAGGCGCAGCGCGATCTCGCGCCCCTGCCCGCGTGCCGCTCCGCTGACCAGCGCGACCTTGCCGGCGTGCCGGCCGGGCTCGAACGGCGCGTCGACGGCGCCGGCCGGGCCGCTCACACCGCCACCTCCTGCCCGACGGTCGCCAGCACCGCCTGGACGACGTCGTTCGCGGCCGGGATGAAGGCGTCCTCCAGCACAGGGGCGAACGGGACGGGGGTGTGCGGGGAGGTCACCATGCGCGGCGCGGCCTTGAGCTTGTCGAAGGCCCGGCTGGAGACCAGCCCGACGATGTCGGAGGCCACCGAGCAGCGCGGCGTGTCCTCGTCGACGACGACCAGCCGCCCGGTCCTGCCCACCGACTCCAGGATCGTCGGCAGGTCCAGCGGCGCGATCGTGCGCAGGTCGATGAGCTCGGCCTCGATCCCCCGGCCTGCGAGCTCGGCCACCGCCTTCTCGGCCACCGAGAGCATCCGCGCGATCGTCACCACGGTGACGTCCCGGCCCTCGCGGACGACGTTGGCGCGGCCGATCGGAACGGTGTAGTCGCCTTCCGGCACCGGACCCCTGGTCTCGTACAGCGCCTTGTTCTCCAGGAAGAACACCGGGTCCTGGTCTCGGATCGCCGAGATCATCAGCCCCTTGGCGTCGGCGGGCGTCGCCGGGGCGACGACCTTGAGGCCGGGGAAGTGTGCGACGGTCGAGTAGTGGCTCTGCGACTGGGTGCTGCCCGCGCGGGAACCCGCTCCGATCATGCTGCGGATCACGATCGGGATGCCCGCGCTGTCGCTTCCGCGGGCGTAGTGCAGCTTGGCCGCCTGGTTGATGATCTGGTCCAGGCAGACGCCCATGAAGTCCAGGAACTGCAGCTCGGTCACCGTCCGGTAGCCGGAGGTGGCCGCGCCGATCGCGGCGCCGATGAACGCCGACTCGGAGATCGGCGTGTCGATCACCCGGTCCCGCCCGAACTCGGTGACGAGCCCGCGGGTGACCCCGAACACGCCTCCCCAGGCGTCGGCGCGGTCGAATCCGGGGATGGTCGCGCCTCCGGCGACGTCCTCGCCGGTGACCAGGACGCGCGGGTCCCGTGCCATCTCCAGCTGGATCGCCTCGTTGATCGCGTCTGCGAACGACAGAACTCTCATGCTGATCGCCTCTCTCTGCTCGTCTGCGGTCAGTGGACCGTGAGGCCGTCGCGGTCGATGGTCACCGTCGGGTCGGCGTAGACGCCCTCGGTCACCGTGGCGGGGTCGGGGTAGGGCGCCGCGCGGCCGGCCTCGATCGCGCTCTCCACCTGCTCCTCGATCTCCTCCTCGATCTCGTCCTTGACGTCGATCCAGTCCTGCTTGACCGCGGCGAGCGCCGCGGCCAGCAGCCGCAGGGGGTCGCGCCCCCGGAAGTCGGACTCCACCTCGGGGAGGCGGTAGGCGCGCTTCGGCTCGCCCTCCCAGGCCCCGTGGTAGCTGTAGGTCGTCAGTTCCAGATAGGTCGGCCCTTCTCCGGCGCGGGCCCGCTCCACCGCGCGCCCGGCGGCCTGGTAGACCGCGATCACGTCCTGGCCGTCGACCTCCTCGGAGGCCATCCCGAAGCCTTCGGCGCGGGCGGCCGGAGCGACGGCGGAGGAGTAGCCGATGGTGGTCGCCTGGCCGAACAGGTTGTTCTCGCAGACGAACAGGATCGGCAGCTTCCACACGGCCGCCAGGTTCATCGACTCCAGCACCGTGCCCTGCTGCGCGGCGCCGTCTCCGAAGAACACGGCGGCCACTCCGTCGGTGCCGGCCAGCTTGGCGGCCTGGGCGAGGCCGAGCGCGAGCGGGGCGCCCGCCCCGACGATCCCGCCGCTGGCCACGTGCCCCACCCGCTGGTCGGCCAGGTGCATGGACCCGCCCTTGCCCGCGTTGGTGCCGCCCGCCCTGCCGTACAGCTCGATCATCATGGCCGCGGGGCTGACCCCCTTGGCCAGGGCGTGGCCGTGGTTGCGGTGCGTCGAGGTGATCCCGTCCTCGGTCCGCAGGTGGGCGATGACCCCCGCGGCGGTGGCCTCCTGGCCGGAGCACAGGTGCAGGAAGCCCGGCAGCTCTCCTTCGACGAACAGCTCGTGGACGCGCTCCTCGAACGTCCTGATCAGCGACATCGTCCGGTAGAGGTCGACGAGCGTCGCCTCCGGCACTCCGGCCGGAAGCTCCGATACCTCCGAGACCTTGGTCTGGTTCATCGAGTCTGCCTTTCTTCTCAGTGGCGTTGATGGCCTTGTGGGCCGCTGTTCCGTATGCGTAATGGGGTTCGACGCTTCATGAGGATTGGGGGAACGTTCCATGATCAGCAGTTTCTGCCGCCGATCCAGAGGCTTCGGCAGGGGGCGGCGACCCCGGAGAGGCCGCCGCCCGGTTCCGTCAGGGACGCGGCGATCCGGCGGCTTTCACCTCGTCGACCTGAGCGTTCAGATGCTGGAGGTGTTCTGTGACCAGAGAGGACGCCAGCGCCGAATCGCGGTCGCGGACCGCCTGGAGGATCGCGCGGTGCTCCTCGATCTGCTGTCGGCGCGCGCCCACCGCCTGGACCGCGAAGGCGTTGAGGAGCGTCCACAGAGGATGCTCGTCGAGGTCGACGAGGGCGGTGGCGAAAGCCGAGAGGTGGGCGTTGCAGCAGTGCTTGAGCAGTTCCGCGTGGAACCTGAGCCCGAGCCTGACGAACTCCGCGAGCCCTTCGGTGTCGTCCACGAGCGCCTCGGCCCGGCCGAGCAGTTCCTCGAGTTCCCCGATCGCCTCGTCGGAGATGCGCTCGGCGGTCAGCGCGACGGCCGCCGGCTCGACCACCAGCCGCGCCTCGAGCACCTCCGCCGCCGGCACCCGGAGCGACCGGTCGCTCAGCAGTTCGCTGATCGCCGAGGACCGTATCCCGCCTGATGCGACATAGGTGCCGTCACCGGAACGCACCTGCAGGATCCCGACGACCTCCAGGGCGAGGATCGCCTCCCGAACCGTCGGGCGGCTGACCCCCATCAGCTCGGCGAGTTCGCGATCAGACGGCAGCTTCGACCCGAAGGGGATCCTGCGCGCACCGATCGCCTCCAGGATCTGCATGGCCACCTGCAGATAACGACGGTTCGCGGTCTGCACTGGACTGAAGGTTTGCTGGTCTGACCACATGACCGGGATCGTGCCAGAGCGCCCAAAAGTTCGTCAATCCCCTGTCCAAAAAACAATCCGGTCGCGGCGTGGCGCGTCGACCGACCGGATCGACGCCCTGGCGAGCATTCGGCTCCCCGAAGACCGAAGACCGAAGACCGAAGATCGACCGGCGATCCGCCCGCAGGACGGGAAGGCCACCCTGCGGACCTCCAGGCCGCAGGGAACCACCCGGGTGGCGGCTCCCAGGGCCCATCACCATTTTTTAGCGGTTCCAGAATTGACGTTTCCCAATACCGGTCTGGTCGAGATTCGACCCGATCGATATTGCTTTCAATTACTGCTCCACCCGTGCCTCTCGCGGCAGACGGGAACACGACCAACGTCATGATCACACAGCCGTGCCGATCATGCCGGGGAAGTCGAACCCCCTGCCGGCAGGCCTGCGCCAAGCCCGTTACCGCTGGCCGAACCCGTACATGCGACCGCCAAGGCGAGGCCGCGTAGGCCAGTGGCCTGCGACACCCCGCCACTGGCCATGCAGCCATTCGACTTCGCTCCCTTGGGGGCGCTGACCGAATGGCTGCATGGTCGGGATCCGGTAATCTCGATATTTGTGTTTCCGGGGCGTTCTCGCCTCTCATGCCCCTGGCATCGAGGGCTTCACATGCAACTTGGTAGTCGATGGCGGGCCGGTCAGGTGAGGGCGCTTGCGGCCATGACGGGGGCCAGAGCCAGGATGGTCCAGGCGAAGATCTTGCGGACGCGGTCGGCGGGTAGGCGGGTGGCCCAGCGGGCGGCGGCGAGGGAGGCGGCGATCGCCACCGCGGTGAAGGTGAGGACGACGCCGTAGTCGAGGTGGGCGGTGGAGTGACCGGCCAGGCCCGCGGTGGAGTTGACGGTGATGATGACGAGGGAGGTGGCGGCGGCCTCGGTGGTGGTGAGGCCGAGCAGGAGGGTGAGGGCGGGGACCACGGCGAAGCCTCCGCCGACGCCGAAGACACCGGTGAGGAGGCCGATGCCGGTGCCCGCGGCGAGGGTGCGGGGCAGGCAGCGGCGGCGGTTGACGCGTCCGGACCGGGTGCGGCAGGCGCCTCCGGTCGGTTCGCCGCCGCGCAGCATGCGGACGGCGACGATGACCATGATGACGGCGAAGGCGGGCAGCAGCACCGCCTCGGGCAGCGCGCGGGCGGCTTTGGCTCCGAGAAGGGCGGCGGGCGCCCCGCCCGCGGCGAAGACCAGGGCGACGTTCCAGCGGATGTCGCCCTGGCGCAGGCGGGGCGCGAGCGCGGCGCAGGACGATGCGGCGACGACGAGCAGGGAGGTGGGGACGGCGACGCTCATGGGCTGGCCCGCACCGTAGATGAGGATCGGTACGGCCAGGACCGAGCCGCCCGCGCCCATCAGGCCCAGGCTGAGGCCGACCAGGAGTGCTCCGGCCGCGACCAGGGCGAGGGTGGCGCTCATCGGCGACAGGCGCGCGCCGGTTCCGCGCCGGGGTCGGCCGCGTCACCCTGGTTGTAAGGGAGGCGGGCGAGCAGGAGTCCCATCATGCAGGTGTCGGTGGCTCCGGCGAAGGTGAGCCCGGCGCCGACGAACGCGGTCGCCAGCAGGGCCCAGGGCGTCAGGAGGCTGAGCGCGACGGTGCCCAGGACCAGCAGTCCGGCGGCGAGGCGGACCTGGCGCTCCAGGCTCCAGCGTTGACGGCCGCGGATGACGGGCGCGCCCGAGGCGGTCCAGGCGTTCATACCGCCGACCAGAACGGCGGCCCCGGTGATGCCCGCCGCGGTGAGGGCGGTGTGGGCGGTGGCGGCGCGGTTGCCGGACTGGCAGATGACGATGATGCGTTTCGCGGCGGCGGTGAGCTGGGGCAGGTGGGCATCGAGGCGGTTCAGCGGCACGTTGACCGCGTGCTCCAGGTGGGCGGTCTCGAACTCGCCCGGGGTGCGGACGTCCAGCAGCAGCACATCGGCGCCGGTGGGCAGGGCGCGGACGGCCGCCGCGTCGATCGTGGTCATGGGGTGTCTCCGTTTCGAGATGTGGTCGTCAGGCGGCCGGGGCGACGTCGGCGGCGCTCGCCCGGTCCAGGACGATCGGGTCGAAGCCGTGGCGGGCGAGGAGGGTGGCGGCGATGGCGGCGCGGCGGCCGGAGCCGCACGCGATGAGGACCGGGCGGGCCGGATCCAGGCCGGCGGGGATGCCGTCGGTGAGCAGGTCGGGCAGGAACCTCTCGACGGCTCCGGGCAGGGGTGCGGCGGCGTGTTCGGAGGGCATCCGCACGTCCAGGACCTGCGCGCCGGGCAGGAGGCCGCGGAAGGCCGGCAGGTCGGTGAGGGTGAAGCGGCCGGTGGCGGCCGGGCCGGGGTCGGTGATGACGCCGCGCACGTCGTCGAAGCCGATGCGGGTGAGCTGGGTGCGGGCTTCGGCGACGTCCTGGCCGGGCTCGGCGACCAGGGCGATGGCGGCGCCGTAGGGCAGCAGCCAGCCCGCCCAGCTGCCGAAGTCCTCGCCGAGTTCGATGCCGGTGGAGCCGGGCAGGAACCCGGCGGCCTGGACGGCGCGGGGCCGGATGTCGACCACGTGCACGTCCTGCTCCAGGTCGGCCGGTGACATCTCCGGCAGCTCGGCGGCGGGCGCGGGCGGTGCCCCGTAGAGGTTGGCCGGGCCCATGTGCGCGTAGAAGGCCGGGATGGGCGGCAGGCCGCTCAGCAGGGTGTCGGTGAACGCCTGTGCGGTGGGCAGGGCGAGCAGCGGGTTGCCGTCCTGTTCGGCGCCGATGGTGGAGGTGTGGCGACCGGCCCCGGTGACGGAGCAGAACGAGCCCTCGCCGTGCGTGGGCAGCAGCTCGACGTCCCGCGGCAGTGCGGCCAGCCGGTGCGCCGAGCCGTGCTGGAGGGTGGCCAGGGTGCGGGCGCGTTCGGGCCCGAGCAGGTCGGGACGGCCCGCGGAGGAGACCAGGAGGCTGCCGCCGGAGAACACCGCGACCGGCTCGCCGTCCACGAGCACGAGGTAGCTGGTGTGCTCGGGCGTGTGGCCGGGAGTGTGGATCGGCCGGACGGTCAGGCCCTTGCCGCCGTCGAGGTCCTCCAGGTGGAACGCGGGCGTGTGCGGGTAGGCCGCCGCGGCCGCGGCGGGCAGCACCAGCTCCGCACCGGTGCGGGCGGCGGCCTGGCCGGCGCCGGAGACGTAGTCGTTGTGCAGATGGGTCTCCAGCACGAACCGCAGCTCCAGATCCCGCTGTTCGGCGGCGTCCAGGAACCGGTCGATGTCGCGCTGCGGGTCCACCAGCACGCCCCGGCCCTCATGGGCCAGCAGGTAGCTCTGATCGCCCAGGCCGGGCGTGCGGAACGCGATGATCTCCATTCGGAGACACTCCTTTCGACCGATACCCCGGGGGGTATCGAGAAGTCATGGATACCCCAGGGGGTATCCGATGGTCATGCGGAGACCAGGACGGTCTTCCGCGATGAGAGGACGAGCCGGCTCAGGCCAGGGCGAGGAAGAGCTTCTCCAGCTGCTCCACCGACATGGGCGCCTCCTCGCCGCGGGCGCGGGCGTCCTGGCAGTGCCGCATCCCGCTGGCCACGATCTTGAATCCGGCCCGGTCGATGGCCTTGG
This sequence comes from Actinocorallia aurantiaca, assembly GCF_039533685.1. Lineage (NCBI taxonomy): Bacteria > Bacillati > Actinomycetota > Actinomycetes > Streptosporangiales > Thermomonosporaceae > Actinocorallia > Actinocorallia aurantiaca. Next base: position 109,520 of record NZ_BAAATZ010000013.1, on the reverse strand, counting down.
AGACCGCGGCGAGTTGGGTGAGCACCTTGACGCAGTCCTCGCCCTGCTCGATCATCGCGATCACTCCGGCGAGCTGCCCCTGGGCACGCTTCAGGCGCACCGCGGCGTCCCCGACCATCGACTCGTTCAACTCCATACCCCCTAGGGTATCCGCCGATTGGTGTGCTTTGTCCAGAACCCCTGCGGCTCGCCGAGGCTCCTCCGGCCCTGGCACGTCATCCGATGAGGGCCGCGCCTCGGCGACATGATCCGCTGGACCGCCAGTTTCCCTTTCCGGGGAGTTCTCGCCTCCCACGGCCTCGACTTCGAGGGCTTCACCGTCGAAGGACGGGAAGCCGCACCACCGGGTTCGGGGCTCGGCTCAGGTCGTGGACGCGGTGAGGTGCCTTCGGTAGAAGGCGATCTGGTCGGCCAGGACTTCCTCGCGGATGGACGGGTCGGTGTAGAAGGTGAAGTGCGAGCCGTCATAACGCCGTAGTTCGCCTTGTGGTGCGCGGTCGGCGAGCTGCCGCGCGGTCTCTTCCGGGGTTTCGCGGTCCTGGGCGGCGACGCAGACCAGCAGCGGTCTCGTCAGGCGGGCGGCGTCCTCGGCCGGGTGGTAGCGCATCATGTCCAGCAGGCCGCGGGGGGCGATGCTGTTGCGCCACCGGGTCCGGCCGTCCTCGCCGGCCAGCAGGCGGATGTGCTGCTCGGACTCCTCGGTCGCGGCGACGGCCAGTTCCCCGGGTCTGCCGAGCATGGGGATGTAGTAGGGGCGCAGGCGCAGGGCACCGCGGAGCGCGTCCCAGAGGATGGCGGCCATCAGCTTCATCGTGTTCCAGGACGAGCGGCCCTCCACCTTGCGCGGGAACCCGTTGAAGGGGATCTGCGACACCACCGCCGCCACGCGAGGATCGCCCGACGCCACGGTGATGACGTGTGCGCCACCGAGGGAGTTGCCCCACAGCAGGATCGCGTCGGGGTCGATGTGCTCGTCGGCGCGGGCGAAGGCGATGGCGGCGCGCAGGTCCTCCCGCTGGCGCTCGAGGTCCAGGACGAGGCGCGGCTCGCCGCCGCTCTCTCCGAACCCCCTGTAGTCGAAGACCAGCGCCGCCAGCCCCGCGGCGGCGAACGCCTCCGCCTGGGGGAAGAGCCGGTCCATGGTGCCGCTGACCCCGTGGGCCAGCACCACGCAGGGCAGCGGCCCGTGCCGCTCGCCCGGCAGATGGAGGTAGCCGGTGCACGTCGCCTCGCCCGATGCGAACGACACACGCCTGTGTTCCGCCATGAGAGTCTCCCGTCACTGATCCCCGGTCGGTAAAATAGCAAAATAACTGACCCAAGGTAAGTAGGGAGGGCGAATGACCGTCCGGGGTTCCGGGACCACCGCCGAGCGGATCCTGGCCGCCGCCGGCACCCTGTTCGGCGAGCACGGCTACCGTGCGACGTCCATGCGGTCGATCGCCGAGCGGGTGGGCATCACCAAGGCGGCCCTCTACTACCACTTCGCGTCCAAGGAGGAGATCCTCCACCGCCTGACGCTGCCGCTGCTGGACGCCTACGAGAGCGCGCTGAACGCCGCCGAGGCGCACGATGATCCGGAAGTGGTGCGGTGGCGGGCGATCGAGGGGTTCGTGGACGTCGGCCTGGCCCACCGAAAGACGCTGCTCATGCTCGTCCGGGACATGACGCTGCTGGTCCAGGCCCCGGTGGCCGAGCGGTTCCGGGCCGTCATGGCACTGGCGAACGACCTGGTCTGCGGCCCCGGCCCCGACCTCGAGCGGCGGGTGCGCGCCGCGCAGGCGGTCGCCGGCCTCACCGATCCGCTGGTGCTCTTCCACGACGTCCCCGCCGAACGGCTGCGCCGCCTCCTGCTCGACGGCGCCCGGACCCTCCTGGGCGAGCCGCCCGTGACGGCGCGCCCGCCCTCCCGGCGGCGCGGGCGCGGCGGCGGGCGCCCGTCGGCGCTGAGCGAGGAGCAGGCCGCCGAGATCCGCCGGATGCACGCCTCCGGCGAGCACTCCGCCGAGTGGATCGCCGAGCGCTTCGGCGTCTCCCGCGCCACCGTCTACCGCTGTCTCAAAACCGCTTTTTGAGACCCTGTTCTGAGACTGTGTTTCGAGACGGGGCGATGTTTCGTCCCGTCCGGACGGCCTCCGAACCTCCCGCGGTGTGGGCACCAGTGCCATGCGACGAACTTCAGCCAGGTCGGCCGATGTGTTCGTCAGGGCCGTGCTCACGGGTTTCCGCGGCGATGGCCGCGGTGAGCCTGGCCAGTGCCGCGGTGATCTGGTCGGGGGTCAGGCCGAGCACCTCGCGCTGGTAGCCGTAGACCTCGGGGGCGAGGGGCGCGAGCAGGACGTCGACGAGGGCGTCGGGGGCGGGCGTGCCGGCGGCGGTCAGGAGTGCGCGCACGTGGGCGCGCCAGAACCCGTACGCGCCGGTCTCGAAGCGGGAGCGGCCCACCTCCGAGCCGAGCACCAGGTGCCGGTGGTCCTCCAGCAGGCGCACCATGGCCGTGTAGAAGGCGGCCAGCCGTTCGGCGGGCGGCGCGCCGGGGCCCAGCGGCGGCTCGCCGCGCAGCAGCCGTTCCTGCAGTTCCCGCTCGTGCTCGTCGAGTAGTGCGACGGCGATCGAGGCCCGGTCCGGATACCGGCGGTAGAGCGTGCCCCGCCCCACTCCCGCCTTCTTCGCGATGTCGTCCATCGTCACGTCCTGCGGCGTCTTCTCCGCGAAGAGCAGGGCGGCCGCCTCCAGGATCCTGGCGCGGTTGCGCGCGGCGTCGGCTCTCTCCATACCGGGATTGTATATGGACACCATGTCCGCTTATATTGAAGTGGACAGCGTGTCCACTTATCTGAGGAGAGATCATGCTGCTGCATCTGGACGCCAGCGCACGCCGGGCGTCGTTCTCGCGAAAGCTGTCGGGCGTGTACGCCGAAACCTGGCGGGCGGCCCACCCGGGGGCCGGATACGTCCACCGCGACCTGGCCGCGCGACCCGTGCCGCACATCGGCGAAGCCTGGACCGAGCTGTGCGACCACATCCTCGAACACGAGATCACCGACATCTCGCGCTACCGGGAAGCGGTCCGCACCCCCGCCCAGCACCGGGCGTGGGCCATCGTGGAGCCGCTGCTCGCCGAGGTGACGGCAGCCGACGTCATCCTGATCGGCGCGCCGATGTACAACTACTCGATCCCGTCGTCGCTCAAGGCGTGGATCGACCAGATCACCTTCCCGAAGATGTCGTTGGAGGGCCGGTCGTTCGTGGTGACCGGCGCGCGCGGCGGCGCGTACGGCCCGGGCACTCCGCGCGAACCGTACGACCACCAGGAGCGCTACCTGCGCGACTTCTTCAAGGGCCACTTCCGCGTCGAGGACGTGACGTTCATCCACGCGGAACTGGTCAACGCCCGGCACGACCCGGCGCTGGCGCATCTGCGCGACCGGCACGAGGAGTCCCTGGCGGCCGCGCTCAAAGAAGCAGCCCGGTGAACTGGCTGGCCCTCCTGCTGGCCGGGCTGGTGGAGGTGGCGTGGTCGCAGAGCATCAAGCCGACGCACAACTTCACCCGGCCGATTCCCACACTGGTCTGCCTCGCCCTCATGGCCGCCGCCGTCTGGCTGCTCTCACAGGCCATGAACACGCTGCCCGTCGGCACCGCGTACGCGGTCTTCACCGGCATCGGCGCCGTCGGCGCGATCGTCCTGGGCGCCGTCCTCAACGACGACCCCGTCTCGGCGGGCAGGACGGCGGCACTCGCCCTCATCATCGGAGGGATCGTGCTGGCCCGGATCACCGCCTGAGCCGAAAGGAAGGCGGCGGATGAGAAGCGAAGCGGTTCTCATCCGCCCCCTACCGGCGGACGTGTGATGCCGGACGCTCGGATCGACTGATGGCGCCAGGTCCAGGGGTGGACCGCCGAGTCCGAGTTCGTCCTTCCGACACGGCCGCCCGGTCGCGGTCAGCCGCGCCGGTGCCGCGGCAGCAGCAGGGCGGCCAGCGCGATGGCCAGGCCGAGCCCGGCCGCGACGAGAAAGACCCGGTCGTAGCCGACGGCGAGGGCGTCGGCCGGGGAGGTCCCGCCGGTCTCCGTCCGGGTTGCGGTGCCGGCGATCGTCGCGAGCACCGCCAGGCCGATCGATCCGCCCACCTGATTGGCGGTCTGCGCCATTCCGCCGATGGTTCCCGCGTCGTTCTCGGGCACGTCGGCGGTCGTCGCGGCCATGAGGGTGGGGAAGGTCAGACCGATGCCGACCGCGATGAGCAGCGTGGGTCCGAGCACGCCGGTGAGGTAGCCGCTGCCCGCGTGGGCCTGGGAGAGCCAGCCGAAACCGGCCAGGAAGCAGCCGCCGCCGACCTGCAACAGGAGCCGCACACCGGTTCGCGGCAGCAGGGCGGCGGCCCACCGCGCGATCGCCATGAACGTCACCGCCGCGGGTGTCTGCCCGAGCCCGGTTTCGAGCGCGTCATAGCCCAGCACGTTCTGCAGGAACAGCGAGGTGAAGTACCACATCGCGATGGCGATCCCGCCGAACAGCAGCAGCATGCCGCTGCCGACGGCGACCCCCCTGATTCGGAACAGCCGCAGGGGCGTCATCGGCCGGGTGGCGAAGCGCGCCTCCACCACGGTGAAGACGGCGAGCAGGAGCAGGCCCGCCATGAGCGGCCCGACGACCGGCGGGGACGTCCAGCCGTGATCGGTGCTCCGCATGACCCCGTAGATCAGCGCGGCCAGCCCCGCCGTCCCGGTGACCGCGCCGGTGAGGTCGAGTGGTTCCCGCCGACCGGTTCGCGTGCCGGAAAGGGACATCATGGCCGTCGCGATCAGGATCGCGCCGATCGGCACGTTGATAAGGAAGACCCACCGCCACGACAGGCCGGTGGTGAGGGCGCCGCCCGCCACCGCGCCGACCAGGCCGCCCACGCCGCCTGCGGCGGACCACGCGCCGAACGCCCTGGCGCGCTCACGGCCCTCGGTGAAGACGGTGTTGATCACCGCCAACGTCGCCGGGGCCAGCAGGGCGGCTCCCATGCCCTGCGCGACGCGGGCCGCCACCAGGACCTCGGCGGTGGTCGCCAGGCCGGCGACCAGACTCGCGACGGAGAACAGCGACAGCCCTGCGGTCAGCGTCCGGCGATGGCCGAACAGATCGGCGGCGCGGCCGCCCAGCAGCATGAACCCGCCGAAGGCGAGCAGGTAGCCGTTCACCACCCAGGCCGGACCCGCGGTGGTGAAGCCCAGGTCGCGGTCGACCGAGGGCAGGGCGACGTTCACGATGGACGAGTCCAGGATCACCATGAACTGGCAGGCGCACGCCAGCGCCAGGACCATCCACGCGGGGCCGGTCCTTGCTTCGGCGTGTCCGCGGGGCAGGGTGTTCGCGGACGGTTCGGAGGTCACAGGCGGCTCCTGAAGGCTGGAGGCGAATTCGCGGTGGGTGTCCGGCGAGCCGGACCCGCCGGTGGTGCTCATGTCCCGAGCCCCTTTCGTGTCGGCATCCGTGCCGTTCCGACGGGTGCCGGGCGGGGTCGAGGTGGCATCGCCGCTCATGCGATCCGGGAGGTCCTCTCGTCCCCGGTCGCAAGAGCGTTCTCGTCGGTGGTGCGGACGCCCGCCAGCAGCCGGATCGTGGTCTGGGCCAGCCTCCGGCCCTGGTACCGGGCCGCGTCCAGCGCCGCGGCCTGGAGGCCGTCTTCGGGCGGGCCGGTCACGGCGACCGTGCCGTAGGGGTTGCCGCCGGCGGCATACACGGTCGGGTCGGTGAATCCGGGCGGGACGATCAGCGCGCCCCAGTGGTAGAACACGTTGGCCAGCGACAGGAGCGTGGCCTCGGCGCCGCCGTGCCGGTTGAACACCGAGGTGAAGGCGGTCACCGGCTTGTCGGCCAGGCCGCCCTCCTGCCACAGCCCGCCGGCCTGGTCGATGAACTGCTTGAGCTGCGCGGCCGGCGTGCCGAACCTGGTCGGCGTTCCGAACGCCAACGCGTCGGCCCACGCCAGGTCCTCGACCGCGGCCCGGGTGATCGCCGCGGTGGCGTCGGCGTGCTGCCGCCACCGCGGGTTCTGGTCGATGGCGCTGTCGGGCGCCAGCTCGGCGACCCGCCGCAGCCGCACCCGGGCTCCGGCCGATTCGGCGCCCTCGGCGACGGCCTGCGCGAGCGCGTGGACGGTGCCGGTCGCGCTGTAGTAGATGACGGCGATCTTCACGGTCATGCGGACTCCTTCGAGGTCGCATAGAGTTAGTTATGCGGATAACGTTAGCCGCATAATAATTATCCGCATAACCAACTTGTCAAGGAGGGTCCGTGGACTTCGACCAGGCCGACGCCGTCAACCAGGCCATCCGGCTGCTGAGCCTCCGCCATCGGGCCAGGATCGCCGCACTGCTGGCCCCGCTCGGCCTGCACCCCGGCCAGGAGGCGCTGCTGCTCGAACTCGCCCGGACCGGCCCGATGATCGGGGCCCAGCTCAGCGAGGCGCTCGGCGTGGAGCCGCCCAGCGTCACGCTCATGGCCCGCAAGCTCGAAGCCGCCGGCCACATCCGCCGCACACCCGCCCCCGACGACAGGCGCGCCAGCATCGTCGAACTCACCGAGAGCGGCAAGACGCTCGCCGAACAGGTCAAACAGCTATGGTGCGCCCTGGCGGAGGAGACCGTGGCCGGCCTGCCCGCCCGGACCGCGGCCGAACTCCCCGGCCTCCTCAACACCCTGACGGGCAACGTCGACACCAAGCGCCCCCGTCCCCCCGCACGGCCCTGAACCTCCGAAGCCACCGGGCCGCGAAGCAGGCACGGGCGACCGTCCGGCTCGGGTGCGGAGCCTTCCGCTCAAGCCGTGCTTCGGCACCTGCGACACCAGGTGCCGATCAACCGGGCATGCGGCGGCGGAGCGCAAGGCCCGGGCGCTGTCAGGCGTCGGGTGTTCCGTGGGAAGCGCTCCACAGGGCGGTGATCTCGGTGGCGCGCTGGAAGTGCGGGGCAGGATCCCTTCCGAGGAGGCGGGCGAGCTCGCCCAGGGTGCGGGCGGGCGGCTGCATGGCGACCGCCAGGCTCTCCAGACCGGCGGGCGGGCCGTCGCGGTGGGGCAGCAGGGTCTCGTACAGTTCTGCGGCCTCCCGTTCGTCGCCCAAGGCGATCACGGTCATGGCACGGAAGGTGCAGAACATCGTGAAGAAGAAGTCCGGCTGGATCGGTGCGGCGGACTCGTGGAGGCGGCGTGCCTCGTCGAGCCGGCCCGCGGCGGCGTTCGCGGCGGCGAAGACTTCGGCGAACAAGGGGAACAGCTCGGGTGGGGCGGTAGCGATCTCGGCGGTGAAGCCGGCCGGCGTGCCGCGTGACACCGCCAGAGTCGCGCGCGTGAGCAGGCTGAATCCGACGGTGTGCAGGGAACCCTGCTCGGCCATCGCCCCGGTCGCCACGGCGTAGTGGCGTTCCGCGTCGTCCAGACGTCCCCCGGCGTGGGCGAGGGCGGCTCGGGCGTTCTCGCAGACGGCGGTCGCTTCGGGCATCCGGTAACGGCGGGCCAGTTCCGCCGCCTCGGAGATCAGGGCGTGCGCCTCGCCGGGGCGTTGCCCCCGCACGGCGGCTCCGGCGAGGTTGAACGTGCCTGACCACGAAGCGGCGGGAATGTCGTGTTCGGTGCCCAGGGCGCGCAGCTCGTGGGCGTGTTCCGTCTGAGGGCCGGTCTCACGGTAGTCGTGTTCACGGCCGAGCGTGAAGAGCGTCAGTACGCGCAGCTTCAGGTCGCCCAGGCTCCGCGCGATGCCAACGGCCTCTTCGGCGGCGGCTCGTGCGCTCGCGTCGCCGGTGCCTGACAGTTCGGCGGCGTAGGCGTCGAGGAGGCGGCACCGGACGTCCGGAGCGAGGCCGTCGCGTTCCAAGAGGCGGGAGAGCAGTCCTACGAGATGGTCGTCGACGACTCCGTAGGGGCGAAGCAGCCAGGGGGCGGGTTCGGTCCACGCGGTGAAGGCGGCCAGCAGCAGGTCGTCGCGCCCGGCCTTCTCCGCCAGGTCGACGGTGCGTCGACGGGTGGCGCGGGCGTCCTGGACCGCGCCCGCGCGCGCCTGGGCGCGGAGCAGCCGGCCCAGCAGGTCGATGCGGGTGGTGTCGTCCCGGTCCGGGAGGCGTTCGAAGGACTCCAGGGCCTGGGTGAGCAGTTCGACCGCCGTTTCGTGCGCGTAGCGGTTCTCGGCCAGGTCTGCGGCTCGGACGGCGTACTCGATCGCTTTGGCGGCGGTCGTGGCGGAGGCGGCGCGGTGGAAGTGGTACGCCAGCGTCGGCGCGTCGTCGGGGGCGAGGCGTTCCAGAGCCGCGCCCAGCCGGGCGTGCATGCGGGCGCGGCGCAGTGCGCTGAGGTCGGCGGTCATCGTGTCCCGGACGAGCGCGTGCGTGAACCGGATCCGGCCCGGCGCCCGCTCGGTGAGCAGTCCGGCGACGAGCCCGGCGTCGAGCGCGTCCAGCACCCCGTCCTCGTCGGTGTCGGCCGCCATGACGAGCGCGTCCACGTCGGCCTCGCGGCCCGCGAGCGCGGCCAGGCGCAGAACGGTGACGGCGGGCTCGGGCAGGCGTGCGAGACGGCGGCGCAGCACGTCGCGCACGCCCTCGGGGACCTCCGAAGTCGCCACGAGCGCGCCCTCGCTGCTGAGCAGCCTCGCGCTCTCCCGGACGTAGAAGGGGTTGCCGCCGGTGCGTTCCGCGAGCGCGGCGACCGTGGCGGCGTCCACGCCGGTGTCGCATTCGGCGGCGATGAGCCGGGCGACCGCCGGCTCGGGCAGGCCGCGCAGGGGCAGGCGCAGCGGGGAGCGGCGGGCCAGGACGGCCAGCGTGTCGGTGAGTCGCGCGCCGATCTCGTCGGCCCGGAACGCGGCGACCACGAGCAGGGGCGCGTCGCCGGAGAGGGCGGCCAGCAGCGTGAGGGTCTCGGCGTCGGCCCAGTGCAGATCGTCGAGCATGACGGCCAGGGGGCGCTGCCGGGCCGCGTCGTTCAGCCAGTTCCAGACGGCCCGGTGGAGACGGAACCGGCCGGCCGTGGTGTCGCGGGATCCTGTGGTGGACGTGTCCCGTAGCAGCGGCGCGACCGCCTCGGGGGCCGGGACGTGCCGGGCGAGGACGGTGAGGGCCTCCGTCCAAGCCCATGCCGGGGGCGCGCTCTCGCTCTCCGGGCAGCGGCCGGTCATGACGAGCCGGCCGTTCCGTTCCAGGACGTCGGCCAGTCGCGTCAGCAGTGCGGTCTTGCCCAGTCCGGCCTCGCCGGTGACGAGTGCCACGCGCAGGCCGCCGCCTTCGCCCGCCAGTCCGGTCAGCGCGGCCAGTTCGTCGTCGCGGCCCAGGAAGAGCTCGCGGTCGGGGACGGGTGCGGGGGCCGGCAGGGAGACGGGCGAGGGGTGTCCGAAGACGCCGGTGCACTGTTGGAGGATCGCCGTCTCCAGGTCGGTCAGCGCGGGACCCGGATCGAGGCCGAGTTCGTCGGCGAGCATGGCGCGGGCCTCGCGGAGAGCGGTGAGGGCGTCGGCCTGGCGGCCCGAGTTCCACAACGCCAGCGCCAGCATGCGCCAGCCCTCCTCGCGGAGCGGCTCGTCGCCGGTGAGGAGTTCGGCCTCGGGCACGGCCCCGGCGGCGTCACCCGCGCGCAGCAGGGCCGCGACGTGCTGCTCGCGGGCGGTCAGGCGCAGTTCGTTCAGGCGGCTGATCTCGGCCTGCGTCCACGGCTCGTCGGCGAACTCCTCGAACGCCGGACCGCGCCACAGCGCCAAGGCCTCCGCCGGCCGTTCGGGATCCCGGACGAGCGCGTCGAAGCGCCAGACGTCCACGGCGTCGTCGGGGAGGCGCAGCGCGTAGCCGGGCGCGGCGGAAACGAGTACCCGTGCCGGGGCGCGCGGTGGGCGCTCGGGTTCCAGCAGCCTGCGCAGGTTGGAGATGTATGCCTGCAAAGAGGTGACGGCCCGGGCGGGGGGCTCGCCGTGCCACAGGTCCTCGATCATGCGGTCCACCGAGACGACCCGGCCGTGCGCGGCGACCAGCAGTGCCAGCACGGCCCGCTGCCTCGGCCCGCCCAGCGCCACCCGCGCGCCCGACACCTCGACCTCGAACGCCCCGAACACCCGAATTCGTACCATCGCGGCTTCATCGTAATGTCCTCGCCGATCTCCAAGTCGCTTTCCAAGTCGGCTCCATGACGCCCGGAGCAGCCTTAAGGACATGAACGACATGAGCACCGACACGATCCGCGCCGCCCACCCGTTCACCCACTCCATGGTCGTCATCCACCGCGGCATGCGCCGCGAGTCGCGCCTGCTGGCCGAGTTGGTCGGCGCGACCCGGCCCGGTGACCGCCGCCGCGCCCGCGCGCTCGCCGCGCACCTGTCGGACTACCTGATCGGCCTGCACAACCACCACCACGGCGAGGACGAGCTGATCTGGCCGCTGCTGCTGTCGCGGGTGGACCTGGACGCCGACGTCGTCCTGCGGATGGAAGCCCAGCACGAGAAGGTCGCCGCGACCATCGAACGGCTCCGCGGCCTCATCGGGCCGTGGACGCGGTCGGCGGACGCCGCCCTCCGCGACGCCCTGGTCTCCGCGCTCGCCGAGCACCGCGCCGTCCTGGTCGAGCACCTGGACGACGAGGAGGCGCACCTGCTGCCGCTCGCCGAACGCCACCTCACCGAGGCCGAATGGAACGCCCAGGGCGAGCACTTCGTCCAGCACACCCCCAAGACGAAGATCCTGACGCTGCTCGGTGTCGTCCTCGAAGACGCGACCCCGCAGGAGCGCGCGGAGTTCCTCGCCGGGCTGCCCGCCCCGGCCCGCGCGATCTGGCGGCTCTACGGGGAACGCCACCACGCGGCCCGGATGAGGCGGCTCCGCGAGGACGTCCGCACGTCCCGCACCGGCACCGTCATCGCCGCCCTCACCGGCGCCGGCATCACCTACGTCGGGCTCAGCTACCTTCTCGACCCGGTGGGCACCGCGTCGGGCTTCGGCCTTCCAGCCTGGCCGACCGGCGACGAAGCCGCGTGGCTGAACATCAAGGGCGTCCGCGACCTCGGCACCGGCCTCACCGTCTTCGCGCTGCTGGCCGCAGGCAAGCGCGAGGCGCTCGGCTGGGTGATGCTCGCGTTCGCGACGATCCCCGCCGGGGACATGCTGACGATCCTCGCCCACCACGGCTCGACGGCGGCGGCGTTCGGCATCCACGGCGCGACGTCCGCGGCGGTGCTCGCCTCCGGCCTGCTGCTCCTGCGCGCCACCCGCCGCTGACCGCGCGGCCGAGGCCGCGTGAAGCGGTCCGGGGCGGACCAGAACCCTGGATCTCTTCACATGACCGACGCCGGCCGCTCAGCCTTGGCCGAGCGCGCTCGCCACGGCCTGCCGCAGGCTCGTCGGCGCGCGGCCGAGGACGCGGCGCAGGTCGTCGGTCTGCCGCTCCAGCGCCCCGGACCGGGCCAGCCCCATCAGGAAGCCCATCGGTCCCGAAGGCCCGTCGGCGTCCTCGCGATATTCGATCTTCTTCCCGGTGGCCTCGCCGAGTGCCTCGGCGAGCTGCGGATATGTCCACAGCGGCCCCGTCAGGTCGTAGCCGCGCCCCAGGTGCGCGTCCTCGGTCAGGACGTTAGCGGCGGCCTCGGCCAGGTCCGCCCGGAGCGCGGTGTTGAGGCCGCGCCCACCCGTGCCGCTGACGAGGTCGCCGGACTCGACCGCGTCGCGGAGCCCGGTGCCGATGAACGCCTCGCTGTAGAACGGGTGCCGCAGCATCGTGTATCCGAGTCCGCTGTCGATGATCGCCCGCTCGGTGGCGTGGTGGGCGGCGTTCATGCCCTCGCCGCTCCGGTCGGCACCGAGAAAACTGGTGTAGGCGATGGCTTGGACGCCGCCGACGCCGGCCGCGTCGATCGCGGCGAGATGCTGCCGGATCCGGCGGTCCGGAGCCAGTTCGGGCGAGGAGATCAGCAATAGCCGCTCGGCACCGCGGAACGCCGACCGCAGGCTCGCCGGATCGTCGTAGTCCCCGTGCCGTACGTCAACGCCGAGCGCGGCCAAATCGGCGCCCCGGACGGGGTCGCGTACGGCGGCGACGACCTCCCCGGCGGGCATCCGGGTCAGGAGCCGCTCGATGACCAGCCGGCCGAACGCGCCGGCGGCCGCGGAGATGACGATCATGTGGTTGTCCCTTGCCATGGGCGAGCCGGCTCACCTGTTGATCCAGCGGGTGTCAGACAACACCCGGCCGCCGGATCGTGCCACCGAATTTTTCGAGAAGCGCCCGCGGGCCGCGGCCGGTTCCTCCCCTCACCTTTGCGGGCTGACTCCCGCGACGGCCAGGCCGAGGAGCCGCTCCGCCTCGGTGCCGGGATCCGGGTGGTGCTCCGTGGCCAGGACGATGCCGGTGACCAGCGTGATCAGGTCTTCGATGGTCATGCCCGGTGCCACCGCCCCGTCCTTCGCGGCACGGAGCAGCAGCGGGCGGCCCGCTTCGGAGAGTTGCGCCGCGCAGGTGTTCACGTCCTGCGGATCGAAGCCGGCCGCCCCCTCGGGGATCAGCGCGGCGGCCAGTCCCCGGGTGGACGCGGCGTACGCCGTGAGGGCGCTCAGCCACTCCAGCAGCGCGGCCCGCGTGTCGGCCGCGTCGGCCAGGTCGCGCCCGCGGGCGCACAGGACCTCGATCCGCTCGTGGAAGACCGCCTCCAGCAGCGCGCGCCGAGTGGGGAAGTGCCGGCGCACGGTGGCCGAGCCGACTCCGGCCGTGCGGGCGATCTGCTCCAGGGAGGCGTTGGCGCCGTGTGCGGCGACCTCCTCCTCCGCCACGGCGAGGATGCGCGCGTAGTTGCGCCGGGCGTCCGCGCGCTGGGTGGACATGGCGTCTCCTCCGGGTTGCCAAGTGGCGGGGTCCTCCGTATCGTACCGAAAGGGAAATGGCGGGGCCCGCCGTTTCGTCTCCACGCCTACATGAGGAGCGCCATGTCCACAGAAGCCGCACCCGTCCTGGTCGTCGGCGCCACAGGCCGGCAGGGCGGCGCCACCGCCCGCGCCCTGCGAGCGGCGGGTGTTCCCGTGCGGGCGCTGGTCCGCGACCCCGGCGCCGACCGGGCCAGGGCCGTCGAAGCACTCGGCGCCGAACTGGTCACCGGCGACCTCTACGACCGCGACTCGGTGACCCGGGCCGCCGAAGGGGCCCGCGCCGTCTTCTCGGTGCAGATGCCCGACATGAACGGACGCCTCTTCGAAGGCGAACTGACCCAGGCCGTCAACCTGATCGAGGGCGCGCTGGCCGCAGGCGTGCCGCAGTTCGTGCACTCGTCCGTCTCCGGCGCCGGGCGGCACACCGAGGCCCCGGGCTGGGCCGAAGGCCGCTGGGTCTCGATGGAGCCCTACTTCGCCACCAAGGCCGGGATCCAGGACCGGGTCCGTGAAGCGGGCTTCCGGCACTGGACGCTCATCAAGCCGGGCTTCTTCATGGAGAACCTCCTGCCCTCCGAGGCGTTCCTGATCCCCCGCGGCGTCGAGGGCGGCCTGGCGAGCGTCCTGAAGCCCGAGACGCGGGTGTCCCTCGTCGCGGTCGACGACATCGCCAGGGCGGCCGCCTCCGCCATCGCCGCACCCGAACTGTTCGACGGTGTCGAACTGGAACTGGCCGGCGACTACCTGACGATGAACGACATCGCCGAGATCCTCTCCCGCAGCCTGGGAACCGAGCTGACCGCACCCGACATGACCCTGGAGGAGGCCACCGCCGCCGGAATGCCGGCCATGGGCGCCGGGCACGAATGGCTGAACGTGGCGGGCCAGCCCGCTCGCCCGGAATACGCGCGGGCACTCGGCATCCCGATCACCGGTTTCGAGGAATGGACACGGAAGCACCTGCGAGCCACGGCTTGACGCGATCCGGGCCGTTCCTCACGATCTTCGGCAGCCGGCGCTCCACCGGATCCTTCTTGTGCCCCCGTTCGTGAGCGGCGTTGATCCCGATACCGCCGACGAGCCATCTATACGTCCGGCTTCGCACGTCGGGTCGATTCTTGCCATGATCACGCACCAGGCAAGTGTCGTGCCCGCATCGCCGGAAAAGGATGTCCGATGCGATCCAAGCTCCCCGTCGTGCAGCGTCTCGTCGCCGCGTCAGCGGTCGCCCTCGCCGCCACTGCCGCCGCCTTGAGCGTTCCCTCCTCCGCGAGTGCGGCCTGGGGCGGCCCCGCCACCCTCAAGGCGGGTAAGCACTGCGTCAAGTACCAGGCCATCCTCTGGAGCAAGAACGGCGTCAACAAGGCCACCGGCGGCCGTACCAAGTCGTGGGGCAACTGCGGCTGACCCGTCCTCTCCGCCCGCCACGCCCCCGCACGGCTCCACGAGCGGTATCCGGCGTGGCGGGCTCCCGACGGTCGAGCGGCGGGCGGTCAGCCGCGGCGGGGGGTGACGAGGCCGGATTCGTAGGCGAACACCACGAGCTGGGCGCGGTCCCTGGCGTGCAGTTTGGTCATCGCTCTGCTGACGTGCGTCTTCGCGGTGGTGGGGCTGATCACCATGTGGGCGGCGATCTCGTCGTTGGACAGGCCGCGGGCCACCAGGGCGGCGACCTCGCGTTCGCGGTTGGTCAGCACGTCGAGTCCCTCGGGGGTGGGCTCGGGGCGGCGGGCGACGAACTCGCCGATCAGGCGGCGGGTGATCGCGGGGGACAGCAGAGCGTCGCCTCGGGCCGCGACCCTGACGCCCTGCAGCAGGTCGGTCGGCTCGGTGTCCTTGACCATGAAGCCGCAGGCTCCGGCGCGCAGGGCGTTGAAGACGTACTCGTCGAGGCCGTAGTTGGTGAGGATCACGACGTGGACGCCGCTCAGCCGCTCGTCGGCGGCGATCAGCCGGGTCGCCTCGATGCCGTCCATCACCGGCATCTGGATGTCGAGGAGGACGACGTCGGGACGGTGCTCGACGGCGAGTGCGACGCCCCGCTCGCCGTTCGCGGCCTCGGCCACCACCTCGATGTCGTCCTCGATCTCCAGCAGGGCCCGGAATCCGCCGCGGATGAGCGCCTGGTCGTCCACGAGGAGTACGCGGATCATGAGGGGTCTCCCAGGGGAAGCTCGGCGCGGACGGTGAAGCCGCCTTCGGGGCGGGGCTCGGCCCGCAGGCGGCCGCCGAGTGCCGCGACGCGCTCGCGCATGCCGAGCAGGCCCGTGCCGGGGACGGGCGGCGCGTCCGGATCGGCCTCGCCGTCGTCGTCGACCTGGACGACCAGCCCCTCGTCCGCGTAGTCGATGCGTACTGCCGCAGCCGCTTCGCCGGCGTGTCTGGAGACGTTGGTGAGCGCCTCCTGGACGATCCGGTACGCGGCCCGGTCCACCTCGGACGGCAGCTCCCGTCGCGTGCCGGAGATCGTCACCGTGGCCGGCAGTCCGGTCGAGCGGGCCCGCTCCACCAGGCCGTCGAGGCGGTCGAGGCCGCTGGGCAGGGCGTCGCCGTCGGAGCGGTCGGGCTCGCGCAGCACCTCAAGGGTGGCGCGCAGTTCGCGCATGGCGTCGCCGCTGGCCTCCTGGATGGCCAGCAGCGCGGGGGGCACCTCCTCACCTCGCCTGCGTGCCAGGTGGACGGCCACCCCGGCCTGGACCTTGATGACCGAGATGCTGTGGGTGAGGGAGTCGTGCAGTTCCCTGGCGATGCGCAGCCGCTCCTCGCCCGCGCGGCGCCTGGCCGTCTCCTCGCGGGTGCGCTCGGCCTCGGCGGCCCGCTGCTCGGCCTCCTCCAGGTACGCCTGCCGGTGCCGGGTCACCGTCGCCGCCACGCCCGCCGCCACGAACCAGCCGAGCAGCAGCACGGTGCTCGGGAGGTTCTGCAGGGAGCCGTCGGCGCCGGGCAGGTTCGCCACCAGGTCGACGCCGAGGAAGAGCGCGCTCGCCAGCACCGCGACGAGCAGACGGCCGGCCCTGATCGCGGCGAACACCGCGACCATCATGGGGAAGGCGGCCGTCGGGCCCGACTGGACGTGTCCCGCGACCACGATCATGCAGACCGTGCTGACGAGCAGCGACACCAGGGGCGCCCGCCGCCAGGCGACGAGCGCGAGCGAGCCGGCGAGGGCGGCCACGAGTTCCACCGCGCCCGCGCGCGGCGTGGTGAACACGACGACCGACACCAGGAGGGCCATCCCCGCGGCGAGCAGGCCGTCCTGGGCGAGCGGCCTCCACCGGTCCATGAAGCTCATTCGCGTAGGTTAGGAGGTTTTCCGCCTGGAGTCCTCCGCCGCCCGGCGTAAGAAATCACTACTCCCCACGGTGTAGGACGGCCGTTCCTGCTTCCCGGGTGACAGGCGGAAGAGCCTCTCCCGGTACGACGACCACCGACCGGGCCGAAAGCCACGATGTCCGGCATGTACACGATCCGAGCCCAGCGCGGGTTCCCCTCCACGAGCCCGGAGAACCACCGTCCCCCTGTATCGAGATCCGCCACGAGCGGAACCGCCGCCATCGTCCCGCGCGGGCGATGGCACCGCATCGAGTCGAACACTCTCGGCAACATCATGGCCGTCACTCCGCCGCGCGGCATCCGGCTGGAAAAGCGGACCGAGGAGAGGACATGAGCGAGAGCACCGCCACGGAGCGGCCACCGTTGGGCATCCGGTTGGTGCGTGTCCTGGAAAGGAAGCCGGACTGGTCGGCGATGACGGCCGGGGAACTGGTCGCCTTCCGCGACGCGGCGAACCGCAAGCGGGCATCCCGTCCGGCGCGGCTGATCACCGGGTTTCCTGATCGCGGCGCCACGACCCGGTGGCGGGAAGTGGCACTGCCCGACCGCAGCCTCCGGGTCCGGGTGTACCGGCCCTCGGCCGGGCGCGGCGTCGGGGGCGCCGACCGGGCCGGCCTGCCGCTCGTGCTTCACGTGCACGGAGGCGGATTCGTGGGCACGGCGGTGCAGAGCGACTGGGTGAACAGCCACCTCGCCGCACGGCTGCCCGCGGTCGTCGTCTCGGTCGAGCACCGCCTCCTCGACCCGGAGACTCCACTGTCCGCGGCCGCCGACGACGGCTGGGACGTTCTCCAGCATGTGGTGCGGCACGCCGCGCAGTGGGGAGCCGACCCGACGCGAACCGCCGTCTTCGGTGAGAGCACCGGCGCGATGGTCACCGCCCTGGCCGCGATCCGGGCCAGGGGCACCGGCCTGCTCCTGCGGGCACAGGTGCTGGTCAACCCCCCTGTCGACCTGACCTCGGCGGGGTTCGAGCACGCCTCGATGATCCGGCACGCCGACAGCCCGACCCTCACCATGCCGCAGATGCGGCTGCTCCAGCGGCTCGCCGTTCCGCCGGGAACGGACCCTCGTGCGGTGTCGCCGCTGTACGCCGATGACCTGAGCGGGCTGGCCCCTGCGCTCGTGGTGGTGCCGACCATTGACCCGCTCGCCGATCACGGCCGCTGTTACGCCGAACGGCTGCGGGCGGCCGGAACGCCTGCGCGGCTCACCGAATATCCCGGAGCGACGCACTCGTTCCTCAGCATGCCGGGCGTGGTGCCGCAGGCGAAGGCCGCGCGGGCGGAGATCGCCGAGTTCCTCCGAGGGGCCCTCACCGGGTGACGGTTTCGGCCTGCCGGGTCGTGTTCAGATCATCGGCTCGGCCATGGGCCCGGTCAAGACGAAATTGATGAAGACGGGAGAGCGATGACCACCACCGACCTTGCCGAAGAGAGGGAGCGGCCCGCACCGCCACCGGATGCCGTTCCCGAGGCGGGACCGAGCACGGCAGGGATGCTGCGCCCCTACGGGTGGAGTTTCGCCGCCGTTGTGACCCTGCAGGTGATCGGCGCCGTCGCGGGTCTGGCGCCACTGCTGGCGGTCGTCGAACTGGGCCGTGCCCTGCTGTCGTCCGGCCCGATCGATCACGATCATGTCTGGATGGTCGTGACCGCGGGCGCGGTCGGGTTGTTCGTCCGGCTGCTGTTCACAGGTGCGTCGTCCGGAATCGGGCATGTTCTCGACGACCAGGTGCAGCTGGCGTTCCGCCGTCGGCTGGCCGCGCGGCTGGGGCGCGTGCCGATCGGCTGGTTCTCCCGGCGCCGGACCGGCGAGCTGGCCAAACTCGTCGGGGAGGACGTGAGCGCCGTGCACCCGTTCATCGCCCACGCCCCCGGCGAGCTCGTCGCCGCCTTCGTGGTGCCGCTGGTGTCGCTGGTCTACCTGTTCACCGTCGACTGGCGGCTCACGCTGATCACCCTGGCACCGGTGTTGCTGGCGGTGGCGCTGGTCCCCTTCATGATGACCCCGGCCCGGCTGCGTGAGCAGGAGGAGTTCGACGCGGCCATGGGACGGATCGCGAGTTCGGTCGTCGAGTTCGTCCAGGGCATCTCGGTGGTCAAGGCGTTCGGCGGCTCCGAGCGCTCCCACCACAGGTTCCGCACGTCCACGGACGATTTCGCCGACGTCTTCCTCCGGATGGTGCGCGGGCTCTCCGTGCCCGCCGCCGGGATGCAGGTGGCGCTGTCACCGCCGTTCGTGCTGCTCGCCGTGCTGATCGGCGGCACGGTCCTGATCACGAACGGTTCCCTGGCCGCGGCCGATCTGCTGCCCTTCCTGCTGCTCGGGCTGGGGCTGACCGCTCCGGTGGCGGCTCTGGGCCACGGCTTCGACGATCTGCAGGCGGCCCGGCGCGCGGTCGGCCGGATCCGGGACGTGCTCGCGGTGCCGTCGCTGCCCGAGCCCGCGCACCCGGTCGCGCCGCGGGGGCATCGGATGGAGCTGCGTGACGTCCGGTTCGGTTACGAAGCCGGTCACGAGGTGCTGCGCGGAATCGACCTGGTGCTCGAGCCGGGGACGGTCACCGCGATCGTGGGACCGTCGGGAAGCGGAAAGTCCACGCTGGTCCGGTTGCTGCCGCGGTTCTTCGACCCGACCCATGGTTCCGTCGTCCTGGGCGGTGTCGATCTGCGCGAGCTCGGCAGCCGTGAGCTCTACCGGACGGTCTCCTTCGTCTTCCAGGACGTCCGTCTGCTGCGCGCGTCGGTCGCGGACAACATCGCGCTGGCGGTACCGCACGCCGGCCTCGACGACGTGGTCCGCGCCGCCCGGCTGGCGAACGTCCACGACCGGATCCTCGAGCTGCCGCGCGGATACGACACGGTGATCGGCGAAGAGGCCGGCCTGTCGGGCGGCGAGGCGCAGCGGCTCTCGCTCGCCCGCGCCCTGCTGGCCGACACGCCCGTCCTGGTGCTCGACGAGGCGACCGCCTTCGCCGACCCGCACACCGAACAGGCGGTGCGCCGGGCCCTGACGACGCTGGGCCGCGACCGGACGATCCTGGTCATCGCCCACCGCCTGGAGACGGTCGCCGACGCCGACACCGTCGTGATGCTGGAGAACGGGTCGATCGTCGAACACGGCAGGCCCGCGGAGCTGCTGGCACAGAACGGGAAGTTCGCCGCGTTCTGGCGATCCCATCGATCGGCGGTCGCCGACGAGACCGAAAACCACGGTGGCGTGACGCGAGGAGACGAGCCCCGATGATTCGCATGCTGCTGCGTGTGCTGGGCCACGAGTACGCCCGGCCGGTGCGCCGCACCGTGGCCCTGATGACGACGACCGCCGTGGTCGAGGGCCTTTCCTACGCGCTGCTGGGGGGCACGCCCGCGGACGCCCGGCCGTGGCTGGTCGCGTTCGGAGCCGCGGTCGCGGTCTACGCGGTGCTGCGCTACGTCAGCGATCTGTCCGGTTTCCGCGTCGGGACCACGCTGCTGCGCGGCGTCTACCACCGGCTCGGCGATCACCTGGCCCGCCTGCCCCTCGGCTGGTACGACGCAGGCCGTGTCGGAGAGGTGTCGGTCATGGCCAGCCGCGGCGTCCTGCAGGCGATGGGCGTGATCGCGCACCTGCTGGCCCCGTTCGTCTCCGCCTGCGTGACCCCCCTGACCATCATCGCCGTGATGCTCGCCTTCGACTGGCGCATGGGGCTGGCCGCTCTGGTCGCCGCCCCGGTCGTGGCGGCGATCCAGATCTGGACGGGGCGCTCGATGGCCGCCGCCGACGCGGAGCGCCACGAACGCGACCGTGAGGCCGGCGGACGGGTCGTCGAATACCTCCAGGCCCAGCCGGTGCTGCGTGCCGGCGGCCGGACCGCCGAACGTTTCCGGTCGCTCGACGACTCGCTGCGTGAAGTCCAGCGCGCGTCCCGCCGCACCGTGCTTTCGGCACTGCCCGGCATGGTGGGCCTGGCGCTCGCGGTGCAGGCGACGTTCACCGTGCTGCTGGTCCTGGGTGCCCGCCTCGCGCTCGGCGGGGACATCGGCGCGGCGGAGGTTCTGGCGATCCTGGTGCTGGCCGCCCGCTGCGCCGATCCGCTGCTGTCGCTTTCCGATATCGGCGGCAAGCTCCGTGGCGCCCGTTCCGAACTGGCCGGACTCGACGCGGTGCTGCGCACCGAGCCGCTGCCGGAACCCCGCGAACCGGTCCAGCCCGCAGGCCACGGACTGGAGTTCGCGTCCGTCACCTTCCGGCACGGCGACCGCACGGTGATCGACGACGTGTCGTTGTCCGTGCCGGAAGGGCAGCGGCTCGCCGTCGTCGGACCGTCGGGCGGAGGCAAGAGCACCCTGCTCCAGTTGCTCGCGCGGTTCTACGACGTGGACGCGGGCGCGGTGCGCGTGGGCGGCGTGGACGTGCGCGCGATCAGCACGGAGGTGCTGATGGCGCAGATCGCCATCGTCTTCCAGGACGTCTACCTCTTCGACGGCACGATCGAGGAGAACATACGCCTCGGCCGCCCCGACGCCGACGAGGCCGAGGTGCGTGCGGCGGCGACCGCCGCGCGGCTGGACGAGGTGATCGAACGGCTCCCCGGCGGATGGGCGGCGAACGTCGGCGAGGGCGGCGCACTGCTGTCGGGCGGTGAGCGCCAGCGTGTCTCGATCGCGCGGGCGCTGCTGAAGAACGCGCCCGTCGTGCTGCTGGACGAGGTGACCTCCGCACTGGATCCGGTGAACGAGGCGGCCGTCCACGAGGGCATCGAGCGCCTGATGGCGGGCCGGACGGTGGTGATGGTGGCGCATCGCATGCGGACCGTCCGACGCGCCGACCGCATCGTCTTCCTGGACGGCGGCCGGATCGTGGAGGAGGGCCGCCACGACGAACTGCTGCACCACGGCGGCCGTTACGCCGATTTCTGGAATGTCTCCCTGGCACCGGCGACACACGGATGAACCGTTCGGGCCGGGAACGCGGAAGGCCCGGACCTGGAGGTCCGGGCCGTGGGCGCGGTCGCTCCCCGCGCTCAGCGGGGCGGGTCCTCGGCCTCGTCCGCTTCCCTGCCCTTCAAAGGGTCGCCCTGGCGGGTGCCGCCCTCCGGGCCGGGAGCCTCGGCGGCGTACCCCTCGGCGGCGCCGGCGGTGCCGGGGATCACGCGGGGGCGGGGCCGCTCCTCCAGGCCCGAGTGCGAGCCTGGCCCGCGGTCTGCCGGGTCGCCCTCCGGGACGAGCCGGTCCTTGCCCTGGCGCTCTTCCCCGTGCGGCTCCCGCCGGTCCCGCTCGGCGGCCCCGGCCCGTTCAGACTCGGTCTCTTCGGACATCTTCCGCTCCTTCCCTCGTATTTCGTGTGGTCATGACCTCCACCGTCCCGGTTTGCCCGGATTGGCTCCTCCCACACCCCAGCTGGAAAGACTTCACTCCGGCTGCCCAAGGCTTGCCCGGACCCCCGCAGGTGCTTGGAGGCCGACGGCGCCGTCACGAGCGGGGGCTTCGACCGGCACGCGCGAGCCCGCGGTCAGTCGGCGAGGCCGTGGCGGAGGGCGAAGATGACGGCCGCGGCCCGGTCTCGGAGCTCCAGCTTGGTGAAGACGCGGCCGATGTGGGTCTTGACGGTTCCCTCGGCGATGTTCAGGCGGGAGGCGATCTCCGTGTTGGTGGCGCCGACGCCGATCAAGGAGAGCACTTCGCGCTCCCGCTGCGACAGTCCGGTGATGAGGACCGTTTCCGCTGCCCGCCGCGGGCGGAGGTCCGAGCGGTAGGCGGCGAAGACCTGCGGTACGACGGCGGGGTCCAGCCAGCCCTTTCCCTCGGCCACCTCCCGCGTCGCCTGGATGATCTGCTCGCAGGGGGCGTCCTTGAGGACGAAGCCGGCCGCACCGGCCGTGAGCGCGGCGGCGATGACGTCCGGGTCGTCGAACATCGTGAGGATGAGGACCGCGGGCGCCTCGGGGCGGCGGCGCAGCAGACGGGTCGCCTCGGCGCCGTCCATGCGCCTCATGCGCACGTCCATGAGCACGACGTCGGGACGGTCGCGCGTGACGGCCCGCTCGACCTCGTCCCCGTCCGAGCACTCCCCCACGACCTCGAGGCCGGGTTCGCCGTCGAAGATCCGGATGAGACCGGAGCGCGCGAGCTGCTGGTCGTCCACGAGCAGCAGTCTGGTCATCTGGCGGCCCTTCCCACGGGGATCGTCGCCTGGACCGTCCAGCCCGGCCCCTCCGGTTCGGCCCGCAGGGCGCCGCCGAGCGCCGTGACCCGTTCCCGCATGCCGACCAGGCCCAGGCCGCCGCCCGCCGGACGTCCCCCGGCGGCCGTGGAACCCTGATCGGTGACGGTCACGCGGGCGAGCCTCTTCCCGACGTCCACGGTGACGGAGGCGGCCGCGCCCGGTGCGTGCCGTGCGGTGTTGGACAGCGCCTCCTGCACGACCCGGAAGATCGCGAGCCCGGTCACGGGGTCGACGGAGCCCAGGTCGCCGCGGGTGGCGAGGTCGACGGCGAGGCCGCCGGAGCGGAGCTCCTCGACGAGTCCGCCGATGTCCTCGGCGGCCGGAAGCGCCCGGGCCGTCGCGCTCTCCGCCCGGACGGGGTCGCGCAGCAGGATCAGCCCGCGATGGACGTCGCGCACACTCTGCCGGCCTGCCCGTTCCGCCTCCTCCAGGGCCTCGATCACCGCCCGGGTGTCCTCCCGGGAGGCGGCGAGGCGGGCCGCGCCGATGTTCAGCAGCGCCGCGCCCAGACCGTGCCCGACCAGGTCGTGGACCTCGCGGGCGATCTTCCGGCGCTCCTCGGCGAGGGCTTCGCGGTCGAGCCGCAGGCGCGCCTCGTAGAGCATGCCGTGGACCCTGAAGACCGAGCCGAGCAGGAGGAACCCGACCTCCCACAGGAACCAGGCCGGCCAGAGGGGGAAGTCACCGGCGAGCAGGTGCCTGGCCGGGGCGAGCAGGAGCGTCACCGGCACGCACCAGGCAAGATCACGCCCTCGGCCCAGGACCGCCAGGTGGATCCAGACGGGCGCCGTGGCCACCGCCAGGGCGGCGTCCGCGTAGCCGCCCTCGGTGAAGGGGAAGGGCCAGAGCCCGCCGGGATCGTCGACGGCCGCCGGAGCCAGGAGCAGCGGCGTCAGGGCCGCGATCGCGAGGAACGGCACCCGCACGGGCGGAGGCCGCCACGGCCGCGCTGCCTGAAGACCCCAGATCAGGACGAACCCGGCGACAAGCGCGGTCCGGGCGGCGGGAAGCGGGGAGAGGACGACCGCCAGAACCGCCCACGACACCCCGACCAAGGAGATGAACCGCAGCAGAGGTCTCGGAGGGGCACCACTCAGGAAAACGGCATGGATCCGTCCCATGGCCAGATCCTAAGCATCACGCGGCCGCGTCGTCATCAGACCGCGGTCGGATCGGATCCGACCACGGTGGCAGCCGCGCGGACGACCGGCGGCCGATGTGGTGACGCCCGCCCGCCGCAGACACTGACGTCATGAGATTCCAGGCGCTGAACCGCATGGTACGGATGTCGGCACTCCCGCTGGGCGTCGCCAGACGGGCCGGGCTCGCGGGCGGGCTGAAGGTCCTCGGCAGGCTCACCGACGAATCCGCGTTGGAGCTGCACGAGCAGACGGCCGACCAGCTCTTCGAGGTGCTGGGCGGCCTCAAGGGCGGAGTGATGAAGTTCGGCCAGGTGCTCTCGGTGTACGAGGCTGTGCTGCCGCCTTCGATCTCCGACGTCTACCGGCGGCGGCTGGTCCTCCTGCAGGAAGCGGCCCGCCCGGAGAGCGCCGAGATGGTCCACCGCGTGATGGAGCAGGACATCGGCCCCGACTGGCAGGACCTCTTCGCCTCCTTCGAGTTCGACGCCGCCGCGGCCGCGTCGCTCGGCCAGGTGCACCGGGCCGTGTGGCACGACGGCCGCCCCGTCGCGGTCAAGGTGCAGTACCCCGACGCCGGGGAGCAGCTCCTCGGCGACCGCGACCTGCTCGTCTTCGCGATGCGCTGGTTCACCTCGCTCGTCGCCCCCGAGCTCGACGGCAGGGCACTGGCCGGAGAACTGATGGACCGGATCGCCGAAGAGCTCGACTACGCGCAGGAGGCACGGTCCCAGACCGCCTTCCGCTCCGGCTTCGCCGACGATCCCGATTTCCGCATCCCCGAAGTCGTCCGGCAGGACGGCCGGGTCCTGGTCTCCGAATGGATCGGCGGCACGCCGCTGGCGCAGATCATCTCGTCGGGCGGCCAAGCGGAGCGCGACCGCGCCGGCCTGCTGCTCACCCGCCTCATGTTCTCGGGCATCCCCCGATGCGGCCTCATGCACGGCGACCCCCACCCCGGGAACTTCCGACTGGACGACGACGGCCGTCTGGGCGTCCTGGACTTCGGCGCCGTCCACCGCCACCGGCCCGGCACCGAGCCCCCTCTCCAGAAGTGGATGCGCGTCCACCTCGCGGAAGACCCCGAGGAACTGCTGCGCGTCCTGCGCGAGCTGGAGTTCCTCTCCCCGGACGTACGCGTGGACGCCGGACGCCTGAAGGACCTCTTCGACCGGACCGGCGCCCCGGTGCGCGCCGACCTCTTCAAGTTCGACGCCGCCTACCTGCGCGACACGCTGGGGGGACTCACCGACTCGATGTCCGTCGGCCTCGGCCTGGCCTTCCCCCCGGACCTCGTCCAGGCCCAGCGGGCGATCGGCGTCGCCATCGCGGTCCTGTGCCGGCTCGAGGCCGAGATCCCCTTCCGGGACGAGGGAATCCGCTGGCTCGACCCGACTCCGCCGAGTTCATCCACATATGTGCTGTGACATGCATAATCATGGCCATCTGGCACTAAAAACGCCTGGTAGGCGTTTGAAGCTCATGACGGCCCCCTCCTCCGCGCACCAGAACAGGGCCGGGATCCACGCCTCCCTACTATGACATTTGTAGTAGAAGCAGTTACCGTCTCTTCGGGTCCTGTGGTCTGCGATCGGGGCTGCGGGAACACGAACGAACGGAGAAATCATGGCGATCACACTCACCAAGGAAGACGGAGCGGCCGACCTCACCGGCGTCACCCACATGTCCGTCGGCGTCGCCTGGGACCCCTCCGCGGGGGCCAGCGGCGGGATCCTCGGCCTGGCCCGGCGGAAGAAGGGCGTCGACCTCGACCTGATCGCGGTCCTCATGCAGGGAGCGGAACCGGTGCGGTTCGCCGGACTGGACTCCCTGGACCCGCTCGGCAACGGCTCCGTCAAGCACTCCGGCGACGAGCAGACCGGCGCGGCCGAGGGCGACGACGAGACCGTCCACGTCACCTTCGCCGACATCCCCGCCGCGATCACGTCCATCGTGTTCATCGCCTCCGCGTTCAAGCGGGGCAGTTCGTTCGACAAGGCCAACAACGTCTCGTTCAAGGTCTACGACGCGACGGGCGGCTCCAGCACCCAGGTGGCCGACGTCTGGCCGTCCCTGCTCGGCGCCGACAACGCCAACGCCATCTGCCGCGCCTTCCGCAACGGGAACACCTGGCAGCTGGAGGTCCTCAACCGCACCGGCAAGATCAAGCAGGGCGACCGCCAGGGCCTGATCCGCTTCGCCATGCAGTAGCGAAGCCGCGGCACCGGGCCCCGGCGGAACGCCGGGGCCCCGCGGCATGGACACGGCACGGGACCCCGGCCGACAAAAGAACATTTGCTGGATATGGGCCGTTTTGACGGCTTGAGCCGCTCCCACCGCCGGCCTGCCGGGTAGGGGCCATCAGAAGCGATGACCTACCTGAGGGATGACGGTATGCGAGCGGCTTTCATACACGGGGCGGGGGACGTGCGGATCGAGACGGTTCCCGACCCGGTCCTGAAAGAGCCCACCGACGCGCTGGTGCGGGTGGTGCGGAGCTGCATCTGCGGATCGGACCTGCACCCGTACCACACCATGCCGGCCTCCTCCGAGGGCGTTTCGATAGGCCATGAGTTCGTCGGCGTCGTGGAGGAGACCGGTTCCGAGGTCTCCACCGTGCGGAGCGGCGATCTGGTGATCGCGCCGTTCGCGTGGTCGGACGGCACCTGCGAGTTCTGCAGGGAGGGTCTGCAGACCTCCTGCCTGCACGGCGGTTTCTGGAACGAGGACGGGGTCGGAGGGTGCCAGGCCGAGGCCGTGCGCGTCCCCCTGGCCGACGGGACCCTCGTCAAGGCGCCCGTGAAGGAGGACTCCGAACTGCTGCCGGGGCTGCTGACCCTCTCGGACGTGTACGGCACCGGCTACCACGCCGCCAAGCGCGCGAACGTCGGCCCGGGCGACACCGTCGTCGTGATAGGCGACGGGGCGGTCGGCCTGCTGGCGGTGCTGTCGGCCCGGCTGCTCGGGGCGGAGCGGATCGTGCTGATGGGCCGGCACAAGGCCCGCACCGACCTGGGCCGGGAGTTCGGCGCCACCGACGTGGTCGCCGAACGCGGGGACGAGGGGATCGAGGAGGTCCGCCGGCTGACCGGCGGCCACGGTGCGGCCAGGGTGCTGGAGGCGGTCGGCCACATGCCCGCCTACGAGCAGGCCGTCGGCGTGGTCAGGCCCGGCGGGGTGATCTCCCGGGTCGGGGTGCCGCAGTACGCCGAGGCCCCGGTCGGGTTCTCCAGTCTGTTCGGCCCGAACATCACCCTGACCGGCGGGCCCGCGCCCGTCCGCGCCTACATCGAGGAACTGATGCCGGGCGTGCTGGAGGGCGCCGTGCAGCCGGGCAGGGTCTTCGACCGCACCGTCGACCTGGAGCAGGTCCCCGACGGCTA
Organism: Actinocorallia aurantiaca; assembly: GCF_039533685.1. Classification (NCBI taxonomy): domain Bacteria; kingdom Bacillati; phylum Actinomycetota; class Actinomycetes; order Streptosporangiales; family Thermomonosporaceae; genus Actinocorallia; species Actinocorallia aurantiaca. The sequence continues at coordinate 82,576 of NZ_BAAATZ010000013.1, read as the reverse complement.
CCGGGCCATGGACCGGCGCGAGGCGCTCAAGGTCCTCATCCGGCCCTGAGGCGGGCGGTCAACCGGGGACGCGGCCGAAGACCCGGCTGCCCGGGGCGGCGGGGTCGTTCCCTGCCCAGAACTCGTACCAATGGGCGGCGAACTCCTCCCGGGAGATCGTGCCGTCGCCGTCCAGGTCCAGCAGGGCGAAGGTCTCGCCGGTGTCGGCGGGGCCCCCGCTCCACGCCTCGATCATCCGCCGGTACTCGGCGGGAGAGACGAGGCCGTCCCGGTTCTCGTCCACGGCCTCGAACATCGCGTCGGCGGTCGCGGTGACCGCCTCGGGCATGGTCCCGAGCAGGTCGACGACGGTCAGGACGTCCTCGATCGCGACCGCGCCGGTCGTCCGGGAGTGCGCGGCCAGCGCGTCCCACCAGCCGCGCATGACCGCCAGGAGCCGCTCCCCGTCGCCCGCGACCCGGACCGCCGCCCACCGGCGGGCGAGGGCCTCGAAATCCCCCTCCCGGAGGGTGCCGTCCCCGTCGCCGTCCAGGGCGTCGAAGACCAACCGGACCTTGTCTCGTTGAAAAGAACTCGCCATGCCCCGGTCGTCCCCGCATTCCCGGGAGGGCACACTGGCCTCACAGCGCCCTTGGCATCACGCCAAGGTGACGTATCGGTTACCTGGAGTCACGATCAGTGGCGGCCCGGGCCCGGCCCGCCCCGATCACCGCTCCGGCGAACCGGAAGCCGGTACCCGGTGGCGCGGGCGGTCAGGAAAAGCGCGAGGGCCAGGCACAACACGAGGTCGATCACCGCCACCCACCACTCGGTTCCCAGGCCTCTCCACTCCGCTTCCGTCACCGGCGGCACCCGTCCTCCGGGGTGGTACCGCAGGACGGCGCCGGGCTCCTCCAACGCCTGGTAGGGAACGGTCATGCGGCGGCCTGCGCAGATGACCTCCGATTCCTTCAGCGGCATGGTCCCGTCGCCGAAACCGACCTCGATGTCGGTGCTCCGCACCGTCTCGCACCAGCCGGTCCGCCCTCCCGACGCCAGGACCTGGTGGGTCACCGCGGACGGCAGGGTCGCCAGCAGCACGGCCAGCAGGACGACTCCGGCCAGCGCCCCCGCACAGCCCGCCTCCGTGAGGGCGACGAACATCGCGATCATCCCCACCCCGACCAGCACCGCGACGAAGACCACGGCCTTCGACACCGTGTCGGGCAGGAACACCTGGGCCGCGGCGATGCCCCCGACCCAGACCACGAGCGCCGGAAAGCACCCTATTGACGTGTAATCCCGTTCCGTTCTCCTGCGAGCGGCCCTGGCCCTGGCCCGGTCCCTGGCCCATTCTCTGTCCTTATCCACGTTCGTGGTCCCGTTCCTTCCTGCGAGAGGAACTCCGGCGTCGGAGGTCAGCGGTCGGTGTCGACGCGGCGGGTCACGATGGAGGCGATGAGCCGGCCGGTCGCCGGGATCTCGAGGGGGAGCAGGGAGCTTCGCGGGTGGACGCGGCGCCGCCGCCCGCGTTCGATCGCGTCCACGATCGCCCGCGCCGCAGACCCGGTCGAGACCGGCGGCGGGGTGCGCATCGGGCCTTTCCGCCAGGGCAGGAGGTCGACGTCGCGCGCCGCGGTGTCGGTCCCGCCGGGGACGATCTCCAGCACCCTCACACCGGTGCCGTGCAGTTCGTGGCGGAGCGTGCGGGTCAGATGGGCCAGCGCGGCCTTGGACGCCCCGTAGTAGCCGAGCATCGGGAGCGGAACCGACTGCAGGCTGGAGGTCACGTTCGCCACCAGGCCGCCCTCGGCTCGAAGAGAGGGCAGCAGGTGCCGGGTCAGGGCGAGCGGCGTCCACAGATTGGTCTCGAACAGCGCCCGCGCCTCGGCGTCGTCGCCCACGGCGCCCTGCGCGCCGACCAGCCCGACCCCGGCGTTGTTGATCAGAACGCCCACCGTCCCCAGCGCGGCGAGCGCCCGCTGCGCGAGCTCGGCGGCGGCGCCCGGACGGGAGAGGTCGGCTTCGAGCACCACCGGCCGGATCCTCCCGGCCTCGGCGATCCGGTCGGCGGCCTCTTCGAGGTTCGTCCGGCGCCGGGCGGCGATCGCCAGCCTGGCGCCCCGCTCGGCCAGCGCCGCCGCCGTCGCTTCGCCGATTCCGCTGGAAGCCCCGGTGAGCAGGACCGGCACCCCGTCCAGGGAGCGGCGGGAGCCCCTCATCGTCCTTCACCGGGCCGGGCCGACGGTCCTCCGCGCGGCGGTGGGGAGGACTCCTTCCGCAGCAGCTCCATCAGCACGAGGGCGAGCTGGAGGTTCGGGACCTCATTGGCGAGGACGGGCGGCAGCGTCCTGTGTCCTCTGGAGATGGAGACGAGGCCGTTGGAGACATCGACGCCGGTCACCTCCGCCCAGGGAAGGGATTTGTTCTTGACCGACACCGACTCGGCGGTCACCGTGAACCTGTTGAAGTCCAAGGTCTCGCCCCGGCCTATGCGGCCGAGCACCTCGGGCAGCCGCATTCTGGTCACGCCCTTCTGGATCTCGGGGCCCCACACGCCTTCGTGGACGAACGGCGCGCCGCGCACGACCGACGGAACCCGCCGCCCGTCGACCGTGACCCGCAGGAGCGCGGACGTCCCCCGGCCGATCGCGATGGCCTCCAGATCGGGGCCGACCAGGGTGTAGGCGGCGTCGCGCACCGTGGAATCGAGCGTGCTGAGACACTGGAAGACCGTCGTGGACTCCCACCGGAAATCCATCTCCAGCCCCTCGGGACTGGTGACGATCAATCCTTCTTCGAAGAAGTAGAGCCGCCAGTCGTTCCAGCGGGTGAACACCCGTCGCTGCCGCGGCTGGTACTGCGCGCGGAGCCAGCCCAGGCGCTTGCCTGCGGCCAGTTCCATGACGCGTTCGGGGACCGGGTCGTCATTCGTCGCGAGGTCTCGCTGAGCCACCGGCTCCTCCTTGACGGCGACACGAACGCGCCGGCGTCGTATGCCCTGCCCGAAATCAGATATACTTTAATGTCTTTCTAGAGCACGAACGGGGTTCTCAGCAAGATCTGGCACTCAGGGAAAACGACCCGCCACGACGCCGGCGGGCCGCGCCCATCGGATTCCGCGGCCGGCGATGCGGGTCACGGGTTCCCCCTCAGCTCCCGGGCCCATTGAGCCTGCCGGGCAGAAGGGGCCAGCAGGGCGCAGTCGCCGCATTTGCCCGCGCCGGGAACGCGGTAGTACAGGCAGCAGGTGGTGCGGGTGAAGAACGGTCGGCCGGGTGCGGGTTCGGTGAAGTGGCCGGTGGACTTCAGGTGGCCGAGCCCGAGCAGCGCGTCGCCGAGGGCCAGTGCGTCGGCCGCGTGCCCGGGGCGGTCGCGGGCCAGTTCGCGGATGCCACCGGCCAGCGCGGAGGCGGCGTTGCCCCACAGCAGCCGGGGCGCGATCTCGACCTGGCCGAGGACGAGGCCGGCGAGGGGCTCCAGGAGTGCCGACACCGTCCGGTAGAGAGGTTCGGCGGCCTGGACGAGGTCGGTGACCGGCCGTGCCGAGGGCGCGGGCAGGCGCAGCGGCAGCGGCCCGCCAGGGGCGTCCTTCCATTCCAGGGTGTCGGCCGTCCAGTCCAGGAGCACCCGGTGGACCACCGCGGCGCCCAGCACGGGCGACCAGAGGCGGGTGGCGATGCCCAGGTGCAGGATGGAGGCGGCGACCCTGGTTTCGGCGGTGCCGAGCCGCTCGGCGGTGACGGCGACACGATGGGCGAAGGCCGCCTCGTCGGTCAGCAGCCGTCGCAGCGGCCGCCACGGCCCGGGAGGTGCGTCGTCGGTGTAGAGGTGGAAGTAGCCGCCGATCCGCGAGACGTCGGCGATCGCCTGGCCGGGAGAGCTCATGGATCACGTCTCGCTTCGTGCGGCGAGGTCGTACGACGCCGCGTACGAGGCATGTCCACCACCGTCCCCGCTCGCCTTCACCGGCCATCATGCCATGCCGGGCGCGTTCGCCGTCGCGGCGACCGCGGCGGACACGCCTACAACATCTAGCTTGTTCATTCGCCGGTGCCACTAGATGTAGAGTCTCCCGCAGCGCTGGTCCGCTTCGGCCCGTCAGGGTCGAAGCGGCGCAAGAGGGAACCCGGTGGAAATCCGGGACTGCCCCGCAGCGGTGATGGGGAACGAAAGCCGTCAACGAAGCACTGGGCCCGCGGGCCCGGGAAGCGACGGCCGGTAGGAGTGTGCGTCGCGCCCCTGAGTCCGAAGACCTGCCGGCGCTTTCGAGATGTCCATGAGCCTCGTGGGAAGGCCGGTGGGCGGGCGCGGAGCCGTCATGGTCCCGTGTGCTGCTTTCCGCGTGTTCCCGGAAGGCCGAGCACGAGGGAGAGTCGTTGACCGTCACCGCACCCGCCGTATCCGACCGTGAGCTCCTCATCCGGGAGACCGCGGCGAAGGTCAGCGTCGACCCCGCGCAGTCGCGGGTCGCCGCCGGGCTGCTCGCGGAGCTGATCCGAGACGAGGCCGCGGGCGAGGGCGTCGTCTCGTTCTCCGGTTCGATCGCCCTCGCGCACTCCGAGGGTCTGCTGAACGACGCCACCGCCGCGTTCGTCGCCGCGCACGCGGCCGAGCTGGACGCGCTCGTCGACGAGGCCGCCGACGGCCGGTTCGAGTACTTCGGCCTGCGCACGGTCTATGACCGCTACCTGCTGCGCCACCCGCGCACCCGCAAGGTGATCGAGCGTCCGCAGTACTTCATGCTGCGCGTCGCGTGCGGGCTCGCCGAGACGTCCGCCGAGGCGGCGGAGCTGTACGGGCTGATGTCGCGGCTGGAGTACCTGCCATCGTCACCGACGCTGTTCAACTCCGGCGGCCGTCGCGCGCAGTTGTCGTCCTGCTTCCTGCTGGACTCGCCGAAGGACGAGCTGGAGTCCATCTACGAGCGGTACGGACAGGTCGCGCGGCTGTCGAAGTACGCCGGCGGCATCGGGATCTCCTGGTCGCGGATCCGTTCGCGCGGTTCGCTGATCCGCGGGACGAACGGCCACTCCAACGGGATCGTGCCGTGGCTGCGCACCCTGGACTCCTCGGTGGCGGCCGTCAACCAGGGCGGCCGGCGCAAGGGCGCGGCGTGCGTGTACCTGGAGCCGTGGCACGCCGACGTCGAGGAGTTCCTGGAACTGCGCGACAACACCGGCGAGGAGCAGCGCCGGACCCACAATCTGAACCTGGCGAACTGGATCCCCGACGAGTTCATGCGCCGGGTCGAGGCCGACGCGGCGTGGTCGCTGTTCGACCCCAAGGAGGTCCCCGAGCTGGTCGACCTGTGGGGTGATGAGTTCGACGAGGCGTACCGGGCCGCCGAGTCCGCCGGGAAGTACACGAAGCAGATCCCGGCACGTCAGCTCTACGGCCGGATGATGCGCACCCTCGCCCAGACGGGCAACGGCTGGATGACGTTCAAGGACATCTCCAACCGCACCTGCAACCAGACGGCCGAGCCCGGCAACGTCGTCCACCTGTCGAACCTGTGCACCGAGATCCTCCAGGTGACCAGTCAGGCGGAGACGGCCGTGTGCAACCTCGGCTCGATCAACCTGGCCCGCCATGTCACCGCCGACGGGTTCGACTTCGCCCGCCTGCGCGAGACGGTGCGGACGGCCGTGCGCTTCCTGGACCGGACGATCGACCGCGGTTTCTACCCGACGTCCGAGGCGGAGGCCGCCAACAAGAAGTGGCGTCCGATCGGCCTGGGCGTGATGGGCCTGGCGGACGTGTTCTTCACCCTGCGGCTGCCGTTCGACTCCCCCGAGGCGCTGCGGCTGTCCACCGACATCGCCGAGGAGATCGCCCTCACCGCCTACGGGGCCTCCGCCGACCTGGCCGAGGAGTTCGGCGTCCACCCGTCCTATGCGCGGACGCGCGCCGCCCGCGGCGTCCTGCACCCCGACCACTTCACCGTCGGCGACGGCAGGAAGCCCGAGTGGGACGCGCTGCGTGCCCGGGTCGCACGCACCGGCCTGCGCAACTCGCTGCTCACCGCGATCGCCCCGACCGCGACGATCGCGTCCATCGCGGGCTGCTACGAGTGCACCGAGCCGCAGGTCTCCAACGTGTTCAAGCGCGAGACCCTCTCCGGCGAGTTCCTCCAGATCAACAAATACCTGGTCGACGACCTGCGCGAGCGGGGCCTGTGGATTCCCGAGGTCCGCGACGCCGTCAAGCGCGCCGACGGCTCCGTCCAGGACGTCCCGGTCCTCGGCGACGACCTCAAACTGCTCTACCGCACCGCGTGGGAGCTCCCGCAGAAGGCGCTCATCGACCTGGCCGCCGCCCGCACCCCGTTCATCGACCAGTCCCAGTCGCTGAACCTCTTCATGGCCGCCCCGACCATCGGCAAGCTGTCCTCGATGTACGCCTACGCCTGGAAGGCCGGTCTGAAGACCACCTACTACCTGCGCTCGCGGCCCGCGACGCGCATCGCCCAGACCACCGTCCCCTCCCTGGGCGGGAGCCTGCCGGTCGCCGACGACGACGCGGTCGCCTGCTCCCTGGAGAACCCCGAGATCTGCGAGGCGTGCCAGTGACCGCTTCCGTCGAGAACCCCGTCAAGAACGGCACTCTGCTCGATCCCGGCATGGACCTGACCCTGCGGCCCATGCGCTACCCCGACTTCTACGAGCGGTACAAGGCGGCGATCCGCAACACCTGGACGGTCGAGGAGGTCGACCTCGCCTCCGACCTGTCCGACCTGGCCAGGCTGACGCCCGAGGAACTGCACCTGGTCAAGCGCCTCATCGCGTTCTTCGCCACCGGCGACTCGATCGTCGCCAACAACCTCGTGCTCAACCTGTACAAGCACATCAACAGCCCGGAGGCCCGCCTCTACCTCTCCCGGCAGCTCTTCGAGGAGGCCGTCCACGTCCAGTTCTACCTGACGCTGCTGGACACCTACCTCCAGGACGACGGGGAGCGCAGGGAGGCGTTCGCCGCGATCGAGCACATCCCGAGCATCCGGGCCAAGGGCGACTTCTGCTTCAAGTGGATCGGCTCGATCTCCTCCCTCGATGAGCTCTCCACCCGGGAGGACCGGCGGGGCTTCCTGCTCAACCTCATCTGCTTCGCCGCCTGCATCGAGGGGCTGTTCTTCTACGGCGCGTTCGCCTACGTCTACTGGCTCCGCTCCCGCGGCCTGCTCAACGGCCTGGCCTCCGGCACGAACTGGGTGTTCCGGGACGAGTCCATGCACATGGAGTTCGCCTTCGCGGTCGTGGACACCGTCCGCGCCGAGGAACCCGATCTGTTCGACGACGAGCTGGTCGCCCAGGTCACCGAGATGCTCGAGGAGGCCGTCGCGGCCGAACTCGCCTTCGCCCGCGACCTGTGCGGCGACGGCCTGCCCGGCATGTCCGCCGCCGACATGCGCTCCTACCTGGAGTACGTGGCCGACCAGCGCCTGGCCCGCCTCGGCTTCCCCCGCCGCTACGGCACCGCCAACCCGTTCGCCTTCATGGAGCTCCAGGACGTCCAGGAGCTGGCGAACTTCTTCGAACGCCGCGTCTCGGCCTATCAGGTGGCCGTCGAGGGCTCCGTGACCTTCGACGAGGATTTCTGACCCTCCCGGCCCCCGCCCCGGTGGCATGAGCGGCTCGTGTCACCGGGGCTCTTCCACCGGAAGACGACGCGGAAGACGTGAAGGTCCAGGATGCCGGGAAAGGAAAAGGTGGTGCGGACGGCTGTACATGCCCCTCTTGCAGGTAGGAGGGGTGAAGACCGCATACTTGCCGGGTGACGCCCGACTGGAGCCTGCGGACGGTGCGCGCCGCCGGTTTCGGAGCGGTGTGCACGCTCGTGTCCGCGGCCGCGCACTGGTTCGGCGGCGGGTCCCTGGTGGGGCCCGGTGGGCTGGCGGCGGCGATCGCGCTGACGTCCGTGGGCGCGTTCCTACTCGGCGGGCGTGAGCGGAGCATGCGGGTGGTCCTCCCCGCGGTGCTGGCCGCCCAGTACGGGCTGCACGTGCTCTTCGGGCAGGTCGCGCCCGAAGCCCCGGCGATCGTGGACCGGGACCTGCCGACCATGGCGCAGACGGAGCACTCCGGCCTGCCGATGCTGATCGGCCACCTGATCGTCGCGCTGTTGACGGCCGCCTGGCTGCGGTGCGGCGAGGAGCTCTTCTGCTCCCTGGTACGGCGGACGGCAGCGCGGATCCTGCGGCTCCTGCGGTGCGTCCTCGTGCCGTCCCGGGAGGTGCCCGGGCCGGTCGTCACGGCGGCGGTGCGGGTGCTGGTCCCCATGTCGGTCGTCACGGTCGTCGGGCGGCGCGGACCGCCTGCGGCGAACTCTCTCTGACCTTCTTTTCCGTCAAGCCTTCGGCGCATCGCCGAAGGTCCATGGCCGCGTGCCATGAGAGTTCGTCGTGGAGTGTTCGACATGTCCGTGCAATCCCCTCCCGGACGGCCCCCTGCGGCCGAACGGTCCGACAAGCCCGGCAGGTCCGCCAGGAGCGGGCTGCGGGCGCTGGTGCTGCGCCTGCACTTCTACGCGGGCGTGCTGGTCGCGCCCTTCCTGCTGGTCGCCGCGATCAGCGGGCTGCTGTACGCCTGCTCCTGGCAGGCCGAGAAGATCATCTATGCCGAGCAGCTGCGGGTTCCCGCCTCCGGCGAGCGCCTGCCGCTGGCCCGGCAGGTCGAGGCCGCCCGGGCCGTCCGGCCCGACGGGACCGTCCTGGCGGTGCGGCCCTCGGTGGAGAAAGGCGCGACGACCCGGGTGCTGATGAGCGCCGACGGGCTGGACGAATCCGAGAAGCTCGCCGTCTACGTCGACCCCTACCGGGGAGACGTCAAAGGCGAACTGACCGTCTACGGCGGCTCCGAGGCGCTGCCCGTACGGGCGTGGCTGTCGCGGTTCCACGCCCATCTGCACCTGGGCGACGCGGGCCGCAACTACAGCGAGTTCGCCGCCAGCTGGCTGTGGGTCGTGGCCGGAGGCGGGCTCGTCCTGTGGGTCTCGCGCGGGCGCAGACGACGCCGTGACCTGCTGGTGCCCGACTTCAAGAAGCCGGGGCGGCGCGGGACCCTGTCCCTGCACGGCACGGTCGGCATCTGGTCCGTGGCCGGCCTGATGTTCCTGTCCGCGACGGGCCTGACGTGGTCGGTCAACGCCGGAGCCCGCATCGACGAGATCCAGAAGGCGCTGAACAGCTCCGCCCCCACACTGCCCGGCACCTCCGTGGGCCACCATGACGGCGCCTCGCACGACCACGACCACCACGCCGCCACCGACGCCGTCACCGGCATGGGCGTCGACCGGATCCTGGCCGCGACCCGCCTGGACGGCCCGGTCGAGATCGTCTACCCGGCCGAGCCCGGCAAGGCGTTCGTGGTCAAGCAGATCGACTCCACCGTGCCGCTGCGCCAGGACTCCGCCGCGGTGGACCCGACCACCGGTCAGGTCACGGGCACCCTGCGTTTCGCCGACTACCCCCTGTTCGCCAAGCTCACCTCCATCGGCGTCTCCGCGCACATGGGCCAGCTGTTCGGTCTCGCCAACCAGCTCCTCCTCGCCGCCCTCGCCCTCGGTCTCGTCCTCCTCATCATGTGGGGATACCTGATGTGGTGGCGGCGCGGCAGGCACGGCTTCGGCCGTCCCGTCCCGCGCGGCGCCTGGCGAGCCGTCCCGCTCTGGGCCCTGGCCCCGCTGGTCGGGGGCGCCGTCCTCGCCGGCGGGCTGGTTCCGATGTTCGGCTACCCGCTGGCCGCGTTCATCGTCCTGGACGCCGCGGTCGGACGCGTCCGCTCCTTCCGCCGGAGGGCCGCCCCGGTTCATCACCACTACGGAGAGGAGGGATCATAGGTAGGTCGCCGCGGACGGACGGCCGGCGGGCTCTGGGCAGGCGGGCCCGCCGAACACCTGGACCACCGGTCAGGAAACGTTCCCGAGGCGGAATAGGAGCGGTCCACCCCACCGCTGATCAGAAGGCGCCGGCCCCCGGTGCCGATGCTCGTTCAGCCCGCACGTCCGGGCACACAAGATGGGATCAACGAAGTTGAGTTCTTCAGCCCCCCCGGAGGCCGGTAGCGCCCCCGTCAGCAAATCGGACGGCGGCGGACCGGACGGCGGCGGCCTCGATCGCGGCGTGCTCGCCGTCGCCATGGTCGTGGTCCTCGGTGCGATCATGTCGATCCTCGACGTCACCGTGGTCCACATCGCCGTCCCCGCCCTGTCCCAGGAGTTCGGCGCGCCGCTGTCGCAGATCCAGTGGGTCGCGACCGGTTACACGCTGGCGCTGGCCACCGTGATCCCGGTGACCGGTTGGGCGGCCAGCCGGTTCGGCACCAAGCGGCTCTACATGATCTCGCTCGGGCTGTTCGTGCTCGGCTCGGCGCTGGCCGGCATGGCCTGGTCCGCCGAGTCGCTGATCGCCTTCCGGGTGCTGCAGGGCCTGGGCGGCGGCATGATCATGCCCGCGGGCATGACGATCCTGACCCAGAAGGCCGGCCCGCAGCGGGTCGGCCAGGTGATGAGCGTCGTCGGCATCCCGATGCTGCTCGGCCCGATCAGCGGCCCGATCCTCGGCGGCTGGCTGGTCGACGACGTCTCGTGGCGCTGGATCTTCTACATCAACGTGCCGGTCGGCATCATCTCGCTGTTCCTCGCCTGGAGGATCCTGGACCGTGACACGCCGCAGCCCGGCGAGAAGCTCGACCTGCTCGGCCTGCTGCTGCTCTCGCCCGGCCTCGCCGCGCTGATCTACGGTCTGGCGACCGGCGCGGAGAAGGGCGCGTTCGACTCCGCCGAGGTGATCGGGTTCACCGCGGTCGGCGCGGTCCTGGTGGCCGGGTTCGTGGTGCGGGCGCTGAGCGCCGAGGTGCCGCTGATCGACCTGCGGCTGTTCAAGCGCCGCTCGGTCGCCGCGGCGTCCGGGACGATGGTGCTGTTCGGCCTGGCGTTCTTCGGCGCGATGTTCCTGATGCCGATGTACTACCAGCTGGTGCGGGGCGAGAGCGCCTTCCACACCGGCCTGCTGCTGATCCCGCAGGGCCTCGGCGCGATGGTGACGATGCCGATCGGCGGGAAGCTCACCGACAAGATCGGTCCGGGCCGGGTGGTCCTGGCCGGGCTGGTGCTCATCGTCGGGGGCATGATCGGCTTCACCACCCAGATGGACGTCGACACCTCGAAGGCGGTGCTGGGCGTCGCGCTGTTCGTCATGGGTCTGGGCATGGGCCTGACGATGATGCCGACCATGTCGGCCGCGATGCAGTCCCTCAGCCACGACGAGGTGCCGCGGGCCAGCACCGCTCTGAACATCATCCAGCAGGTCGCCGGGTCGATCGGCACCGCGGCCATCTCGGTGATCCTCACCACCGAGCTCGCCGACCGGCTGCCCGGCTCGGGCGGCGGCCTCGGCTCGACGGAGGAGGTGCCGCCGGAGGTGATGGCGCAGCTGGCCCCGAAGATGGCCGAGGCGTTCAGCACCACCTTCTGGTGGGCGCTGGCCCTGCTCGCGCTGGCCTTCATCCCGGCGCTGCTGCTGCCGCGGCACCGCCCGGAGACGAAGGTCGACGTCATGCCGCTGCACTGAGCACAAGGAAGAAGGGGCTCGTCGCGTTCGCGGCGGGCCCCTTCTTCCTTGTGCGCGTTCCTTAGTACGCGCAGCGGCGTGCGCAATGGCGCTCGGACGGGTTGCCGGTCCTCCGCTCCAGGCGTGGTTCCGCTGGGCGGGAGGGAGGGTGGCCGTCCGGAGCGGGGAGGCTTAGCGTCGGCGCATGGAGTCGATCTCGGGCGAGGCGGCCCGCACCGTGGAGGAGCGCCTCACGGCACTCGAAGCGATCGAGGCGATCAAAACGGTCAAGCACCGCTACCTGCGGGCGTGCGACCGCAAGGACCCGAAGGGGTTCCGGGAGTGCTTCGTCACCGAGGGGGCCGTGCTCGACTACGGGCCGCTCGGGGCCTTCGAAGGCGCCGAGGCGCTCACCCGGGTCTTCGAGCGGATCGCGCTGGGACGGGACGGGGACGGGCGGTACGCCGTCCTCGACATGCACCACGCGATGAACCCGGTCATCGAACTGCTCGGTGAGGGCCGGGCCGAAGGCGCCTGGAGCCTGCGGTTCCGTCAGGTCGACAGGGTCGCGCGGACCGAGAAGGTCAGCGCCATCGAGTACGACGACCGCTACGAACTGGAAGACGGGCGGTGGAAGATCCGGTCTTCCCGCGTGACGGTGTTGTGGGAGATGATCCGCCCGCTGGCCGAAGGAACCTCTTTTCAAGGGAGTCACGCATGAGCGTCGCGGGTGAAGGACGGGTCGCGCTGGTCACCGGCGGGAGCCGCGGCGTCGGGGAGGGCATCGCGGTCGGGCTGGGCGAGGCCGGCTGGACGGTCGTCGTCTCCGGGCGGAACGAGAGGCGGCTGGCCCGCACGGTCGAGCGGGTGGAGGAGGCCGGCGGGCGCGGGCGGGCGGTCGTCTGCGACCACGCCGACGACGCGCAGGTCGAAGCGCTGATCCGGAGCGTCGAGGAGGAGCACGGACGGCTGGACCTGCTGGTGAACAACGCCTGGGCGGCCCCGGCGGACGTGGACCACGAACGGCCCGAGCCGTTCTGGGAGCGGCCCGTGTCGGACTGGGAGCCGCTCATCGGGATCGGGTTGCGCGCCCACTACGTGGCGAGCCGCGCCGTCGCGCCCGGGATGGTCGCACGGGGCGCGGGGATGATCGTCAACATCTCGTCGGTGGGCACCCGCGCCTACCTGCACTCCACCCTTTACGGCATCTCCAAGGCCGGGCTGGACAAGATGACCCACGACACCGCTCTGGAGCTGCGAAAGCACGGAGTCACGGTGCTGTCCCTGTGGCCCGGCCTGATCCGCACCGAGAAACTGCTGGCCAGCGGCAGGGAGACGGTCTTCGGCGTCTCCATCAAGGACACCGAGACCCCCGAACTCCAGGGAAGGGTGATAGCCGCCCTCGCCGCCGACCCCGACATCCACCGGCGCACCGGGCAGGTCGTCATCAGCGCGGAGGCGGCGGTCGAGTACGAACTCTCCGAACCTGGCGGCGGAACACCGATCTCGCCCCGGAAGATGTTCGGCGGCGGCCCCGTCTTCCCGCCTCTCCCCTGACGAACGCGCCAGGGGAGAGGGCCCCGCGTGCCGTGCCCGCGGCACGCGGGGTCGGTGGCCGTCAGACGGGCAGGACCCGGAGGGCGGGGTAGCGGGGGGAGTTCAGGTAGAGCTTCTCGGTGCTGTGCTCCTTCTCCAGTTCGAGGACGAAGCGGTAGCGGTACAGGCCCGGGTGGGCCGTGCTCATGACGGCGCCGGCCCAGTAGTAGTAGACGGCCGTGTACTTGTGGCGCATGCGGTCGGGGGCGCCGTAGATCTTGAGCTCGGTCATCATGCGGCGCTCGGCGACGTCGTCCTCGTCGCCCTTCTCGATGTCGAGGAAGACCAGGTTGTTGATCTTCGGCATGGGGGGCCAGGAACCGTCGGGGCGGCGGTGCATGTCGATCGGGCGGATGATCCAGTTGATCACCTGGCCCTGCTTGCAGACGGTCTCCAGGTGGTCGGTGCCCTGGCCGACGCCGCCGATGCTGTTGTCCATCATGTACAGGCAGCCCTCGAGGGACTCCTGGGCGGCGGCCTTCTCCATGTCGATCAGCGTGACGACGTTGAGCTGCACCGAGTTGAGCTGGCCACGGCCGGAGAAGTCCTCGGCTGCGTACGACTGGGTCACTTCACGGGCTCCTTCGCTTGGGCGGCGCCGACCAGGAACGAGGACGCGTCGGCGGTGTACGGCTCGGCCACGCCCCCCAGCAGGAAGGACAGGCGGTAGGAGACCGGCTTGACCAGGTCCCGCTTGACGGTGGCGGTCCAGAAGACGATGTCGGTGCCGGGGTAGACCTTCTGGACGGGGTCGGCGACCCGCCGGTCGATGTCGATGCCGGCGAGGGCGACGAACGTCTCGCACTCCAGCGGGATGACGTTCCACAGCAGGACGTCGCCCTTGCGCACCCCGGTCCGCAGCTCCGTGGTGCCGAAACCGGTCGAGCCCGAGGTCCGGTTGGTGTCGTAGAGGTACAGGTTCTCGTCCAGGTTCCCGGACGCCAGCGCGGCGACGGGGTCGACCACCGAGGTGATCGTCACAGGCCGGGCGGCGCGTGGTTCCGGGTTCGTCGTTGGGGGCATGGTGCTCCTCCGCTTCGGTGTGCTCGGCTCGATCACGTTCAGAGGACGGGCGGGAACGCCGGGATCGGCAGCGGGCCCAGCCCGGCGCCGGTGAAGGCGTTCCGCTTCGGGTCGCTCGTGATCTTGAGGGCGGACTCGCAGACGAGGTCCACCGACTCCCAGACCAGCTCGTCGTCGCGCTCGACCAGCTCGTGCAGCTGGACGTGCATCGTGTACGGGTAGATCCCGGGCCGGCTGGTGTCCACGGTCGCCGCCCAGTACCAGCCGTCGTAGACCATGTCGGGCGACCCGTACTGGGCCGGGTACATGATCTTCTCCGTGACGGCGGGACCGGTGATGTCCGTGATCACCGGAGCCGGGTAGTTGTAGGTGTTCGCCGCGTCCGCCCCGGCGACCTGGCCGGTGGCGTCCAGCACCTTGCCCGTGGTGAGGCCGCGGATGCCGCTGGACCGCCTGGCCCTGCGGCCGACCTGCTCCTGGATGCGCCCCGCCCCGGCGCCGTCCGCCGGATCGAGGGCGGCGAGACCCGCCAGGGCCTCCCGGTCGGTCTGCCTCGCCTGCTCGGCGAGGTAGTTGCGCGGCACCGTCGGGGGCACCGAGCCGAGCGCGGCGGGCAGCCAGTTCAGCACCTGCTCGGTCGCCTGGGAGCCGTCGAGGAAGTAGGCGCCGGGAACGGCGGTCGCCAGGTTCCCGGTGCCGACTCCGGTCGAGCCGAGGAACTTCATGTTGTCGAACCAGTAAGCGTTCCCGTCGAGCGAACGCTCCTGGAGGGCGTTGTCGACGTCGATGAGCACGATGATCCCATGCTGTTGGGCCATGAATCCGCCTTCCGGGTCGGGTGGTTCACACGCGCAGCAGCGCGGGCGAGTCGATGTGCAGCACGCTGTCGGGGCCTTCGTGGACCTTGATGGAGAGCCGGTACCGGTAGGGGACGCCCGGCGCCATGGTGTCGGGCACGACGCCCTCCCAGACCAGCAGGTCGTGGTTCTCGAACCCGTTGGAGTCGAGGGCGCTCGGCGCCGCCGCCGGGGCGGCCCGGACGTCGGTCGCCGTGGCGGTCGCGTCGCCCGCGTAGACGGGCACCGCCGCGTAGACGGGCACCGCCGCGTAGCCGGGTACCGCCGCGGGCTCCGGCCGCGCCGGCGCCGGGACGGCCGCCGCGTCCGCGCCGAGGAACTCGATGTTCAGGATCTCGACCGGCGTCTGCACGTCGATGTGGATCGGGGTCCAGTGGACGACCTGGCCCGGGAGGACCGCGGTGATCAGGTCGGGCGTGCCGAGGTGCCGGCTGCCGAGGTCACTGTCGTCGACGAGCGACAGGTTGCCGTCGTGCAGCGTCCGGTCGGACAGCGCTCCGACGGCGTCCACCATGACGACGATGCTGATCTTCGGTTTCACTGCGTCTCCCATTCGGGTCGGGAACTGCGAGGGATGGGGTCACATGCGGTCCCGGACCAGCGGGACCTTGCCGACGGACGTCCGCTCGATCTCCTGGGAGCCGCGGGGCACGAACGTCACGCGGAAGTCGTATCCGGAGGCCTCGATCGACTCCGGGGTGGCCTCGCGGTCGTTGAACAGCGAGAGGGAGCGCGGCAGCGCGGCGGCGAACAAGCCCCGCCATCCGCCGGGGCCGAGGGCCGACTCCGCCTTCTCGGCCAGGCGCTCGGCGTCGTCGGCGGCCACCAGCAGGACGAGGAGCCTGCTCCCCCGGTGGTTGACGAACTGGACGTCGAGGGCGACCCGGTCCAGGTCGACGCCGGCGACCCGGTGCAGTTCGGCCCGGAGCGACGCCTGGGCGACCACCGCCGAGTACTGGCTGTCGTTGAGGTGCAGCGTGTCGCCGCTGCGCCCGGCGAACTCGAACCGGCCCGTCTTCAGCCCCTGCCCGTCCAGCGGCGCCCTGCGGACCACCCGGTCGCCGAGCTTGAGCCGCAGCAGCGGGGTCTCGTGCGCGTGCAGGCGGGTGACGACCAGCTCGCCCTCCTCCCCCTCGGCGACCGCCCGGCCGTGCTCGTCGACGATCTCGACGAGGTGCAGGCCCGGGACCGTGGAGAGCTCGGGACGCTCGTGGTCGAGCTGCAGCCCGACGCACTCGGCCTGGGTGGCGGCGAAGTAGCTGAGGATCGAGACGTTCGGGTAGACCGCGCGGAGCTCCTCCTGCTTGCGCTGCGGGATCAGGCCGCTGCCGTACATGGCGACCCGGAAGCTCTCGCGGGCGTGCGCGGGCATGCCCGCGCCCAGCTCGCTGAGGAACCCGATGCCCGCGGAGATGCCCATCAGGGCCTTGGAGCCCGGATAGGAGAACATGTGCTCCAGCACCGGCGCGGTGACCGGCCCGGCCCCGATGTAGTTGATGCCGGGCACCTGCGCCAGGACGCCGCCGACCATCGTCCCGCTGCTCCACATCTGGTAGTCGGCCAGCGTGGTGTACAGCCACCGGGGTCCGGCGCCGCCCAGGTAGCGGCTGAGCTGGTAGGCGCCCATGAACGCGCCGGAGATCCGGTAGGTGTCGCGCAGCTCCCGCAGCGAGTAGACGATCTCCAGCGGCTGCCCGTCGCTGGTGCCCCCGCTGGCGACCACCTCGAACCCGCCGTGCTCGATCGGCACGACCATGCCCGCGCGCGCCCCCATGAACATGTCGCGCTGGACGGTCTTGTCCGACAGCGGGATCCGCTCCCACTCCGCCGGGTCGGCGGGCGCCTCGGTGACGCCGAAGTAGTGCAGCCGCTCCCGCCACAGCGGGTTGAGCAGCGCCGTGTTGACGATCTGCTGGAGACGGCGCATCACCAGCGCGTCCTGAACGTCCTGCCGGATCTCGCAGTAGGGGGCGCCGACGAGGCGCGCGCACTCCTCCAGCTTGTCGGCGAACGGGGGCAGGACCGCGACCTGCGCCGCCGAGCGCGGGCTCAGCTCCTCAGCGGGGATCAGCCGCTCGGCCAGTTCAGCGGCGTCGGGTCTCGTCATCGTCGTGGTCATCGCTGGTCTCCGTCCTTCTGGTCGTCGCGGGCCGCGTTCTCGCGCAGCACCCGCTGTCCGGTCGTTCTGATCTCGGTGATGAGCATGGCCAGGTGTTCGGCTCCGATCCGGTGGTTCATCAGCACGACGCGCAGTGCCGCGACGCCGTCGAGGTCGACCTTGGAGATGAAGAAGCGCCCGTCGGCGCGCACGCGGTTGCGGATCGCGAGCTGGAGCCGGTGCAGGGCCGTCCGGTCGAGGCCCGCGGGGTCGTACCGGAAGCAAAGGATGTTCGCCTCCGGCTCGTGCAGGACGGTGAAGTCCGGCTCGGCCCGCAGCATCCGGTGCGCCTGCCCGGTCATGGCGCACAGGTGGTCGATCTTCCGCGCGAACAGCGCCGGCCCGTAGACCGACCAGAGCGTCCACAACGGCATGATCATCGGGCGTTTGGTGCATTCGAGGTTCTTGTCGCCGCTGTCGAAGTCGCTGTAGACGTCCGGCTCCTCGTCGAACACGTAGCTGGCGCGCTGCTGGAACGCTCCGCGCGCCGCGTCGCCGTCCCGGTAGAAGAGGAGCGTGCACGGGGCGGGCACGAACAGCATCTTGTGCGCGTCCCAGGTCAGCGAGTCCGCTTCGGCGAGCCCGCGCAGCCGGTCGCGGTGCCGCTCCGACACCAGCAGGCTCGCGCCGTGGGCGCCGTCCACGTGCAGCCAGATGCCGCGCGGGCGGGTCAGCGCGGCCAGCTCGTCGAGCGGGTCGAACGCGCCCATCGAGGTCGTCCCCGATGAGGCGACCAGGCAGAACACCTTCAGGCCGCGCCGGGCGGCGGCGTCGAGGACGGGGACCACGCCGTCAGGGCGGATACGGCCCTGCCCGTCGACGGGGAGCCGGACGATCTGCTCCTCGCCGATGCCCAGCACTCCGGCGGCACGGCTCACGCTGTAGTGGGCCTCCTCGCTGATCGCGACGGCCGGACGGCCGCCCTCCTCCGCGACGCCGCGGGCCCAGATGCCGGGGAAGGCCCGGTTGCGGGCGGCCAGCAGCGCGGTGAGGTTGGCCAGCGAGCCGCCCGAGGTGGTCACCATCGCGAACTCCGCGGGGTCCCAGCCGATGAGGCGGTTGAGCTCCTCGGCCATGAGCCGTTCGGCGACGTTCGGCAGCTGGCCCGCCTCGTAGAACGACGACGGCTGGTTGGCCACCGAGCTCACCAGGTCCACCAGGCCCGCCAGCGGCACCACTCCGGAGAACTGCCGCCCCATGTACCCGGGCGAGTGCACCTGGATGCCGGTGTTCAGGTAGAGGTCGACGATCTGGCCGAGCCGGCCCTCGTCGAAGTCGGCGACGCGTTCGCGCTCGTCCGTCATCAGTTCCCGTGCGGCCTTCATCAGCACCGCCGGCTCGACCAGGTCGAGCCCCTTGACCGCGGAGTCGTCCAGATACCGCCACAGCCTCAGGGTGCACTGCGCGGCGGCCTGGTGAAAATTCAGCGGATCGAACACCTCGGCCAGATCCCCGTCGACCGAATTCCATTTCTCGCCGTTCCCCGAACCGCCGTCCGCTATTTGCATTCTGGCGAGTGAATCCGTCACAGGCGGAGGCCTCCTCACGATCACGTACCCGGAAATGTGGAACAGGTCGCATCGTAGGCACTCCCGGGCCGGCCGTGACAGCCCCGTGGCCACCTACGGACTACCTGGTCAAAGGGGGTGTCCGTAAAGAATGTTCGAATGCTGTCCGACACGCGTAAATTAATCACGACAACATCGGCATACTGGTAAAACTACCCTAGAATAAAATAGACATAGTGAACAATTCACCCAATCGACCGTTCTTTTCGGCCGCCCAAGCCAAAAACACCCTCACTTTATGAGCACCGGAAAGGCAATTCCCCAAGGCGCCCGCCCCGTGTTAAGGGGAGACCCGACGGATCCGTTTTCGTCACCCCGTCGGCCTTCTGGAAGAAAAATGTGAAGGAAGATCCGGCCGGTCCCCGGATGCATTTCCCCGGCCCCCTCCCCTCCCGGAGCGCCGTTTCATTCGCATCCGCCGCGCAGGCGGACGGCGGCCTCGCCCGGAGCCCCCGGCCGAAGACCGAACGTCGGCCTCGCCCGCCTCCCGGGCCTCCCGTTCACCCGATGCCGCCCGGCACCGGCCTGGCCGGGGTGCTGGGGACTCTGCCCTGGTGGAGCGGCCGGCACGCCGACCGCTGACCGCACGTCCTTCCGGGCGTCTTCGGCGGTACTCACGCGCCCGGGGAGGCGGCGCCTTCTTCCGGGCGAGGAGAGAAGCGGGTGACCGCGGGGGCCAGCCAGCGGTTGAGGAAGCGGGTGAGGTCCTCCGGGGAGCGCGGAGGGCGGCCGGGGTCGATCATCAGCGACTGGACGAGGCGCAGGAGGTATTCGACGAGCTCGTCGAACTCCTCCTCCCCGTATCCCAGGGCGTCCCAGTCGACGGGGTAGCGCCGCAGTATGGCGCGGCCGAACTCGAACGCGGTCGGAGAGGTGATCCCGACGGTGAAGAGGTCCGCCCGGTCCACGGCCAGCAGGAGGGACAGGCGGGGGTCTTCGGGCAGGTGCCTCAGGATGTACACGAGGCCCGCGACGACGATCTCACCCGGATCGGAGAGCGAGGCGCAGTGCTCGGCGACGCGGTCCAGGAAGGGCTCGACCGACGCCACCGCGCTCGCCAGCAGGAGGTCCGTGGTGCTGGGGAAGTGCCGGTAGACCGTCTGGCGGGTCACCCCGAGTTCGGCCGCCACGTCGGACAGGCTCGTCTTGGCCGGTCCATAACGGTCCAGGCAGCGGTTGGCCGCCTCCAGGATGCGCTGCCGCGCCTCCTCCTCCGTGCGCGGAGGCTGTCCCTTCCACCCTCGACCGGCCATGACCTCAGTATGGCAGCCGGATCCCTATTGCCATACATCATCCATAATTTGTATGTTGCATGAAACCCGTGGGAAACACGGTCGGCGACCCACCCCCTGTGTGAGACATCAGAGAGGATGTACACGATGAAGACGAAGGCCGCGATCCTGTGGGGCCAGAACGAGAAGTGGCAGATCGAGGAGGTCGAGCTCGACCCGCCGAAGGAGGGCGAGGTCCTGGTCAAGCTCGTCGCCACCGGTCTGTGCCACTCCGACGAACACCTGGTCACCGGTGACATCCCGATGCCCCTCCCGGTCATCGGCGGTCACGAGGGCGCCGGCGTCGTCGTCCAGACCGGTCCCGGCGTGACCGAGGTCGCCGAGGGCGACTCGATCGTCTTCAGCTTCATCCCCTCATGCGGCCGCTGCTCGTACTGCGCGCGGGGCATGCAGAACCTGTGCGACCTGGGCGCGCACCTCATCAACGGCCCGCAGCTGGACGGCACCTACCGCTTCCACGCCCGCGGCCAGAACATCGGGCAGATGTCCCTGCTGGGCGCCTTCGCCGAGTACACGGTCGTCCCGATCGCCTCGGTGGTCAAGATCGACAACGGCTCCCCGCTGGACAAGGCGGCCCTGCTCGGGTGCGGCGTGCCCACCGGTTACGGCAGCGCCGTGCGGACCGCCGAGGTCAAGGCCGGCGAGACCGTCGTCGTGCAGGGCATCGGCGGCATCGGCGCCAGCGCCGTCCAGGGCGCCCGCATCGCCGGAGCGCGGAACATCATCGCCATCGACCCGGTGGAGTTCAAGCGCACCAAGGCCCTAGAGCTGGGCGCCACCCACGCCGTGGCCAGCGTCGAGGAGGCCGGCCCGCTGGTCGTCGAGCTGACCCGCGGCAACATGGCCGACTCCTTCATCATCACCACCGACCGCGCCGAGAGCTCCTACATCTCCCCGGCCCTCGACCTGGTCACCAAGCGCGGCAAGGTCATCGTCACCGCCGTCGCCAACTTCGCGAACGCCGACATGAGCGGCAACCTCTTCATGCTCACCATGCTGGAGAAGCAGATCCGCGGCTCGCTCTACGGCTCCTCCAACGCCCACCACGAGATCCCCCGCCTGCTGGAGCTCTACAAGACGGGCCAGCTCAAGCTCGACGAGATGATCACCAAGGAGTACACCCTGGACGAGGTCAACCAGGGCTACGAGGACATGCGCAACGGCACCATCCTCCGCGGGGTCATCCGCTTCTGACGGCCGCGACGCCCCGGGCTCGGAATCCGGTGGATTCCGAGCCCGGGTTCGCGGGGGCGCCCGCCGCGGGGCGGGTCAGGGGGCCGTCACGGGTAGTTCGGGTTGTTGCTGTCGGGGATCTCGATGCTGATCTCCTGCGCCTCGGACAGGAAGAGCAGCGCGAACTTGCGCAGGAACTCGTCGAAGGTCCAGTAGGCCGCCGGCGCCAGGGGGAAGGGGAGCAGGCCCTCTCGGACGGCGATGAACGGGCCCCAGGCGGTCTTGAGGAGGTTGTCCCACAGCAGGTAGCGGGGGATCTTCAGCCATCCGGCGATCTCGTCCCCGAGCAGGAAGCGGGTGAACGCGCCGAGGATGGGCTTGCTGAGGATGGTGCCGTCGATCTGGGCGCCGAGGCCGAGCAGGATGTCGGCGAGCTTGATGCCCTCGGGGGTGGGGGCCAGGAGCGTGTCCAGGGACTGCTTGGCCTGGGACTCGGCCGCGTCCCAGGAGGCGGGGATGTACTCCTCCTTGATGCCGAGCATGTACGCGGTCAGCTGCCACGAGTGCAGGAAGGCCGCGGCCTCGTTGGCGGGGATCGGCACCTTCCAGTTCTTCAGGTGCCGCATGACGGTCGTGGGCAGGCTGTGCCAGGTGACCATCAGGTCCATCTGGCTGATCGGGACCGCTTCGTCGGCGACCTTGTCCCAGTACGGGGACTTGGGCAGCAGGTGGCGCACCGCGGCGTGCGCCAGCCGGGTCTTGACGCAGGTGACGATCATCGAGCCGTCGGGCTTGAAGGCGTTCGCGGTGCCGATGTCGTACCCGAGCTTGGCGGTCTTGGAGATGCGGTCCTTCATGTCCGCGCCGCCCTGGGAGTAGTAGACCGCGCGCGCCTCCCTGGGGATGACGGTGCTCATCATGCCGCTGGCGAAGCCGTAGAGCACGCCGAGGTAGAGCCCGCGCTTCTCGTTGAACCGGAAGGCCGTGTCGAGCTTGCTCGGGTCGGACCACGCCGGCAGCTTGCGGGCCTTCTCCATGAAGGCCTTCAGGTCCGCGGGCAGCCCGGCCGGCAGCGCCTGGCCGTTCTTCGTCCAGGTCCGCAGCAGCGTGTTGACCCTGGGCACCTCGCCCCGCTGGATCAGCGAGGCGACCAGCTGGTCGGCTTCCGGGTCCCACACCGTCCGCGGGTCGGCGCCGGCGCCCGCGCCGACCACCGAGCCCATGGGGGACCAGGTCCATGCGGGGGTCGCGACGCTCAGTGCGCCGAGCGCGCCGAGCGTCCCACCCGCCATCAACAATCCTCGTCTGCTGGGTGTCTCCATTCCTTGCTCCTCCTCGGAACCGAGAGCCCTGATACTATGAAACACTGCTTGCATCCACGTATCATTGCTCGTGGCCCTCATGACAACACACTGTGGCGGACATCACAAGGCCTATTCGTGGGAGGCTGTGGGAGATGTATGCGGAATCAGCCGTTCCGGAGGAGACCATGGAATCCGCTCTGCCCTTCCTAGCGACAGACCAGGGCCAGGACTCTCTGATCGAGCGCGCGTACACCGACGCCGTCGAACGGATCGACGACACCGACGAGACCCGCGCGCGCATACTCGACGCGGCGTACGAGCAGTTCTGCCGGATGGGCATCCAGCGGTCCACCATGGAGGACGTGGCCCGGCGGGCCGGCGTCTCACGGATCACGGTCTACCGGCGGTTCACCACGAAGGACGCGCTGATCGAGCAGGTGGTGCGCCGGGAGTTCCGCCGCTACTTCGACCGGTTCCTCGTCGAGATCGAACAGGCCGAGACCGCCGCCGACCGGGTGGTCCTGGGCTTCGTCAGCTCGCTGCGCGCCATCCGGGGCAACCCTCTGATCGGCGGCATGATCGCCACGGAACCGGACGTGGTCGTGCCCTCCATGATCAGCGACGGGGGGCGGACCCTCGCCACCGTGCGCCAGTTCGTCGCGGGCCAGCTCCGCTACGAGCAGCGCGCCGGCAACGCGCCGGACGACCTGGACACCGACCTCGTCGCCGAGATGATGGTCCGGATCTCCGCCTCCTTCCTGGCCGTCCCCAGCCACCTCGTCGACCTCGACGACGACGAGCAGCTCGCCGAGCTGGCCCGGCGGTTCCTCGTGCCCATGCTGGAACCGCCGGGCCCGTCGGCGGCCTGATGCCGTGAGCCTCACGCGCCCGGGCCGGAGCCGCGCAGCCAGTCCTCGAAGCGGGTCGTGGTCAGGGTCGCGGCGCCGTCGTCGGGGATGAGGCTGCGCTCCCGGAGTTCCGAGCCGAAGTAGGGGGCGTGCGGGTCGGCGACGACCTCGCGGGGGTCGCCGTTCGCGTTCAGGACCTCGCGGATGAACTCGTCGAAGCGGAACCGCTCGGGGCCGGCCACCTCGAGCGTGCCGTTCAGGGGCGCGCCCACGGCGACCCCGCAGACCGCCTCGGCGACGTCCTCCGCCGCCATGGGCTGGAAGAGCACGGAGGGCATCCGGACCGTGCCGTCGGAGGCGGCCGCGGTGTCGGCTATGCCTTTGCCGAACTCGAAGAACTGGGTCGCCTGGACGATCGAGTAGGGGATCCCGGAGCCCTTGATCAGATCTTCCTGGGCGATCTTCGCGCGAAAGTAGCCGTTGTCCGGCAGGCGACGGACTCCCACTATCGAGAGCGCGACGTGGTGGCCGACGCCCGCCGCGGCCTCCGCGTCGAGGATGTTGCGCGTCGACGTCTCGAAGAACTCCAGCACCGCCGCGGCCTCGAAGGACGGCGAGTTCGACACGTCCACCACCACCGAGGCTCCTTCCAGGGCTTTGGCCAGCCCTTTCCCGGTGAGCGTGTCGACTCCGGTGCGGGGCGAGGCGGCCACGGCCTCATGCCCCCGCCCGGTCAGCCTCCGCACGACCTTCGAGCCGATGAGCCCGGTGCCCCCGATGACCACGATCTTCATGTCCGTCCCCCTGGTTCGGTTCCCCGCCGACCGGGCGCGGGGCCCTCGGCCCTGCGCGCCACGCCACCGGCTGGGAGATCCCTACCCGGGAAAGGCCGGAAACAGAGGTCGCGGCGGTGAGCAGCTCGCGCCCGGTCCAGCCGCAACCGATTCGGTAAGGGGAAACACTATTCCGCTGAGGGAAACGACTGGTATCAATGGGCTCCTACACGGGAACATTCCTGGAGGTGAGAGCTTGCGCTCCATCCGTCCCTTCGCCATAGCCACCGCGTGCGTCCTCGCATGCGCCGGAGCCATCCCGGCCCTGGCCGAAGACCGCGACAAGTCCCCGAAGCCGGTCTCGTTCACCCGGCACACCGTCGACGCCGCACTGCCCGGCGCGGCGTTCTCCGTCGCCGCCGACGTCGTCGGGAACCGGAAGAAGGAGATCGTCGCCACCGGTTTCGGGACCATCGTCCCCGGCGCTCCCGCCCCGTACGGCGAGGTCGCCGTCTACGCCCTCGGCGATTCCATCGACGCCTGGACCAAGACCCGCGTCTTCGGGCCCGAAGCCGGGATCCGCTACCCCAACGAGCCCGCGGTCGCGGACTTCGACCGCGACCGCGACATGGACATCGCCGTCCCCGGCGGCTTCTTCCAGTGCGGACCGCAGCTGTGCGGCTCGCTGACCTGGTGGGAGCAGACCTCCGGAGACTGGAAGCGGCACGACCTCGTCGCGCCCGGAACCCAGCCGCTCTTCTACCACCGCGCCGTGCCGGTCGACTTCGACAAGGACGGCAGGCTCGACCTGGTCACGATCGGCGAGTCCTTCCCCGGCCCCGTCTCGCTGATCGAGGGGCAGGCCCCGTCCAACGCCTGGATCCAGGTCTTCAGGGGCGTGCGCGGCGGCGGTTTCTCCACCACCCCCCTCACCCTCGGTCCGGGCGGCGGAGCGCTGCCCGAGGTGGCCGACGTCGACCGCGACGGGGACCTGGACGTCGCCAGCGCCCAGTACTTCCAGTCCGGCGCGTCCTACGTCTGGCTGGAGACCCGCCGCAAGGGCAAGTACGTCCCGCACGTCATCGACGCCACGCAGGGCAAGTCGATGCAGATCAAGCTGGTCAGGAAGCTGGACGGCCGCAAGGACGTGTGGGTGGGGTCCAACCACACCAACACGTCCTTCCCGCCCGGCTCCACCGACCCGGCGTCGCAGATCGTCACCTTCGACGTGCCTCGCGACGAGACCGAGGCCTGGACGCCGACCGCGGTCTCCAGCGGGATCGTCTCCCGGGGCCGTCCCGGCCAGGCGGCTCCCGGCGTGTTCGGCGACGGCGACATCGACGGTGACGGCGACGTCGACCTGCTGGTGTCGGGCGACGGCGACCCGCGCCTGTTCTGGCTGGAGCAGGCGAAGAACGGCACGTTCACCACGCACGTGCTGGCCGAGGCGCACGGCCAGGCGGGCGGCGCGATCGTGGCCGACTTCGACCGCGACCGCCGCAACGAGCTCGCCTTCTCGGTGTACGAGCTGAACGCCGTCTACGTCTGGACCCGCAGCGGCGGCGGCGACAAGCCCGCCCTTCGGCGCTGACGCCGGACGGGGGNNNCCCTTTCACCGGACTCAGGTTCTGGGTTCCGGTTCCGGGTCGCGGGATTCGGCGGGGGCCGGCACCCGGGCGGCGGGGGACGTCTCCCTGCGCTCCAGCTCGACCTTCGGAAGGAGCCGGGCCAGGGGCGACGGGAGCCACCAGGCGCGGGCGCCCAGGAGCTGCATGACGGCGGGGACGATCATGCAGCGGATGACGACGGCGTCCAGGAGGACGGCGGCGGCCAGGCCCAGGCCGAACTGCTGGAGCATGCGGGTGGGGCTGAGGACGAAGGCGGCGAAGACCACGATCATGATGGCCGCGGCGGCGGTGATGACCTTGCCGGTGGCGGCCAAGCCCGCGCGGACGGCCTCGGAGTGGTCGCGGGTGCGCTCCCATTCCTCGTGTATGCGGGAGATGAGGAAGACCTCGTAGTCCATGGACAGGCCGAACACGATCGCGAAGATCATGACCGGGAGGTAGGCCTCGATGGGGCCTTCGGGCACGCCGAACCAGCCGTGCTGGAAGACCAGGACCATGGTGCCGAGGGCCGCCGCCACCGACAGCAGGTTCAGGACGGCGGCCTTGACGGGGATCAGCAGCGAGCGGAAGACCAGCAGCAGGAGCAGCGAGGACAGGCCGACGACGACGGCCACGAACAGCGGCATGCGTGACGCGACGGCGTCCGCGAAGTCCTGGGTGGCGGCGGTCGGTCCACCGACCAGGTAGCGGGCGTCGTGCTCCGCGGCCAGCGAGGGCAGGACGTCGTCGCGGAGCCGGTGGACGAGGTCGGCGGTGGCCTCGTCCTGCGGGGCGGTGTCGGGGAAGGCGATGAGCGTGTGCAGCCTCCCGTCCTCGGTGGGTCGCGGCGGGACGGTCGCGGCGACGCCGTCGGTCCGCTCCAGGGCGGCCCGCAGGTGCCGGGCCGCGTCCTCGCCGCCCTGGACGACCAGGACGAGCGGGCCGTTGAAACCGGGTCCGAAGCCGTCGGCGAGCAGGTCGTAGGCCTTCCTCGTGGTGCTCTCCGGCGCGTTGTTCCCGGCGTCGCCGAAGCCCAGACGCAGGCCCAGCGCCGGTGCCGACAGCGCCAGCAGCGCGATGGCGGAGACCAGGAGGGCGGCCAGCGGGCGTCGTTGCACGGCGGCGGCGAGCGCGTGCCAGCGGCGGCCCTCCCGCCTGCCCTTGGCCTCGGCCTTCGCGGCGCTCTTGCGCACGTGGCGCTGGATGCGGCCGCCGAAGAACGCCAGCAGGGCGGGGAGCAGGGTCAGCGAGGCCGCCATGGTGACCAGGACGGTCAGGGCCACGGCCAGCGCGACGCCCTGCAGCGAGCCGAGGCCGAGGACGACCAGGCCGAGCAGCGCGATGATGACGGTGCATCCGGCGAAGAAGACCGTCCGGCCCGCGGCGTCCAGAGCGGTACGGGCGGCGGTGCGCGGATCGTCGCCTTCGAGGAGCTGGTGCCGGTACCGGTAGAAGATGAGCAGGGCGTAGTCCACGCCGACGCCCAGCCCCACCAGCATCATGATGGGCGGGGTGAAGTCGGCGATCGTGAAGACGTGGGACGCCAGGGCGATCAGGCCGAGCGAGCCGCCCACCGCGAAGACCGCGGTGACCAGCGGCACCGCCGCCGACAGCAGCGAGCCGAAGAGCAGGACGAGGATGACCAGGGCGGCGAGCATGCCCGCCCCTTCGGCGCCCCCGCCGCCCGACTCCTCCGAGTTCTGCACGGGCCCTCCGCCGAACTCGAGACGCAGCCTGTCCCCGGCGGCCGAACGCGCGGTGTCGATGAGTTTCTCGACGTCCTCCGCCGGCACGTCCTCGGACTCGCCGTCCAGTGCGACCGAGGCGTATCCGATGGTGCCGTCCTCCGACAGCGCGCCGTCATACGGGCCGCGGACATCGGTGACGAAGGGCAGCCCCCGCACCGTCGTGAGCATCCGCTCGACGCGCGTCCGGTCGTCCTGGAGCCCGCCGTCGTCCTGGAGGACGATCTGGACGCTCGCGCCGGCCTGGACGGCGCCGTGCCGTTCCATCAGTTCCAGGGCGGCCTGCGAGTCCGTGCCGGGGAGCGAGAAGTCGTTCTGGTAGGAGTCGCCCGCCGTCTGCGCGCCTGCGGTGACCACCGCCACCGTGAGGATCCACAGGAGGAGGGCGCTCCAGCGGTGCCGCTGCGCCCAGGAGGCGAGCCGGGCGGGTCGTCCGCCCTTCGTCGTCGCCATGGCTACCGGCCCTCCTTCCGCCGCGTCGCCCGCAGGGCCGCGAGGCAGCCCAGCACCGCGCAGACCGACGGGACTCCGACGATCAGGGCGACCGGTTCGCCGTCGCCGACGGGAGGCCGTCCGAGGACGACCACGAGGAGTGCCGCGACCGCGTCGAGCAGGAGAAAGCCGGCGGCCCCGCCGCCGAGCAGACCGACGAGCCCGTTCCGGGCCCTGGCATGGACTTGAGTTGTGCGCATGCCGTCCAGGGTCTGCGGACGGCTCCTCCGGAGGCATCGGCCCGGAGGCGTCACCCGGCCTACTCCCCCGGTCGCATGCCGGCCCGGGGGATACTCCGGAAGGCGTCAGCCGCCGAGCCGGCCCGGCCGCACCATGCCTGACTCGTAGGCGAGGATGACGAGCTGGGAGCGGTCCCGGACGTTCAGCTTGGTCAGGATCCGGCTGACATGGGTCTTGGCGGTCGCCGGGCTGAGGACCAGACGGGCGGCGATCTCGTCGTTGGTCAGCCCGGCGGCGACCAGCTCCATGACCTCGCGCTCCCGCGCGGTGAGGGCGTTGAGGGCGGCGGGAGCGGCCTCCGGAGGCCTGACCCGCCCGGCGAACTCGGCGACGAGCCTCCGGGTGACCGACGGGGTGATCAGGGCGTCTCCCCGGTGGGCGACCCGCACCGCGTGCAGCAGTTCGTCGGGGTCGGTGTCCTTGAGCAGGAAGCCGCTGGCCCCCGCCCGCAGCGCGCCGTACACGTAGTCGTCCAGGTCGAAGGTGGTGAGGATGACGACCTTGACGCCGTCCAGCCGCGGGTCGGCGGCGATGCGCCGGGCGGCCTCCAGGCCGTCGGTGCCGGGCATGCGGATGTCCATGAGGACCACGTCCGGGCGCAGCTCCCGGCAGACCGCCACGACCCGGTCGCCGTCCCCCGCCTCGCCGACCACCTCGATGTCGTCCTCGTCCTCGAGGATCGACCGGAATCCGGCGCGCACCAGGCGCTGGTCGTCGGCCAGTACCACCCTGATCATCCACGTGCTCCGTTCTCGTGGGGCAGGCGGGCCCGCACCGTGAAGCCGCCGCCCTCGCGCGGGCCCGCGGTCAGGTCTCCGCCCAGGGCGCGGGCGCGTTCGCGCATGCCCGTGATTCCGGTGCCGGACGTGTCCTCCGCCGGGCCGCGCCCGTCGTCGGCGACCTCCACCGTCACCAGCCCGTGCTCGTGCTCGACGCTGATGACGACCCCGCCGGCCCGGGCGTGGCGGGTGACGTTGGTGAGGGACTCCTGGACGATGCGGTAGGCCGCCAGATCGACCTGGGTCGGCAGCGGGACGGGCTCGCCGGCGACGCGCGTCCGCACGTCGAGTCCCGCGACGCGGGCCGACGCCACCAGGTCGCCGAGCCGGTCCAGTCCCGCGGCGGGCGCGGTGGGCGCCTCCTCGCCGGCCTTCCGGAGCACCCCCAGGGTGGCCCGCAGTTCGCGCAGCGCCTCCCCGCTGGAGTCCTTGGCCGCCTCCAGCGCCTCCTCGGCCTGGGCGACACCGCGCTCCGGATGCTTCGCGAGACGGCGCAGCGCCGCCACCGACTGGACGTTGATCAGCGACAGGTGGTGGCCGACGACGTCGTGCAGTTCGCGGGCGATGCGCAGCCGCTCCTCGGTCGCCGCCCGCCGCTCCCGTTCCAGCGCGTGCGCCTGGTTGCCGTACCGCAGCCATCCGATCGCGACGACCGCCACCAGCCAGCCGGTCAGCATGAACAGGGCGACGCCGTTGACGTCCTCGTTCCCCCACAGCGTTCCCGCGCCCGTCGCGATCACGGTCGCGGAGCCCAGCCCGACGGCCGCCCGGAGGTGCCCTTCGGCGGCGACCCAGTACAGCGCCACGACGAGCGCGAGCAGCAGCGGCCCGTCATAGGAGCTGACGAGGTAGTAGGAGATGACGGCCACCAGCACGAGGCCCGCGACGGCGACCGGCCTGCGCCGGCTGAAGCACAGCGCCGCGCACGCCACCGCGATCAGCGACCATCCGAAAGCCGTGACCCCCCAGGGTTCGAGCCTCGCCCCGACCAGCGACCGCATGCTGCCCAGCCCCACCAGGACGAACACCAGCCCGGCGACCGAGGCGTCCGCCCCGCGCCCCCACGGGCGTCCCCGCGGACGGAAGGCCCTGTTCACCATGCCCGACATCCTACGAAGCCCGTGATCGACCGGCTTCCTCCATGAGACCGATCCTTCTCCGCCCGTCCGTAGACCGCAGGAGTACGGCGTCCCGCCGCCTGCACCTCGGGGAGTACGGCGGGATCGCCCGCGAGCCCTGAGCCGTGCGGCGGGTGAGCCCCTCAGTTCTGGTCGTGGTGGCGGGGGAGGCGGACGACGGTGACGAAGAACTCGTCGATCTTGTGGATGGCGGCGATGAACTGGTCGAAGTCGACCGGCTTGGTGACGTAGGCGTTGGCGTGCAGGTGGTAGCTGCGCAGGATGTCCTCCTCGGCGGAGGAGGTGGTGAGGACCACGACGGGGATCATGGACAGCTCGGGGGTGGTCTTGATCTGCTCGAGGACCTCGCGGCCGTCGCGCTTGGGGAGGTTGAGGTCCAGGAGGATCAGGTCGGGGCGGACCGCGTCGGCGTGGTCGCCCTGGCGGAACAGGAAGTCCAGGGCCTCGGCGCCGTCGCGGACGACGTGGAGCCGGTTGCCGATCTTGTTGGTCTCGAACGCCTCGCGCGTCATCAGCTCGTCGCCCGGGTCGTCCTCGACCAGCAGGACCTCGATGGGCTGGATCTCGGAAAAGGTCACGAGACACTCTCCTCAGCGGCCGCGGGTACGGCGACCGGCTCGTTCTCTGGTACGTCGGTCAGGGTGAAGTGCAGGCGGGTGCCGTCGACGTGGTCGGTGTCCAGCCAGATCCGGCCGTCGTGGTACTCGATGATCTTCTTGCACAGGGCCAGGCCGATCCCGGTGCCGGAGTAGGCCTCGCGGCTGTGCAGCCGCTGGAAGATCACGAAGACCTTGTCGGAGTACTCCGCGGGGATGCCGATGCCGTTGTCGGTGACGGTCAGCAGCCAGCTGCCCGCCTCCTGCTCCTCGCACTCGATCTTGATCTCGGGCACGGTGTCGGGCTTGCGGAACTTGATGGCGTTGCCGACCAGGTTCTGCCACAGCATCGTCAGCAGGGTCGGGTCGCCCGTCAGCTGCGGCAGCTTCTCGGGACGCTCGATGCGGGCGCCGGTGTCGGTGATGGCGCTGTTGAGGTTGGTCAGCGCCCGGTCCAGCACCTCGTCCAGCTCCAGCGGCCGGCGGTGGCTGTTCATGCGGCCGACGCGCGAGAACGTCAGCAGGTCGTTGATCAGGATCTGCATGCGCTTGGCGCCGTCGGTCGCGAACGCGATGTACTGGCGGCCCCGGTCGTCGAGCTGGTCGTTGTAGCGGCGCTCCAGCATCTGGCAGAACGAGGCGACCTTGCGCAGCGGCTCCTGCAGGTCGTGGCTGGCCACGTAGGCGAACTGCTCCAGCTCGGTGTTGGAGCGGCGCAGCTCCGTCGCCTGGGAGTCGAGGTCGGACGCCTGCTTGAGCAGCAGCTTCTCGCGTTCGGTGGCGGCGTCCAGCTCCTCGACGAGCCGGGCGCGCATGGCCTCCACCGCCTGGCCGACGTCCTGGACGTCCACCGGTCCGTGAGAGGGGATCGGGTGGGTGAAGTCGCCCTCGGCGGCCCGGCGGGAGGCGATGCGCAGCGAGTTGAGGGGGCGCACCACGGTGAAGTGGAGCAGGGTCGCCAGCGCCACCCCGACGATCAGGAACACCGCCAGCATGGCCAGCAGCAGCCAGTCGCGCAGCTGCCGGGTGTCGGCCAGGTCCGAGCGGGCCTCGGTCTGCGTGCGCGTCAGATTCCGGTTCTGGACGTCCCAGGTGGCACGCAGGGCGTCGAAGTTGGTCTTGCCCTTCGCGGTGTCGGGCTTCTCGACCGCGCCGCCGTTCGCCTCGGCCCGGGCGAGGACGGGTTCGGCGTACTCCTCCCGCCAGCGCTGGGCGGTGGCGGCGACCTGCTCGAGGTCCGCGCGCAGCTGCGGCTCGTCCTTCACCAGCTCCCGCAGCGTTTCCAGGGTCTCCCGCTCGCCTTCCAGCCCCGACGTGTACGGGGAGAGGAAACGCTTGTCGCTGGTGAGGACGTATCCCCGGAACCCGGTTTCCTGGTCCCGCTGGAACGCCTGGAGCTGGGCGGCCTGCACGTGCGCCGGCATGATCTGGGTGGTCAGGCGGTCGGAGGCGTCGGCGGTGCGGTCGAGCAGCGCGTTCACGCCCAGTGAGGCGGCCAGCACCAGCAGCGCCAGCAGCGTCAGGGCCAGGCGGAACGAGGAGGGAACGGTCAGACCACGGCGGCGCGACCGATCCGTGTCGCCGAGAGAGGTCATGGTCGATTCCGTTTCAGGTACAGGACGGCGACGTCGTCGGCCAGTCCGCCGTAGGGGGCCGAGGCGTCCTCGGCCCCGGTGATCAGGGAGTCCACGAAGTCGTTGCTCCTGCGATGGGCGTGGCTCCGGGCCAGGTCCAGCAGTCCGGGGGCGTCCAGGCGCTGTCCGTCCGCGTCGATCCGGCCCTCGAAGAGCCCGTCGGTGAACAGAGCCATCCCGACCTCGTCGTCGAACGGCACCACGTGCTCGCTCCAGGTGTCCAGGCCCGGGATCATGCCCAGGGCCAGGCCTCCCTCCGGCTCGTACCACTCCACCCTGCCGGGGGTGTGCAGCAGCAGGCCGGGGTGCCCGGCCCGCATCACCCGCGCCGCCGGCTCGTCGGGGAGGACCGTCACGCTGGTCGCGGTGACGAACACCTCGGGCTCGTCGCGCTCGGCGATGAGCAGTTCCTCCAGCAGCTGCAGCAGCCGGACGCCCCGCACGCCGGACAGGATGAACGACCGCCAGGCCACCCGCAGGCACACGCCCAGGGCCGCCTCGGCGGGACCGTGCCCGGCCACGTCGCCGATGACCGCGTGCACCCCGTCGTCGGCCTCCACCACGTCGAAGAAGTCGCCGCCCAGCACCGAGTAGTCGCGGCCCGGCCGGTACCGGCTGACCACTTCCAGCTGGGAACCGGTCACCAGGGGGCGCGGGAGCAGGCCGCGCTCCAGACGCGCGTTCTCCTCGCTCCTGATCCGTTCGGCCTGCAGCTGCGAGGCGGTCTGCTGGACCTGCCGGCGCTGGACCGCGTACCGGATCACCCTGCCCAGCCACAACGGGTCGACCTGGCCCTTGGCCAGGTAGTCCTGCGCGCCGGCGGCGACCGCCGCCAGGCCCGCCTGGGCCTCGGCCAGACCGGTCAGCACGACCACCGCGGCGTGGGGTGCCCACTCCAGCAGCCGGGTGACCGCGCTCACACCGTGGGCGTCGCCCAGGTGGAGGTCCAGCAGCACGCAGTCCGGCGCGTCCTTGCCCGTCAGGTGCGCCCGCGCCTCGCCCAGCGACCGCACCCAGGTCAGGCGGACGGCCATCTCGCAGTCTTCGAGCAGGTCCTCCACCAGGACCGCGTCTGCCTCGTCGTCCTCCACCAGCAGCACGTGGACCAGGCCCGCCGGCACCCGCAGGCCGGGCGACACGTCGGCGAGGTCGGGCGGCAGCCCCGGGGGCAAGGACACCGAGGCGGGCTCGGGGGGCATCGGTCGTCCTCTCGTTTCACACGGCTCGCGCGATGACGGGCATCGTCCAATGGTTCATGCCGCCGGGGTCCCCGATGCGTACACGATCGTCCTTACGCGGCCTATAGGAGCTTATGTCTTTAGCACTAGTGAAGCAGACCGGTCCGACCCGGACGCAATACAGGTACTCGGCGCCGCCCGGGCATGGACGGTGCGTTCTCAGCCGAACCCGGGAAGTCACTCGACCGTGTCCCTCCGGAGGTTCCGACCGAGCGCGACACCTTACCTTCCCGGAGCCCATATACGGAGCGATTGATTCTGTACCGGTCTGTAATCGGCGACGAGACTCACGGCACACCCGACGGCCGCGTTCATGCCGGGAAATCCCTGAAGGGGCCGCGGCCCCGTGAACGCCCGGTCAGGCGGGGCCGGTGCCCTCGCCGAAGGCCCCGGAGTTCCAGAGGAAACGCACATGGGCGACCATTTGGGGAGCCACGGCGCGCAGGGTCTCCCGGTCGTTCTCCGCCACCGGGATGGTGACGAGGTTCTGGAGGGCGGCGACGACCATACGGCAGGCCAGCAGGCCCCGCTCGTCTGTGACGCCCAGCATGCCGGCGTGGAGGTCGACCATCATCGACTGGATCACGCGCCGGTGGGCGGCGGCCTCCGGGCCCGCGGCGAAGGCCTCGATCAGGCAGATGTGGGTGGAGGCCCACTCCTTCTCGAGCCATTCGAAGTAGATCGCGAGGGCCCGCTCGTAGCGCTCCAGCGGACCGCCGTCCGTGCCGAGCGCCTCGATCCCGGCCAGGACCTCTTCGGTGAGCAGCCCGCTCGAACGCTTGAGGGCCGCCAGGAAGCAGTCGAGCTTGGAGTCGTACAGCCGGTAGAAGCTCAGCCGCGACACCCCGGCACGCTTCAGGACGTCCTCGACGGAGGTGGCGACGTACCCCTTCTCCGACATGACCTCGGCCATGGCCTTGCACAGCCGTTCGCTCTGCAGTCGCGCCACCTCTTCCAGGGGCAGCGCGTTCCTCCCCCGGGGCAACCGGCGTGACGTGGACATACGCTCACTTTAAGACAGTCGGTGACCCTCTCCAACACACCGCGCCCGCCCGGCGGGAGGAACGCGCGCCCGCGGCCGGGGCACGGGCGCGCGTCGAATTCTCTTTTCGAAAGGGAGAACAGTTCGACCGACCCATCGGGTGCATATCACATTAAGTGACCTATCTGTCACAGAAGTGGACGGGTGCGGAGAGGAGCTCCCCCCGTATACTCGCCGCCCTAATAGGGCTTTTTATAAAAAAGCTGCCGATGTGTCATGCCCTGCCCGGGCCGCGAGGAAGCCGGGCGCCGGTGGTCGGCGGACCGAAGAGAGCGCCTGCCCGGGGCCCCGGAAGGCCGATCGAGGGAAACGATGTCGGATTTCTGGGGAGAGAACAGCACCGGCGGCGACGGCTTCTGGAACGACGGGGAGGGCGGACGGCGGCGTGGCGGCGGCCGGTCCGCGACGGTCGACCCGC
>NZ_BAAATZ010000013.1:0-47492 GCF_039533685.1 Actinocorallia aurantiaca | reverse complement strand
GCCGCCGGCCCGGCGGCCCGGCGGAGAGCACCGGCCCCCCGGGGAGAGGCGGTCCGGCAGGAAGCGGTCCCCCAAGGGGCGGTGGGCCGGCGGAACGGTGACCGCGCTCGCGGTGCTCATCCTCCTGGCATCGCTCGGCGGAGCCGGCTACTTCGGCTACACCGAGCTGATGGACCGGACGGGGGCGCCGGACCACTCCGGACAGGGGTCCGGGAGCGTCACCGTCGAAGTGGTGGAGGGCGACTACACCGCCGACGTGGGGCGGACGCTGGTGGAGGCGGACGTCGTCAAGTCCGTCGAGGCGTTCGTCCAAGCGGCCGGGACCAGGCTCCAGGGGCTCCAACCCGGCTTCTACGTCCTGCGGCGCCAGATGTCCGCCGAGGCCGCGGTGACCTTGATGCTCGACCCGAAGGCCCGGTCCGGGATCATCGACATAGCCCCCGGGAAATGGGCTCTGGAGATCTACACGCAGCTGTCGAAGGCGACGGGGATCCCGGTCTCGAAATTCAAGAAGGTCGACCCGCGCTCACTCGGGCTTCCGGCCTCCGCCAAGGGGAGGGTCGAAGGGTACCTCTACCCCGGACGGTACGACCTGCCGCCGGACGCGACCGCGGCGCGGCTGCTCAAGATGATGGTCTCCCGGTTCAAGAAGGAGACGCGGAGCATCGACTTCGGCCGTGACGCGAAGGTCGGGCTCACCCCCGCCGAGGTCGTCACCGTGGCCAGCCTCGTCGAGGCGGAGGCCGGACGTCCCGAGGACCTTCCGAAGATCTCGCGGGTCATCCAGAACCGCCTGAAGGCCGGCATGCGGATCCAGTTCGACACCGCTCTGCTGTACGCGTGGCAGAAGCGGACGCTCGACGTCCGGGAGAGGCACCAGGCCATCAAGTCGCCCTACAACCTCTATCTCAACGACGGACTGCCGCCCGGGCCGATCGGCAGCCCGAGCACCGCCGCCATCGAGGCCGCGCTGAACCCGACCAAGGGTGAGAAGTGGCTGTATTTCGTGGCGACGGACCCCGACGAGCGGCTCACCGAGTACGCGGTGAGCTACGAGCACTTCCTCAAGCTCAAGGCGAAGTTCGAGAAGTGGCTGGCGGCCAACCCCCAGCCGAAGGACTGACGGGCCGCGGCTCACCCGAACCAGGTGCGGGACCTGCTCGACCTCGCCAGCGACATCACCCATTCGGCGAGCTCCACCAGGTCCGCGCGGGTCCGGTCGGACAGGTGGAGGACCTCGTCGTCCAGCGGGTCCATCATGACGTTCTGCAGGAGCTGGTACTGGTACTCGATTTCCAGGAGGGTCTGGCGGGCGGTGTGCTCGCGGATCTCCTCCACCAGCGCCGGGTGCCGGGTCCGCACGATCGCCCTGGCCAGGGCCAGTGCGAACTCCTCGGCGTCCGGACGGGTCCAGCCGAGCGTCGTGAACGCGTGCCGGATGCCGTTCAGCAGGCGGACCACCTGGTCGCCGCCGAGCCGCCAGGCCGACCCGGTGAGGTGGTCCACCACCTCCTCCAGCGGAGTGCGGCGGTCGATGGCCTCGGCGCAGAGCCTGGCCACCTGTTCGGGTTCGGCTTCCGGCCGCAGGGCGGCCAGCGTGAGCGCGGCCTCCTCCGCCGCGAGGTACGGCAGGCGGGTGAGGACCCTCCGGCGCCAGGACGCGTACCGCGCGTCCTCGATCAGGGACGGTTCTGCCGCGCGGCCCGCGAGGAGCACGCGCGCCAGGTCCGGGACGTCCTCCCGGGCGGAGGCGAGCCCGAGCACGGCGGCCGCGCGGCGCGGGTCCCGCTGCCAGGACCAGTCGCGCAGGTGGTCGGTGAGCCGGGCTGCGACGGGGTCCGCCATGCCGGGGAGGCCGCAGATCAGCTCGAACGCCTCCAGGTACTTCGGCCAGTCGCCCGCCGCCGCGTTCTCCAGGTGGCGGGGCGGGCCGTCCAGACGCATCAGGAGCGCGTCGAGCATGCCCTGCTCTCCCGCTCGGGCGGAGTCGAGCGCGGTGAGTTCGACGGCCCAGAAACCGGGGTCCGGAATGGCCCCCAGTGACAGGAGGGCGGCGAAAGCGGGCAGGACCCCTTCCAGCCGTCCGCCGGCCGCCGCCGTACGCAGCAGCATCTTCAGGCAGCCCGGCCCCCGGGCGGCGATCCTGGAGAGGGCGTCGGCGTCCACGGGCGCGCCGTCCTCGCGCAGGACGCGGAAGAACGGCAGGAGGACCTCCGCCGGGACGAACCGCTTCAGCCGCTCGTACCAGTCGTCCAGGTCCGTTCCGGGCTCGGACGCGAACTGGTGGAACAGCTCGTACGAAACCGGCCCGTTGCCTGCCAGGGCGCTGAACGTCAGCGTGTACTCCGCCTTGCTGCGGGTGCGCACCAGTCGCGCCACCGCCGCTTCGCCGCCCGGGGCCCCTTCCAGGCTCCTCTCGGGGTCGGGGCGTTCGGTCAGCCTTGCCAGGAAGGCGTCCGCGAACCCCAGCCGTTCGGCCGACCAGAGGTAGCGCACCGTCGCCGGCTCGGGTTCCAGCCGCCACAGCTTCGCCCGCGCGGCCTTGGCTAGGGCCTCGAAGTCTCCCCCGGCCTCCGTCCAGAGCGGCTCGACCACCTCGAGGTCCTCGATGCGTCCCCGGAGGACCAGCTCGTTGAACAGGTACCGGCGGTCCTCGTCCGAAGGCAGTTCCCGGAACCTGCCGGACGCGAACAGCCTGTGCAGCGCGTCGTAGGAGAACCGCCCCTCCCTCGCCTTCCGCAGCACCGCGTCCGGCATATCCAGCTCGTCCAGGATCTGGAAGGTCCGGGCCGCGTCCGTTCCGGCGAGCGGCTCCGTTCGTTCCGCGAGGTACGCCACGATCGCGGACGGCGGCCGTCTCTCCGCCAGTTCGGACAGCCGCCGCAGGTACCCGGCCGCGGCCGTGGTCCCGACGGCCGGGGACGGCGCCCTCCAGTCCAGCTCCGACGAGCCGTCCAGTGTCCGCGCGGCGAAGGCCAGGCCGGGCTCCCCTCCGGCCCCCCCGGCTCCGTCGTGCCAGGTGCTCGCGACGAGATGCGCGCGGCGCCCGTACGGGAGCAGCGCCGCCACCGCGTCGAAGAAGGCCAGCCGCTCCTCGACGGTGAGCTCCTCGGCTCGGGTGACGGTCACCGGGCCGTCCAGCAGCGATGACGCGGCGGCGGCGACCCTCCCGAATCCGAAACGCCCCACCGCGGCCGCCTGCTCCCCCGCCGGAGTCCCGGGCAGCTCGATCCGCAGGGCTCCGCCGTTCCGGGGCTGCTCCACCGCGTGAAGCGCCGCGTACAGATCCCGGTAGGTGATTCCGCCGCTCGCGAGAACCGCGTAAGGAACGGAAAAGTACCGGCTGAGCGGAATGGGGCGTCCGACCGCGTCGATATCACGCGACCACTCGTGAAAGGTCAGCCCGAATCGGCCGTCACGGACTCCGTCCAGCACGACCCGGGACGGCGGATCCTCGTCCTTCCCGTCCGCCGGAGCGTCCGGCGCGCACCGGGAGAAGGCCTCCGCGAGGTCCCCCGCACCCGGCACCGGGCCGCCCGAGGCGAGCACCGTGTACTCCTCGTGGCTGGCCCGGAGCGCCCAACCGAACTCCGCCCGGATCACCCCAGCTCCTCGGTTCCGCCCCCGGAACCACCGCTTGCTGAATTCTCACCATAGCCCCTGGAATGTCGTTGATCCTCTTCTTTCTGACATTCATCGGAAGCACGGTGACAACCGAGTTTCGGGCGCCATCACCGGCCGGGAAGGCGAATCCGAGATCAGCCGCGACCTCTTTAAGATCACGCGCCGGCTTTTCACCAGGGCACGGACATGACGGAGACGTGGTCATCGGTGGGGTCGTAATACGACATCATCAGAGAGGACGAGGTGCTCAGCTCCGGGTGGCCGAAGTACGCGCGGCACAGGTTCAGTCCCGACTGGGCGCCGCAGGGCGCGGTGCCCGTGGTCAGCTGCGTCCACGGGCCGGTGGGCGAGCTCGCCTGCCAGACCCGGAAGGCACCCGAGATGTCCGGCTGCTCGATCAGGATCAGGCCCTTGCCCAAAGCGCTGAAGTCGTCGACGTGGACGGCCAGCGGCGTGGCGGAGGGGATGACCGACGCCGCGGCGGTGTGGTCGGAGCTCCACGTGCTCCCCGTCCAGAAGCGGTAGGCCGAGCCGTTCCTCCAGGACGTCGGGTCGGCCGCGACCCTGGCGACGGTCGTCCTGCCCGCCCCGCACGCCCCCCACGCGTTCGAGTCGCAGGTGAAGCCGTAGAGGTAGAGGTATCCGCCGCGGAAGACCGGGGAGCCGAGGATCTTCTGGAACGGCAGCCCGCTCAGCTGGGTGAACACCCTCGTCTGGCCGCTCAGGGTGTTCGACGAGGGGAGGTACTCGACCAGCCCGAAACCCTCGGAGGGCAGGCCGCCCGGGTGCACGCAGACGTCGGCGTAGACGATGAGCAGCTTGTTGGGATCGGCGGTGGACGGCTCCCGCGCCACCCCGCTGATCCAGGAGGCCGAGTAGGCCGAGCCGGGCACCGAGCAGGGCGTCCCGTCCGGCAGGACCAGCCCGGTGGGCTTCGGCAGGAAACCCGCCGGAGGCCGGCTGGAGGGGAGCGTCCCCACCGCGGCGGGCGGGGTGGGCAGCTCGGTCAGCCCGGTGGGCACCTGGCCCGCCGTGAACGGGCCGCGGGCCGCGGTCGCGCCCAGCCAGAACCCGGACGACGTCCCCGACCACACGGAGTCGCAGAACAGCCAGAGGCTCTGCTGCAGGCCGGGCAGCTTCTCGCTGTAGCCGCAGTCCCGGCTCGCGACGTTGCCCGGCGCCGCCGTCTCGAAGTTCGACAGCACCTTGGCCGGCGGCGGGACGTCCGCCCGCGCCACGGACGGCACCGCCGCCACCAGGGCCGCGCACAGCGTGGCGAACAGTTTCCGGACCACCAGAACCTCCCCGAGAGACTCCCGTGATCATCGTTGTTCGCCGTTCCCGGGACCAGGCCCAGTCCGAAACCGGCCACTCCAGTCACTTTGGCCACCAAAAGGGCCGTCACCCGCCATTGAAAGACAAAACCGGATTCTGCGGGAATGGCTCCGCTTTCCACCGTCCGTTCTCATGGTGCGCCAGAACGGAAGGAGCCTAGGATCACGGAGTGACGAACGAGACCGCACCTCGGGGCATCGATCCTTCTGTTCCCTCTCCGGCCCGGATCTACGACGCGATGCTCGGCGGCAAGGACAATTACGCCGCCGATCGCGAGGTCGTCCGACTGCTGACCGCGATGTACCCGTACGCTCCAGACACCGCTCAGGAGAACCGGGCCTGGCTGGGACGGGCCGTCCGGTATCTGGCGGAGGAGGCCGGCGTCCGCCAGTTCCTCGACATCGGGGCGGGGCTCCCCACCCGGGAGAACGTGCACCAGGTGGCTCAGGCCGTCGATCCGGACTGCCGGGTGGTGTACGTCGACAACGACCCCATCGTCATGACGCACGGCCGCGCCCTGCTGGTCGGCACCGAGAACGTCACCATCATGGAAGGCGATCTCGCGAACGTCGGGGACATCCTGGAGCGGGCCCGCGAGGTGCTGGACTTCACCCGTCCGGTAGCCGTCCTCCTCAGCGCCGTCCTGCACTTCTTCACCGACGAGCAGGACCCCTATCCCCTCGTCGCCGAGATCCACGCGGCGCTTCCCTCCGGCGGTCACCTCGCCCTCTCCCACGGCACCTCCGACATCGAGCGCGACAACTCCGAGGCGGTGGCCGACGCCTATTCCCAGCGGGCGAGCAGCGCCCTGTTCCTGCGCGACCGCGCGCAGGTGACGGCGTTCTTCGAGGGATTCGAGCTGGTGGATCCCGGCGTGGTCCACGCGGGCCACTGGCGTCCGCTGCCGGGCGTCGAACCGCGCCCGGTCGAACAGGCCCCCGTCTACGCGGGCGTAGGGCGGCGCCCCTGAGGCGTCCGCCCCCGGTTCCACGCGGACCGGTGGGAGAGTGTTCCCATGATGTACTCGCCCGCCGACCTGCTGTTCACCGGTGGCCCCGTCCTGACCATGGACTCCGCGCGCACGCGGGCCACCAGCCTGGCCGTGCGCGACGGCCGGATCCTCGCCGTGGGGCACGACGAGGTCAAGGAGCTGGCCGGGCCGCGCACCGAGGTCGTGGACCTGCGCGGGAGGCCGCTCCTCCCCGGATTCCAGGACGCCCACATCCACGCGGTGGCGGGCGGGGTCGAGCTGGGCCAGTGCGACCTGACGGGGACCACCGACCCGCGGGAGTACCTCCGGCGGATCCGCGCCTACGCCGACGCGAACCCCGGGCTGGAGTGGATCGTCGGCGGCGGCTGGTCGATGGAGAGCTTCGACGGCGGGGTCCCCACCCGGGACCTGCTCGACGCGGTGGTCCCCGACCGGCCCGTCTACCTCGTCAACCGCGACCACCACGGCGCCTGGGTCAACAGCCGGGCCCTGGAGCTGGCGGGGATCACCGCCGCCACCCCCGACCCCGAGCACGGCCGGATCGAGCGGGACGCCGACGGCTCCCCCCGCGGCATGCTCCAGGAGGGCGCCATCGCCCTGGTCACCGGGCACATTCCCGAGCCGACCGAGCGGGAGTACCTCGCCGGACTGCTGCGCGCCCAGGAACTCCTGCACGGCCTGGGGATCACGGCCTGGCAGGACGCCATGCTCGCCGGCACCGACGGCTACCCCGACCATTCGGGCGCCTACCTGGCCGCGGCCCGCGACGGCCTGCTCACCGCGTCCGTCGTCGGCGCGCTGTGGTGGACCCGCGGGCGGGGCGCCGAGCAGATCCCCGACCTGCTGGAGCGGCGCGAGCGGCTCACCCACGGCCGGCTGCGCTGCGACACCGTGAAGATCATGCAGGACGGCATCGCGGAGAACTTCACCGCCGCGATGACCGGCCCCTACCTGGACGCCTGCGGCTGCGCCACCGCCAACAGCGGCATCAGCTTCGTCGAGCCGGGCGCGCTCAGGGAGTACGTCGCCTCACTCGACGCGCTCGACTTCCAGGTCCACTTCCACGCCCTGGGCGACCGGGCCGTCCGCGAGGCGCTGGACGCCGTCCAGGCCGC
The DNA here is from genome assembly GCF_039533685.1 of Actinocorallia aurantiaca. NCBI lineage: Bacteria > Bacillati > Actinomycetota > Actinomycetes > Streptosporangiales > Thermomonosporaceae > Actinocorallia > Actinocorallia aurantiaca. The sequence continues at coordinate 40,427 of NZ_BAAATZ010000013.1, read as the reverse complement.
CCGCGAGGCCAACGGGTGGCGCGACACCCGCCCGCACCTGGCCCACCTCCAGGTCGTCCACCCCCAGGACGTGCCCCGTTTCCGGGAGCTCGGCGCCACCGCCAACATCCAGCCCCTGTGGGCGGCCCACGAACCGCAGATGGACGAGCTGACCATCCCGTTCCTCGGGCCCGAACGCGCCTCCTGGCAGTACCCCTTCGGCGACCTCCTCCGGGCCGGGGCGACCCTGGCGGCGGGCAGCGACTGGCCGATCAGCAGCCCCGACCCGCTCCAGGGCGTCCACGTCGCCGTCAACCGCGTCGTCCACGGCCACGGAGAGAAGCCCTTCCTGCCCGAGCAGGCCCTGGACCTCACCGCCGCGCTGGCCGCCTACACGGCGGGCAGCGCCCACGTGAACCGCCTCGACGACACCGGCAGCCTGCGTCCGGGCCACCGGGCCGACCTCGTCGTCCTGGACCGCGACCCCTTCGCCGGGCCCGCCGAGGCCGTCGGCGACACCCGCGTCGCCCTCACCTACGTCGACGGGACCCGCGTCCACGCCGCGCCCGACGCCTGAGCGGAGTCCGGAGGAGGGGCCAGCAGCCGGTCGATGACGATGTGCAGCACGGCGCGGAACTGCTTCAGGGCCTCGCGGTCCTCGCTTCCCTTCATCCCCCGCTCCGGCGCCAGGAGGCCGGTGCCGAGGAAGCCGTTGATGTTCCACAGCACGGCGCCCAGGAACGCGTGGGGGCCGAGGTCCTCCGGCACCACATTGCGGACCTTGCGGGCGGCCAGACGCAGCAGGGGACGCATGAAGCGGTCCTCGATGTCGGTGAGCTCGGCGGCGTCCGACACCCATCGGTGCCTCCACAACGCCAGGAGCTGTGGGTCGCGGGCGTAGAAGTCCAGGTAGGCGTCCGCGATCCGGTGCGCCGCCTCGTACTCCGACGCGGCCCCGTCCACGGCGGCCTGTATCTCGACCCGCTTGGCCTCGAAGACCCGCTCCATCACGGTCAGGTAGAGCTCGCGCTTGCCCCCGGTCAGCTCCTCGACGGACGACCTGGGCGCGCCGACGGCGTCGGCGATGAGTTCGAGGGAGGTCATGTCGTAGCCGAGGCCCGCGAACAGCCGCGTGGCGACCTCGACGATCTGGTCCTTCGTCAGGGCTTGGTCCATAATCCCCTCAGCCTACGAATCAAACCCCCAATACAGACATCTATCGTGCAAATAGAGCTTAAGCACCTAAACGGTCAGGTTCGTTTCACGTCAAGGAACCTCAAACCAGGCTTTGCCCTCTTTCGCACACCCCACCCGGCACCCCGAGCCTGATGCGCCGTCTACGCCTTTTTTGACCGGCCAAATCGGTACATACTGCTGTACTTCAATACGGTCGGGGAAGCCTCGGGTCGCCGGATCCGGCTCAGACCGTGCGGGGTGGAAGGACGGGGCATGACGCCGGATCGGCTGGGGTTGGTCATCGGAGCGGCTTTCGGGCTCGTGTGGGTGGAGGTCAACGCGGGAGCGGCTCCGTCTCCCGTCGACCTGGTGCTGCGGATCCTCGGGGCCCTCGTCTTCCTCGGCGTGCTCGCCGCGCTGTGGCGGTCCAGGGACGCGCGGACGGGCGGCGCGGACGGGCGGCCCGGCTTCGGGCGGAACTACTGGCTCGTGGTGGCGGCCGAGGCGGTCGCCTTCCTCGGGGGCAACGCGCTGCTCAACGGGCCCCTCGACCTGCCGGACGCGGTGCCGGCCTGGATCGCGTTCGTGGTCGGCGTGCACTTCGTCGTGCTCGCCAAGGTGTGGCGGGAGCCGTCGATCGGCTGGATCGGCGGCGTGGTCGCGGTCCTGGGCGCGGCCGGGGTCTGCATGGCGGTGGCCGAGGCATCCCGCGAGAGCATCGCGCTGACCGCCGGGGTCGGCACGGGAGCCGTCCTGCTCGGAGGCTGCGGGTGGGCCGCCCTGCGCCGCCCGGACGGGACCACCGCCCCGGCGAACCCGGCCTGACGGGGCGAGGGGTGGAGGCGGGGTTCACCAGCAGACCCATCGGACATATAGCCGAATAACGGATTATCTGGCTTCGGACGATCGCCTAGGCTGGCGGCATGACTGCCATGGTCCCCTCACGTACCGCGCCCGACCTGTCGTACCTGCTGGACCACACCGGCCACGTGCTCAGGACGCAGATGGCGGCGGCCCTCTCCGAGATCGGACTGACCGCCCGGATGCACTGCGTTCTCGTGCACGCGCTGGAGGAGGAGCGGACCCAGATCCAGCTCGCGGAGATCGGCGACATGGACAAGACGACCATGGTCGTGACCGTCGACGCCCTGGAGAAGGCCGGGCTCGCCGAGCGGCGCCCCTCCGGCACGGACCGCAGGGCGCGGATCATCGCGGTGACCGAGAAGGGCGCCGAACTCGCCCACCGGAGCCAGGAGATCGTCGACGGCGTGCACCGGGCCGCCCTCGGCTCCCTCTCAGGCGAGGAGCGCGAGGTCCTGCTGCGCGCCCTGAACCGCCTGGCCGAAGGACACCTCTCCACTCCGGCGGAAGGTCCGACCGTCAGCCGCCGCGCCCGCGAACGCCAGAAATAGCCGATCCGGGCGTCGGCCGGGTCACCGGCCCGGGAGCTCGCCTCCCGGCACACTCACCGTCTTCCGCGGGGGAGGAACGGCCCAGGTGGAGAAGGTGTTCCTCTTCACCTGGGCCTCGTGATCAGGAGAGGCGTCCGACGCCCGCGTAGAAGTGCACGCGCTCCAGCAGTGAAGGGGCGACGATGCTGTCGGGACGCCACAGGGGGAGGTGGACGAGCCCGGGCTCCACGAGGTCGAAGCCGTCGAAGTACTCCAGGATCTCGGCGTGGGCGCGCGGCACCAGGGGCGCGGTGGCCTTGCCGTAGATCGCGCGCAGCGCCACGCCGACCTCGGGTTCGGTGAAGTCGAGGGTGCAGTGGGAGATGACGAGGCAGCTCCCCTTGGGGAGGGCGTCGCGCAGGGTGCGGACGATCTTCCCGGGGTCCTCCTCGTCCTTGATGAAGTGCAGGATGGCGACGAGGTTGACGCCCACCGGCTCGCCGAAGTCGATGAGCGACCTCACCTGCGGGTGGGACAGCAGGTCCCGGGGTTCGCGCAGGTCGGCCTGGATGACGGTGGTGGTGCCCTGGCTCTGCGCCTCCATCAGCGCCCGCGCGTGGATGAGCACCATCGGGTCGTTGTCGATGTAGACGACGCGGATGGAGGGATCGATCTCCTGCGCGACCTGGTGGGTGTTGCCCGCGGTGGGAATGCCGGTGCCGATGTCGATGATCTGCTTGATACCGCTCTGTGCCAGGAAACGCACGGCGCGTCCGAGAAAGGCGCGGTTGGCCTGAGCCGTCACTTTCATATCGGGCGCGGCGGCGATCGCGGCATCGGCGGCTGCCCGATCTGCGGCGAAATTATCCTTTCCGCCCAGGTAGTAGTCGTACATCCTGGCCGGGTGCGCGACGGTGGTGTCCAGACTCATCGGCGCACGGTCGCTGCTGATGGACGTGAAGTCCCACTCGGACCCAGGCTCGCTCACGGATGTCTCCCCGATGGTCACCGAATTCCAGAAGGCGATCATATGCCGTACGGAGGGGTAGCACTCGCACAAACAGAGCCGATTGCCGCGAACGAAGTCAACGGGACGAATCGCGCCAGTCCACCACCCGTCAAGTTGCCGGAAAAGATCGGTTCGATCATTCCGCCAGCAGTGCCGCCGCGTTCTCCGCGGTCTCCTCCGGAGACGATCTGGCGTCGACGACGGCCCCCCTCTCGTCCGAGCCCAGAGGCTCCAGCATCGCGAACTGGGATTCCACCAGCGAGACCGGCATAAAATGTCCGGTACGTTCCGCGACCCGGGCCTCTATCGTCTCCAGGTCGACGTCCAGTTGCAGAAACCACACCCCGGATCCGGCCCGGCGCAGCACGTCCCGGTAGCGGCGCTTCAGCGCGGAACAGGACACCACGCCGCCCCGGCCGCTCCCGAGGCGTTCCTCGATCCACTCCGCGACGGTGTCCAGCCAATGGCGGCGGTCCTCGTCGTCCAGAGGGCTTCCCGAGGTCATCTTCGCGACGTTGGCCGGCGGGTGGAACTCGTCCCCTTCCGCGTACTCGACGTCCAGCCTCCGCGCCAGCAGCCGTCCGACCGTCGTCTTCCCGCTCCCGGACACTCCCATGACCACGACCACGGGCCTTCCCCGCTCCACATCCATGCCCCCATTGTTCAGGAGCGGAGGTCTCCGCGGAGGACCCTGTGGACGAGGTCGTCGCCGAACTGGCCGTAACCGGTACGGGCCCAGAGGGTGGGGGCCGCGTAGTAGGGGACGGCCTTGCCGTCCACCTCGTCGGGCAGGGACTCGGGGACCCGGTGGTCGCGGACGGCCTTGGCACAGGCGCCGCAGGCCCGCACGCGCAGGCTGTCCCGGCTGCCGAGCTCGCGCCAGGTGACGGTGCCCGCGGCGGCGTCGCCGTGGAGGGGGTTGAAGAAGCAGAGCGGACTGGGCGGCGTCTCACGACGCCCTCCGGCCAGGGAGCGGGCGGAGTCCAGCGCGTCGCGGCCCCGGTCGACCAGGACGAGCGCCCCGACCAGGTCGGGGACGCCGCCGGCGGAGTCGAGGGTCTTGGCCGCGGCCTGGTAGGCGTCCAGGGCGAGGGTCATCAGATCGTGGACCCGGGAGGCGTCGGAGTCCAGGTCGACGCCCTCCAGGAGCTCCCCGAAGGCGACGACCTCGTGTTCGACCCGTCCGCGCAGCTCGGCCCGGTCGGCCGTGCCGGCGGCGGTCAGGACCTCGCGCGGCAGGAGCAGGGGGCGCTGCTCCCGCCGGACGCGGGCCGAGCGGCGCCAGCGCCAGACGGCCAGGCCGGCGACCGCGGCCGTGGCCGCGCCCAGCGTGATGGGCAGGGCCGGGGACCCGTCCCCTCCCAGACTTTCCTTGACCGCATCCGTCCTGGAACGGGAGTGCAGATGCGCGGTGGCCTTCTCGTAGGCGGCGTACCCGCCGCCCGCGGTGACCAGTTCGACGGCCTTGATCAGCCTGTCGACGAGGATCGCGTCCTTGAACTCGGGCAGGAAGAACGGGAGGCGGACGGCGTACTCGGAGTCCTGGATCTCCTCGCGGGTGCCGCCCCACCGGCGCGCGTCGAGCTGGTTCCCGTAGGACGACAGGCTGATGTAGAGGCCGTCACGGTCGAGCCTGTCGTGGACGACGGTGAGCAGCTCGTCGGACTCCTCCCAGGTTCCGCCCTTGATCAACGGCACCAGCACCACGAAGACCGGCACGGGCGCGGCCTCGATGCGGGCCAGCAGGGTCGCGAGCCTGCCCTTGGACAGGACCGACTCCAGTGACGGGTCCGCGTAGACCGGCGAGCGGCGCAGCGCGGCGGCGATCTTCGTTCCGGGAGAGGGTTCACTCGACACCCAGGGACTCCAGGACTCTCGAGGCCAGATTCTGATCGCTGAAGCCGCGTTTCCAGCGGCCTTCCAGCGCGTTGTACCGGCGCCCACCGGGCAGCTGGAGCACCCGATGGAGGCGCTCGTGCGTCTTGAGGGCCGCGCACTCCTTGCACACCTTGCCCTGGGGCATCCCGATGATCTGGCGCTTCAGGATGCCCGGACCGTGCAGAGGGTTCGCATGGCAGGGGACGAGCGGCCGGTCCAGCCCCTTCTCCAGGACCTCGCGGCCCTGCCTCGCCAGGACGGCGACCCCGACGAGGTCGAGCGCCGCGAGGGCGTCATCGGCGGCGGGACTGCGTCCGACATCGTCGGACAGGAGCCGGGCCGCGTCGTAGGAGCGCAAAGCCACCAGCCGGCCCGGGGCGTCGTCGGGGGGAGGCAGGAGCTCGGCCAGCAGGGCCAGCTCCTTGTCGGCCAGGGCGCGCAGGCGCCTCATCCGGGGCCTGGTCGGAACGACCGGATGCCTCCATGAGCGGTAGACCGCCCGAACCGCGAAGAACAGACCGAACAGCATCGGGCCCACGAGCGGGCCCACCAGCAGCAGGCCGGCGAAGAAGAGCCAGAAGAGGTCGGAGAACTCCGGCTCGTCCGTCGACGAGGGCCGGTCCTCCTGCCCGAACGGGTCGGCCGTCATGTACAGGCGGGGCGTCTCGGGTTCGCCGGGGGGTGATTCCGCCGCCAGGGCGAGCGCCTGCCCGATCCTCGACGCGAGGCCCTCGAAGGGCTTCCTCCGGTCGACGGGGGTGTCCAGCGCCCGGGGTATGACCTCGTATCCGAGCTCGCGCGGGACCTTGAACGGAACGCCTTCCAGTTCCCCGTCCTGGTCGACCATCAGGTAGAGGCCGTCCTTGCCGAGCTGCTCGTGCAGCCCGTGCAGGAACACGTCGTTGTAGCCCTGGGACTCCGACTCCCTCGTGTTGGGGACCATCACCACGAAGACGGGCATGCCGAAGCTCGCGCTCGCGTCGTCGATCGCCTTCCTGATCTGCTTGCGCTCCCCGCCGTCGAGGATCCCGGCGAAGTCGCCGTCGACGAACAGCGGGTCCTCGTTCAGAGCCGTGGCCACCCGATCCATGCGGACCAGCGCGTGGGGCGGGTCGTCGGCGGACGCCCGGCCGCCCGGCGCCAGCAGCACCACCAGTACGGCCGCCAGCCAGCACGCAACCGCCCTCATCTGCGTGCCTTCTTCCGCCCCGATGTGAAGGACATCAAGATGATCATCGCCAGCCCGCCCAGCACCGAGCCGGCGGCGAGCGCGGTCATCTCCGCCCGGTCGCGTTTCTCGGATGCGCTCTCGTACTCCGGTTCCGGCGCCTTCCGCGACGCCTCGATCCGGGCGTTGACGTCGGGCGCCCGCAGGATCTCCGCGAACAGTTCCACGTGCCGCACCACGTCGGCGTCGTAGGGCAGTTCCCGCCTCGCCGCGCGCCAGGCGTCTTCCACCGGCCGGGAGCCGCCGTACTGCCGCGCCTCCCCGCTGCCCGACGAGTCGACCACCAGGTAGACGCCGTCCTTCCTCAGCCTGTCGTGCAGCAGGGGGATCAGCTCACGGGGCCTCGCCTTCTCCATGTCGTACAGCCCCGACGTCTCCACCACCGCGAAGAACGGCTCCCCCAGTGTCGACAGCGCCTTCTCGATCCGTTCCGCGGCCCCTTCCGGGATCGCCCTCGGCTCGTGGTCGGTCACCTGGACGGGATTCTGCTTCAGCTGCCGCGCCAGGAGGTCCGCCCGGCCCTCCCCCGGCTCGGCCCAAGCCGGAGCAGCACAAAACCACCCAAAGAGCGATAGGGCCGCAAAAAAGCCCGCGAAGCGCCGCATGGGAGGGGAGTCTAACCGGCCTTCCCGGCGAACCGCCTGGACGGCCGAGCGCGGACGGCACCGACCGGAGAAACTGTCTGCACGAGCAGCCGGATAGTCACTAAGTTGCCAATATGAGCGGTCTTCCGGGGTACACAGAACTGCGGGAGCTGGGCTCGGGAGCCCAGGGACGAGTCGTGCTCGCGCGGTACGGCCCGTCCGGGCACCTCGTCGCCATCAAATACCTGCACGATGCGGACGCATCGGCGGTGGTGCGCTTCCGGGACGAGGCTGTGCTGCTCCAGCGCGTCCAAAGCCCGCACGTAGCCGCCTTGTATGAGTTCCGCGAACTCCCCCGCGGGGCCGCCATCGTCATGGAAGCGGTCGACGGAACGTCTTTGCGGGCTCTGCTGGACGCGCACGGAACACTCGCTCCCGAAGCGGCGCTGCTCATTCTCAAGGGTTCTCTGCTCGGCCTGGACGCCGCCCACCGGCTCGGCATCGTGCACCGCGATTACAAGCCCGCCAACGTGATCGTGACGACCGAAGGGAAGAGCAAGCTCATCGACTTCGGCGTCGCGGTGTTCACGGGCGGCCGCGGAGGCTCCGGGACGCCCGCCTACATGGCGCCCGAGCAGTGGATGAGGGGAGCCGCCACCCCGGCGACGGACGTGTACGCCGCCACGTGCGTGTTCTTCGAGTGCGTCACCGGCCGCCGACCCTTCCGCGGCGACCCGCTCTCCGACCCGCGCCCTCTGGCCCAGGTCCCCGTGGAGGAGGTTCCCGAGCCGCTGCGCGGGCTCGTCATACGCGGCATGGCCGAGGATCCGTCAGAACGCCCTCCTTCCGCGGGGAGCTTCGTCGCCGAGCTGGAAACCGCCGCGTCCACCGCGTACGGGCCGGACTGGGAGGTCCGGGCACGCGCCGTGCTCGGCGGTGTCGCGGCCGGGATGCTCGGCGGCACCCTGCTGTCCGCGGGATTGGGAACCACCACCGCGACCGCCTCCTCCACCGCGGCGGGGACGGGACTGGGCACCACCCTCCTCGGAGGCGCCTCCCTGACCGTCATCAGCGCCGTCCTCGGAGCGGCCGTCACAGCCGGCGTGGGGGTCTTCGCGGTACAGAAGCTCACCGGAGACCGGTCGCCCGCACGGCCGGTGGTGGCCGCCTCCGCTCCGCCCCGGCCATCTCTCGCCTACATGACGACCAGTGCCGTCATGGTCGGCGGCCCGGACGGGAGATCCCGCAGGATCGCGCCATTGTCGGGGCGGAAGCCCGGAGGTTCGCTGGTCTGGTCGGCGGACGGGAAATGGCTCGCCTGGACGACGTCCGCCTCGCAGAGCTCCATCTCGCCGGAAAGGGTCCACCTCGCGGCCGCGGACGGGAGCAAGGTGCACTCCTGGACCTGTTCCGACGACAGCTGCGGCTCGGCGGCCTTCCTGGGCGACCGGCTCGTCACCGTCGCGCTCACCGTCGACCGTCCGCCCGAGCTGGTCCTCCATCCCCTCGACGGCGGCATCCCGGAAAGAACCGCGATCACCGGCCTGCCCCGGGACCCGTACACGGACGACGGTTTCACCAGCCCCTACCTGGCGACCGCCACGGAGGACTCGGTGATCGTCACCCACGGGATCGGCACCAGCGCCTACGGAGGCCCCGTCACGTACTACCGCGTCTCCGGGAAAGGCCGAGCCACCAAGTTCTTCGAGGCCCCCGGAAACGTCGCGCCCCACGCGGAATGGGTGGCTCCGGACGGGAGGACTCTCGTCTACACCGGCGCCGAGCGCGGCGGATACTGCCAGCACTACGAAGCCGTCCGGCTCGTGGATCTCACCACCGCCGCCTTGACCGCTCCGGACATGCCCGACGGCTACGTCACCGTCAACGGCGCCTGGTATGACGAGTCCGGTGTTCTGAACGCGTCCTTCCTTCCCCAGGAGAGGACCTGCCCTGACGCCGACCCGAGCGTGCCGAACGGTTCGGCCCTCTTCGAGCTGCGATCCGGCGCCTGGGTGCGGACGGGCGGCGGCGTCGTCATGTCCCGGTTCGCCGAAGACGGCGGCGAGGCCACGCTCGCCGGACGCGACCGCACCGCCCCGGGCACCCTCACCGTCTCCCGTGACGGGAGGACGACCACGGTGAAGAAGGTCTGGCTCTTCGCCTGGTCCCCCTGATCAAGTGATCAAGACGTCAGGGCCGGGGGACGCGGCTCTCGAGGCAGGGGCGATGCCACGGGTCACAGGTAGTTGCCGACCGGCGGATCGTCCGGCGCGGGCCGTTCCGGGCGGAGGTGCCGGTCACGCTGACGGCGCAGCGCCTGCGCGACCGTGGCCCGCGTGACGTCCCGTCCGAGCAGGGACGGCACCCGCGCCGCGACGTCGTCGAGCTCGGTCACCCCCTGTCCGACGAGCGCGGCCACCGCCCCCGCCACGGTCTTCACCGTCGGCGGGGCCGTCCCGTTGACCTGCTGTCCCACCGGCACCGGCCTCTCCCCCGGCATCGCCCGGGACAGGTCGGGAGCGAGCGGCCGGGGCAGCCGGTCGCCTGCCGGGCGCCGCCGCGGCCTGGGCACGACGGGCCGCTCGACGGGCGCCGCCGCCTTCTCGGACACCGGCTCCGGGGCCGGCTCGGGCGCGGGCGCGGGTTCGGGAGCGGGCGTGGCCCACGGAGGGGGCGGCTGCAGGTCCAGCAGGCTTTCGGTGTTGTAGAGCACCGAGAGCCTGCCGACGAGGATCTCCTCGGGAGTCTGCGATCCGCTCGGATCCGTTCCCAGTCCCGTCAGCTCGGTCGCCCGGTCCATGGCCTTGTCCAGCTTGCGCAGGGCCTTGACGTAGGCCCGCCGGTTCCCGCTCTCCCGGGCGACCCTGGCCTTCTTGGCGGCCAGCGCCAGTTGCATCAGCCGGTGCTGCGCGCCCACCTCGGAGGCCGTGCGGTCCGTCGGGTCGGCCAGCCCGAACCTGATGAGGATCCGCTCCGGGGTGAGCGTCCAGTTCAGCCCGGTGCGCCCGGTGCGGCGCCGCCGTTCGAGCTGCATCTCCCGTTCCCACGCCCACGCCGCCGCGAGCGGCACCGACAGCCGGAACAGCGTCTCCCCGAGCCCGTGCGCGTGGGTCGCGGCCAGGATCGCCGACAGGACGGTGAACGCCCACATCGCGATCCCGTCGATGCCCGCGCTGTACTTCTCCCGCATCGACGACTTGGCCCGCAGCGCCGATCCCAGAACCATGATCTCCAGGAAGGCGAAGAACACCACCCGCAGCACCGGCGGCACTTCGACCGAATCCCGGAAGAACACGTACATGCCCTGAGCCGACAACCCGGTCGCGATCGCCGCCCCCAGCAGCGTCACCACCCGCTGCCCCTCGATCCTCCCGCGCCGCACCGCCGCACCGATCCGGACGGCCCCCCAGCCGCCCACCAGCACGACCGCCAGCACGCAGACCGCGACGACCGCGGCCTCCCCCGGATGCCGTTCGAACGCCTCCACCAACTCGTCCACAGCCGCCTCGCCCTTCTCCTGGGTCACGAGTCCGGACAGACCATGGGTCACCGTAGCGACAACCGCCACTCCAGTGGACAGAACCGACATATTCAACATCACGACGGACAGCCCGCCTCCCCCGCGACGCCAGACGAGAGAAGGGCTGGGTGCCGTTCCAGGAGACCGTCAGGCCGCGATGCCGGCTCCTCGGAAGACCTCGGCGCGGTGCCAGAGGAGGTGCGCCGGTCCGATCCCCTGCCGGGGCGGCTCGACGCGCCGACCCGCGAGGGCGTGAACCTGGGCCCGCGTGTTGGGCGTCCGCCCGACGAAGGCCCCCGTCACGTCGACGCGGTGGTCGTCGGTGAGCGTCAGGACGCCTTTGTCGAACAGGACGTGGTGCAGCGAGCACAGGCACAGGCCGTTGTCCACGGTGTCGGGGCCGTCTAGCGCGAACCACCGGATGTGCGCGGCGTCCAGTCCGACGCTCGCGCTGTCGTCGAGGCGTCCTTCGTAACCGCAGAAGGCGCACATGTACTCGTAGGCCCGCAGCACCGCCCGCCGGAAGCCCGGATCTCGGCGACGGGCACGGACGACACCGGCTTGCACCGGCACCGTCTCGTGAAGGTCGAGGCCGATGGCTTCGCAGATGCCTTCGTGCAGCGATTCGGGGAAGTTGTCGTCGAGCAGCGCGTGCGCCGCCTGGACGACGACCTCCGGTCGCCGCCGCAGTTCGTCCACCACTTCAGGGGCGAAACGCCCCCGCGCCCCGGAGTCGCGGAGCCTCGACGGAGAGGGGCCCGGACTCGGCCCGCCGTCGCGCGTGGTGACCGTCCACAGCCCGTCGCCGGTCAGATGGTGGAACGGGTAGTGCAGGCCGGTGGGGTTGGGCGGCCCGAACTCCCTGACCAACGCCGCCAGTTCGCCTTCGACCGCGGAGTAGACGATGGGGGCGTCGCCTTCCCTCTGGAAGCGCGCCAACGCGTAGAGCAGCAGCAAGGGCTTGTGCGGAGCCCGCTTCCCGTCTTTCCGCCACCTCCGGACGGCCAGTGCCCGCTCCACGAAACTCACGGACGCCAGACTAACGACGCCTTGCGTGTCCGCTGGAGCACTTCTGGCCCACCGCCGGCTCCGACGGACGTGTGCGGGTTCGTCCGGGTGGCGCTGGAGGCCTCCAGCGCCACCCGGACGTGAGCGGGACCGCGTCGGGCGGCCTCAGTCGGTGGGCGTGTTCTGCGGGGCCTGGGTGTTCCCGAAGTCCTCCGGGCCGATGCCGAGGCGGCGGAGGGCGGGGACGGAGTCGACGCCGTCGACGTCGTTCCGGCCGGCCTTGCCGAGCACCTCGGCCAGTTTCGCCTTGGCCTCGGGGTCGCCGGCCTGCGCAGCGGTCAGCCAGCTGCGGAGGATCTGGTCTCCGCGCATGCGCTCCTGGTCGGTTTCGGCGGGCTTCTTGGGCGCCGCCGGAGCCGCCGGGGAGGAGTGCTTGCGCCGGTTCACGTTGAGGAGGACCAAACTGATGATCGCGAGAGGGACGAACACCAAGGACAGCTCGTAGATTTCGCCGAAGACTCCGATGAGGCCGCCGGCGACGCCGACGAGGACCAGCACCCGCCACACCAGGAGATTGCCGCCCGACTCTTGTGCCATTTTTCGCACCTTCCTGCAAGAGCAGATTTTAGGTGCTTATCCAGATGTCAAACGAATGTGCTGTTTGCCGGGAGCAATCCAGAGAAGCCTGATTTCCAAGAGTGAGACGCCTTCAGAGGGGGCCGGGTTCGAAGATGCCTCAGTCCGGCTGGACGCGGTCCGGGAGGAGGCGCTTCACCGTCTGCCCGATCAGGCCGCGCGACCCCTCCCGGACGAGGACCTCGGCAACGGCGTCCTCGTCGCCTGGTACGCCAGGCGGTGAGCGCGCCGCCATCCACCGATCGGTTGATATGCGGATCCACCGCTTCCCTGCCGGATCATGGCCGGCCGGGCGATCCCTTTCGCACGCGGAAAAATCATGATTGATCCATGGCGATCATCGAGGTCAGCGGCCTCACCAAGGGGTACAGCGGGCGGACGGTCCTGGACGGGGTGTCGTTCTCCGTCGAGGAGGGCGAGATCTTCGGGATCCTCGGCCCCAACGGCGCGGGCAAGACCACCGCGGTCGAGTGCATGGAGGGGCTGCGCAAGCCCGACGGCGGGACGATCCGCGTGCTCGGCCTCGACCCGGCCGGGCAGAGCCGGGAGCTGCACGAGCGCATCGGGGTTCAGCTCCAGCACACGCACCTGCCGGAGAACATCAAGGTCTGGGAGGCGCTCGACCTTTACGCCTCCTTCTACGCCGAGCCGAAGGACTGGCGCGGGCTGCTCGACGACTGGGGCCTCGCCGAACTGCGCAACGCGCGTTTCGGCAAGCTGTCGGGCGGTCAGAAGCAGCGTCTGTTCATCGCGCTCGCGCTGGTGGGCGGCCCGGAGGTGGCGTTCCTCGACGAACTCACCACCGGGCTCGACCCGCAGGCCCGCCGCGCCACCTGGGAGCTGATCAAGAAGGTGCGCGCGTCCGGCGTCACCGTGATCCTCGTCAGCCACTTCATGGACGAGGTGGAGGAGCTCTGCGACCGCGTCGCGGTCGTCGACCGGGGCGGCGTCGTCGCGCTCGACACCCCCGCCGGGCTGATCGACGGCGTCGACGCCGACCACCAGATGCGGTTCACGCTGATGGACGGCGAGACCCGCGACCCCGCCGCCCTGCTCGGCGACCTGCCCGGCGTGACGGGCGTCGTCCGCGACGGGAAGCGGGTCACCGTCACCGGCCGGGGCGACTTCGCCACCGCCGTCACCTCGGTCCTGGCCCGCGAGCTCATCCCCGTCGCGGACCTGCGCATCGACAAGCGCACCCTCGACGACGCGTTCGTCGCTCTCACCGGCCGCTCGTTCCACCTCTGAGGAGCTCCCATGACCGCTCTCGCCAAACTCACCCACGTCGAGCTCAAGCTGCTGGTGCGCGAACCCGGCTCGGTGTTCACCTTCCTCATCCCGCTCTTCATCCTGATCGTCTTCGGCAGCTCGATCGAGCCGGGCGACACGGTGCTCCTGCCGATGTCGCTGGCGATCTCCGTCGGGCTCGTGGCGATGTACCTGCTGCCCACCACGCTGGCCACGTACCGGGAGCGGGGCATCCTGCGCAGGCTCTCCCTCACTCCGGTGCGTCCGGGAAGCCTGCTCGCCGTGCAGCTCGTCCTTCAGTTCGTCCTCGCGCTGGCGGCCGCCGGCCTGCTGATCGCCGTCGGCGGGCCCGTCCTCGGCGCGCATCTGCCCTCCGAGGTGCCGGCGCTCGCCGCCGTCTTCCTGCTCGGCACCGCCGCGATGTTCGCCGTCGGCCTGCTCATCGCGGCCCTCGCGCCGAACGGGCGCTCCGCCAACGGGGTGGGTGTGCTGCTGTACTTCCCGATGGCCTTCCTCGCCGGGCTGATGCAGCCGACCGACCAGATGCCCGATATTCTGGCGGAAGTCGGAAGTTACACCCCGCTGGGTGCTTTCCGGCAGAGTCTTCAGGACGTCTGGACGGGAACGTCGCCGACCCCCCTCCTGCTGGGCGTCATGGCTGCCTACGCGGTGATCGTCAGCCTCGCCGCGGCCAGGTTCTTCCGCTGGGAGTGACCGATGACGACGGTGACACGCCTGGACCGGCGCGAGCACCTCCTGGGAAGGCTCCTGGGCGCGGTCCCGTTCCTCCTGCTGGCGATCTCCGCGGCGCTCTCCCTGCTCACCGACGGCCGGGCGTGGACCCACCAGATCGTCACGCTCGGCCTCGCCGCGTTCGCCGCCGCCTGGATCCGGGTGGTGTCCCCCCGGCATCCGGCCGTCCACGTCACCGGGTTGGTCATCCTGATCGCGGTGCTCTGCACGCGGTCGATGTGGTTCGCCAGCTTCTTCGCCTTCACCGGTTACCTCCACTCCTGGTGGATGCTCCAAGGCAAGTGGAGATTCGCCGGGCTCACCGCCACGGCGGCGATCACCATCACGGCCTACACCGGCGGGCTTCCCGAACCCACACCGTCCGCGATCCTCACCCACCTGCTCTTCATCGCCGCGATCGTGGCCGTCGTCAGCCTGTTCAGCTTCTCCGGCGACATCACCGCCGAGCGCAGCGCCGAACGCAAGCGGATGGTGACGCGGCTGGAGGAGACGATGCGGGAGAACGCAGGACTGCACGCCCAGCTCCTCGTCCAGGCCAGGGAGGCGGGCGTGCTCGACGAGCGCCAGCGCATGGCCGCGGAGATCCACGACACCCTCGCCCAGGGCCTGGCCGGCATCGTCACCCAGCTCCAGGCCGCCGTGCACGCCGAAGCCGACCCCGACACCCGGCGGCGGCACGTCGACGTCGCGACCCGCCTGGCCCGGGAGAGCCTCGCCGAGGCCCGCAGGTCCGTCCACGCCGTCGGCCCCGCGCGGCTCGAGTCCGCCCCGCTGCCCGACGCCCTCTCCGAACTCGCCGCCGAGTGGTCGGAGCTGAACTCCGTACGCGCCGAATTCACCGTGACGGGCCCGGCCGGCGCCCTGCACCCGGAGGTCGAGGCGACCCTTCTCCGCATCGCCCAGGAAGCCCTGGCCAACATCGCCAAGCACGCCGGAGCGTCCCGAGTCGGACTCACGCTGTCGTACATGGAGGACGTCGTCGTCCTGGACGTCCGCGACGACGGAGCCGGCTTCGACCCGGAGCGCGCCCCCGACGGCGGCGGCTTCGGCCTCGCGTCGATGCGGGGCCGCGTGGCCCGCCTGGCAGGCGAGTTCTCGCTCGAGTCCGAACCGGGCGCGGGCACCGCGATCTCCGCCGTCATCCCCGCCGTCCCCGCCACCTCCGAGGAACACCAGAGTGCCTGACTCCCCCATCCGGCTGCTGATCGCCGACGACCACCCCATAGTCCGCGACGGCATCCGCGGCATGTTCACCGGCGACCCCCGCTTCGAGGTCCTCGCCGAGGCCGACGACGGCGCCCGGGCCGTGGAACTGGCCCGCGCCCTGGACCCCGACGTCATCCTCATGGACCTGCGCATGCCGAGGATGAACGGCGTGGAGGCCATCAGGGAACTGGCCAGGCTGGGCCTGAGGGCCAGGGTCCTGGTCCTCACCACCTACGACACCGACAGCGACGTCCTCCCCGCGATCGAGGCCGGCGCCACCGGCTACCTCCTCAAGGACACTCAGCGCGAGGAACTCGTCCGCGCCGTCACCGCCGCGTCCCGAGGCGAGTCCGCCCTCTCCCCTTCGGTCGCCACCCGACTCATGGGCCGGGTCCGCACCCCCGTGACCCCCCTGAGCCCCCGCGAGCTGGAGATCCTCCACCACATCTCCCAGGGCGACACCAACCGGGAGACCGCCGCCCACCTCTTCATCAGCGAGGCCACCGTCAAGACCCACGTCCTCCACATCTACGCCAAACTCGGCGTCAACGACCGGGCGGCCGCCGTGGCGGTGGCCTTCCAACGCGGCCTCCTCCCCCTGGCCTGACCGAGAGAGAGCGAGAACGCGAGTGGAGTTCCCCCGAGGCGTCGAGGTCATCGTGTCCGCGCTCATCGTCAGTCCCGACGATGAGGTCCTGCTGATCCGGCAGCCGAAGTGGGGCGACCTGTGGACGCCGCCGGGCGGGCACGTGGAGCCCGGGGAGAAGCTCGCGGCGGCGGCGCTGCGGGAGGCCGAGGAGGAGACCGGGCTCGCCGAGCTAACGCTGGAGCGGCTGGTCCACTGGGGTGAGCTGATCGATCCGGACGGCAGGACGCGGCCGGTCCACTTCGTCTTCTTCGATTTCGTCCTCCGGGCCCGCGACAAGGCTCTGCGGCTCGACGCGTCGGAGGTGGCCGAGGCCCGGTGGGTTCCGTTCGGCGAGCTGGCGCGCTACGAGATCGCCGAGGACTTCCGGGTGAGCATAGAGAAATACCTCCGGTCGTTGACAGGCCGATCCTCCGATGATGCCGTGGGGGAATGAGTGAGGAATTCGCCGCCGACCTCGTCAGGCAGGCATGTGACGACATCGCCGCGCGGCCGGACGAGAACCGGTTCGTCGAACTGCTGGAAGCCGGAAAACTTCCGAAAGAACGGTTGAACTGGCTGGCCGGAGAGGAATTCCGAATCATCAGAAGTGATCAGCGGAGTTTCTCGCTGCTCGCTTCGCGTTTTCCCGACGGATCGGCGGGAGGCCTCTTCCTGGGGCTCGCGCAGGGGGAGGCCCAGGCGTCCGGTCTTCTGCTGGAGTTCGCCTCCGCGCTCGGCTGGGGCGAAAAGGAGCTCAAGGGGTACGCTCCGCTGCCGTTCGCGCAGGTCTATCCGGCTTACCTCGCCTCGTGCGCGGTCTACGGGACGCGCAGCGCGGTGGCGCTGGCGATGGCCGCGAACCTCGACGAGTGGGGCGGTTTCTGCGGGCGGATCGCCGAGGCGCTGACCTCCCGGTACGGCCTTTCGGAGGAGGCGGTGGGCTTCTTCCGCTTCTTCGCGACGCCTCCCCCGGGGTTCCTGGAGCAGGCCGAGGCCACCGTCGCCGAGGGCCTGGCCGCGGGCGAGGATCCGGTCGAGGCGCTGCGGGCGGCGCAGACGCTGCACGTGTACGAGACGGCCTTCTGGGACGCGCTCGTCACCGGCCTGGACTGACCGCGAAATCCCTCCAAGGAAACCCAGAAGGGGATTTTCTCCGTTTTTCCCTGTTCAGGGGATGGAGTCCCGCAAGAGGGCACGGTTAGATCGTTCACCATGCTTGATCAAGTGGTCGACACGGGACGATATCCCCTCACCGAGGTGGACAGTGCCGAGTGGAAAGGCGTGATCTCCCAGGTCAGAGCGGAATTGGCCGAGACCGGATGTTGCGTCCTCACCGACTTCGTCCGGCCCGAATGGGAAGAGACACTTCGCCGCGAAGGCGCCGAGATCGCCCCGCGCGCGCACTACGACGTCGAAACCGTCAACGTCTACAACATCGCGGTGGACGACGACCTCCCCGCCGACCACCCGGGGCGGGTGGAGTTCCAGCGGGGCAACGCCTTCGTCGCACGCGACCTCGTCCCCGAGGAAGCGATCATCCACCGGCTCTACACCAGCGCTCCGTTCCAGCGCTTCGTCGCCGACTGCTTCGGCCTGGAACGGGTCCACGAACTCGCCGACCCCCTCTCGGGCCTGTGCCTGAACGTCGTCCGGCCGGGCATGGAGCACCCCTGGCACTTCGACACCAACGAGTTCACCGTCAGCATGCTGACGCAGTCGCCCGACGCGGGCGGCGTCTTCGAGTACTGCCCCGGCATCAGGTCCGAGGAGGCGGAGAACTTCGACGACGTCCGCGACGTGCTCGACGGCCGGGGCGGGAGCCTCGTCCGCCGCCTCACCCTCAGGCCCAGGGACCTCCAGCTGTTCAAGGGCAGGTTCTCCCTGCACCGCGTGAGCCCCGTGGAAGGCGGGACCGCACGGCACTCGGCGATCTTCGCCTACAGCGAGCGCCCCGGAGTGATCGGCAGCGTCTCCCGCACGGAGCAGCTGTTCGGCCGGGTCCTCCCCGTGCACCTGGAAGCCGGACGCGCCGTCCGCGGAGACCTCCTGCTCGACTGAAGATCCCCCAGCCCACCTGCCCGCCTGGGGGACGACCCCCGGACCCCCGAGAGCAGTCAGCCGATCCTCGCTTCGCTGCGGTCGTCCGACTGCCCGCACCACCAAGGAGGAAAACGAGACCGTGCGCGTTGACAGCACAGGAAAAGTCTCACTGGATCACATCTACACCGAACCCGACCCCCGCGCTTACTTCAGCACCCTGCGCGGACTCGAATACCAGGTGCCGCAGGCGGCCAAGCCCCACTTCGAGGCGCTCATCGACGAGTACCGCCGCACCACCGGAGTCACCGTCCCCCGCGTTCTGGACATCGGCTGCTCGTACGGCATCAACGCCGCACTCGTGAAATACGGCGCCGCGATGGACGACCTGTACGAGCGCTACTGCGACGCTTCCGGCGAGACCGTCCTCGCCCTCGACCGGGAGTTCGTCGCCTCCCGTACTCCCAGCGACGTGCGTTTCACCGGCCTGGACGTCTCCGGCCCGGCCCTCGAATACGCCCTGGCCGCGGGCTTCCTGGACGACGCCGTCCACGCCGACTTCGAATCGGCCGACCCCACCGCCGAGCAGCGCGCGACACTCGCGGGCACCGACCTGGTCGTCTCCACCGGCTGCCTCGGCTACGTCGGAGAGAAGAGCATCTCCCGGCTCATCGAGGCCTTCGACGGGCGACGTCCCTGGATGGCCCACTTCGTCCTGCGCATGTTCCCGTTCGACCCGATCGAGGAGACCCTCGCCGAGGCCGGCTACGAGACCGTCCTCGCCGAGGAGCTCTTCCGCCAGCGCCGGTTCGCGACCGACGAGGAGCGCACGCTCGTCCTCGACAGGCTTGCGGAGATCGGCCTGGACCCGCGTGGCAGAGAGGCCGACGGCTGGTTCTATGCGCGACTCTTTGTCTCCCGTCCCCGCGAGGAAGCTCGCCCCGCCCCCATCCGGATAGAGGAAAAGTGACCAGCAGCAACGAGACGCCCGCCCGCACCTTCGCCCTGGAGGACGGGCTGCCGCGGGTTCCCGTCCCGACGCTCGACCACACGTGCGAGCGCTTCATCGAGTGGTGCTCTCCGCTCCTGACCGACGAGCAGCTCGCCGAGACGAAGAGCGCCGTCGAGGAGTTCCTGCGCCCCGGCGGCGCCGGCCGCAGACTGCACGCCGCGCTGGAGGAGTACGACGCGCAGGAGGGCGTGCACAGCTGGCTCGACCTGTTCTGGCCGTCCCGCTACCTGGGCCGCCGCGACAGGATCGCGCTGAACGCCAACTTCTTCTTCCTCTTCGAGGAGTCCCCGCTGGGGCAGGTCGACCGCGCGGCGCAGCTCGTCGCGGCGGCCGTCGACTACAAGCTGCGCCTGGACGACGAGCGCGTCCCGCCGGTCCTGCGGCGCGGGCAGGCCCTGTCGATGGAGCAGAACAAGTTCCTGTTCGCCGCGACCCGCATTCCCGGCGCCGAGCAGGACACCGTCCGCGCCCCCTACTCGGCCGCCGAGCCCGGCCCGTCGAAGTCCCGGCACATCCTGGTGTTCCATCGGGGCAACATGTTCCGGATGGAGGTCCTGGACGCCGAGGGCCGCCCCCACTCGCGCGCGGACCTCGTCGCCGGCGTCCAGGCCGTCCTGAAGGCCGGGGAGGTGCGCGCCGAGCGCGACACGTCCGTCGGGCACCTCACGACCATGGCGCGCGCCGCCTGGGCGCAGACCAGGGACACGCTCCTGGCCCTCGACCCGGCGAACCCGGCCGCGCTCGAGGAGGTGGAGTCGGCCCTCTTCTGCCTGTGCCTGGAGGACTTCGCGCCCTCCACCACGCTGGAGGCCTGCGACCACCTGCTGCACGGCGACAGCGGCAACCGCTGGTTCGACAAGGCCGTCTCCTTCATCGTCTTCGAGGACGGCCAGGCGGGCATCAACGTCGAGCACTGCGGCCTGGACGGCACCACGATCCTGTCGTTCGTGGAGGACGTCCTGGCCGCGGAGGCCGAGACGCCGTCGCTGGGCGTCCCGCCCGTCCGCCCGGTGGAGTTCGTCCTCGACGGCGCGCTGCGCGCCACCGTCCGCGAGGCGGCCGACTCGTTCGCCCAGTACGCCGCCGACACCGCGACGACCACCCTGTCGTTCCCGGACTTCGGCACGTCCCGCGCCAAGCAGCTGAAGATCTCTCCGGACGCGTTCGTCCAGATGGCCTACCAGCTCGCCCACAAGCGCTCCAAGGGCATCACGGGCGCGACGTACGAGTCGATCGCCACCCGGCACTTCAACCGCGGCCGCACCGAGGCGATGCGCGTCGTCACTCCGGAGATCCTGCGTTTCGTCGCCGTCATGGACGACCCGTCGGCCGACGAGGCGGCCCGCCGCGAGGCGTTCCGCGCCGCCGCCGACAAGCACGTCGAGCGCGCCAAGCAGTGCCAGGCCGGCGACGCCCCCGAGCAACACCTGTGGGAGCTGCAGTGGATCCAGCGCCGCCGCGGCGAGGAGCTCGGCGTCACCGAGCACCTCCCGCTCTACGACACCCCCGGCTGGACCGTCACCCGCGACGACTACCTGAGCACCAGCTCGGCCCCGTCCGTCAACATCCAGTACTTCGGTTTCGGCTCGACCAGCGACAAGTGCATAGGCATCGCCTACGTCCTCCTCCCCGACCGCTTCAACCTCTACCTCAGCACCCCGCAGCCCGTCGCCGCCGCCATGTTCGACTTCGCCGGCCACCTCAAGACCGCCGTCCGCGAACTGGAGGCCCTGCTGTCCGGCGAGTGACCCGCGCGCCCGGACGGCCCCGCCGGGGCCGTCCGGAGGCGATGTTCGGCTTCGCCGACCGCCTGAAGACCGCCGTCCGCGAACCGGAGACCGTCTCGTCCGACGGGTGACCCGCGACCCCGGGCCTTCCGGAGGCGTCAGTCTGCGATGTCCACGCCGTAGTGGCGGGCGAGGGCGGCGAGGTCGTGGTCGTAGCCCTGGCCGACGGCGCGGAGGCGCCACAGGCCGTTGCGGCGGTAGAGCTCGGCGAGGAGCAGGGTGCGTTCGGTGGTGGCGGCGTCCAGGGTGGCCTCGGCGTGGGGGGCGGACGTGCCGGGGAAGACCGTGGTCTCGACTGCGCCGACCGTGCCGAAGGTGTCGGGGCCGTCGATGGCCGCCGCGACGACGACCTTGTCGATCTGGACGGGCAGCGCGGCCAGGTCGACGGTGACGGACTGCTCCACGGGGCCGTCGGTGGACAGCCGGATCGAGCCGTCGGGGGTCTCGGGGGCGCCGTAGAAGACGAAGTCGCCGTCGCCGGAGACCTGCTCGTCGCCGTCCAGGGCGAAGGCGACGACGTCGATCTCGCAGGTCGTGCGCTGCGCCCAGCTCACGCCGATCGTCCAGACGGGGGCGTCGGGCAGGTCGACGGCGGCGCCGCGGATCAGGACCCGGGCCGAGGGGCCGGACGGCACGGCCTGCGGGTCGCGCAGCCAGGACGGCTCGCGGACGGGCAGGCCCAGGTCCTTGATCTTGCCGAGGCGGCGGTCGTTCTCCCCGCCGTCCAGCAGGAGGACGTCCGTCACCGTGCGGGAGAGGTTGACGCTGACCGCCCCGCCGAGGCCGGCGACGCGGGCGCGGGCCTTGACGGCCTCGGCGTGCGGGCCGCCGAGCACCAGGACGCGCCGCCCGGTGAGCGGCCCCTCGGGGACCGGCACCCGCCGGGCCTGCGGGGGCACCCGGAGCCCGCTCTCGATCGGCTCGCCGGGCTGGACGTGCTCCAGCAGCCGCAGGAACGCGGCCTCGCCGATGACGGGGACTCCGGCGGCCATGGCCCGCAGCACCTTGCCCGTCTCGGAGCGGGGGTCGTTCACGACCAGCACGCTGGTGTGCCGGCTGACCGAGCCCATGACGTTGAGCCCCGCTCCGGCCGCCCGGACGGTGAGCTCGGTGCGGGGAAGGGACGTCTCGCCGCTGAAGGCGACCTTCATGCCCTGCACGAGCGGCCCGACCAACGGCCCCGGGTTCCGGTACGGGCAGCGGATCTTCGGGATGCCGGGGGCGTACGAGAGGTTCCGCCGCGGCGGGCACGGCACGAACGGCAGGCTCAGCCCGAGCCGGGACGCGGCCTCCAGCGAGCCGCGCAGCACGCCCGCCAGCATGCGGGTGTCGTTCAGCGCGTCGTGAAGCTCGAGCCGGGGCACGCCGTAATGCCCGACCAGGGTGCCGAGTCTCAGATCCGGGGTGGGCGGCGCGATCCGCCGGTTCAGCGCGAGCGTGCACAGCCTGCTGTCGATGGGCGGCTCCACGCCCGCCCCGGTGAACTCCCGGGCGAGGAAGTCGTAGTCGAACTGGGCGTTGTGGGCGACCATGACCCGTCCGCTCAACAGCTCCGCGACCCGCGGCGCGACCCGGTCGAACGTGGGCGCCCCGCGCAGCCGCTCGGCCGTCAGCCCGTGCACCTCGACGGGCCCGGGGTCGCACCCGGGGTCGAGCAGCGTGCTGAACTCCCCGGTCTGCCGCCCGTCGCGGTCGACGGTGATCACCGCCAGGGAGAGCACCCTGTCACGCGACGCCCTCGACCCCGACGTCTCCACGTCCACCAGAGCCCAGTCCTGCACGTATTCGCCTGTCACCGAGGGGAACCAAGTCACCACACCCCGGAGCGTATCCAGCGGAGACACCCCGGGCGGCGGTTTTCCACAGCCGGGCCTGGCCGACGGGGTCCATGGCCATGATCCGGCATACCGGAGAACCCTTGAAAGAAATCCGGGCGACGGTGTCGGATCGGGACGGAGGCGTTCGTAGTACAGGTGAGCGGCCGCCCGCGAGGGGCGTCCCCGAAGCACGGGAGGAACCGAGATGCAGTACCTGGTTTCTGTGATCACCGACGATGCCGGCCATGCCACCCCGGACGAGGAGGCCGCGATCGACGTGTTCAACGACCGGCTCCGGGCCGAGGGCCACTGGGTCTTCGCCGGCGGCCTCGGCGGGCCCGACACGGCCACGGTGATCGACGACCGCGGTGCGGAGACGTTGTTCACCGACGGCCCCTTCGTGGAGACGAAGGAGTTCGTCATCGGCTTCTGGATCATCGAGGCCCCTGACCTCGACGTGGCGCTCAAGCTGGCGGCCGAGGGGTCGAAGGCCTGCAATCGGAAGGTCGAGGTGCGGCCGTTCCTGTGAGCGCTGCCGACGTCCGAGAGGCGATCACCCGGGCCCACCACGAGGAGTGGGCCCGGGTGGTCGCCGCCCTGGCCAGGCGTTTCGGTGACCTCGACATCGCCGAGGAGGCGGCGTCCGAGGCGTTCGCGACCGCCGTCGAGCGGTGGCCGGCCGACGGCGTACCGCCCAATCCCGGCGCCTGGCTGACGACGACCGCCAACCGCAAGGCCATCGACCTGGTCCGGCGCGAGAGCAAGCGCGGCGGCAAGCAGAAGGAGGCCCGGCTGTTGTACGACGACCCGCCCGAGCCTCTCGGCGCCATCGATGACGAGCGGCTCCGGCTGATCTTCACCTGCTGCCACCCGGCGCTGGCGATGGAGACCCGGGTGGCGTTGACGCTGCGCATGGTCGGCGGCCTGACCGCGGCCGAGATCGCCCGCGCCTTCCTGGTGCGGGAGACCGCCATGGGGCGGCGGCTCACCCGCGCGAAGGCCAAGATCAAGGCGGCTCGCATCCCTTACCGGGTGCCGTCCGCGGAGGATCTGCCGGGACGCGTCTCGGGCGTGCTGGCCGTTCTCTACCTCGTCTTCAACGAGGGCTACCTGGCGACCGGCCCCGATGCCGATCCCGTACGCCACGACCTGACCGCCGAGGCGATCCGGCTCACCCGCCTGGTCCGCGCCCTCATGCCGCAGGACGGCGAGGCGGCCGGGCTGCTGGCGCTGATGCTCCTGACCGAGGCCCGCCGCACCGCCCGGGTCTCGCCGAGCGGCGAACTGATCGCCCTCGACGAGCAGGACCGCGGGGCCTGGGATCGGGCGCTGATCGCCGAGGGCCACCGGCTGGTACGCGAACGCCTGGCCGCCGGTGCGGCTCCGGGCCGCTACCAGGTCCTCGCGGCGATCAACGCCGTGCACACCAGCGCCCGCGACGTGCGCGACACCGACTGGTCACAGGTCCTCGCCCTCTACGACCGGCTCGTCCGCCTCGACCCCTCGCCGGTCGTCGCCCTCAACCGGGCCATCTCGGTCGCCGAGCTCGACGGCCCGCAGGTCGCGCTGGCGCTCGTCGACCGTCTCGAGGACGAGTTGGCCGGCTATCACGCCCATCACGCGACCCGAGCCGACCTGCTACGCCGCCTCGGCCGCGGTCCCGAGTCGCGCGCGGCCTACGACAAGGCCATCGACCTGGCAGGCAACACCGCCGAGATCGCCTGGCTGACGCGCCGCCGCGACCAACTGGGGTAGCGCCACCCGAAACCGGGAGCCGATCGTCAACCCATGGTTGACGAACCCATCATCGTCAACCTATGGTTGACGCATGACGAACCCGCTCAAGCTCACCAACCCGGTACGGCTCGACGAACTCATCGACGCGGTCAAGAAGAGCGGCTCCGACGAACTGGAGCAGCTCTCGAACGCCGTCATCGCCGCCGACGCCCTCGGCGACGTCGCCGACCACCTCATCGGCCACTTCGTGGACCAGGCCCGCCGCTCCGGCGCCTCCTGGACGGAGATCGGCCGCAGCATGGGCGTCACCAAGCAGGCCGCCCAGAAACGCTTCGTCCCCAAGGCCGACGAGAACCCCCTCGACCCCGGCCAGGGCTTCAGCCGCTTCACCCCCCGCGCCCAGAACGTCCTGGTCGCCGGGACGAACGAGGCTCATGCCGCGGGCAGCGCCGAGCTGACGCCCGCCCACATCGTCCTGGGCCTGCTGCACGAGACCGACGGTTTCGCCGCCCAGATGATCCGCGCCCAGGACGTCCTCCTGGACGCCGTCCGCCAGGCCGCGACCGAGGCCCTCCCGCCCTCCGCCGAGGAGCCGCCCGAGCTCACCCCCTACGACGCGGCCTCCAAGAAGGTCCTGGAGCTCACCTTCCGCGAGGCCCTGCGCCTGGGCCACAACTACGTCGGCACCGAGCACATCCTCCTGGCCCTCCTCGAACACGAGAACGGCTCAGGACCCCTCAGCTCCACCGGCCTCACCAAGGAGACGAGCGAACGCCTCGTCGTCGAAGCCCTTGAGGCCTTCACCGCCGCCCAGAACGGGCAATGAGGAAATCCGTGGCCAAGTCGTCTTGACGGCGGGCGCTGAGCATCTGCCCGCCGGTCTCGATGGCCAGCCTCTTCAGCGGGAGCGTGCCCGTCTCGCCGACCATCACCGGATAGACCGGGACGGCCCGGAGCCAGGGCGCGAGCGTGGCGTGACGGCTCAGGAACCTCGCCAAGTCGCGCTCCCGCCAACCCGCGTCGTCGGTGACCAGGATGATCGAGACGACGCGGTCGTCCTCGGGGAACCTCTCCAGCTCGCGGTACCCGGCGACGAGCGCGTCATGGAGCGCGGCGTTCCCCCGGGGGGCCAGCCCGTCCAGCAGGGCGTCCACGTCGCGCAGGCCCGTCGCGGGGTCCCCGGCCGACAGCCGTATCGTCCTCGGCTCGGCGGGCCGGGAGCCGAAGGGCAGGAAGATCAGGTGCCCGTCACCGCCCCGGGGCGTGCCGATCGTCGGGGATCCGGCGAGCGCCGTCACGGCTTCCCGCAGTTCCTTCATGTGCGTCCGCATGGAGCACGACACGTTCAAGATGAAGAGCATGCGGACGTCGTAGCGGTATCTCCCCAAGTACGCGTCGACCAGCCTGTGGACGACGTACTGGTCCGCAGGCACGTCGAGCGGTCTCGGGGAGGGACCCGCGAGCGTCTCGGGCGGCGTGACGCCGGGAGCGCCCGGGCGCCTGTGCGTCAGCTCGGAGATCCGCTGCTGGACGTCCCGGTCGAGCAGGCGGCCGGTGAGGCGGGAGACCCCCTCACCGGCCTCCGCCGTGCGCGGCTTCAGCAGGGTGCGGAGCGCGTACCGGGCGGTGACCGCTCCCTCGACCCGGACGGCGACGAGCCGTTGCGCGAGCCGGCCGGAGTCGTTGAGCCGTGCGATCTCCGACTCGTAGGTGAAGAGGCCGTCCACGGTCTTCCCCCGGTCCTTCAGGAACCACGTGACCAGCCCGGCGTCGGTCGGAGCGGTGAAGGCCTCCGCCTTGGAGAGCACGTGCAGCGGGGCCGCCACCGGGTAGACGTCCCGCGCGGACAGCCCGTCGACCGCTCCCACCAGCCCCGTCGCCGCCGCCAGCACGACGGCCCGTCCGCTGAAGGAGCTTTCGGGCGCGCTCATCCCGAACGTGAATTCGCCTCTGCCCGCGGCGTCCACGACCGCCGTCCAGTTCGCCCCCTCCCTCCACCCCATCGACTCCGCGAGCGGCTCCCGCAGCCCCAGCAGAACCGGCGACGACATCACGGTGGTCCCCGAACCCAGCACATGCCCGCCGGACTCCGGATCCGTGTGCGACCAGACGGCGTCGAAGTCCGGCCGCCCCTCCGCCACGCGCCGGGCGATCCGGACGTGCTCCTCCAGGACCAGTTCGACCGGGATCCCCGTCTCCCGCGTGAACTCCGCCAGCACCGGCCGCAGATCCCCCAGCTCCGGAACCGCCAGAATCCGGATCGGCTCGGGCCTGGTCCTCTCCCAGACCACCACCGCCCCGGCCAGGACGACGACGGCCACGAGACCGGCGAGCCAGGACCTGCGCCTCGTCATCCGGAGCATTTGACGATCGCCTCCCGCCACTCGGCCATCCGGTCCGCCCCGGGGAACGCGGCGGCGCTCGACGGGTTCGGGGCGTCCAGCGACTCCCCGCCGCCCGGACGGACGCAGCCGGCCAGGCCCCTCCTCCGGACGCTCTCCTCGAACAGCGCTCCCCCGTCGGTGCCCCGCAGGAAGAACGACCGCGCCATGATCCTCTGCAGTTCCGAGGACGGCTTGACGAGGATCTCGCCGAGGCGCGAGGCCTCCTGCCGCCCCACGAACATGTGCCGGGAGATGACGCCCGGATCCGGGTACAGGAAGCTGTAGTCGGTGGGCCGGAACCGCGGGTCCTCCAACGCCCTGTCGTTCAGGTACTTGAGCGCGTCATGCTCGTAGACGAAGATCATCGGATACTGCGGGAAGTCCAGGAAGAGCTCCCGCAGCAGCCCGTAGGTGCTGTCCGGCCAGCTGTTGCGGAACAGCGCCCCCAGCCGTTCGACCATCTGGTCCTCGGGCAGGGAGAGCCTCTCCCGGTAGACGTGCACCAGCAGGCTGAGATAGAGGTTGCCGCCCCCGGTGTCGCACGGCCTGCCGGAGACGACCTCCACATGGGCGTCCCGCTGGGTGTGCTGGTCCGGCCCGCCGATCCGCCCCCACGTCCACTTCTCCTCGGTCAGCCGCCGCTCGAGGTAGGCGGCCGAGTCGAAGATCCAGTAGCCGCGTTCGAACCTGATCAGCGCCTGCTTCTCCAGGCTGTCCAGCAGTGCCCGGTGGACCAGGACCACCATCCGGTCGTGGAACACCAGGGCGGGCTTGGGCGGCGAGTGGCCGGTGTCCCTGAGGCTCCCCTCGACGTCCGAGGCGGTGTCCTCGTCCGGGCAGAGGAAGAACTGGTAGCCGTCCAGCTCCTTCCCCCGCAGGGAGGCCATCTCCCCGCCGGAGATGTCGTTGACCGTCACGTCGAGGCCTTTCGCGCGGAAGATCTCCTGAACGTCCTCGTCCATGAACAACGACTTCCAGCCCCCGCCGAAAAGCCCGGTCCGGCTCTCCGCCGTCCGGGCGTACAGAAGCCCTCCTCCGCCCAGTGCGAGGGTGGCGGCACCTCCTCCCGCGAGAAGGAAGGCCCGCCTGGACGGCCGCCACCGCTCCCGTGACGTCTCCGGCGGCGCGTCGAGTTCCGTCAGGGGCGCGTCCTTGACCTGCTGCAACGCCAGGCGCATCGCGGCGGCCGTCCGGTACCTGTCCTCCGGGTCCGGGGCCAGTGCCGTCATGAGGATCCGGTCCCATTCCCGGTTCAGGTCCGGACGCGTCCGCGACGGCCGCATCGGACCCGACGGCGGCTGCCCGGTGAGCAGCTCGTAGAGCACGCACCCCGTGGAGTAGAGGTCGGACCGCTCGTCGACGGGCTTTCCCTCGGCCTGCTCCGGCGACATGTAGGCCGGAGTCCCGATCGGCGCCCCCATCTCCGTGACGCGGGTGACGTCCCGCGACACGGGCCGGGCGATCCCGAAGTCCATCACCTTGACCTGCGGCCGCTCCTCCCCCTCCTGGATCATGATGTTGGAGGGCTTGATGTCCCGGTGGACGACCCCCCGCTCATGACTGTGCTTCAGCGCGTCCAGGACGGAGATGACGATCCGCGCCGCCTCGGCCGGGCCCGGCGGGTCCTCCTCCATCAGCGCGGCGAGCGTCCGGCCCTCCAGGAACTCCATCACCAGGTAGGGGACGACCTCGTCGTCGACCCGTTCCTCGCCGGAGTCGTGCACCACGGTGATGTTCGGGTGGTTGAGCCCCGCCGCGAACCGCGCCTCCCTCTTGAAGCGCGCCAGGTAGTCCCGCGTCCGCCGGATCTCAGGCCGCACCATCTTGACCGCGACGATCCGTCCGAGCTCCCCGTCCCGGGCCCGGTAGACCGTCCCCATCCCGCCCTCGCCCAGCGGATCCAGCAGCTCGTACCTGCCCGACAGCAGACGCACCGCGTACACCTTCCGGCCAGCCCCCGAGAGCGGAACCCGATACGGAGAAGGTAGTCCGGCGAGCCTCCCGCGGGAAGATCAGAAAGGCGGAACTCCGGGAGAATTCCTCACGGACCGAGGTCGCCTCCGGCCAGTCCCTGATATCCCAGGTTGACCAGAACCTCCCCCGCATCGCGCAGCGTGTCGAGAGTCCTCTCCACTTCCCGGAGCCGGCGGAACGCCTCTCCGTAGGGCCGCTGGGCCTCCACGGGAAGGCGGGGTATGGGCGCGCGGCGCACGTCCGAACGGGAGGTGCTGGTCGACGAGGCGCGCGTGAGACCCGCGGCACGCAGGAAACAGGCCAGGAAACCAGGGTCGCAACGCCCCTCCTCCGGCCGGAAGACCTGGGTCTGCGGACCTGCCGCCGCCCCGCCTTCGTCGACGACGTGGACTTCCATCCTGCGCGGCCCCAATGCCACGACCACGTCACCTGTTTCCAGTCTGACGATTCCCGGGCCGTCCTCGGTGCGTCCGGACGGTTCCCGGCCCAGTATCACGTCCTTGCCCATCAGCACCGGGATGCTCCCCGAAGCGGTCTCCATACGCATCGGCGGCTGCTTGAGGGAGACGAGCCCGCTCTGCACGAGTTCCGCGACCGTCGTCATCGGCAGTTCCCGCGACTCGTCGGTGAGCGTCCGCAGCTCCTCCACCGCTTTGCGCAGGTCGTCGACCAGGGTGAAGAAGCCGTCCCTGGCGCTCACGAAGTCCACGCCCCGCGCCACCGTCCGCACGAGATGCCGGGAAGGCGTCAGGTCGACGGTGTCGTCGAGCAGTTCGATGATCGGCACGCCCCGGGCGAACTCCGCCTCCGGCTGGACGTCGCGCCGCACGGCCTTCCAGGCCTCCAGCGCGGGCTCCTGGAAGTCCTCGAGCTGGGTCAGATCCGCCATCAGCACCAGGTTGGGCAGCGGGTCCCCTTCAGCGGGCCGCCTCAGCAACCACAGATGCGGTGGCGCGGGCGATCCGGAGGCCATCCCCGTGGGCAGCTCGAACACCGCCCGAAGCGCCCCCGACCGCAGCAGCTGCGACCGGATCCGCCGCCCCGACCGACGGTCGGCCGCGGCCGCCGGCATCAGAACGGCCGCATGGCCGCCGGGCGCGGTGTGCCAGAGCGCGTGCTGCACCCACGCGAGCTCCGACTCCCCGCGCGGCGGAAGCCCGTAGGCCCACCGGACGTCCCCCGTCAGCTCCTCGTAGCCCCAGGAGCGCTCCCCGAACGGCGGATCGCACAGGACGACGTCCGCCTTCAGCTCCGGGAACGCGTCCACCCGCAACGAGTCGCCGGCGTGGAACTCGGCCTCGACGCCGTGCAACGCCAGCCGCGTCTCCGCGATGCGCGCCGCCACGGGGTCGATCTCCTGCCCGAAGAGCCGGACGGCCCCTGCCGCGTGCGCCGCGGACAGCAGCGTCCCCGTCCCGCACGTCGGGTCGAGGACCGTCGCCCCCCGCACCTCGGTGAGCGAGACCATCAACTTCGCGCTCTCCCGACGCGTGGTCGCCACCCGCCGGGAATGCGCCTCCAGATACCGGTCGATGACGAACTCGAAGAACTCCGGCGCCTCTCCGGCCTCCCGCAGCTCCGTCAGCTCCGACGCGGCCCCGTCGACGAGCCCGCTCCGCTTCCCGTGGACGAGGAAGCTCCCCACGTCCGCCACGGCCTGCGCCAGCGACAGATCGTCGGCCACCGACCTGATCTGCTGCCAGATCCGCTCCTCAGGCGCGACCTCCACGCCCTTCCCCCGCCGGGCCAGCCACTCCTCGACCTGCGACAGCGCAAATTGCGGGCTGCTCGCCGTCCCGCCCACAGGCTGGGGAAAATCGTCGTACCGCCGCCGCCAGTTGCTGACCGCCGCCCGCCCGTACCCCGTGAGCCGCGCGATGTCGGCCGCGGTCACCGTGGCGGCTTCCTTCTTCTTCTTCACAGTCTCTCCAGCGCTCCAACGGTCCACAGCGTGACAAGGCACCCAGGGCAACCCCGCCGCCAGCCGCCTGCCTGGCTCCCCGGATTCCGGGTGATTGAAAATTCATATAGATCAGATGTGTATCTAAGTCACACTACATCCCGCACTCCGAGTAAACACTAGAGCGCGAAGATCGAAATTATTACCATCTCATATCCGCTGGTAGTAGCCCACAAAGCGTGCGTACGGTCGGGAAAGCCGCCTGCACTGTCAGTGACATTCAGAGGACTCGCTACTGCCCGAAGCTGGCAGATAACGCCACCACCACATCACGGAACCACAATTAATCTTGTTGATTCAATTCACGACCCCTTGGCCCTTCCGGGCATGCATCACTTCGAACTGCTGTATCCGGGGGATCTGCGGAGACGCTGAAGGCCTTCACCATCTGGCGGTCTTGGGCCTCCTGGGCGATCGCCAACGGCTTCGGTCCCATCACGATCGATCATCGGGATCTCGACGGGCCTCGTCTTCCTGTGGTGAGGTGACCGACCATGGCGGAGAAAACGGAGCCGCTGCTCCCGAACACCGCCGTCCCCGCACCGAGACGTTCCCTGGAGCAGGCCGTCCGGGAAGAAGGACGGCTGCCAATTCCGAGCGTCGTGTGGATCGGAGCGCAGGTCGCCTCGGCCCTCGCCGAAATGCACGCGGTCGGAGACTCACACGGGGACATCGGTCCCGGCTCCATCCTGGAAGACGGGGAACGGGTCGTCCTCGGTCCCGGCCCCGGCTTCGCCGAAGCAGGCGGACCGGAGGAGGACCTCCGAAGGCTCGGCACGAGCCTTCGCTACGCCGTCGAAGGGCACGACGGCCCGGCCCCTATGAACCACGCGGGGCCACTGCAGCCCCTCATCGAGGAACTGCTGAGCCGGGACCCCTCCCGCAGGCCCACCGCCGCCCAGAGCGCCGACCGGCTTCTTGCTCTCCGGCACGCTCCCTCGCCCGCCGCGCCCTTCCTCGACCGGCGGCGTCTGCTCGGCCTGGGAGCCGCCGGACTCCTAGCCGCGGCGGTCCCCCCGGCCGCCTACTTCCTCCTGCGTAAGGACGGCCC
This sequence comes from Actinocorallia aurantiaca, assembly GCF_039533685.1. Lineage (NCBI taxonomy): Bacteria > Bacillati > Actinomycetota > Actinomycetes > Streptosporangiales > Thermomonosporaceae > Actinocorallia > Actinocorallia aurantiaca. Next base: position 8,424 of record NZ_BAAATZ010000013.1, on the reverse strand, counting down.
GCCGGCCCTCACCCCGCTCGGCCGTCTGACCCAGGAGGGCTTCTTCACACTGGCCTTCGACCCGAGCAGCAAGGCGCTCGCCACCATCGGCAACTTCCCCGACCGCGGAGAGCTCCGGTTGTGGAACGTGAAGACCCGCGCCCAGACGGGCGAAACCCTCACCGACCCCAGCAGCCTCAGCGGACTGGCCTTCAGCCCCGACGGCCGCCGTCTGGCCGTCGGATTCAGCAACCACGTGTACCTATGGGACCTGGCCACCGGAGCCAAGACCGACGTGGACCTCGACCAAGGCGACAACACGGTCTTCAGCCTGGCCTTCAGCCCCGACGGACGCCGTCTGGCCGTCGGCTGCAACGAGTCGGTGGTCAACCTGTGGGACATCGAACAACGCGTCCAGATCAAGGCCCTGCACCACGGCCTGCCCGTCTCCTCCCTCTCCTTCAGCCCCGACGGGCGTCTCCTGGCCGGCGGCGGCTGCGCGGACGAGAAGCTCGGCTGGGCCGTCCTGTGGGACACCGAAACCCACACCCAGGCGGGCGAGCGCTTCCAGCACGTGGACTGGGTCACCAAGACCGAACTCAGCCCTGACGGGCGCCTCCTGGCCACCAGCTGCTTCGACGGCAGGGCCCGTCTCTGGGACGTCGGAACCCACGCCCTGGTGGCAGCCTTCAACCACCCGCACCCCGTCCATTCCCTGGCCCTCACCCCCGACGGCCGCCTCCTCATCACAGCCGACCGCAACAACGACCTCCGCCTGTGGGACACCCAGAAACACACCATGATCGGCGAGCCCGTCTCCGGTAGCGGAGCCCGCATCCACTTCATGGAGCTCAGCCCGGACGGCCGGACCCTCGCCGTCGGCACGGCCCACGGCAGCGTGCACCTCTGGCGCCTCTCACTCTGACGTGATGACGGGCTCGGGAACTTCATCCGCTCCGTAAGAAGACTTTCACCCCCACGCGTCAGGACTGTTCCGGCAGTTTCGACAGAGGTCCGGTGGGGAGCGCGATCCAGCCTTCACGGCGGGCGGTGCCGATGTGTTCCGGGGGCGGGGCCGTCGTCATCAGCAGGGCTGACGCACGTGCGGTGAGGGCTGCGATGACGGCGTCCAGCGCGTCGTCGGAGAGTCTGCACTTCTTCTCGTACGCACCGAGGTCGAGCCATGGCGCCGCGGTCAGCAGTTCATCGACCAGCTCGCCGAGCTTGCCGACGTTCGCCGCCCGCTTGTAGCCGCGGTGCTTCAACCCCCACCGGTTCAGGGACGCCGCCGGGTAGACCTCGACGACGACGCCCGCGCCGCTGCGGTCGACCGGCTCGCCCCGCTGTGCGAGTCCGGACAGAATGCCCGCGCACCTCATGGCGGTGTGCCCGATACGGTCGGCGGACACGCTCAGCGGAGTGAGTCCCGTCAGCTCGTGCACCGCCCGGTCCGTCACCCGGAGCGTGAGGCCACGACGCCATTCGCGGCCGGTCGGCCCGACCGGCACCTCGACGTTCCCGTCCCGGTGCGCGATGACGAAGTCGACGAACTCGTCGGGCCATCCGAACGGACAGTCGACACCCGCTTTGTCGGCATTCGCGACAGCGTCGAGGATCATGCCGTCGTCCGCGCCGAGTTCGACCCCGCCGACCCGGGCGCCACCGGCGGACCAGTCGATCCAGGCCACCGCCGTCCTGACGGACTCCGCCGCCAGATCCACTCCCACTGTGCGCATCGCCTCACGATAGGTCGGAGCGGGACGCGATATCCCGGAAACATCCCGGCCTCTCGGGCATCGGTCTGTCAGCAGGGGGTGCCTTTGAGCTTCCAGGCGCGGTAGAGGGGCATGGGGACCGCCGGGCAGAAGAAACCGCCGTCAAGAGATTTGATCTTCCAGACGCCGCGGGAGCCCTTCCTGGTGAAGGTGGTGCCGCAGTCGGTGGCACCGACCGGGCTGTCGGCGTAGTAGAGGCAGGACAGCGCCCAGTACCGGTCACCGATCCGGCCGTAATGGACGTCGGTGTTGCGCAGCTTCTTGTACTTGCCGCCGTAGCCGCGGACCTTCGCGTGAAACAGCTTCGCCAGCTTGCCCTTCAACTTGGGCGTCACTTTCAGCACCTTGGGCTTGGGCGCCGCCTCCGCAGAAACGGCCGGAGCCGTCACCAGCAACCCGCAGGCCACGACCATGCCGAGCACCTTACGTACGTTCACGCGCTGTCTCCTCAGCTCTTGGAGAACAGCACTGTAGAAGCAACCACCTCGGCGACACCGGCGAACCGACCGTTGTGGTCTGCTCGCCGGTTGAGGTGAAGTCGGTCTCCGCCTGGGCGGGTGTTCTCAGGCCGGGATCTCCGTCGGCGGGTGTCGCGCTCGCACCAGGTTTCCAGGAACTTGGACACCAGCCCGATCCAGGTGGAGCCGTCCGGCGGTAGAGCTTGCCGGTGATCGACATCCAGACGCCCGAGGGACCGACGTCCTGGAGCTTCTTTTCCCCGTCCAAGGCGTACGTCCTCGGTGGCCGGCTCACTCACCGGCGCGGAGTCCGTGGGAGGGCCATTCGAGGTTAAGAATCCCGGATACCTTCTCTCGGGAGCTATGCCCTTCGGCGGACGCACGCCGCGGGCATCGAGGATCTCCTTTTCGAGGGTCTCTTCGTTCTCCTCGTAGACCTTGGCGATTCCGAACAGGACCATTGCTCCGAACGTCCCTGGGTAAAGGTATGCCTTGTCCAACGCCTTGACAGCGCCCACCCAGTGGAGAGCGGCCTCCTGGATGACCTTGCCGGATCTGGCGATCTGCCGCAGCTCATAAGCGGTGTCATCGTTCGCCGTCCTGCGCTCACAGCCTTTCCGCGATGTGCAGCCCTATCCTCCGGGCGGCCTCTGCCAGCACGGAGTCCTTCACTCCTGTGTACTCGTCATTCGTGTAGGCGACCGACACGATGACGTCCGCCTTGAGCATCTCGATGCTGATCAACCCGTCGGACGCCTTGGACCAGCAGGCTTCGTCAACGTCCTGGACCCGAAGTGGTTCACAGGGCATGGAACGCGCGGAGACCGCCTCGGAGTACATCCGCCGGGCCGCCTTCGTGTTGGACTTCAGGTCTCGCTCCTGCGTCTCCCACAGCCCTTCGCGCACCGATATGTCGAGTTTCCGGTGGACATCTCTCCGGCCGTAATGGCATCCGCTGTAGACGGACCGCTCCGGCTCCTGCGGCTGCCCCAGCAACTCGTCCCGGAACCCCTCTTCGACCAGGGAGCAGGCATCAGGCGCATGCCAGCTCTGAGGAACCGCCTGCGACGGCTCCACCGCCCGCTCGCCGGAAGAGCAGCCGCTCAACGCGAAGACCACGGCCATCGCGGACAGGCAGGAAATTCTCGGGATCATCATCACGTGGGAGTCCACTTGTTCCGGTTGCGCGCGCTCTCGGGAAAGCCGCCGGGAGGACTCACCGACAGGGCCTCCCCTTCGAGGCTCTTGATAGAGGCCTGGTAGTTCGACAACGTCGTCATGAGCATGAGCTTGATTCCGGAGTACTCGATTGCGAAGTTCTGACTATCGACCCGGTGCGGCCTAAGATTCCACCATGAAACGATCTTACCGTTCAACGCTTGATTCATGCCGACGGTGAGTTTCTCCCGCCATTCTCGCTCTTCTGGGGAGGTGGCGGAGGATTCGTGTCGCGGGCGGCGGGCAACGTCGCCACGGACTTTTGGAATCGATACACCGGACGCGGCGTGGCAGGCGGGGACGTGGAGGAGGTCCGCCGGGGCGGGACACAGCTTGAGCATGTCCCGGCAGTAGTTCACTCAATCCGGATCCCGGGCGACTGGTAGGACTGGCATAACAAGAAGGACTGGTATCGCCATGACGAATCGTCAGCTCGGCTTTCTCATCCTGTATTTCGTTCTCCTCGTCTTCGCGCTCGCCGCGTTCGCGAAGGCCGCATCGCACTGAGCGGCCGGTGGAACGGGAACCGGCGGCTCGCCGATGGCTTCGATCAGGGGCTTGAGCCGCGCAGATCGTGAGCATCGGTGCCGGTGACCGGCATAGCCGAAGGAAGGCCGCTACCGTCGGGCCCGGGCACTGGTGGCCTTCCCCCGTTCGGGCGGCGGCCGGGGGCAGGGTGCCGGCTACCTGGAGAACCACTGCCGGGTGAGGCCGGGTCGTGAGCGTTTCTCGAGTGCGGCCAGTTTCTCCCGGGCCCGCTCGGCCCAGTCGGGGTGGCCGGAGTCCGCGGACCGCCGGTACCAGTCGACGGCGGCCGGGAGGTTCCGCTGCCCCTCCTCCAGCGCGCCCAGGTAGATCATCGCCTCGGCGGCGCACTCGTGGCCGGTGCCGACGGCCCTGAGGTACCAGTCGCGCGCCTCCGGGAAGCGGTACTGCTCCTCTGCCAGCGCTCCCAGGTGGATCATCGCCTGGGGGGCCTGGTCGGGGTGGCCGGAGTCGGCGGCCAGCCGGTACCAGTCGTGGGCGGACCGGACGTTGCCCAGCTTCTCCTCCAGCTTGCCCAGGTGGACCATCGCCTCGGGAGCGCTCTCGGCGTGGCCGGAGTCGACGATCCGCCGGTACCAGCCCCAGGCGTCCCGGAGGTTCCCCTCGTCCTCCTCCAACGCGCCCAGGTAGATCATCGCCTCCGGTACGTAGTCGGGGTGGCCGGAGTCGAGCATGCGCAGGTACCAGCCCCGCGCGATGTGGGAGTGCCCTTCGTCCTGCTCCAGTCCGCCCAGGTAGGCCATCGCCTCCAGGGCTCTCTCGGCGTGGCCGGACTCGACGGCCCGCATGTACCAGTACCGGGCGGTCCCGCCGTCCTCCAACTCACTCGCCGCCGCGCCCAGGGCCGACATCGCCCGCGGGGCCCACTCGGCGTGGCCGGAGTTCGCAGCCCGCATGTACCAGTCCCGGGCGGCGAGGGGGTTCCCCTGCTTCTCCTCCAGGCCGCCCAGATCGAACATCGCCTTCGGAGCCTGGTCGGGGTGGCCGGAGTCGACCACGCGCAGGTACCAGTCCCGGGCGGCGAGGAGGTTCCCCTGGTCCGCTTCCAGAAAGCCGAGAAGCGTCATCGATCGCGGGGTCCACTCGGCATGGCGGGAGTCGACGGCCCGCAGGTACCAGTCGCGGGCGGCGGCGGGGTCGCCCTGCTTCTCCTCCAGGCCGCCCAGGTGGACCATCGCCTGCGGGACCCGGTCGGGGTCGCCCGCGCCGACGGCCGTCCGGAGGAGTTCACGCGCGGCCCCCAGGTCGCCGGACGCCATCCGCCGGACGCCGGTATCGATCATCTCCTGGACGTCGGCGCCGGGCGTCTCCCGGACGGCGGGGGCGGGCGTGGGGGCGGGCTCCTCCCGCGGCGCCGCGTCCTCGATCTGCCGGGGCCGACCGTCCGGGTCCAGGCCGTCGATGAGCTGCCGGCCGGTGGGGCGGTCAGCGGGGTTCTTGGCGAGCAGCGCCAGGACGAGCCGGTCGAGGTGGGGCGGCGTGTCCGGGCGAAGCTCACCGGGCGGGGCGGGCTCCAGGTTGAGATGCTGGCCCATCAGCGCCGGAACGGACGCGCCGCGGAACGGAGGCCGACCCGTCAGCAGCGTGTACAGGATGCCGCCGAGGGCGTACAGGTCGGTACGGTGGTCTACGTCCTCGCCGAGCCACTGCTCGGGCGCCATGTAGGCGGGAGTGCCCACCTGCTTGCCCATCAGGGTGTGGGTGGTCGTGGACTCCGCGATGTGAGCGATGCCGAAGTCGCAGACCTTGACTCGGTCCCCCGCGAGGAGCACGAGGTTGGCGGGCTTGAGGTCCCGGTGGACGATCCCGTGCCCGTGGGCGGCCGCGAGCGCCTCGGCGATCTGGACGCTCAACACCTGCACCCGCGGTATCGCCAGCCCCTGCGGATGACGGGTGATCTCCTCTGCGAGGTTCCCCCCTTCGAGGAACTCCATGACGAGATACCACTGCCCGTCGTACTCCCCGAAGTCGTCGACCGCGGTGATGCCCGGATGGTTCAACCGGACCGCGATCCGCGCTTCCTGCCGGAACTTGCTCAACCACACCGGACTGTTCTCGGCGACCTCCCGGTACAGGAACTTGACGGCCACCCGCCGATCACGCAGCAGGTCCTCGGCCGACCACACCTCCCCGAAGCCGCCCCGCCCCAGGCTCTCCTCCAGCCGGTACCGTCCGGCGAGCTCCAACCCAGCCCGCACCCGTGCCTCCGCTCCCCGCCCGGCGACGACCCGCACCCAGCGGACGATGCCCCGTGTCCGAACCATTCGACCAGATTCCGACGAACATCATCTTTCACTCGATAACAGCTACCGAACGATGTCTCCAGGATCCGCACCGAAAGATGCCGAAGAACCGGATCCGTCAGGCCCCCACCGACGTTCCCGGCCTGCCCGGTCGACCTCCTGCCGACGCCGAGGAGGGCCCGGAGAAGTGACGTCTCCGGACCCTCCTCGGCTGGTCCGGGTGGCTAAGGGCAGGCCCGCCGGGGAGCGGAAGCCTTGTTCCCGCCGGTGAAACCGACGAAGTTCGTGCGGTGAACCGGGTAGTTGTGGGTGTAGCCCTTGTTGTAGCAGGAGTAGCGCTTGGTGGAGTACATCTGCAGGTGTACGTGCGGCCCCGTCCAGCAGGCGCTGTTCCTGGGATAGCCGCTGCCGACCGTTCCCACCACGGAGCCCCAGCGGTTCAGCGTCTGGCCGAGCCTGACCGAGGGGTTGATGTGGGCGTAGGTGATGGACCCCGCCCTCAGGCTCCCCGAGTAGATGCCGACGGTGACGAAGCTGCCCCCGTTGCGTCCGTTGGCGCAGGCCGCGCCGATCTGGTCGACCTTGGTGGTGACGGCGGTGCCCCGTGCCTCCGGCGCCACGTACAGAACGACCTTTTGGCCTGAGGCGGTGGGCAGGTCCACGGCCCAGTGGCCTTGGTCCCTGGCGTTGGCCAGCCAGTGATGCACCGAGGGCGGGGAGGCCGGCTCGCCGCCGTCCCACTGGGACTCCACCGGGGAACCGGCCCACACCAGGGGCGCCTCCGCAGGCTTGGAGGCCGGTTGGGGAGCCGTTGCCGTCGTCACGCCGCCGCAACGCGGCACACCGGACACCACCTGGCCGGGGCCGGTCCCGTCGTTCACGAAATGGGCGTTGATCCAGCCGCTGTTCTCGCGCCCGCCGGGGGCACCGAGGCGGGTGACGTTCAGTGCCCTGTACCAAAGCGTGTTGCGGCCGCCGTCGCGGCGCGGGACGTCGGTGCCCGTGCCCCAGCACCGAAGCTGTACGCGGTTGCCCGCGTAAACGCCCCAGCCGCTGATCCTGCTGGTGTCATTCCATTGGGGGCTGTTGCGGAAGTACACGCCGTCCGGCGGGTACTCACCGGTGTTCATCACGGGGTGAACCGGGGCGGCCGCAGCCGGTACGGCCCCGAGTGTCATGCCGACACCCGACGTGGACACCAGCACCGCCGCCAGCGCGATCGACACGCGTTTCATCGGCAAAGTCACTCAACTCCCTGAGTCTCTCACCAGAGCACTTTACAGAAACTAATAACTATTAAAATTTCCCGAAGATGGCTGATAAGTCTGATTCATGACGGTTTTATCAATCCGTCCCTTTTGGGCATTCGTGATGCCCATCGCTATCGAAAGTGGAGGGTGCACTCTTCTTTCGAATAAATTCGACATCTAGTGCCGAATGGACCGAGGTCGTCGCCCCAGGCCGACTGCTCGCCGTCTCCACGGCTCGGCGAACACGGTGACGGCGTCGGCGGGGTCCACCGGCGGTCCTGGCGGGCGGCCGCGTTCGAGGCGGCCGGAGCATTCGACACCGTCGTGCGCCCGCTCATCGGCGGCCGGTGGGGCCCTTCTCCGATTCCTCCATGCTCCACCCGAAAGCACCGAGCCCGGCCCCCATGGACCACGCGGGGCCGCTGCAGCCCCTCATCGAGGAACTGCTGAGCCGGGGCCACTCCGATGCGGCATGAGGAGCTGCCGCCTGAAAGACGTGTCCGGACGGCTCCCTCCGTGCCCGCGGCAGGCCCGCCAGCTCAAGAAGCTGGAGGAGCAGATCCGTCACCTCCGGACCGAAGTGGCAAGGCCGAGCGTAAGGCACGCGAAGGGACGGCAGCGGATCATCCTCGGACACGTGTACGCGAGCGAGCTCCGGGCGTCCGCCCAGGAACCCGGCTTGCCGCAAGTGCGATACATCATGCTCTGTCGACCTCTCATGGCCGGTGGCCGATACCGGCACGTTGCAGGAGATTCGGCAGCGATTCCGGGACACTGAACCTTTTCCAGCAGCCTTTCGAGGCTGCTGGAAAAGGTTCACTGATGTTGAGGTAGGACCAGTGCCACGGCGCTGGTTCCCGCCGCCACAGCGGCGGCTCCGACGGTGAGCACGGCGGACGCCTTAGACAGTGTCCTACGTGGTGATTTTGGCGAGTTTCTTGTAGCAGGTCAGGGC
>NZ_BAAATZ010000012.1:617586-627946 GCF_039533685.1 Actinocorallia aurantiaca | reverse complement strand
CGGCGGGAGCCGGACGGGCGGCGGCCGGAGGCTCGGCGGCCCGGGCGGGCTGCTCGGGCTCGACGGGCGCGGGCCGGGAGGAGGCGGCGGGCGCCTCCTGCCGGGCGGCGGGCTCCTCGGGAACGGGAGGGGAAGACCTCCGCTCGTCGGGCGCGGGGCGCTCGGGTGCGGCGGGGCCGTCCGCGATCTCCGCGACGGGTGCGGGCTCGCCGGCGAAGGCGGCGGGCGTCGCGGAAGCGTCCTCCGCGGTTGCCGGGTCGGCCTTGGCCGCGGGTTCCCGGGCGGCGGGAGCCGCGGGGGAGGAGGCGGCGGGCGCCTCCTGCCGGGCGGCGGGCTCCTCGGGCGCGGGACGGGCGGGTGCCTGCGGAGCGGACTCGGACGGCGGGGAGCCGGCGTCCTCGGAAGCGGCGGAAGGAGCGGACACCGCGGACTCGGCGGGCTCCTCGGCGACGGGCCGCGGAGCGGGCCGCTCGAACTCGTCCTCGACGGGCCGCCGCTCGGCGGAGACGTCGGCGGGCGTGTACTGCGGCACGGAGCCGGCGGCCTCCTGCGCGGCGGGCTCGCCGGAAGGAGGAGCGGGCGCGGTGGGTGCGGGCTCGCCGGGCGGGGTCAGGGAGACGGCGGAGGGACGCGCGACGGGCGTCTCGCCGGGGTCGCGGCCGGGCGGCGGGGGCAGGACGGTGGGTTCGCCGTCCAGCAGGGCGCTGAGCGCCTCGAGGTCGGGGAAGTCCGCGGCGCGGGCCTCGCGCTGGAAGCGCTCGGGGGTGAACGGCTCGGGGTTGAGCGGGGTGGCGGCGGGCGGGGCCGGCTGGGGCACCTGGGGCACCTGGGGCGGCTGCGCGAAGGGGCGGCCGGCCGGGTAGTCGCGCCGCTGATCGGAGACGATCTTCATGGCGGGGCGGCGCAGCGGGGTGACGATGTCGGCCACCTGCGGCTCCTCGGCGGTCAGCGAGCCGAGCCGGGCCGCCTCGTCGTCGAGGGCGCGCACGACGCGGCGGCGCGGGTCGAACTTCCACTCGGCCGCGTGGGGGCGGCCGCCGTCGTAGAAGGACAGCCGGATCTGCCAGCTGTTGTCCTCGCACTTCCAGGCGTCCCAGGTCACCTCCTCGAGGTCGGCGCCGCGGTTGCCGAGGCGCTCCTCGACCAGTTCGCCCAGCGGCGGTCCCGCCGTGGACTCGCCGGGGGTGCGCATGACGCAGCGCTGGGCCTGCTGGGCCATGTACTCACGTTCCTGGAGGACCGGCCCCTCGAACCAGCGGACGCGTTCAACCGGAATGCCGGCCGACTCGGCGATCTCCTCGGCGGTCTCCCCGGCACGGATGCGGGCCTGGATCTCCTTGGGGCGCAACGGACTCTCCACTTCGATCTCGAACTGACCGAGACGGGAGAAGTGCCCGCGGATCGCGGCACGCAGCCGGTCGTCCACGGGCAGGGTGAACCGGGTGCCCCGGCCTGCGGTGGCCAGCACGAGGTACGAACCGTCCTCGCTCACCGCCACGAGGCGCAGCTCCTGCATGCGTGTCCTTCCCAGCCTTGTCCCCGGCCCTCATCCCAAGCACCGTCCTTGCGACAGCGGGCGCATGCGTCCCTTCCCCCGGATTCCCCTGCCCGAACCTCGGGCAGGAGCCCTTGGAGTCTTTCGTCAAGGACACACCCACTGCCAGCACCGTACCCGGCATGTCCGAACATCGTCGCTTGGATTCATTCGGTGTGCTAGTGCGATGTGAGTGCGGTCACCCGGTGTAAGGAACAAAGCTGTTCTTCTCCCTGGGCCAGCTTGCCGGGTCGGAGGTGCTTCCGGGGGTCAGGCTGCCGTTTTCTTATGCATCCTTTTCCCGGCGACCGCCGGCACGCACGAACTGGAACAGGGAAAACATGTGGTTGGTAGAGGTTTCTCTACCTCATTATGGTTGAGCCGAAACGTTCCTCTTGCTAGGGCACGCCGGAAATTTCATTGTGTCGGTTCGCGTCCCGTCCGGCTAGTCCCCGAGGACCTGGCGGAGGTAGTCGTTGCGGAAGCGGCGGTCGGGGTCGAGTTCATCCCGAAGCTTGGCGAAATCGCCGAAGAAGGGGTAGGCAGTCTCCAGGTAGGAGGCGTCGCGGGTGTGCATCTTGCCCCAGTGCGGGCGGCCGCCGAGGGCGGTGAGGATCTGCTCGACGCCCTCGAAGTAGGCGGAGTGCTCGTTGCGGTTGTAGACGTGGACCGCGATGAACGCCGTCCGGCGGCCTTGGGCCATGGACAGCCAGGCGTCCTCGGCCGGGAGGACCCGGATCTCGATCGGGAAGCTGATCTTCCAGCCGTGCCGGTCGAACGCGGCGCGGATCTCGCGCAGCGCGGTCTCCAGGTGCTCGCGCGGGATCGCGTACTCCTGCTCCTTGAAGAGCACGGAGCGGGAGCTGGTGAACACCTTGTAGGAGGTGTCGGTGTAGGTGCGGGCGCCGAGCAGCTTGGCCGACACGCCGTTGACGGCCTGGATGGCGCCGGGGAAGCGCTTCGTCACCCGCTGTGCGACGCCGAAGACCTGGTTGGACAGGAACTCGTCGTCCATCCACGCCTTGAATCCGGGCAGGGGCTCGCGCGGTCCGTCCACCCTGTTGTTGCGCTTGGTGAGGCAGCCTTCGCTGTGCGGGAACCAGTAGAACTCGAAGTGCTCGTTCTCCGCCTCGAGTTCGTCGAGCCGGGAGAGCACCTCGTCCCAGGCCATCGGCTCCTCCTGCGCGCGCAGGAGGAAGGCGGGGACGGTCTGCCAGGTGATGGCGGTGACGACGCCCAGCGCGCCCATCCCGACCCGGGCGGCGTCGAACAACTCGGGGCGTTCGGCGCGCGAGCAGGTGACCGTCTCGCCGTCGGCCAGCACCATCTCCAGTCCGGCGATCTGGGAGGCGAGCCCCGCGTGGTCGCGGCCGGTGCCGTGGGTGCCGGTCTGCGAGGCCCCGGCGATCGTCTGCTCCTGGATGTCGCCCATGTTGGCCAGGGCCAGGCCGTGCTCTTCCAGTACCTGGTTGAGCCGCCACAGCGGCAGTCCGGCCTCGGCGGTGACCAGGCCGGTGGCGGTGTCGATGGAGCGCACGGCGGTCAGCTCGCGGGGGCTGAGCTGGACTCCCTCGGTGAGCGCCGCTCCGGTGAAGGAGTGCCCGGTTCCGGGCATGCGGACGGTCAGGCCGTCCTCCGCCGCGCGGCGGACCTCCGCCGCGACCTCTTCGGCGGTGCGGGGGGAGACCACCCGAGCCGGGACCGACTGCTGGTTTCCGGCCCAGTTGCGCCAGATGCCGGGGGAGGTTTCAGGGGGCATGGGGGGAGAGTAGTAGAAAGCCTTTATGAGGAAGATTCATGTTATAGATCTTCATCGAATCGTGATCCCTTCGCTGTGACGGCCAGGACGGCGAGCAGGCCCGCCCCCAGCGCCAGCCCGAAGGACCAGGCCGAGCCGCGGGCGTCGATGAGCCGGCCCCCTGCCGCGGCCCCCGCCGCCATGCCCAGGCCGATCGCGGTGGACGCCCAGGTCAGCCCCTCGGTGAGCTGGGGTCCGGAGACCAGCCGCTCCAGGACCCCGTAGGCGGGGATGATCGTGGGGGAGATGGCCAGCCCGGAGAAGAAGATCACGAAGAGCATCGGCGGCAGGCCCTCGATCAGCACCAGCGGCACCAGCCCCGCCGTCATCAGCGCCAGCCCCGCCCGGAACCGGAAGGGCAGCGGCCTCTTCCAGGAGCGGGCGCCGTACCAGAGGCCCGCCGCCCCGCTGCCCGCCGCGTAGGAGGCCAGCACCACCCCGGCGAGGGACCTGCGCCCCGCCTCCTCCGCGAAGGCGATCGCGCCGACCTCCACGGATCCGAAGATGACGCCCAGGAACAGGAACACCGCCGCCATCCGCGGCATCCCCGGCATCAGCAGGGCGCTGCGCCCGGCCCGCTGGTGGGGGTGGGGCGGCGGCTCGGAACTCCGCTGCGCCGCGAAGAACAGGCAGCCGACCAGGGTGAACCCGGCGGCGGCCACCAGCCCGGCGGACGGGTGGGCGGCGGTGGCCAGCACGGTGACCAGCACCGGGCCGGTGATGAAGACGATCTCGTCCAGCACGGACTCGAGGGAGAAGGCGGTGCCGAGCCGGGACTCCCGGTCGGCCAGCAGGTGCGACCACCGCGCCCGCACCAGGCCGCTCATCGACGGCGTGGTCACGCCCACCAGGAACGCGGCGGGGAACAGCGTCCAGGCCGGCAGCGCCAGCACCGCGCACAGCACCAGCGCCAGCATCGCCGCGGTGTCGGCCAGCACCAGCGGCACCAGCACCCGGCGCTGGCCGAACCGGTCGACCCAGCGGGCGACGAACGGCGCGGCGAACGCCGAGCACAGCGAGCAGGTGGCCGCGACCGCGCCGGCCAGCCCGTACCCGCCGTAGGTGGCGGTGACCATGAGCACGATCCCGATCCCCATCATGCTCATCGCCATCCGGCCGACGACGCCGGCGGGCACGAAGTACCGGGCGCCGGGCACCTCCAGCAGCAGCTCACGGTACGGATCGATCATGGCCCCCCCAAGATCACCGTACCCGGGTGCCCGAGACCGGATCCCCGGCGGCCCGATAGCCTGCTGCGGTGGGAAGAAACCGGCTGCTCACCCTCCTGTCCGTGCCACTGGTGCTGGCGTTGACGGTCGCGGCTGGCTGGCTGGCCGTCCGGCTGGGGGACCGGGACGGGGCGGCGACGGCACCGGAGAGCCGGGTGACGGCGGACATGGTGGTCGCCGAGCAGGTGGCGCCGCTGGAGCGGATCGTCCCCCCGCACGTCCTGGCGGTGGTCCCCACCGGGGCGGACGGCGCCCGGGTCGAGCGGATCCGCCGGATCGGGAAGGTCCGGGACGTGATCGTGGTGGACGGCGGCGCGGTGTCCCTGGAGGGCCGGCGGGTCAACGTCTTCGCCGTCGACCCCTCGAGCTTCCGCTCCTGGACGTCCCCCGTGACCGCGAGGAACCAGGACCTGTGGGCCGCGCTGGCCTCTGACAGGTTCGTGGCCGCCGGGGACACCGCCCGGGAGTTGAAGCTGGAACTGGGCAAGAGGTACCAGATCGTCGCCCGCTCCACCCCCGACGTCACCCTGGGAGGCATCGCGTCTCTGGGCGTCCCCCAGGTGGACCTTCTGGTCAGCAGGCGAACCGGGACGGCGCTGGGGCTGGTCCCGGCGGTCGCGCTGATGGTCAACGCGCCGGGGGCGAAGTCGGCGGACGTCGCCAAGAAGGTCCGCTCCGTCCTGGGCGCGAAGGCGACGGTGGTGGACCTGAACGCCGCGGGCGCCGCCCAGGCGGGCGGCAGCTACTTCGACCTCTACAAGAAGGGGGCCGCCGGCTGTCCGGGCCTGTCCTGGACGGTCCTCGCCGCGATCGGGCAGGTGGAGAGCAGCCACGGGCGCGACGTCGGCCCGTCCAGCGCGGGCGCCCTGGGGCCGATGCAGTTCATGCCGGCCACCTGGAAGTCCTACGGAGTGGACGGTGACGGGGACGGCAAGGCCGACATCATGAATCCCTTCGACGCGATCCCGGCGGCGGCCCGCTACCTGTGCGCGGCGGGGGCGCAACGCGACCTCTACAAGGCCGTCTACGCCTACAACCACGCCGACTGGTACGTCCAGAAGGTGCTGGCCCTCGCGGACGCCTACGCCCGGCGGTTCTCGTAGGCTGAGGGCATGGACGCGCTGCTGTTGATCTCGTTCGGAGGGCCGGAGGGCCCCGAGGACGTCATGCCCTTCCTGGAGAACGTCACCAGGGGCCGGAACGTGCCGAGGGAGAGGCTGGAAGAGGTGGCCGAGCACTACCACCTCTTCGGCGGGGTCAGCCCGATCAACGAGCTCTGCCGCGAGCTGAAGAGCTCCATCGAGGAGCTGGTCGACGTCCCGGTGTACTGGGGCAACCGCAACTGGCCCCCCTACCTGGAGGACACCGTCGCCCGGATGAAGGCGGACGGCGTCCGCTCGGCGGCCGCGTTCGTCACCTCCGCCTACGACGGGTACTCCTCCAGCGGCCAGTACCTGGAGGACATCGCCCGCGCACGGGCCGCCGTCCCGGACGCGCCCGAGATCACCAAGCTGCCGGTCTACTGCCTGGAGCCGGGCTTCCTCGGGCCGTTCGTCGAGAACACCAGGGCCGCCCTCGCCCAGGCTCCGGGGGCGCGGCTCGTCTTCACCGCCCACAGCGTGCCGCTGTCGCAGCAGGGCTGCGAGGACTACGTGCGGGAGCTGAAGGAGGTGGCCCGAAGGGTGCACGAGGCCTCCGGTTCGGAACTTCCCTACGACCTCGTCTACCAGAGCCGCAGCGGGCCTCCCTCCCAGCCGTGGCTGGAGCCGGACGTCTGCGACCACCTGGAGCGGCTGCACGCGGAGGGCGTCGACAGCGTGGTCCTGGTGCCGATCGGCTTCGTGTCCGACCACATGGAGGTCAAGTTCGATCTCGACGTCGAGGCCCGGGAGACCGCCGAGAAGCTGGGTATGACCCTGGTGCGCGCCTCCACTCCCGGCGCGGCGCTGGCCCCGCTCGCCCGCGACCTGTTCGAGAGGGCCTGACATGAACCCGAGCGACTACGAGGAGCTGCTGGACCTGGCGGTGGAGACCGCCCGCGAGACGGGGCGGATGCTCATCGACAAGCGGCCCGCCGCCGGCCCGGAGGTGGTGGCCGTCAAGTCCAGCGCCACCGACGTCGTCACCCAGATGGACGAGGCCGCCGAGCGGCTGATCCGGGAGAGGATCGGCGCCGCACGGCCTCGGGACGCCTTCCTCGGCGAGGAGGGCGGCGCCAGCGCGGGCTCCTCCGGCGTCCGCTGGGTGATCGACCCGATCGACGGCACCGTCAACTACCTGTACGACCTGCCGGACTGGGCGGTGAGCATCGCCGCCGAGCACGACGGCGAGACGGTCGCGGCGGTGATCGAGGTGCCGCGCCGCGGTTGGACGTTCACCGCGGTCAAGGGCGGCGGGGCGTTCCGCAACGGCGAGCCGGTGCGCTGCGCCACCGGGGTGCCGCTGGAGGGCGCGCTGATCTCGACGGGGTTCGGCTACGCCTCGAGCCGGCGCGCCACGCAGGCGGAGGTGCTGGCGGGGGTGTTGCCGCACGTCCGCGACATCCGCAGGAACGGCGCCTGCGCGATCGACCTGTGCATGGTGGCCTCAGGCCTGGTGGACGGGTACTACGAGCGAGGGGTGCAGCTCTGGGACATCGCCGCGGGCAGGTTGATCGTGACCGAGGCCGGGGGGAGGATCGGGGGACTGGACGGGGCGCCCGCCGGGCCGGAGCTGACGATCGCGGCCGGTGCCGACCTGTTCGGCCCGCTGCGCGACCTGCTGGCTCCGCTGGATCCGCTGAGGGATTAGACCGGCTGGCCGGCCTGCGGGGGGAGGTCGTGGTTGGCGGCGATCCTACGCAGCTCGTCGATCTCGGACTGGCGGAGGTCGGCGAGGTAGACGTCGCCGTCCTTCTTGGCGGCGTGCAGCGACTCGTAGGCGTCTGTCAGCCGCTGCTGGATGGTCTCGTTCAGCTCGCGCATGGGTGGTCCTTCCGGGTCAGACCCTCTTTACCCCTGGGTCATTGGTCTAAACCTGAACTTCTCAAGGGCGGAGTGGGATTCTCGCACGAGCTCCTTACCGGTCACTTACCCGGTATGTGACATAACGGATGCGGCTGTACGAACAGGGGGAGAAGAAGTGCGAGTTCTGGTCGTGGAGGACGAGCGGGTGATGGCGGACGCGATCGCCACCGGGCTCCGGCGGGAGGCGATGGCGATCGACATCGCCTACGACGGCGCCAGCGCGCTGGAGCGTGCCTCCGTGAACGCCTACGACGTGGTCGTGCTCGACCGAGACCTGCCGAAGGTGCACGGGGACGAGGTGTGCCGCAGGCTCGTCACCGAGCGCTACGGCGCGCGGATCCTCATGCTGACCGCCGCGGGCGAGCTGGACGACCGGGTGGCCGGCCTCAACCTGGGCGCCGACGACTACCTGGCCAAGCCCTTCGCCTTCAAGGAGCTGATCGCCCGGGTGCGGGCGCTCGGCCGCCGCTCGGCGACCCCGCTGCCGCCGGTGCTCTCCCGGTCCGGCATCGAGCTCGACCCCAACAGGTTCACCGTCACCAGGGACGGCAGGCCGGTGGAGCTGACCCGCAAGGAGTTCGCCGTCCTGGAGGTGCTGATGGCGGCCGAGGGCGTGGTCGTCAGCTCCGAGCAGCTGCTGGAGAAGGCCTGGGACGAGCACATCGACCCGTTCACCAACGTGGTGCGCGTGACCATGATGACCCTGCGCAAGAAACTCGGCGACCCTCCCGTGATCGAGACCGTGCCAGGGGTGGGGTACCGGCTGTGACCGGCCCGGGCACCCTCATCTCCGACCTGCGCCAGCTGCCGCGCAGGGTCAGCGTCCGCATGCGGCTCACCCTGCTGTACGGGTCGCTCTTCTTCTTCGCCGGCGTGCTGCTGATGGTGGTCACGTACGTGTTCGTCGGCCAGTCCTTCAGCGCGGTGCTCCCCCCGGGCGAGACCCTCGAATACCGCAGTTTCGACCCCGGCAGCGGCATCATGACGAAGAAGGTGGCGGTCGACGACATCCGCCACATCATGCTGGCCCAGCTGGTCAAGCGCATGCTCTTCGCCCTCGGCGGGGTCGGCGTGCTGGCCCTGTTCCTCGGCTACGTCGTCGCCGACCGGGCCCTGGCGCCGCTGCAGAACATCACCTCCGCGGCGCGCCGCCTGTCGGAGAGCACCCTGCACGAGCGCATCGCGCTGGAGGGCCCCGAGGACGAGATCAAGGAACTGGCCGACACGTTCGACGCCATGCTGGAACGGCTCGGCGACGCCTTCGACTCCCAGCGCCGGTTCGTCGGCAACGCCTCGCACGAGCTGCGCACCCCGCTGGCGATCAACCGGACGCTGCTGGAGGTCGCGCTCACCGACCCCGAGGTCTCCCCGGACCTGCTGACGGTGGGCAAGACCCTGCTGGCCAACAACGCCCGGCACGAGCGGCTCATCGAAGGGCTGCTGCTGCTGGCCCGCAGCGAACGGGAACTCACCACGCACACGGTCGTCGACCTCAAGGACGTCACCGAGACCGTCCTGGACTCGATGCGCAAACGCGCCGACGGCAACCCGCTCGAGGTAACCCTGCACACCGAACTCACCTCCGCGGTGACGGCCGGGGACCCGGTCCTGCTGGAGCACCTGGTGGCCAACCTCGTGGAGAACGCCTTCAAGCACAACGTGGAGGAAGGCGAGGTCTACGTGCGCACCGGCGAGCTGGACGGTTTCGCCGCGTGCCAGGTGGAGAACACCGGCCCCACCATCCCCGCCTACGAGGTCGACAGGCTCTTCGAGCCGTTCCGGCGGCTCAACAACGACAGGATCGAGTCGGCCAAGGGGGCGGGCCTGGGGCTGTCCATCGTCCGCTCGGTGGTGACCGCGCACCGCGGCACCGTCCTGGCCAACCCGAGGCCCGGCGGAGGGCTCATCATCACGGTCCGCCTCCCGCTCCAGCAGTGACGCGGGCCGACGAAAGGGGCCCCGGGACGGCGTCGTCCCGGGGCCCCTCGGCATGAGGCGGTCGTACCGCCGTCAGTTCTGCCGCTTCAGTTCGCCGATCGCGTTGTGGTCGTTGTCGGCGTCCGCGACGCTCTCGCTGAAGTAGTTCTTGATGAACATGCCGTCACCGGGGCCGCCGGTGTTGTCGGGCTTGGGGAACAGCACGTTGTAGGAGTACGTGTCGCACTTGGCGTTGTTCTTGCTGGTGATCTGCTCGCGGACGACGGACTTGTAGTCCGCGCCGGGCGTCGTGTGCAGGAACTGGACGGTGCCGGTGCACGACCAGGTCGTGTCGGCGCCGGGGTCGTTCTGGTAGGTGATCTGCCCGGTGGTGGAGTTCTGCTGGATGACGATCGTGACGGTGTACTTGTTGGTGGTGGGCTTGGTCTGGATGACCGTCCCCTGCCAGGTCCCGGCGTAGTCGGGGCCGAACCCGCCGGTCACCGGGGTGTTGTCCGGCGGGGCGTTCTGCGGCGGGATGCTCTGCTGCGGCTGCCCGCTCTGCTGCGGCTGCTGGGAGATGACGACCCGCTTCTCGTCGTTGTCCAGGATGGTCATCAGGACGACGACGAGGACGATGACGACGACCAGGGCGCCGCAGCCGATCGCGGCGATCGCGGGGCCCTTGGACCTGCGCGGCGGCGGGCCGGGGGCGAACGGCTGGGGGGCTCCGCCGAAGGGCGGGGGAGTGCCGCCGCCGAAGGGCGGCGGGGTGTTGCCGAAGGGCGGAGGGGGGCCGGAGGGGCCGGGGGGCTGGTACACGGGGGAATCCCATCTGCGATGAGCTTGTGTGCAGGCGGCGGGGGAAGGCGATGGC
>NZ_BAAATZ010000012.1:616498-617578 GCF_039533685.1 Actinocorallia aurantiaca | reverse complement strand
GCGGGGGCGGTGCGGAGCCCGCGGTGCTCTCACTGCCTCGTCAGAGTGCCGATCGAGCTGTACTCGTCGCCGCCGGCGTCGGCGGCTCCCTGGGTGAAGAAGTTCGTGAAGAACATCTCGTTCTTGTTGGACGACTTGGGGAACAGCTCGTTGTACGAGACGTCGTCGCACTTGGCGTTGTTCTTGCTGGTGATGTTCTCGCGGACCACCGTCTTGTAGACGGCGCCGGGGGTGTGGTGCAGGAAGGTCAGCGTGCCCGAGCACGACCAGACGGTCTCGGCGCCGGGGGCGTTGGAGTAGGTCACCTGCCCGGTGGAGGCGCCCTCCTGGATGACGAGCTTGACCGAGTAGCGGCCGCTGCTCGGCTTGACCTGGGTGACCACGCCGGTCCAGGTGCCCGCGTAGTCGGAGCAGAAGGTGGTGTCCGAGGGCTGCGGGTCGCAGGTCGCGCCGGAGCTCTGGGGCTGCTGGGTCTGCTGCGGCTGCTGCTGGGACGGCTCGCTGCTGTAGGCGTTCGTGGGCGCGACGATCGGGTCGTCGTCGCCGTCGGAGGCGATGATCACGATCGCCACCAGCAGCACCAGGATGAGCAGGACCGCGCAGCCGATCGCGGCGATCGCCGGGCCGTTGGAGCGGCGGGCGGGCGGGCCGGGGGGCGGCGCGAACGCGCCCGGGGTGCCGGGTCCGGGCGGGAACCCCTGACCGGCGCCGGGCTGGAAGGGCGGAGGCGTCTGCTGGAACGGGGCGGCCTGCTGGAAGCCCGGCTGCCCGTGCTGCAGCCCGGGCTGGAACCCGGACTGCTGGAACGGCGGCGGAGTGCCGGGCTGGCCGTGCTGCCCGTACTGCCCGGGCTGGGGCTGGCCCGGCTGGTGGAACGGCTGGGGGCCGGCGGAGCCCGCGGAGGCCGTGTAGGGCTGCTGAGGAGGCTGGGAGGGCGGTGCGAACGGCGCCGGGGTGGGGGTGCGCGGAGGGGGAGGAGCCGGCAGCTGCGCGGCGATCCGGGTTCCCTCGTTGAGCAGGTCCTCGCGCTGTCCGGGGGTGGCCGCGGCGTTGCCGGACTGCGGCACCAGCGCCAGCAGG
>NZ_BAAATZ010000012.1:576914-616485 GCF_039533685.1 Actinocorallia aurantiaca | reverse complement strand
GCCTCCAGCGCCGAGGGGCGCTGGGCGGGGTCCTTGGCCAGGCAGCGGCCGATCAGCGGGCGCAGCTCCTGCGGCAGCCTGGACAGGTCGGGGTCGTCGTTGAGGATGCGGTTGATGATGACGGGGAGGGTCTCGGCCTCGAACGGGGACTGGCCGGTCGCGGAGAAGACCATGGTGGCGCCGAAGGCGAAGATGTCGACACTCGGCTGCAGCGGCGCGCCGGTGAGCTGCTCGGGGGCCAGGTAGCCGGGGGTGCCCACGACCATGCCGGTCGCGGTGACCGCGCTCTCCTGGGAGTTGACGGTGCGGGCGATGCCGAAGTCGACGACGCGGGGGCCGTCGGAGGCGATGAGCACGTTGTTGGGCTTGAAGTCGCGGTGGACGATGCCGACCTCGTGGATGGCCGCCAGCGCGGTCAGCATGCCGATGGCCAGGAGGTTGAGCTCCTGCGCGGGGCGGGGCCCCTGGGTGGCGACGAGCTCGTGCAGGGAGGGCCCGTCGATGTACTCGCTGACGACGTAGGGCTGCTCGCCGTCGACCTGGGCCTCGATGATGCGGGCGGTGCAGAAGGGCTCGACCTTCTGGGCGGCGGCGACCTCGCGGACGAACCGGGCCCTGGCCTGGGGGTCGGCGTTCATCTGAGCGTGCAGGAGCTTGATGGCGACGTGCTCGCCGCCCGAGGTCCTGCCCAGGTAGACGGCGCCCTGCCCGCCGGCTCCGAGGCGTCCGACCAGCTCGTAGGAACCGAGTGAGGTCGGGTCACCTTGCTCCAGCGGAGCGTACTTCGGCATGTGACCCCTCCCAGGGCAGTGGAACATCAGGCGGTGACGATATCGCGTTAGGTCAGACGTACGAGTGCTGCACGAGGTTCTATGCTTTTCTAGAGTTTTGTCCCGTCCAAAGGCCAGGGACCTGTGTCCCTTCTCGTCCGGCCTCTTCTGGTGCGACGGCGAGTGAAGCGGTGTTGTTCGCCACAAAGATGGCAATGTCTTGCGGTTTTTTGTCGCTCGTGGTCATGTCATGACTCCTCCCGCCGTCTTCTAGAGGTATGATCCCCGCCGCGGCAGCGCTTCACATGGGTGACTCCACGGTGCGCGATCCGCTTTTCCGGGCAGGAAGACCGGTCGCGGGAGGTCTTCGGACGCCTGCGATCGGAGATCATGATTGCGACCTGTGTGTCGAGAGTCACATTTCGTGACAGTATTTCCCGCCCGCTATCGGGCACAAGTTAGACCTCTCGGGCGTTACATCCGCGCGACGGGGTGCATATAGAGGAACGGAGCCTCAGGGCGGCGCCCCGAGGGTGTGAGGGGGAGATGGAGAGAGATGGCCACCGACTACGACAGCCCACGCAAGACCGACGACGACCTGGGTGAGGACAGCCTGCAGGAACTGCAGGCGCGCCGCACCGACAAGTCGGCGGGGATCATCGACGAGGACCTGGACGCCGGCGAGGTCGCCGAGCTTCCGGGCGCCGACCTGTCCAACGAGGAACTGTCCTTCAAGGTCGTTCCCAAGCAGGCCGACGAGTTCACCTGCAGCAGGTGCTTCCTGGTCCACCACCGCAGCCAGCTCGCCAAGGAGAGGAACGGCGAGCCGATCTGCACCGAATGCGCGGCCTGAGGCCATGACGACCGAAGGCGAACACCTTCCCGCTCCGGACGACGAGCGGAAGGAGATGGGTGAGCTGATCGGCCGCCTGTCCGGGACGGAGGACCTGGACAAGGCGACCCGCGGCAGGATGCTCGCCAGACTCGCCCGGCTGCTGAGCTCACAAGCGAGGCGGGCCGGGGTGAAGGGGATGGGGGGCGGCCGCTGGCTCAGTGAGGTGTTCGCCGACGTCGCGCCCAGGATCCCGGTACGGGACCTGGAGACGCTCCGCCGGCATCATCCGGGCCTCACCTCCGAGGCCCTCGCCGAGGAGCTGACGCGGACCGCCGTGAACGCCACCACGGCGGTGGGCGCGGCCGGCGGGGCACTGGCGGCGGTGCAGTTCACCGCTCCGCCGCTGCTGCTCACCGCCCCCGCGCAGATCGTCGCCGAGACCCTGGTGGTGGCGGCGATCGAGACCAAGCTGATCGCCGAGCTGCACGAGGCCTACGGCATCCAGATCCAGGGGGGCCCGGCCCAGCGGGCGATGGCCCACATCACCGCCTGGGCCAAGCAGCGGGGCGTCAACCCGCTGGAGTCCGGTTCGCTCAGCATGGGCCTGGGCAGCGCGGCCAAGGCGGCGCTGCGCAAACGGCTGCTGCGGACGCTGGGCCGCCACATGACGACGCTGGGGCCGTTCCTCACCGGAGCGGTGGCGGGCGGCACGCTCAACCGGGCGGCCACCAGGAAGCTCGCGGAGAAGGTGCGCGAGGACCTCGCCAGGTACGGCGGGGTGAAGGGGCTGGACCACGGCCCCCGGAAACCTCCGGTGCTGCCGCCGCCCGGCCCCCCGCCGGCCGACTGAACCGCTCGCCGATCAGTCGGCGAGCGGTGTCTGCTTGATCAGGTGCATGGGCAGGGAGCCCGTGCTCGACTCCCAGCGCTTCACCGCCGCACGGCTGATGAGCACCCGGGTGACCTCCATGCCCACGCCGATCAGCACCGACCAGCCGAGCGCCTCGCCCAGCGTGACGTCCGGTGATTCGGGGCTGACCGGAGGCTCCTTGCCGGTGCCCTTCTTCCAGGCGTACTCCAGGCCCTTGCGGGCCACGAATCCGCCCGCCAGCCCGGCCACCCCGATGAAGATCTTCCAGCCGACGTCCGGCTTCTGACCTATCCGCCTCATCCGCATCGTCGTTCCTCTCAGCGTCCGGCACTCTTCTCCGCGATCTATCAGACGCTATCGCGGTCCCGCCTTCATCCCCGCGGCCCTGGGGAAATAAGCGCGACGGGGTTGTGACCTCTCTCTATCCTGGGCCCATGAAGCAGATGCCACGCACTCCCGCGGTCCCCGAGAAGGTCTCCCTCGACGGCCTGGAGGACAAGTGGGCCGTAGCGTGGGCCGAGCGGGGAACCTACGCCTTCGACCGGAGCAGGGAGCGCTCGGAGGTCTACTCCGTCGACACCCCTCCGCCGACGGTCAGCGGCTCCCTGCACGTCGGGCACGTCTTCTCCTACACGCACACCGACACCGTCGCCCGCTACCAGAGGATGCGCGGCAAGGCGGTCTTCTACCCGATGGGCTGGGACGACAACGGGCTGCCCACCGAGCGGCGCGTCCAGAACCACTACGGGGTCCGCTGCGATCCGTCGCTGCCCTACGACCCGGACTTCCAGCCCCCGGAGAAGCCCGGGAAGAACCAGATCCCGGTCGGCCGCCGCAACTTCATCGAGCTGTGCGAACGGCTCACCGAGGTCGACGAGAAGGCGTTCGAGGAGATGTGGCGGCGCGTCGGGCTCTCCGTCGACTGGAGCCACCTGTACTCCACCATCGGGGCGCGGGCCAGGACCGCCTCCCAGCGCGCGTTCCTGCGCAACCTCGCCAGGGGCGAGGCCTACCTGTCCGAGGCGCCCACCCTGTGGGACGTCACCTTCCGCACCGCCGTCGCGCAGGCCGAGCTGGAGAACCGCGACCACCCGGGCTCCTTCCACCGGATCGCCTTCCACGGCCCCGGCGGGCCCGTCCACGTCGAGACGACCCGGCCGGAGCTGCTGCCCGCGTGCGTCGCGCTCGTCGCCCACCCGGACGACGAGCGGTACCGGAGCCTGATCGGCCGGAGCGTCCGCACGCCGCTGTTCGGCGTCGAGGTCCCCGTCCTGGCGCACCGGCTGGCCGACCCGGAGAAGGGGTCGGGCATCGTCATGGTCTGCACGTTCGGCGACACCACCGACGTCGTGTGGTGGCGGGAGCTCGACCTGCCGATCCGCGCCGTCGTCGGACGCGCCGGGCGGCTGGCCGCCGAGCCGCCCGCCGGCGTCCCCGCCCGGCCCTACGACGAGCTGGCGGGCAAGACCGTCCACTCGGCGCGGGAGCGGACCGTCGAACTGCTGCGCGCCTCCGGGGAGCTGGAGGGAGACCCGCGTCCGCTGGTCCGTCCCGTCTCCTTCTACGAGAAGGGCAGCAAACCGCTGGAGATCGTCACGACCCGGCAGTGGTACCTGCGCAACGGGGGGCGCGACGAGGCGCTGCGGGAGCGCTTCCTGGAGCGGGGGAGGGAGCTGTCCTGGCACCCGCCGTACATGCGGTCGCGCTACGAGAACTGGGTCGAGGGCCTGAACGGCGACTGGCTGGTCTCCCGGCAGCGGTTCTTCGGAGTCCCGATCCCCGTCTGGTACCCGCTGGACGAGGCGGGTGAGCCGAGGTACGACCGGCCGCTCGTCCCGCAGGAGGCCAGACTGCCCGTCGACCCGTCCTCCGACGTCCCGGAGGGGTACACCGAGGAGCAGCGGGGGAAGCCGGGCGGCTTCGTCGGCGACCCCGACATCCTCGACACCTGGGCGACGTCCTCGCTCACCCCGCAGATCGCCGGCGGCTGGGAGCACGACCCCGACCTGTTCGGCCGGGTCTTCCCCTACGACCTGCGGCCCCAGGGCCACGACATCATCCGCACGTGGCTGTTCTCCACGGTCGTGCGCTCGGAGCTGGAGTCCGGCTCGCTCCCCTGGACGAACGTCGCGCTGTCGGGCTGGATCCTCGATCCCGACCGCAAGAAGATGTCCAAGTCCGTCGGCAACGTCGTGACGCCGGTGGGGCTGCTCCGGGAGTACGGCTCCGACGCCGTCCGCTACTGGGCGGCCAACGGGCGTCCGGGCACGGACACCGCCTTCGACACCGGGCAGATCAAGGTCGGCCGCAGGCTGGCCCTGAAGATCCTCAACGCCTCGAAGTTCGTCCTGGGGCTGGAGGGCCCGGTCGGGGACGGCTCGCCGGAGCCGCTCGACCTGGCGATGCTCACCGAGCTGAGGGGGGTCGTCGCGGAGGCCGGCGCGGCGTTCGAGTCCTACGACTACACGCGGGCGCTGGAGCGCACCGAGCGGTTCTTCTGGCAGTTCTGCGACGACTACCTGGAGCTGGTGAAGCAGCGCGCCTACGGGCGGGGGCCCGCCTCGGAGGCCGCGAGGTCGGCCCTGCGCACCGCGCTGGAGGTGATGCTGCGGCTGTTCGCCCCGTTCCTGCCCTACGCCACCGAGGAGGTCTGGTCCTGGTGGCGCGAGGGCTCGGTGCACCTGGCCTCCTGGCCGGTCCCCGAGGAGCTCCCGGAGACGGGCGACCCGAGGATCCTCGCCGGGACGGCGGACGCGCTGCGCGAGATCCGCAAGGCCAAGTCCGCGGCGCGCACGTCGATGCGCACCGAGGTCGCCCAGGTGGCGCTGCGCGGCGCCCAGGCGGCCTTCGCCGCCCGGGCGGAGGCGGACCTGCGAGCGGCGGGCGTCGTCGCGGAACTGCTCGTCGAGCCGGGCGACGGCCCGTTCGAGGTCGACGTCGCGCTGGCTCAGACCTTGTAGGGCAGGTGCTTGATGCCGTTGATGAAGCCGGACAGGAGGCGGTCCGGCGGGGCGGTGGAGCGGAGGGCGGGGAGGCGGGTGTAGAGCTCCCGCAGCATCACGGTGATCTCGCGGCGGGCCAGGTTCGCGCCCAGGCAGAAGTGCGGGCCGGGCCCGCCGAACCCGACGTGCGGGTTGGGCGAGCGGGTGATGTCGAACCGGTCGGGGTCGGTGAAGACCGCCTCGTCCCGGTTGGCGGAGTTGTAGAACAGCAGCACCTTCTCGCCCTCGCTCAGCGGGTGCCCGTTCAGGACGGTGTCCCGGGTGAGCGTGCGCCGGAACTGGATGACGGGCGTGGCGTACCGGACGATCTCCTCGACCGCGCCGGGCAGGTGCGCCTCGGGATCGGACAGCAGGAGGGCGCGCTGGTCCTCGTTGACGGTCAGGAGCTTGAGCCCGTGGCTGATCGCGTTGCGGGTGGTCTCGTTGCCCGCCACGACGAGCAGGATGAAGAACGAGCCGAGCTCCTGGTCGGTGAGGTGCTCCCCGTCGACGTTGCCGCTGACGAGCGCGGTGACGAGGTCGTCGCCGGGACGGCGGCGGCGTTCCCGGCCGAGCCTGCGGATGAGCAGCTGCAGCTCCATCCCGGCGTCGAGCAGCCGGGTCAGGGCCAGCCCGACGTTGATCCGGCTGATCTGGGAGACGTCCTCCCCGCCGACCCCGTACTCGGGGTCGCCGATGCCCAGGATCGTGTTGGAGCGTTCGAGCACCATCCGCCGCTCGGACTCGGGGATGCCCATCATGTCGCAGATGATCTTGAGGGGGAGGCGGGCCGCCACGTCCTCGACGAAGTCCCCGGTGCCCCTGCCGCGCAGGACGTCGTCGACGATCTCGCGGGCGGTCTCCTCGATGCGCCGGTCCAGGCGGGAGAGCATGCGCGGGGTGAAGGCGCGGGAGACGATGCGCCGGATCTTGGCGTGTCGCGGGTCGTCCATGTTGATCATGGATCCGAAGAAGCGCGCCAGGTAGCCGGGCATGTCGCTGATGCTGTTGCTGGTGGGCTCGTTGCTGAAGACTTCGGGCCGGCGGCTGGCCTCCACCACGTCGGCGTGCCGGACCAGGGCCCAGTAGCCGTCGCCCCCCTTGATGAAGGGGACCTCGACCTCAGGGAAGTGCGTCGGGGCGGGCAGCGAGCGCAGATGGGCGAAGGCCGCCTCCCGCTGGGCCTGCGGCCTGGTCCAGAACATCGGGTCGGACAGGCCGAGCCCCTCCAGTCCGGGTGTCCGCACCGTCATCGCCACCTCCGCTAGAACCGGGTTCGGTTTCATGCAACCCCCGTACGGCCTTCCCGGTCAAGACCTTCGGGACGCGGGTCTTGGGGACGGGACCCGCGGCCTCAGGACAGGGAGCCGGTCAGGGAGCGGGTGAGAGCGGTGATCCGGTCGACGGACGTGCGGTAGGACGCCCCGGCGGGGTTGAGGGTCAGCACGACGACGATCCAGCGGTCGCTCCCGCCGACGGTCCCGGTGGTGTGCAGCACTGGACGGCCCAGCCCGAGATCGGGCGCGGCCGCGGGGACGAACCGGGCGCCGTTCGTGCACGGATAGGGCGGGGTCAGCCCGAAACCGGACCAGCCCTGCTTGACGGCCCCGGCCTTCTTCGCCGCCCGGGGGAGGCCGAAGGACTGGTCGAATCCGTCCGTGCCGCACTTGGTGGCCTTGCGCAGATGGCCCATGATCACCGAGCGGGCGCGCGGCGGGGCCTTCTCCAGCAGGTGGCGGTAGGTCTTGGCGACGTCCATCGCGCTGATCGCGGTGTACCCCCAGAACCCGGGCTGGGAGGCGGGCGGCGGCGCGGTGTCGGTCAGGCCGATCCGCTTGCGCGTCCGCTTGATGATCGCGCCCTTGCCGCCCAGGTTCCAGAAGTGGGTGGCGGCCTTGTCGTCGCTGGAGCGCAGCATCGCCCGGAACCGGGCGGCGTCGGCGGGCGCCACCTTCCCGCCGCGCCGCTGCAGGTAGTCCAGCGCGATGAACAGCTTGACCACCGAGGCCGACCGGACGGTCGCGTTCGCCGCCCGCCGGGTGACGACCTTCTTCGTGGTCCGGTCGTAGACGACCCAGCGGGCCGACACCCCGGGCGCGACCTTCGGCTTGACCGCCGTGGGCGCGCGTCGCGCCGTGTCCGGGACGGTGGTGGCCGGCCCGGGGACGGGCTCGGAGGAGACCGGAGCCGTCTGCCTCTCGGCCACGGGCGCGGCGGTGCCGCCGTCGCTCCCGCCGCAGGCCACGGCACCCGCCAGCAGGACCACCAGGGGGAGGGAGGCGTTCCGCGCGGCGGATGTCCCGAGGGGGCCGCCGCGGCCGATCCGTAGGTTCACCCGGCACAGATTAGTGTGGAGGCCATGGAACCGGTGGCCGAGGACTGGCAGCGCGCCCTGGCGATAGTGGCGCACCCCGACGACCTGGAGTACGGCGCGGCCATGGCGATCGCCCGCTGGACGGCGCAGGGCAAGGAGGTCGTCGAGGTCCTGGCGACCCGGGGCGAGGCGGGCGTCCAGTCGATGCCGCCCGAGGAGGTCGCGCCGCTGCGCGCGGCCGAGCAGATCGAGGCGGCCCGCCGGGTGGGCGTGGAGACCGTGGAGTTCCTCGGCTTCCCCGACGGCATGCTCGAGTACGGGCTCCCCCTGCGCCGGGAACTGGCCCGGGCGATCCGCCGGCACCGCCCCGAGGTGGTCGTCTCGCTGAACTTCCGGGAGAGTTTTCCCGGCGGGCCCTTCAACATGGCGGACCACCGCGTCCTCGGCGAGGCGGTCGCGGACGCCGTCCGCGACGCCGCCAACCCCTGGGTCTTCCGCGACCTGGACGAGCCCGCCTGGGGCGGCGTGCGCTTCTCCCTGTTCGCCAACTCGCCTCGGGCCGCCCACTACGTCGAGGTCACCGACCACCTCGAGAAGGGCCTGCACGCCCTGCGCGCCCACAAGGTCTACTTCGACAATCTGGAGTCCGGCGGCGAGTCCGGCGGCGAGCCGGCCCTCGCCGCGACCGAGGGGATGCTCCGCTCGATCACGGCCGAGACCGGCGCGTCCGCGGGGGTCCCGCACGCCGTCGCCTTCGAACTGATCTGAGGCGGTAGTGTTCCCCGGTGGTCGTGCCGGGTAGGGCGGCCGGAGACCGGGGAGATCGGGGGCGGCGTGCGGAGCAGGGTCGAAGTGCTGATCAAGCGGCTTGATCCGGAACTGCCGGTGCCCGCGTACGCCCATCCGGGCGACGCGGGGGCCGACCTCCACGCCGCGCGGGACGTGGTGCTGGAGCCGGGGGAGCGGGAGGTCGTGCCCACGGGGCTGGCGATCGCGCTGCCCGATGGTTTTGCCGCTTTTGTCCATCCGAGGTCGGGGTTGGCGGCTAGATTGGGAGTGACACTCGTCAACGCGCCCGGAACCGTGGACGCGGGGTACCGGGGCGAGATCAAGGTGACCCTGATCAACACCGATCCGCGTGAGACGGTCCGGCTGGCCCGCGGTGATCGCATCGCGCAGCTGGTGATCCAGAAAGTGGAGCGGGCGGAGTTCCTCGAGGTCGAGGAACTCCCCGGATCGGCCCGCGGGAACGAGGGTTTCGGTTCCACGGGGGGATACGCTCAGCGGGCGCACCCATAACGAAGGAGTAGTCAAAGTGGCTTTCGGACGTCGTCGTCAGGAAGACAAGCCGGCGGCGGAGCCCGCCGAGACCGCCGTGGAGGAGGCCCCCGAGACGGGACGGGCCCCCGGAGGCGGCCCCTGGGACGCCGCCGAGGACACGGTGCCCGAGATGGAGCGGCTGGACTTCGGCGCTCTGCAGGTGCCGATCGGCCCCGGCATCGAGGTGCAGGTCAACCTCGAGCCCAGTGAGTTCGACGCCGAGGGCAACCCGGTCAACGGCAAGATCGTGGCGATCACCGTGATCGCCGGCGAGAGCAGCATGCAGCTGCAGGCGCTGGCCGCGCCCAAGCGCGCCGGCATCTGGGACGAGCTGCGCAAGGAGCTCGCCGAGGAGGTCACGCAGAACGCCGAGGGCCAGGTCCAGGAGACCGAGGGCCCGTTCGGGACCGAGCTGCACGCGATGATCCCCGCGCCGCTGACCCCGGAGGTCCTCGAGCAGATGCCCGAGGAGATGCGCGAGCAGATCCCGCAGGAGATCATCGACCAGGGCTACGCCTGGCAGCCGCTGCGCTTCGTCGGCGTGGACGGCCCCCGCTGGTTCCTGCGCGCGGTCGTCACCGGCGCGGCGGTCCAGGACGAGGAGCAGTGGCAGTTCCTCGAGGACCTGTTCCGCCAGGTGGTCGTGGTCCGCGGCGACCAGCCGATGCCGCCGCGCGAACTGCTGGAGCTGACCCTCCCCGCGGAGGCCCAGCAGGCCTTCGCCCAGCAGGAGGGCGAGGACGGCGACGACGACGGCATCAACCCGTTCGAGCGCGGCCCGGAGATCAGCGAGGTCCGCTGACCCCGGACGCCGCCGGGAACCCGGCGGGCGCGCCGGGCACGGTAGGCGCGAGAGACGGAGAAGGGCCCCGCCGGTGACGCCGGCGGGGCCCTTCCGCTCTTCTCCGGCGGTTTCAGCCCGGCTGCCCCACGGGGCCGGATCCGGTGGTGAGCGCGGCCGAGGGCGACGTCGAGCGCCGGATGACCAGTTCGGCCGGCAGGACGGGACGGGGCGGGGTCCGCCCGTTCAGCAGGTCCAGCAGCCCCAGCATGGCCTGGGCGCCGAGCCGCTCGGCGGGCAGCCGCACCGTGGTGATCTCCAGCGCCTCGGCCAGGACCACGTCGTCGAAGCCGGTGATGGCCACGTCGCCCGGTACGTCGAGGCCGAGCGCCCGGGCCGCCTTGTGGGCGCCCACGGCCAGGGTGTCGTCGTCGCAGATCAGCGCGGTGGGCCGGTCGGCCCGCGACAGCAGCCGCATCGCCGCCTCGAAGCCGTCGGTGATGCTGATCGCGGCCCGTTCGGTGACCACGTCCGGTACCCGGGCCTCCAGCGCCGCGGCCCGGCACTGGAACGTCCACACGTCGATGTCGGCCGCGAGGTGCCCGATCCTGCGGTGCCCGAGCGAGAACAGGTGTCCGGTCAGGTCCTCCATGGCGCCTTCGATGTCGAAGTTGACCGTGGGCGCGCCGCCGTCCGGGTCGCTGTCCAGCATGACCAGCGGGACGGGCCGCCGCATCCCGGACAGGGACGCCTCGGCCATGGAGGAGGCGAGCATGCCGTCGATGGCCTCCTGCGGCCCGTCGAAGGGCATGTCGAGTTCCAGCGGCCAGGTGAAGACGACCAGGCTGAACCCGTGCTCGGCGGCGACCCTGGCCGCGCCGATGTAGACGGACGCGAAGAACGGCGCGGTGATCGTGGGCACGACCAGCATGATCGTCCGGGTCCGGCCCAGCCGCAGGTTGCGGGCGGCGGGATTGGGGCGGTAGCCCAGGCGCTCGGCGGTGTCCCTGACCTTCTGGGCGGTGCGCGCCGAGACCCGGCCGGGCCACTTGCCGCTGAGCACCATCGAGACGGTGGACTGGGAGACCCCGGCGGCCGCGGCCACGTCCTTGCTCGTGGGCGGGGTGTCTGCAGGCATCACGCCCCTTAGCTGAGATTAGGCTGAGCTTCAATGAAACACGAAGTATGACGCACCGGGCGGTGCCGGGTGACACCGACCAGCCCTGTAGCCGCGGAGGTCATACGTATGACTTCGGCACCCCCCGTACGCCCCCCACCTGCGAGGAGAGAAATGCGCGTCTACCTGGACCTGCTGCGCGCCCCCTGGGCCGCGCGGCTCCTGGGCGGAACACTGCTGGGCCGCCTGCCCAACGGGATGGGGGTGCTCGCCATCGTGCTGTTCACCCGCGCCGAGGGCGGGGACTACGTCCTCGCGGGCGCCCTGTCCGCGGTCCACGGGCTGGCCGCCGGAGCCGGGCAGCCCGTCCTGGGGCGGCTGATGGACCGGCTCGGCCAGCCCAAGATCCTTCTTCCCAGCGCTCTGCTGGCCGGTGCGGGCTTCGTGCTCTTCGCCCTCGTCGGGATCTCCTCCACGCCGCTGGCGGTCCTCACCGTCGCGCTGGCGGGCTTCTTCACCCCGCCCCTGGAACCCGGCCTGCGCGCCCTGTGGCCCGAGGTGCTCGACCGGCCCTCCCAGGTGCAGGCCGCCTACGCCATGGACGCGGCGGCGCAGGAACTGCTCTTCACCCTCGGCCCGGTCCTGGTCGTCGTCTCGGGGCTGCTCTCCGACACCGCGCCCCTGTACGTCGCCGCGGTCCTGGGCCTGGCCGGGACGCTCGTGGTGATCACGTCCCGGCCGTCCCGCGACTGGCGGGGCGCGGCCAGGGCCGCGCACTGGGCCGGGGCGCTGCGCTCCCGCGGCCTGCTCGTCCTGGCCTCCTCCCTGGGCTTCATCGGGCTGAGCCTCGGGGCGTTCACCGTGGCGATGACCGCGTACGCCGAGGTCAGGGGGGAGCCGGGCGCGGCGGGCTGGCTGATCGCGGTCAACGCGCTGGGCGCGCTCACCGGCGGGCTGGTCTACGGCTCCCGGGTCTGGCCCGGCGAGCCCGGGCTGAGGATCCCGCCGCTGCTGGCCGGACTCACGGTCGGCTACGCCCTGCTCATGCTCACCCCGTCGATCCCGGCGATGGTGCTGCTGTCCTACCTGTCGGGGGTCTTCCTCGCCCCCACGCTGGCCTGCGTGTTCGGGCTGGTCGAGGGGCTGGCGCCCACCGGCACCGTGACCGAGGCGTTCGCCTGGATCGTGGCGTTCATGACGGTCGGCACCTCGGCCGGATCCGCGCTGGCCGGCTGGCTCCAGGAGGCGTCGGGCAACCGCGCGGCCTTCTCCGGCGCGGCGTTCGGCGGGCTGGCGGCGGTGGCCCTCTGCCTGCTGGGCGGCGCCCTGCTGCGCGGACGGCCCGATGTGAAGGCCGTTTGAGGCGATCGTGTCTGGATGGGCATGGACTGCCGGGTAAGGGACTGGATGCCGTAGCCTCTGCTTCATGGACCAAGCGCCTGAGAGGGGCGGCCTGCGCAGGTTCCTGCGCCGCCTCGCCTCCAGCAACGCCGAGCTCGAGGCGGAGGAGCTCAAGAAGGACACGGGCGCTGAAGGGGCGACGCCGATCGCCCAGTGCGGAGAGCGCCGCAGGGCGCAGGTCGCCGGTACGCTACGTACGGTGACCCTTCGGCCCCGGGGCGGAGCCCCCGCTCTGGAAGCCGAGCTCTACGACGGTTCGGACGTGGTCAGCCTCGTGTGGCTGGGCCGCCGACGCATCGCCGGGATAGAGCCGGGCCGCAGGCTGCGCGCCGAGGGGCTGGTGAGCCTGCAGGACGGCCGCAAGGTCATCTTCAATCCGCGCTACGAACTCCGGGGAACCACGTGACAGAGGCCGCGGCCGACGAGCAGGCCAGGCAGACCGTCGAGGCGGCGGTCCGCACCCAGCTGAGCAAGGCCCTCGGCGGGCTGCGGGGGACGGCGGAGAGCGCGGTGCCGACCGTCGCCTTCACCCTCACCTGGCTCCTCGCCCACGACCTGAGGCTGGCGGTGGGCCTGAGCGTCGGCTCGGCGGTGCTGCTGCTGGCGGTGCGGCTGGCCCAGCGCTCGACCACGCAGTTCGTGCTCAACAGCCTGTTCGGCATCGGGATCGCCGCGTTCTTCGCGCTGCGCAGCGGCAAGGCCGAGGACGCGTTCCTGCCCGGCATCCTCTACAACGCCGGCTACTCGGTGGCGATGATCTTCTCGATCGTCGTGCGCTGGCCGGTGGTCGGGTTCATCATCGGCTCGGTCACCGGGGACCCGACCGCCTGGCGGGAGAACCCGGCGGTGGTGCGGTTGTGCTCCAGGCTGACCTGGCTGCTGGTGCTGCCGTGCGTGCTGCGCGTGCTGGTGCAGTACCCGCTGTACCTGGCGGGCCAGGTCGGCTGGCTGGGCACCGCCAAGATCGCTCTGGGCTGGCCCCTGCAACTCGCCTCGTTCGCGGCGATGGTCTGGGTGCTGACCCGGGGGAGGACCCCGATGCAGGAGCCGCCCGCCGCTCCCGCGGCCCCCGTCGAAGACGGTGACGGGGAGCCGGGCGCCCGTCCGGCGCCCGGCGAGTGACGGCGGGTTCAGGCCCGGGTACGCCCTGAGGAGGCCCGCCTGCGGTGCGCTCCCACCCCGACCAGGATGAGGCCCGTGCCCAGCAGGGCCAGGGCCAGGTCCACCCGCGACTGGGCGTCGCCTCCGGTCTCGGGCAGCGCCTCGACGGCGGTGCGCGGCGCCGGAGCCGGAGCCTGCGCGACGGGCCGCTCGGGGGCGGGAGCGGGGGCCGGAGCCTCCTCCCGCGGCAGGTGCGGCATGGGCCGGGGCCGCGGCCGGCCGGGGAACTCGTCCCTGTCCTGCGTCGGCACGTACCGGATGATCCTGGGGCGGACGACGGTGTAGTTGTCGTCGGGGCGCAGGTCGGGAGTCGAGGAGACCACCTCGAACCGCCTGGTGAAGACGTGTCCCGCGGTGGCCTTCTGCGTCGCCTTGAAGACTACGGTGAAGGTCCTGGTCTCGTGCGCCCCCACGGTGCCCAGCGTGCAGACGACGCCTTGGCCCTGGGTGGAGCACCCCTGGCCGCCCACCACGGTCACCGAGGTCTGGGAGGAGGCCGAGGGCGCGCTCACGGTGACCCCGGTCGCCGCGGAGGGGCCGCGGTTCTCGACGGTGAACGTGTAGGTGATCTGCCCGCCCGGCTGGATCTGCCCCGGGCCGCTGGCGGTCACCACCAGGTCGGAGGCCTGGGAGACGGACGTGGTGGGGAAGGCGCCCGTGGTCGTCCCGCCCGTCCATTTCACCTCGACGCTGCCCTGGACCGTGGTGGCGGGCGCGACGCTCTCCGAGACCTTGGTGGTGATCACACCGGTGTAGGTCTGGTGCTGCTCGAGGGCGCCCACGGAACAGAACACGTACGGGCCCTGCATCGAGCAGTTCCCCTGGCCGGAGACGTACTCCAGGCCTCCGGGCACAGGGGTCCTGAAGACGACGCCCTCGGCGGTCCTCGGGCCCATGTTGGTGATGGAGTACGGCCAGTCGTAGCTGCGTCCGGGGACCAGAGGACCCTCGGGCCCGCCGACGTCCACCCGGACCTCCGGCCGGCGGACCTCGACGGGCCGCACCCTCACCTTGCGCTTCTTCTTCCGGGCCTTCTTCTCGACCTTCACCGGCCTGGCCGGCTTCACCAGCGGCTTGGGCCGGTGCTCCGGCCGCCACCGGGGCTGAACCGGGACCGGCTGCCCGTCGGCGGCGTGGGCGGGCGCGGGGAGCCCGGGAGCGAGCCCCGCGATCGCCAGGGCCGAGAAGACGGTGACGGCGCCGGCGCTGAGCCTGAAGCTGTGGATCATTAACGGTCCCCCGAGATGGTTGAGAGTAACCGTTGTAATCCGCCGGGCGCCGATCTCCTAAGCTCCTCCGGAGGCTCGGGGGTCAAGGTCGGGCAAAGGCTATCGCCGGGCCATCGCGGTCATGACGTGGCCCATCAGGGTGATGAGCACCTGCCGGGTGGACTCGCGGCTGCGCGCGTCGCAGTTGATCACCGGGATCTCGGGGTCGAGGTCCAGCGCGACGCGGATGTCGTCGGGAGTGTAGGGCTTGCCGCCCTCGAAGGTGTTCACCCCGATGATGAACGGCAGGCCGCGCCGCTCGAAGTAGTCGATCGAGGCGAAGCAGTCGGCCAGTCGGCGGGTGTCGACCAGCACGACCGCGCCGAGCGCTCCCTCGGCGAGCTCGTCCCACATGAACCAGAACCGGTCCTGCCCGGGAGTGCCGAACAGGTAGAGCACCAGCCCGGTCCGCAGGGTGATCCGGCCGAAGTCCATGGCCACCGTGGTGGTCCGCTTCTGCTCCACCCCGGTGAGCTCGTCCACCCCGACGCTGCGCTCGGTCAGCTGTTCCTCGGTACGCAGAGGACGCATCTCGCTGACCGAGCCGACCAGCGTCGTCTTCCCCGCGCCGAACCCGCCCGCCACCAGGATCTTGACGGCGAGCTCGGCCTCAGAGGGCCTGGAGTCCATGAATTACCTCTTCGATGATTCTGGGATTGGGGAACTGTGCCACCGGCGCGGGACGGCGTACCGTGATACGCCGGTCCGCGAGCAGGTCGCCGAGCAGGACCTTCACCACGCCCACCGCGAGATCGAGTTCGGAGGCCAGTTCGGCCACCGTCAACGGGTCGCTGGCGAGGTGCAGGATCGCCTCGTGTTCCGGGGTCAGGAGGAGCGAACCGTACACCGGTTCGGAAGCGCGCACCACGAGTGTCATCAGATCGAGATCCGACCGGTGTCCGGACTCGGTTCGGCCCCCGGTGAGGGTGAAGGGGCGGACGATCGGCCCCGCCTCCTCGTCGAACCACTCGTGGCCGGTCACTGCTGACTCGCCGTCCGGGGCCGGGCGGACAGGTGAAGACCCACCCGGGTGACCAGCATGGCCATCTCGTAGGCGATGACGCCCACGTCGGCCTTGGAGTCGGCCAGGACCGCCAGGTTGGCGCCCTGGCCCGCGGAGGTGACGAAGAGGAAGGCCTCGTCCATCTCCACGATCGTCTGGCGGACCGCGCCGCCCTGGAACTGCTCGCCGGTGCTGCGGGCCAGGCTCTGGAAGCCGGAGGCCAGCGCGGCCAGGTGCTCGGCGTCGTCCCGCGCCAGCCCCTTGGACTGGCCGATGACCAGGCCGTCGCTCGACAGGACGAGCGCCTGTCTGACCTGGACCACCCGGGTGACCAGGTTGTCGAGCAGCCAGTTGAGATCGCCGGGTTCGGTCATGGGCGCTCCTCGGAGGGAAGGGACGGTCGGTCGGCGAGGGAGGCTGATTCGGAACGGCCGCGCTCCCAGCCCCGCTGCATCGCCGACATGCGCAGGCGCAGGTCCTCCGGGGAGCGTTCGGCGCCGGCGGCGTCGGTCGGCGGCACGGTGCCGGGGAGCCCGTTCTGCGAAGGCTTCGGCGGCGAGGGCGTTCCCCCGGCGGGCGTTCCGCCGGCGGTCGGCTTCGACGTCGACCGGCCCTTGCGCCGCCGCCGGGGGAGGCCGAGATGGAACTCGGGTTCGGCGGGGGCCTCCTCCACCAGGACGGGCGACGGGCGGAGCGCGGACGCCGCGGCCGGAGCCTCGGACGGGGAGGGGGCGGGCGCGGCCTCGGGCTCGGGCGCGGCCTCCAGCGCGGCGCGGGCGCGCACCGGGGACTCCGCGGCTCCGTCCTTCGACTCGTCGGGTCCGGCCTCGGGCAGGTCCGTGCTGAGGATCCTCTTGGGGAGGAA
Organism: Actinocorallia aurantiaca; assembly: GCF_039533685.1. Taxonomy (NCBI): domain Bacteria; kingdom Bacillati; phylum Actinomycetota; class Actinomycetes; order Streptosporangiales; family Thermomonosporaceae; genus Actinocorallia; species Actinocorallia aurantiaca. The sequence continues at coordinate 599,798 of NZ_BAAATZ010000012.1, read as the reverse complement.
GACCACCGCGGTGGTGCCCCCGTACGGGGACGCGCGCAGGGAGACCTTGATGTCGTGCCGCCGGGACAGCCGTGCCACCACGAACAGGCCGAGCCGCGCGCTGTCTTCGAGGGTGAAGTCCGGCGGCGCGGCGAGCCGCTCGTTGAGCTCCTCCAGGACGTCGGCGGGCAGGCCCAGGCCGCGGTCCTCGACCTCCAGCACGTACCCGGCGGCGACGCCCTGCCCGGAGACCTCGATCGGGGTGTCCGGCGGCGAGTACTGGACGGCGTTCTCGATGAGGTCGGCCAGCAGGTGGATGGTGTCGGCCACGGCGGGGCCCACCACCGCGACCCGGGGCATGGGCAGCACCCTGACCCGGGTGTACTCCTCGACCTCCGAGGCCGCGCCGCGCACCACGTCCATGAGCGGGACGGGGGAGCGCCAGCCGCGGCCGGGGGTCTTGCCCGCCAGGATGACCAGGCCCTCGGCGTGCCGCCGCATGCGGGTGGCGAGGTGGTCGAGCTGGAACAGCCGGGCCAGTTCCTCGGGGTCGTCGGAGTCGCGTTCCATCTGGTCCAGCAGCGCCAGCTGCCGGTGCAGCAGCGCCTGGTTGCGGGAGGCCAGGTTGACGAAGACGTCGCGGACGGAGGCCACGGTGGCGGCCTCGTGCTGTGCGGCCTCCAGGACGGCCGTGCGCGCAGCGGTGAACGAGCGGAAGATGCGCTCGATCTCGGTGATGCTGAACCGCACGCCGGCGGGGCCGCCGGGATCGGTGATCTTGTGTCCGTCGCGCACCAGCCCGGCGAGCACGGGCAGCTGGTCGCGGGTGAACTCGCCGACGGTGTCGGCCAGGGCCCGGCTCTCCCGGATCAGCCTGCGCGCCATCCGCCAGGCGATGACGAGGGAGAGCACCACGGCGAGCAGGCCGATGCCGCCGATCAGCGAGATGCGCAGCAGGATGCCGAAGGACGCCGACCGCTCCTGCGCGGCGATCTCCTCGTTCGGGTTCTCCTCCAGGTCCCGCAGCCCGCTGAGCACGTTGCCCGCGCTGGCGTCCCATTCCTGCTGGGACACCGTCTGCGCGCCGGAGCCGCGGCCGAGGCGTTCCTCCATCTGCACGAACCGCTGGTAGTCGGTGTCGTTGAAGAACGCGGTGTAGTGGTCCCGGTGGCCGGGCGACAGCTGGGGGAGGACGTCGGCGTAGACGAGCTCACGGGCGCCGGCCACCGCGGCCAGCTCCCTGCGCTCCCAGGCGTTCAGCGGGGCGGGCAGCCGTCCGGCGACGATCGCGTCGGCGCGGGAGATCTGCTCCCTGGCGATGCTCAGCCAGGTGAGCATGGAGGCGTCCCTGGCGAGGTGCGAGGCCACGGGGAGGACGCCCCGGCGGACGCCGAAGGCGTCGTCGATCAGCGACCGGAAGGTGGTGTAGACCTCGGTGCGGTTCTTGGCGCCGCCGCCGTCGACCAGGGAGCGCAGGAGGGCCAGGCCGCCCAGGTCGCGGCCGAGCCGGTCCATCCGGTCGCGGGTGCCCGCGTCGACGGAGCCGCGCAGGTTCCGGCCCGCGATGTTGCGGTCGAAGATCTCACGCGCCGAGTTGGTGATCTCGCGGTAGGTCTGCAGTTCGCCGGGGCGCACCCCGGTCGGGGCGCCCATCGAGAGCATCGAGAGCTCGCGCTCGTGCTGGAGCGCGATCACCAGGTCCTGGACGGGGTTCACCAGGTCGGCGTCGAGCGTGCGGGCCCGGGCCAGGTCGAGCCCCTGGGTCAGGACACCGGACGCGGTGAACGCCCACAGCACGATGAGCGCGGTGAGCGGGACTGCCAGCAGTGAGAGGATCGCGGATCTGATCGGCTGGCTGCGCGAACGTCGCATGCCCGGCAGGCCTCCGTGGGGGGTTCCGGCGAGTGGTCACAGTGAAACGGCGGGACGTGTGCGGAGCCTACTACGGGGGTGATCTGACACGCTTCCCCGGGCATATCGCACAAAGTTAGTACGTTACGGGACTACCCTTACCCCGTGACCGAACTCCCCGATGTGACTCCCGACGCGCTGCCGACCCGGCGCCGTGCCGGTCGTCGCGGCGGCCGACACCGCGGCGGCTCGTTCTCACTTCCGCCCGACTCACCCGCCGTGGTGCTCGTCGGCGGGCCGCCCGAGGTCATGGGCGAGCTGTCCAGGATCATCGCCGCCGCCCATCCCGGCATCCCGGTGTACACCGGCGCCGACGCCGACCTGGGCCAGCTGGCGGGCGACCCCGCCGCCGTGGTCGTGCCGCTGCTGCTGACCCCCGACCCCTCGGTCGAGACCCCGCTCCGCCAAGGGCTGGCCGAGCTGCCCGTCCTGGTGTCGGACGCGCTCGGCCCGCACCCGCTGCTGGCGGAGGCGCTGCACCTGCGGCTGGCCGAGGCGGGCCTGGCCCGGGCCGACCGCATCCGCATGATGAGCATGGTGACCGCCGCCGACGGCGTCATCCTCGCCACCCGCACCGTCGACGAGAGCGCCGAGATCACCTCGGTTCTGCTGGCCTCCAGGCTTGCCGTCCCCGTGGTGGCCGCGCCGATCGACGACCCGCAGAAGCTCGCCGCCGCCGCCGCGTCGCTGCGCGGCATGGGCTCCCATCGCCCGGCGCTCTCCCCCTGCGTGCTGGAGGTGGACGGAGGCGAGCTGGCCAAGGCCGCCGCCGACGCGGGCGCGGAGCCCGCCGCCGCGCTGGGCGCGCACCCCTCGGTGGCGCAGCTGGCCGTCCTGCGGTACGTGGAGGCCCTGGAGGCCGCCGACTACCAGTCCGAAGCGTGACGCTCCCCGTCGCGACCGCGAGGTGAAGACGGCGGAAGCCCCCCGGTGGACCCGGGGGGCTTCCGCCTTTCAGGACCAGGCGCGTTCAGCGGGCGCTGAGCAGCTCGCCCAGCTCGTCCTCGACGTCCTGGCTGGCCACGAACATCAGCTCGTCCCCGGCCTCCAAGGTGTCGTCCTTGGACGGCACCAGCACCCGGCCCTCGCGCAGGATCGCCACCAGGGCGGTGTCCCTGGGCCACTGGACGGTGCCGACCCGCTGGCCGTTCAGCGGGGCGTCGTCGGGCAGGGTCAGCTCGACCAGGTTGGCGTCGCCCTGGCGGAAGGTCATCAGCCGGACCAGGTCGCCGACGCTGACCGCCTCCTCCACCAGCGCGCTGAGCAGCCGGGGGGTGGAGACCGCGACGTCGACGCCCCAGGACTCGTTGAACAGCCACTCGTTCTTGGGGTGGTTGATCCGGGCCACCACCCGGGGCACCCCGTACTCGGTCTTGGCCAGCAGCGAGACGACCAGGTTCACCTTGTCGTCGCCGCTGGAGGCCACCACGACCTGGCAGCGCTCCAGTGCCGCGTCGTCCAGCGAGGAGATCTCGCAGGCGTCGGCCAGCAGCCATTCGGCGCGCGGGACCACCTCCACCTTGATGGCCTTGGGGTCCTTGTCGATGAGCAGGACCTCGTGCCCGTTCTCCAGCAGCTCCTGGGCGATGGACCGGCCCACCGCGCCGGCCCCGGCGATCGCGACCCGCATGTCACTCACCCTCCTTGCCGCGCTTGGCCAGCGCCTCGGTGATCCGGTCGATGTCGGAGGAGTGGGCCATCACGTGCACCACGTCGCCGTCCTGGATGACGGTGTCCGCGGTCGGGATGACGGCCTCGCCGAGCCGGCTGAGGAAGGCGACCCGGGTGCGCGCGGAGCCCTCCATCTCGCCGACCCGGGCGCCGATCCAGGCGGTGTCGGTCTGCACCTCGGCGAGCTTGACCTCACCGGTGGGGTCGCGCCACAGCGGCATCGCGCCGTCGGGCAGCAGCCGGCGCAGCATCTGCTCGGCGGTCCAGCGGACGGTCGCCACGGTCGGGATGCCGAGCCGCTGGTAGACCTCGGCCCGGCGGGAGTCGTAGATCCGCGCGACGACGTTCTCCACCCCGAAGGTCTCCCGCGCCACCCGCGCGGAGATGATGTTGGAGTTGTCGCCGCTGCTGACCGCGACGAAGGCGGAGGCCTTCTCGATCTGGGCCTCGATCAGAACGTCCCTGTCGAAGCCCATGCCGACCACCCGGCGGCCCTTGAAGGTTCCGCGCAGCCTGCGGAACGCCTCGGGGCTCTGGTCGATGATGGCGACCGAATGGCCCTTGTCCTCCAGGATATGGGCGAGGGTCGAGCCGACCCTTCCGCATCCCATGATGACGATATGCACGAACCGTCCCGTTCTCGATCTCGAAGATGTCGGTGGCTGTACGTGACAGTATCCGTTACTGACTTCATAGTCGGGTATCAGCATCCCCGGCCTTTCGGCCGGAGAGGTCCGTGACGGTGACATCCCAGCCGCGAGAGGCCGGGGGTCTGTCGACGGTCCTCGTTTCCTTCCCCCGCTGCTGCGGTGGGTTCGCGCCGCCTGTCCGCCCCGTCCCGGCCTGGTGGCCGGGGCGGGTGGTGCGGGTCTTGTGGTCGGCTCCACGAGGCTTCGGCGCTTTCGCGCCCAGGTCTCCGGCCACTCCGGTACCTGTCACTGCTGTGTTCGCCGCGAGGGCGAGGAGGTTGCGGGCCGCGTTCTCATCCCGGTCCAGGACGATCGGGCAGGCGTCGCAGTCGAACACCCGGACGTGCAGCGGCAGCTTGGCTTTCACCGCACCACACCCCGAGCAGGTCTTCGAAGACGCAAACCACCGGTCGGCCACGATCGTGGGGCAGGCGTGGAGGCGTCCCTTGTAGGTGAGCTGACGCCGGATCTCCCCGAACCCGGCATCGGCGATCCTGCGCGACAGGCGCCGGTTGCGGAGCATCCCGGCGACGTTGAGGTCCTCGACCACCACGACGGCGTACTCGGCCCGGACGCTCGTGGTGAGCTGGTGGAGGGCGTTCTCGCGCAGGTTCGCCACCCGGTGCTGCACCCGGTTGCGCTCGGCGTTCGCCTTCAGCCACCGGTTCGACGGTTTCTGCCCGGTGCGCCGGTCCCGGCCCCGGCGGCGGGAGACGCGGCGGGAGAGCTTTCTGAGCTTCTTCAGCGCCGTCTCGTGGTGCTGGGGGTTGGGGACGTGGCGGATCTCGCCTGAGGAGTCGGCCAGTACCGCCAGGTGCTTGACGCCCAGGTCGATTCCGACCGCGCTCCCGGGTCGGGCGACGCGCTGGAGGTCCCGCTGCACCTCGACCTGGAAGGACACCAGCCATCGGCCCCTCTCATGCCGCACGGTGGCCGACAGAATGCGAGCGGTTCCGGCTTCGATCCTGCGGTGGAGTTTGCGGGTGGATTCGTGCGTGCGGATCGTGCCCAGTCGCGGCAGGGTGACATGCCTGCGATCGGGCTCCAGGCGGATCGTACCGGTGGTGAACCGGCACGACAGCGGCGCCTTGCGCTTGGCCTTGTAGCGCGGACGGCCCACCCGCCTGCCCTTGCGCTTGCCCTGCTTGGACTTGGTGTAGTTGTCGAACGCGGCGGTGGCGCCCGCCAGACCGGTGCTGTAGGCCTCTTTGGAGTTCTCCTGCCACCAGGCGGAGAACCTCGGGTCGCTCTTCTTGGCCTCGTTGAACGCCTTGCGCAGCTCGGGCAGCGACCACGGCCGCCAAGGCGTCAGCTCCTCGCCGCTCAGGCCGTAGGTCTGCTCGGCGCAGCGCTGGCGCCAGGAGGCCGTCACCCAGCCGATGGCCCAGTTGTAGGCAGTGCGTGCCGCACCGCAGTGCGACCGCAGCGACGCCTCGTGGCCCGCGTTGGGGTCCAGGGCGAACCGGTAGGCCTGCACCGCACAGCCGGGACGCGGCCGGAACTTCTTCATCCCCCCGGCCTCCTTCCTTCGGAGTGCGGTCGGCGGGTGTCGAACAACACTCCGAACACTACTGTAGGTAATGTATCGGTCACGCAATGGTCCAGGAGTGGGCGAGCCGAAAGCCGCCCCACAGCATGACCGTCCGCGCTCTGCCTGGAGCGCCTGCTTGGCGGGCTTCATGGCTATAGATGCCTGTATCCGACTATGAAACGGGGAGCAGTTGTTTAACCCCCCGAACAGGCAAAGGCCCGCTCCGCCGTCGGCATGGATGACGGCCGCCGCCTTCCCGGAGGGCGGTCGCCGGAGAACGAGGGCGGAACGAGGAATAGAGTCTCTCCACGTGTCGAAGGTTCCCGACGTTACCAAGCGCCTGCTTCTGGGGCGGGCGCTGCGCAGTGGGCAGGCGCATCAGCAGCTCCTTCCCAAGCGCATCGCGCTCCCGGTGTTCGCCAGTGACGCGCTGTCGTCCGTGGCGTACGCGCCGCAAGAGATCCTGATCACGCTGGGCATCGCGGGACTGGCGGGCTACGCCTTCACCCCCTGGGTCGGCGCGGCGGTGATCCTCATCCTGCTCGTGGTGGTGGCCTCCTACCGGCAGAACGTTCGCGCCTACCAGAGCGGCGGCGGGGACTTCGAGGTCGCCACCACCAACCTGGGCGGCAACTGGGGGCTGCTGGTGGCCTCCGCCCTGATGGTCGACTACGTGCTCACCGTCGCGGTGTCGGTGTCGTCGGCGGTGGAGAACCTCGGCGCGTTCACCGAGATCATCCATGAGCACAAGGTCGGCTTCGCGGTCGGCATCGTGGTGATCCTGACTCTGCTGAACCTGCGCGGCCTGAAGGAGTCCGGCGTCGCGTTCGCGATTCCGACGTATCTGTTCATGTTCACGGTGTTCGCCATGATGCTCTGGGGTTTCACCCGGCTCGCGCTCGGCGCGGACCTGAAGGCGGAGACCGCGGGGCTGGAGGTCAAGGGGACCACGGAGGGCGTGGCCGGGGCGGCGGGGGTCTTTCTGCTGCTGCGGGCGTTCGCCTCCGGATGCGCGGCGCTCACCGGCGTCGAGGCGATCAGCAACGGCGTCCCGGCGTTCAGGAGGCCCAAGGGGCAGAACGCGGCCAAGACCCTGGCCATGCTGGGCCTGGTCGCGATGACCATGTTCGGCGGTGTCACCGCGCTGGCGTACCTGACCGACGCGAAGGCGGCCGACCCGATCCACGGCAGCCATCTGATCGACCCCAGGACCGGCGAGGACGTCTCCGGGGCCCAGAACACGGTGATCACCCAGGTCGCCAAGACGGTCTTCAGCAACTTCACGCCCATGTACGCGCTCCTGACCGCCATGACGGCGCTGATCCTGATCCTGGCGGCCAACACCGCCTACAACGGTTTCCCGGTGCTGGGCTCCGTCCTCGCCCAGAACCGCTACCTGCCCCGGCAGCTGCACACCCGGGGCGACAAGCTGGCCTTCAGCAACGGCATCCTCATGCTGGCCGGGGCCGCGATCGTGCTGATCTACGCCTTCCAGGCGGATGTGACCAAGCTGATCCAGCTCTACATCGTGGGCGTCTTCGTGTCGTTCACCGTCAGCCAGACCGGCATGGTCCGGCACTGGAACCGGCTGCTGCGCACCGAGACGGACGCCAGGCGGCGCCGGGAGATGAAGACCTCCCGGCTGATCAACGCGATCGGGCTGGTGATCACCGGGGCCGTGCTGGTGATCGTCCTGATCACCAAGTTCACCCACGGGGCCTGGATCGTGTGCATCGCGATGCCCGTGCTCTTCGTGCTGATGCGGGGGATCCGCACGCACTACGACCGGGTCGCGGTGGAGCTCGAGCCGGACGAGGAGGAGTACGCGCTGCCCGCGCGCAACCACGCCATCGTGCTGGTCTCCAAGATCCACAAGCCGACGCTGCGCGCCGTGGCCTACGCCAGGGCGACCCGGCCCTCCACCCTGGAGGCGGTCACGGTCGCCGTGGACGCCGAGGAGGCGGTGAGTCTCGAGGAGGAGTGGGACGCGCTGGACCTGCCGGTCCCGCTCAAGATCCTGGACTCGCCCTACCGGGAGATCACCCGGCCGATCCTCGACTACGTGCGCAACGTCCGCCGCAAGTCGCCCAGGGACGTGGTGAGCGTCTACATCCCCGAGTACGTGGTCGGCCACTGGTGGGAGCACGTCCTGCACAACCAGAGCGCCCTGCGGCTCAAGGGGCGGCTGCTGTTCCAGCCGGGGGTCATGGTGATCAGCGTGCCCTGGCAGCTGGCCTCCTCCGCGAGGCTCAAGGGGAGGGTCGAGCGCCCGGCTCCGGGCTCGGTCCGGCGAGGTGACTCCGCGGAGAGCACTAAACTCGCGGAACGTGACTGAATCGGATCTCCTTGAACTCGAAGTCGGCCCCGTCGGGCATGGCGGCTTCTGCGTGGCCCGGCACGAAGGGCTGGTCGTCTTCGTGCGGCACGCCCTCCCGGGAGAGCTCGTCCGGGCCCGGGTGACCGAGGAGACCCGCACCTATCTGCGCGCGGACGCGGTGGAGATCCTCAGGGCCTCGCCGGACCGGGTCGAGCCCCCTTGCATGTTCGCCGGGCCGGGCCGCTGCGGCGGCTGCGACTGGCAGCACGCCACCCCGGCGGCGCAGCGCGCGCTCAAGGCCGACGTGGTGGCCGAGCAGCTGAAGCGGCTGGCCGGGATCACCCGGCAGGTGCACGTCGAGGAGGTGCCGGTCCCGCCCGTCTACACAGAGGACGGCGAGCCGCTGTCGGCTCCTCCCGGCCTGGGCTGGCGCACCCGCGTGCAGTTCGCCGTCGACCCCGAGGGGGCGGTGGGCCTGCGCAAGCACCGCTCGCACGACCTGGAGTACGTCGACGAGTGCCTGATCGCCCACCCCGGCGTCGAGATGATCGGCATCGAGCGCAATCGCTGGTCCGGGGCCTCGGCGGTGGAGGGCATCACGTCCGCCTCGACGGGTGACCGCCTTGTGGTGATCTCCGAGCCCAAGGGCAGGCGCGGCAAGCCGGTGCAGGTGCCCCAGTTGGACGTTCCGGTGCGGCTGGTCAAGCCCGAGCGCCCCGGTCACGGTCACGGGCGTCCCGCCCAGGGGCCGAAGGAGGGCCGCCGCCCGGTCGTCCCGTTCGTGCGCGAGGAGGCCGCCGGACGGCTCTGGCAGGTCACCGGCAGCGGTTTCTGGCAGGTGCACCCGGGGGCGGCCGACACCCTGGTCGGCGCGGTGCTGGAGGCGCTGCAGCCCAAGTCCGGGGAGATCGCCCTCGACCTGTACTGCGGGGTCGGCCTCTTCGCCGGAGTGCTGGGCGAGCGGGTGGGCCGGAGCGGTCTGGTGATCGGCGTCGAGGCCGGCGGGCAGGCGGTCCGCGACGCCAAGTTCAACCTCAAGGACCTGCCGCAGGTGAACATCGAGCAGGGCAAGGTGGAGGAGGTGCTGGCCGCGCTGGAGTTCGGCCAGAGCCAGCGCCCGGGCCGCGCCGCGGCGGGGTCCCAGAACAAGCGAGGGCAGGCCGCCGGGCACCGGGGCGGTTCCCGGGTGCGCGGGGCCGACATCACGGTGCTGGACCCGCCCAGGGCGGGCGCGGGGGAGAAGGTGGTGGACGAGGTCGCCCGCCGCACCAACCGGAAGATCGCCTACGTGTCCTGCGACCCGGCGACCCTGGCCCGCGACCTGAAGTACTTCTCGGCGCGCGGCTGGGTGCTGGAGACGCTCAGGGCGTTCGACCTGTTCCCCAACACCAGCCACGTCGAGTGCGTCGCCTCCCTCGTGCGGGGATGACGCGCGGCCGGGCCGGCGCGGAGCCGGCCCGGCGTGCTCAGCACTTGGTGGAGCCCTTGCGGCTGTTCCAGACGCAGGCGTCGATCCGGGTGTTCGAGCGGTCGAACAGGTAGGCCGCGCCCTTGACGTTGGGCCACAGGTGGCGGCGCATGCCCTGGTAGGCGGTCGTCCTGGTCTTCCTGCCCTCGCCCATGCGCATGACGACCCTGCCCTTGGGCTTGACCGAGAAGTTCCGCGCGGGGAAGTAGAAGGTGTATTTGGAGTCCCTCAGCTGCCGCGTGTGGCCGATGGTCCAGCCGGCGAGACTCACCGCCTTGCGCCCGTGGTTGGTGATGACCAGGTACTCGCCGTTGACGTTCTTGGGGGTGTCCTTGCCCTTGGCGTCGTACTGGACGAAGGAGAAGCGGACGGCGGGGGCCGCCTCGGCGGGCGCCGCGGCGATCAGCGGCAGGGCGGCGCCGAGGGCGAGGGCGCCGATCAGTGGCTTGCGCATCAGCGGTTCGTCTCCGATCCGGGGCCTGGGGTCACTCCCAGATTGACAGGGTTCAGCAGCCTACTGGGGTTTTGTACTTGGTGTCTTATGAAGCGCGGGGCGCGGGTTGTGGGACGGGCGGCCGGTGTCCGGGTCGTTGCGAGGGAATCTTTGCTAGCTGACTGGCTACTTGTCGGTTTGTCAGAAAGCTCCCACCTGGGTTTTTAGAGCGCTAAGGGCGAAAAGTTTCGAACGCCCTATTTGACCCAGTGCTATTTTTCCTTCACGCTGAGTCGCGGTTCTGTAAAACGACTTCCGGCATGGTCCAGGAAGGAGTGGCTGTGATTCGGGTGCTGATCGCCGACCAGATGCGGTTGTTCCGCAGCGGGTTGGCCTCGCTGCTGGCCGACGAACCGGACATCATCCTGGTGGGCGAGGCGGACGACGCGGAGAAGGTCGCCCGGACCGCGCTGGAGTGCGCCGCGGACGTCGCGCTGGTCGACTCCGAACTCCCCGGACTGGACTTCTTCACCGTGATCGGGGAGCTGCGCGCGACGGCGCCGGAGTGCGTGGTGCTCGTGCTGGCCTGGCGGAGCAGGCCGGGAGACCTGCGCCGCGCGGTGGCCGCGGGGGCCGTCGGCTTCGTGCTCAAGGACAGCTCGCCGGTCCAGCTGGCCGACGCCGTCCGCCGGGTCGCGCACGGCGAGCGGGTCGTCGACCCCGAGCTGGCCTGCGCCGAACTGGTCACCACGCCCCCGCCGCTCACTCCCAGGGAGCTGGACGTCCTCCACGTCGCGGCGGAGGGCGCGACGGTCGGCGAGATCGCCGGCCGGCTCCACCTGTCCCCGGGGACGGTGCGCAACTACCTGGCCCGGATCGTCGGCAAGGCCGGAGCGCGCACCCGGGTGGAGGCGATCGCCATCGCCCGGGAGCGCGGCTGGCTGTGGCATGACTCCGTGGCGCGGTTCAAAGGCTGAGTCCGGTCCCGGCGGCGAGGAAGGCCAGCAGGTCGGCGGCGAGACCGGCGGCGCGGCCGGCGGCCCGGTCGCCGTGGCCGACCCCCGGCTCGTGGCGCAGCAGGACCGGGCCGTCCCCGGAGGTGGCCCGCTGGAGGGCGGCGCACATCTTCCGCGCGTGCAGGGGGTCCACCCGGGTGTCGCCGCCGAAGGAGGCCAGGAGGACCGCGGGGTAGCGCGCACCCGGATGGACCTGGTGGTAGGGGGAGTAGGCCAGCAGGTGGCGGAAGGCGGCGGGGTCGGCGGCCGAGCCGTACTCGGCGGTCCAGGAGGGGCCGAGGCCGAAGCGCTCGTAGCGGACCATGTCGAGCAGGGGGGCGACGCACACCGCGGCGGCGAAGAGCTCGGGGCAGCGGGTGAGGGCCGCGGCGACCAGCAGGCCCCCGTTGGACTCCCCCCACAGGCCGAGCCGGTCGGGCGAGGTCCAGCCGCCGTCGACCAGGAGCCGGGCGGCGGCCAGGAAGTCCTCCAGGGCCCGCAGCCGGTGCGCCCCCACCCCTTGGGCGTGCCTGCCCGCGTCGCCGCGCACATGGGCGATCGCCAGCGCCCCGCCCGCCTCGATCCAGGCCAGGGAGTCGGGGGCGTAGGAAGGCGTCATCGGCAGGCCGAATCCGCCATAGCCGTGCAGGATCGTGGGACGGGGACCGGTGCCGGGCGGAGCCAGGACGGTGACGCGTACCGGCGTCCCGTCCGGGGACGTCGCGGTGAGGAGGCGGGTGCGGACCTCGGGGAGCCGGACCCGGGCGGGCGAGTCCTCCCACAGGGAGGCGGCCTTCCCGCCGCCGTCGTAGCGCCAGACCTGCGCGGGCGTGAGGGTGTCGGTGTAGGTGAACCAGGCGGAGTCGTCCTCGGCGGACAGGCGCCCGAGGGTGCCGCGGCCGGGCAGCGCGACGGCACCGAGGTACGCGCCGGTCTCCCTGTCGTACCGGAGGAGCTCGCAGGCCCCGTCGCGGAGGCGGGAGACCAGCAGTGTCCCGGCGAGGACGGTGAAGTCGGCGAGCGGCGCCTCCGGATCGGGCGGCAGCAGCGTCCGGCGTACCAGGGGGTGGCGCGGGTCGGCGACGGCCAGGGCGAGCCCGTCCCGTTCCGGGACGGCCAGGTAAAGACGTCCGTCACGGCCGACGGCGGCGGCCAGGGCCTGCGGGACGGGCCGCGGGGACGGCGCGGCGGGGGAGCCGTGCCGCAGATCGGCCAGCCGCAGCCCCGTCCCCTCGGGTCCGGCCGAGGAGATCACCAGCCAGTTCCCGTCGCGGCTGATCCCGAGGCCGGGGACGCCTCTCACCTCCAGGACGGCGACGTCCTCGCCGTCGACCCGGCGCAACCGCATCCGCCGGTCGCGCACGTAGTAGAAGGCGTCGTCGGAGATCCACGCGACGGGCGCGTGGCGGCATCCCGGCACGGGCGGGCCGAGCATTTCTCCTGTATCGACGTCCAGCACGTGGAGGGCGCCCACCTCGGTCCCGTCCCGGGACAGCTGGACGGCGACGCGGGTTCCCCCGGGGGAGGGGTCCCAGGAGTCCAGGACGGTCGTCTCGCCCGGATCCAGCAGGGCAGGGTCCACGATGGCCCTCCCGTCGGCGTGGAGGACGGGGTGCGGCTGCCCGGGCAGGCGGCGCAGCATGAACTCCCGTCCGGCCCGCCAGACCGGAGCCGTGACCGTCCCGGCGTCGGCCAGGGCCATCGCCCGCTCGCGCAGGGACTCCCGGCCGGGGAGCCCCGCGGCGTGGGCGCGCCAAAGCGCGTCCTGCTCGGCCGACCATCGGACGGTCGCCTCCGAGGCGGCGTCCTCCAGCCAGCGGTAGGGGTCGGCCACGGGGTGTCCGTGCAGGATCTCCACCAGGTCGCCGCGCTCCGCGCGCGGGTAGGCGGTCACGCGCATCAGGCGTTTCCTTTCACCAGTCGCACCGGGTTCACCGGCGGTTCGGATCCGAAGAGTTCGGCGTAGTGCGGGATCGCGCCGAGGAGTTCGGCGTGGGGGCCGAGCGCGGTCGTGCGCCCGTCCATGAACAGCACCCTTCCGGCCCGTTCCGCCGAGGAGATCCGGTGGGCGACGACGAGGAGGACGCCGCCGCGCTCGACGAAGGCCCGCTCCGCGCGGGCCTCGGCCACGGGGTCCAGGTGGCAGGTCGCCTCGTCCAGCACGGTCGGCCCGGCGGGGGCCAGGTAGGCGCGGGTGAGCGCGATGAGCTGCCGTTCGCCCGCGGACAGGAGGGCGGGGTCGATCCGGGCGGACAACCCGCCGAGCCGCTCGGCGAGTTCGGTGAGCCCCACCGCGTCGGCGGCCCGCCAGAGCGCGGCGTCGGAGGCGGAGGAGTAGAAGGAGAGGTTCTCGCGGAGCGTGCCCCGGAAGACGTAGGCCTCCTGCGGGAGCAGCGTGCGGGCGGCGGGGTCGAGCAGCGGGGCGGGGACGCCCCGGACCAGGACCTCGCCCGAGTCGGGGGCGAGCAGCCCGCAGACCAGTCCCGCCAGGGTCGACTTGCCGATGCCGCTCGGCCCGACGACCGNNNNCCAGGCGGTCGTCGCCGTCGAGGGTCAGCGACAGCCCCCGCACCACCGGCGCGGAGTGCGGGCCGTAGGCGAAGGAGACCCGGCGCAGTTCGATCTGCGGCCGCCGGGGGCGCGGCGGCAGCGGCTCCCGGCGCGGCGGGGAGGGAAGGAGCAGCAGGTCCAGGGTGGCCGCGAGCCTGACGCCGCTCATCCCCAGGCCCTCGACGAGCCCGCCGAGCGCCGGGGCCAGCGACTGGGTGACGTAGGCCAGCGCCCCGACGACCGCGCCCGCGCTCGCGCCCCGGCCGAGCAGCCAGGGCGTGCCCGCCAGCAGGATCAGGGCGGGCAGCAGCCCGCCGAGCGCCAGGGCGACGGTCCGCAGCGCGGTCACCCGGGCCAGGGCGCGGCCCGCGCGGGCCTGCTCCTCCACGATCCCGCAGACGTGCTCGGCCAGATGATCCTCGGCTCCGCAGGCGGCGATGTCGCGCAGCCCGCCGGCCAGTTCGGCGACCGCGCCGGTGGTCCGCTCGTCCGCCCGCAGGAAGGCCCGCTGGAGGCGGGCCAGGGCGGGCAGCGAGCACAGGAAGCAGCACAGGCCGAGCAGGAACGGCGGCAGCACCAGCAGCGCGATCTGCGGCATCAGGGCCAGCAGCCCCACGACCACGCTCACCACGGTGAAGACGAAGGACCGCAGGACCGTGACGACGGAGGCGAGGGAGTCCCTGGCCAGCTCGACCTGCTGGTTGGCGCGGGCCGCCGACGCGTCCGCCGGGTGCCGTCCGCCCAGCCCGTCCCGGACGACCTGGGCGAGCAGCCGGTCCCGGAACGGCTCGACCACCTCGGCTATCGCCAGCACGACCCGTCCGGCCGCGACCGCCGCCGCCGTCCAGACCACCGCGAGCAGCGCCAGCCAGCCGAGGCCGTCGGCGGGCCGCCCTTCCGCGAACAGGTCGACGGCCCGGGCGACGGCGTAGCCCAGGAGGAGCGCCGGCGCGCTCTCCAGCACCGACCAGGCGAGGATCCGTCTCAGCCGCCCGGGCTCCCGGCGCAGCGCCCGCCAGACGATCACGGGCAGCGGCCGTCGTCTCACTGGAAGACCTTTCGGTAGCCGGGGTCCCGCCACAGGTCGGCGTGCGCGCCGTGGCCGCGGATCCGTCCGTCCTCCAGCCAGAGGACGAGGTCGGCCGAGGCGGCGGTGGCGGCCCGGTGGGTGACGACCAGCCGGGTCGCGGGAAGGGCGGCCACGGCGGCCAGGACCCGGTTGCGGGTGAGGGGGTCGAGTGAGGAGGTGGCGTCGTCCAGGACCAGGACCCGGCAGGGGCGGGCCAGCGCGCGGGCCAGTCCCACCCGCTGGCGCTCCCCGCCGGACAGCGGGGCGCGCTCGGGCGGGGTGGCGTACCCGTCGGGGAGCACGCGCAGGAAGACGTCGGCCTCGGCGGCCTTCGCGGCGGGCACCGGGTCGGTGTTCGGGCCTCCCAGGGTGATCGCCTCGCCCAGGGTCGGGCCGACCAGGACGGGCCGGTCGAAGGCCACCGAGACGGTCCGGCGCAGCGCGGCGCGGGACAGCTCCGCCACCGGGATTCCGTCCAGGAGCACGGGGAAGACGGGGGGAGCGAGTCCGGCGACCGAGGCGGCGAGGCGGGACTTGCCCGAGCCCGACCGGCCGACGACCGCGACCAGGGAGCCGCCGGGCACGGCCAGGCCGTCCAGTTCCAGGGCTCCGGGCCCTTCCGGAGGTTCCCGGTCGCCTTGCGGGGGCGGGGTCTCGTCCAGTACGTCCTGGATGCGGGCGCGGGCGGCGCGGGACCGGGCGAGGGCGCCGATCTGGCCGAGCGCCGAGCTCAGGCCGGCGCCCAGGACCGCGTAGCGGACCGCGGCGTACAGCTCCCCGACGGTCAGCTCTCCGGCGGCCAGGCGCAGCCCGCCCGCGGCCAGCACCGCCACCTCCAGGAGCGGGACGACCAGCCCGGCCTGGACCCCGGCGCGGGCGTTGGCCCGCCACAACCGCATGCCGTGGGCGCGCAGGCGGGGCAGGGGGGCCAGCACCCGGGAGGTCTCGGCGTCCACGGCACCGGCCGCGGTGATCGTCCGGGCCCCGGTCAGGGCGTCGACCAGCCGGGAGGTGAGCTCGCCCTGGGTGCGCTGGTAGCGCTCGGCGAGGACGCCGGAGTCGCGGTAGAAGGCGCGCAGAACCAGGCCGATGAGGACCAGCGCCACGACGAGGGCGAGCGCGAGCCACGGGTCGATCAGGACCAGCGCCACCAGTCCGCCCGCGGTCGGGACGAGCGAGGCGAGCACGGCGATCCGGGCCTGGGGCGCCTGACCGGCCTCCTCGGCGTTCAGTCCGGCCCGCGTGGCCAGCTCCCCGCCGGGGAACCGTCCCAGCAGCACCGGCCCGGCGTCCAGGATCCGCCGCACGATCCGCTCGCGCAGCCGGGCCGATGTCGCGGCTCCGGTCGCTCCCGCGGCCCAGGTCTCCAGGCCGTCGCAGGCCACCGCCGCGGCGACGAGCAGCGCGCAGGCCGGCAGGAGCCCGGGATCCCCCGAGACCGTCCGGTCGAAGGCCCCGCCCAGGACGGCCGGCAGGGCGAGCTGCAACGCGGCTCCGGTCACCGCGAAGAACGCGAGCCACCACCGCACCGCGACCTCCGGTCCTCGTGAATGTTCCAGCCCTCATAGGGGACTCCGGGCGGTGCTTCGCGGCACCGCCCGGAGTCGTCTCACCTGTACGGCCGTCTCACCGGTCGGACGTCAGGGGCACGTCCGGCCTGGAGCCGTTCAGTGGCAGAGCAGCAGGCTCAGGTTGCTGGGCTTGGCCGAGGCGCAGCCCAGGACCGTGAGGGTGCTGCCGCCGCCGTGGCCGCCGCCGCCGGGGGTCTCCAGGGTCTGCAGGTCGAGCAGGGTCATGTGATTCACCTTTTCTTCTGGTTCGGATTCGGGGGTCTCGCTCGTGCCTAGTGGCAGAGCAGCAGGCTGAGGTTGCTGGGCTTGGCCGAGGCGCAGCCGAGGACGGTCAGGGTGCTGCCGCCGCCGTAGCCACCTCCGCCGCCGGGGGTCTCCAGCGTCTGCAGGTCGAGCAGGGTCATGTCACACCTCCTTTCGGGGGTCGAAGGGGGGAGCCGCTAGGTGCTTCCGGTCCGCGGTACCGGGCGGCTGCATCAGGGGGAGGAAGCAGGGGGTCGCGCCGAGCGCGTGGCCCAGGGCGAACAGGACTCCGGCCGTGCCGGTCGCGAAGTCCATCGACAACCGCAGGAGCCGGTCGCCGGGGAAGGCCGTCCCGCCGTCGTGGACCAGCGCGTGCCAGCGCAGTCCGGCGACGAGGTCGGGCAGGTCCGGGTCGTCGGGGGGCAGCGCGGCGATGAGGCCGGCGCGGCCGTTGAACAGGCCGGGCTGGACGAAGAACCGCGCTCCGGCGACGGCGCGCAGCCCGGTGAGGGACTCGGCGAGCTCCGGGTCGTCCCGGTGGGTCAGGTAGCGGGACAGGACGGGGACGATGCCCGCCGAGCCCTCCTCCAGGTAGGGGAGGCGGCGCCAGCCCTGGTCGACCTGCAGGGACCCGTCCGGGCCGCGCTTGCAGCGCCGCAGGTCCTGGGCGAGGGCGCCGCGCGCCAGGTCCAGCATCGCGGGGTCGCCGTCGAGTTCGTAGGCGTGCAGGAACAGCAGCGCCACTCCGGAGGAGCCGTGCATCAGCCCGGCCCGGGGATGCTCGCCGCCGCTGAGCTCCGGAACGTCAGCGGGCCCGCCGATCCGCTCGGCGCAGATCCGGACGAGTTCGCGCGCCGGGTCGGCGAGCCCGAGACCGAGCAGGCCCAGCGCCAGTCCGGACAGGCCCGAGTACAGGCTCAGGCCCAGGTCGGGGCGGCGCTCGTCCAGGCAGCGCCCGGCCAGTTCCAGCGCGTCGTCCTCACGGCCGAGCCGGTGCAGCACGTGGGCGACGCCGATCACGCCGTCGTACAGGCCCAGCCCGTTGCCGGGCCGCAGCGCGCGGTCCAGCAGCCAGTCCTCGTACTGGGGGAACCGGCCGGCGCCGGTCTCGTACAGGGCCAGCAGGACCCCGGCCGCGCCGGTGGCGAGGTTCACCGCGCCGCCGCCCTGGAACTGGGCGACGTCGCCGGGGAACAGCCGGTCGTCGCGTTCGGGGGTGGCCGAGGCCAGGATCGAGCGGTGCAGTTCGTCGCGCAGCTCCGGCCACGCCGAGGGGCCTTCCCGGGCGACCCTGTCCAGGGCGGAGGGGGCCGCGGCGCGGCCGCCGTCCCGCTCGGGCCCGCCGGTCAGGACCGCCAGGGCGTCCTCGATGACGCGGGGCGGGACGGGGAAGGTCTCGAGGATCAGTGCCGACAGCTGCGCGGCCTTGCCCGGGTCCAGCGGGAGGGTGATCGTCACCTGGGGGGCGAAGAGCCCCAGGACCAGGCAGGCCAGGGCGTAGCGGTCGGCCTCGACGCCGCTCCGGTCGGCCGGGGCGAGGAAGGCCGGGTGGGCCAGTGCGGGACGGGCGTCGTCGGCGACCAGGGAGGCGACCTCGAAGTCGATCAGGACGAGCCGCCCCTCGGCGGTCACCAGGATGTTCTCCGGGTGCAGGTCGCCGAAGACCACGCCACGCCCGTGCAGGGCGGCCACCGCCCGTTCGACCTTCGGCAGGATCTCGCACGCCCAGGCGGTGTACTCGGCCAGGGCCTCGGGCTCCGGGCGGCTGGTGGACAGCGGGTAGCGGCTCACCAGCATGCGCTGGAGCGGTTCGCCGTCGATGAACTCGGTGACCAGGAACTCGTGCCCGCCGAGGACGAAGTGGTCGACCAGCTCCGGGACCACGTCCAGTCCCGCGAGGCGTCGCAGGATGTCGCGCTCGTGCCGGGATCGGGTGACCGCGTCCCTGCTCATGGCGTCGAGTCCGGCGTGGGGGCGGGACTCCTTGAGGATGACGCGCCGCCCGTCGCGGTCGTGGCCGAAGTAGACGCCGCCGCCGTTGGAGAACTGGACGACGTTCTCGATCTCGTAGGGGAGACCGGAGACGGTGACGGCGTTGCGGGCTTCCAGGTGGGGTTCGAGGAAGGCCGGCAGGCGGGTCCACGGCGGGACGCCGAAGGCCACTCCCCGCACGTCCGGGACGAGCTCTCCTTCGCCGTTCTCCAGGGCGAGGACGCGTTCGCCCCGCTCGTCCAGGCAGCGCTGTTCGGTGAAGGCCCCGTACCTGACGTAGAGCGGCCCCGTCCCGTAGCGCAGATCGCTGAGGATGTAGGGACCATCGATCCCGTCGAGCAGCTCGTCGAGCTCCTTCAGGGCGAGTTCGAGTTCGGTCTCGTCCTGCGGATAGACGGTGATGAACTTCCCGCTGGAGGCGCGGTCGGCGGTCTTGGAGTTCTGCGAGAGCAGGGCCGGGGCGCCGCGCAGGTGCTTGAAGGCGATCCCCCGCCCGACGCAGTAGTCCCAGACGAGGTCCAGCGCGCGGACCGCGTCCTCGTGCCGGGCCGAGACGTGGATCTTCCAGCCCTGCGCCGGCAGGTGCTCGGTGGTGTCGGGCGCGTAGTAGACCCAGGTGTCGGTGGTGTGGCGCAGCCAGCCGTCCGGCGCGGGGCCGGTCGTCCTGGCGTAGTCCGAGCCCTGGAGTGCCGCAGAGGTGAGCCGGTCGTAGAAGACCGGATCCATCTGGCAGTAGAACTCGTAGCCGTCCACGTTTCCCCCTCTCGTTTCGCTCTCTGGAAACGAGAATTCAGGAAATCGGTGGACACTCCTAGTTGCGAGTCGTCACATATTGCGATGAATGATGCATGGGTGGACTATGCGTTCCGCACCGGAAATATCAGCGGCACAGCTTGGCGGACAGGGGGAGATGACGGCTGGAGGGGCCGGCCTCGACGGTGTAGCAGCCGCGGACGGTCTTCCACCCGCTCTTCCAGACGGAGAAGGAACGCTTGTCGAGGACGAAGGTGACGCGCTTGGACCGGCCCGGCGCCAGAGTGACCTTCTTGAAGCCCTTGAGCTGGCGGGGAGGCTCCCCGGCGCTGCGCGGGAAGGTCAGGTAGAGCTGCGGGACGGCGGATCCAGTGCGCTTTCCGGTGTTCGTCACCGTCACCTGGACGCGGTTGCCCGACACCTTCAGACGGCTGTACTTGAACGTCGTGTACGAGAGCCCGTACCCGAACGGGTAGGCGACCGGAAGCCTGCGGGCGTTGTACCGGCGGTAGCCGACCTGGAGCTTCTCGGTGTAGCGGACGGTGCCGCCCTTGGCCGCCTTCGCGTTCGCGACGGGGAACGTGACAGGGAGCCGTCCGCCGGGTTCGGCGTCGCCGTACAGGACGCGGGCGATGGCCGTACCGCCGCGCTCGCCGGGGTACCAGGCCTGCACCAGGCCCGCGACCTTGCTCCGCCACGGGGTCAGGACGGGCCCGCCGGTCTGCATGACCACGACGGTGTTGCGGTTGGCGGCGGCGACCCTGCGGATCAAGGCGTCCTGGTCCTCGCGATCGGGCGCGCCGCACTTGAGGGAGATGCACTTGAGGTCCTCGGCCTCCTCCCGGGCGTCCGACACGACCACGACGGCCACGTCGGCGCGGCGGGCGGCGGCCGCGGCCGCGGTGAGGCTGGAGCCGTCCGAGTAGGAGACAGGGCCGCCGGCGCGGGCGTTGACGCCCTGCAGCGCGGTGACGGGGTTGCGCGGGGTGACCTTGGAGGAGCCGGCGCCGCTGATGTAGTCGGCGGCGGAGGACCCGATGACGGCCACACTCGCCCCGGCCTTGAGCGGCAGGACGCCCTTGTTCTTCAACAGGGTGATGCCGTTCTCGGCGATGGACTGCGAAGTCCGGTTGTTGGCGCCGACGTTGACGGTCTGCGGCCTGTCGCGGTACCGGGCGCGATCGAACACGCCGTGCGCGAAGAGGGTCCGCAGGTAGGCCCGGACCCGTTTGTCGACCTGCTTGGACGTGATCTTCTTCTCGCGCAGCGCCTGGTTCAGCTGGTCCTTGCTGTAGATGAGGCCGACGGGCATCTCGACGTCCAGCCCGCCGCGCACGGACGCCACGGTGTTCTTCGCGCCGATCAGCCAGTCGGACGCCACGAAGCCCTTGAACCCCCAGGAGCTCCGCAGCACCGAGCCCAGGAACGTGCCGTTCGCGCAGGAGGGCTTGCCGTTCACCTTGTTGTAGCCGCACATGACGGCGGCGGCCCCGGCATCGCGGACCGCGGCCTCGAAGGGGGGCAGGTAGATCTCCTGCATCGTCCGGGAGTCGACGACCGCGTTCATCTGGTAGCGGTCGGTCTCCTGGTTGTTGGCCGGGTAGTGCTTGACCATCGACAGGACGCCCTGCTTCTGGGCGGCCTTGATCCAGGAGACGCCGAGCCTGCCGGTCAGGTACGGGTCCTCGCCGTAGGACTCGTAGCCCCGCCCGGCGTTGGGGATGCGCAGGATGTCCAGGGCGGGGCCGAGGACGATGTCGTTGCCCCTGCGCTTGCCCTCGTCGCCCACGAGCCTGCCGTACCGGGCGGCGTCGGCGGTGGAGAACCCGGCGCCCAGCGCGATCGGAGCGGGCAGCGCGGTGCCCGGCCCCTGCCGGATCCCGGCGGGTCCGCCTCCGGCCATGAGGACGGTCGGGACGCCGAGCCGGGGGATCCCGTTGAGAGTCCCCTCGTGGGCGTTGGGGTCCTTGTCCGTGGCGAGCGGGCCGAGGGCGTCGTCCCCGGCCATCAGGCCGAGCTTCTCGTCCAGGGTCATCGCCTTCAGCAGCAGTCCGGCCCGCCTGTCGGCCGGCAGGCCGCGGTCGCACCACGGCCGGGCGGACACGCTCCCGCAGGGGCCGGGCGCAGCGGCCGAGGAGCCCGCCACGGCGAGCAGGGGGAGGCCGAGGACGGCGGTGAGGGCCAGGGCTGTGCTGCGGGAGATCACAATCGCTCATTCTTGTGGGGTCTGCTTCGTCCGCGAAACCAGCAGCAAATAACAAATCGTGCATTTTCCGGCTCTGGGGGAGACTGGGCCGGTGCTGCTGACGATCACGATGACCTCGGGCCCCGGCGTCCCGGCGACCGACCTGGGCTTCCTGCTCCACAAGCATCCCGACCGGGCGCAGGAGTTCGAGCAGGCCTTCGGGACCGCGCACGTCTTCTACCCCGAGGCCTCCGCCGAGCGCTGCACCGCCGCGCTGCTGCTGGAGGTGGACCCGATCGGCCTCCAGCGGAGCCGGGGGAAGAACAGCCCTGACTTCTCCCTCGGCCAGTACGTCAACGACCGGCCCTACGCGGCCTCGTCCCTGCTGGCCTCGGCGATGAACGCGGTCTTCCGCACGGCCATGCGCGGACGCTGCCCCGCTCGCCGGGAACTCGCGGACGGGACCGTCCCGCTGGAGCTCTCACTGCCGACGCTGCCCTGCAAGGGCGGCCCGGAGTTCGCGCGGAGGCTGTTCGAGCCGCTCGGCTGGGAGGTCTCCGCCGAACCCGTTCAGCTGGACGAGCGCTTCCCCGAATGGGGCGACTCCCGGTACGTCACGCTGACCCTGCGCGGGACGGTCCGGCTCGCGGACGCGCTCAACCAGGTGTACGTGCTGCTGCCGGTGCTCGACCAGTCCAAGCACTACTGGGTCGCCCCGGACGAGGTCGACAAGCTGATCCGCGCCGGGTCCGGCTGGCTGGCCGGACACCCCGAGCGCGCCGGGATCACCCGCCGCTACCTGGGCAACCGGCGCGGGCTGGTACGGGCGGCCCTGGGCCGCCTCGCCGACGCCGAGGGCCTGCCGGAGGACGCGCTCGACCTGCCCGAGGCCGACCGGGACGGGGCCGAGGAGCACGAGCGCAAGGTCCCGCTGAACGAGCGGAGGCTGGAGGCGGTCACCGCCGCGCTGAAGCGGGAGGAGGCACGTTCCGTCCTGGACCTGGGATGCGGGCAGGGCAAGCTGGTCTCCCGGCTGCTGCCCGACTCGTCCTTTACCCGGGTCACCGGGGTGGACGTCTCGCACACCGCGGTCGCCATCGCCCGCCGCAGGCTGAAGGTGGACCGGTTGCCGCGGCTTCAGGCCGAACGGCTGGAGCTGTTCCAGGGCGCGCTGACCTACCTGGACGACAGGTTCCGCGGCTACGACGCGGCGGTGCTGATGGAGGTCGTCGAGCACGTCGACCAGCCCCGCCTTCCCGCGCTGGCCCGGGTGGTCTTCGGGCATGCCCGGCCCAGGACGGTCGTGGTGACGACGCCCAACGTCGAGCACAACGTGCGCTACGAGGGCCTGACGGGCCTCCGGCACCCCGACCACCGCTTCGAGTGGACCCGCGCGCAGTTCCGCGAGTGGGCCGGGGAGGTCTGCGACAGGTACGGGTACGCGGTCCGCTATGAGCCGGTGGGCGACGACGATCCCGAGGTCGGCCCGCCCACCCAGATGGGCGTGTTCACCCGGTGAACGGAGCG
>NZ_BAAATZ010000012.1:500868-576880 GCF_039533685.1 Actinocorallia aurantiaca | reverse complement strand
GCCGCTCCGTTCACGGTTTCATCGGCGGGCGGTGAACAGGAAGTTGCGCGGGAAGCCCTCGACCTCGCGGGGGAGCGGCTCCCACGGCCAGCGGCCGAAGGACGCGCCGGGCTCGCCGGGGCACAGGACCTCGGCGGGCTTCCAGCCGCACTCGGTGAGGAAGTCCTCAGGCCGGTCGGTGCCGAACAGCCACGGGCAGCCGTCCTCGGTGAGCCTGCGCAGCCCTTCCCGGGAGAACTCGCTGACCATCGACTGGTGGCTGAGCAGGTCCCCCGCCAGGACGTCGCCCGGCGAGGACAGCTCCGCCGCGGTCGCCGCCAGCGTGCGGGCGTCCCGCTCGGGCAGGTAGAGCAGCAGCCCCTCGGCGATCCACAGGGTGGGCTCCCCGGAGCTCCAGCCGGCCGCCCGCAGCGCGGACGTCCAGTCGCCCGTCAGGTCCGCCGCGACGGTCCTGCGCCCGCAGCCGTGCCGGGCGCCGAGCGCGGCCAGCTCCTCGTCCTTGGCCTCCAGCAGGGCGGGCCGGTCCACCTCGTACACGACCGTGCCGGGCCGCCACGGCAGCCGGGCCGTCCGGGTGTCCAGGCCCGCCGCCAGAAGGACGACCTGTCCGGGCGCCCGGGCGGCGACCTCGTCCAGGTAGCGGGTGCGGATCGCGATGAACTCCTTGACCCCCGGGTTGCCGTAGCGCTCCAGGAGCCGGAAGCCCTCCTCCCCGGCCAGGCCGGCGGCGTACGGGTCGGTGAACAGCGCGTCCGGCAGGCCGGACTCGTGGGCGCGGACCGCCGCCGTCCAGCGGGCGGTGGCCGAGACGGCTTCCTGTCTCATGTCTGTCATGAGGCCTCCTAGCGGCTCTGTACCTGGGAGAGGACGCGTCGCATCGACTCGGGGAAGCGGGCCGGGACGAGGTGGCCGTCGGCGCCGGCGGTGACGCAGGCGATCCGCTGCTCTCCGGTGGCGACGAGCTCCTCGCCGCCGTCGGGGAGCTGCCGCCAGTACTCGAACGTCATCACCGACTGGGTCTGGCCGAGCTCGCCCTGCCGCATCCGGACCACGACCTCGTCGAACACCCGCAGCTCGCGCAGGTAGTCGCAGTGGCAGCTGACGGTCAGCAGCCGGACCCCGTCGGCGAACCCGGCGACGACGTCGGGCGTGTAGTCCCGCAGGAACAGCTCGCGGGCCCGGCCCTGCCACCGGATGTAGTTGACGTAGTTGACGTTGCCGAGCAGATCGGTGTCCTCGATGGTGACGATGTGCCGGTACTCGTAGGCGTCGCCCATCAGCGGGTCTGCCCTTCCGCCGGGCCCTCGGAGGTGAGGACGGCCAGCACGACGGGTTCGGCGACGTCGCGCAGCCGGGTGGCGAAGGTGAGGATGCGCTGGTCGCCGCAGCGCAGCCCGGCCCAGCCCCCCTCGTTCACCGAGTCGAAGGTGACCGGGGTCTCGACCGGCAGCCCGGCCTTGACCACGCACTCCCCGGCCGACCACACGCGGGTCGCGGAAGCGTCGAGGCTCTCGCCGGATTCTTCGGCGATGGTCTCGGCCAGGGCGAGCCGGTCGGGGCCGAGCAGGCTCGCCCAGTCCCGGCTCTCGACGAGTTCCAGGTCGACGCCGGGGACGGCCGCCGCGACCGTGACGCCGGCCCGGTGCGACACCGAGACGGTGCGGCCGGAGTCCACCTCGGGCTTGCCGTCGGGCCGCCAGGCGACCTTGGTGCCCGCGCCGAGCAGGCGCTTGAGCATCAGTTCGCTGGCCTCGCGGCGTTCGGCTCCCTCGGGGTCCCGGTCGAGCATGATCCGGCCGGACAGTCCCTGGTCGATGAGCGCCTGCTCCAGGTAGGAGCCGAGCAGCATCGGCACCCAAACCGCCGGGACCTCGTACTTGCTGACGAGCTGGGTGGTGAAGCCCTCCCAGGTCTCGATGATCCGGCCGTCGGGGCCGGCGACCTCGACGTCCCACTCCTCGTCGTCGAACCGGTGCCGGACGTGCACCGTCGCCGGGGCCGAACCGGTCGACGGGCCGGGCACCAGCCGCCGGATGCCCGCCGGGATCGCCAGGACCGTCGGGCCGCACGTCTGGATCGGCTGCATGTAGGCGTCGCGCGCGGCCGGGTCGCCCAGCAGCAGCGTGGACGGCAGGTAGCGGCCGAACCACGCGGCGCCGGTGCCGGGCAGCAGGCGGCTCGTCGCGAGCTGCGCGCCGGTGCGGTGCACGCTCTCCACCAGCTTGAACCGCGGCCCGTGGAAGAGCATCGGCCCGTACAGGTCGGTGGCCGGGTCGAACGCCATCGCCGGGAGTTCGGCGTCAGCGGGGTCGGCGAACCCGAGCGGCCGGAGGCGAGTGCTGGTCTGGGGGGCGACCCCCAGACCCCCGAGGGCCGGTTCGGCCGATCCTCGCTTCGCTGCGGTCGTCCGAACCGGGGCCGAGAAGTCACAGACCGCCCGGTAGTGGTCGAGCTGGAACCGGGTGGTGCTGGACCGCACGACCGTGGTGACGCGCCCGGGGGCGGTCACCAGGGCGGCGACCCGCAGCGTGATCTTCTCGTCCTCGCCGAGGACCACGGCTCGCAGGAACTCGACGTCCTCCAGGACCGGAACGGCGTCCGTGCCGAGGACGCCGGCCGCGGCCTGCGTCATCGCCTCGATGCCGACGGTGCCGGGCAGCACCGCGTTGGTCCCGCCGCTGAACACGTGCTCGGCCAGGTAGGGGTCGTTGGCCCAGCTGAGCTCGGAGTCGGCGACCAGCTCGATGCCGGGGTAGAACACCCGCGGCTGCTCCAGGAAGCGCAGCAGCGGCAGCTCGTCGGAGCCGAACCGCACGGTCGGCATCTGCCCGAACCGGCCGGTGACGACCGCGACGACCGGCGCGTCCGGGTCGGCGACGAGACCGCGCAGCATCCCCACGCCCTGGTCGGGGGTGATGGTGTGGACGCCGACGCGGGAGAGGTTCTCCACCGAGCCGAGCCGCTCGCCCATGCCGACGCCCGACCACAGCGACCACTCCACCGCGCGGCAGCGGGTGTGCGGCAGCCTGGCGGACAGCTCCTGGACGAGGTCGCTCTGCCACTCGTTGGCGACGGCGTAGTGGGCCTCGCCGCGCAGCCCGGCCCGTCCGGTGATGCTGCCGAAGGAGACGAGCAGCTTCAGCGTGTCGTGGTCGACGGCGTTCAGGACGGCTTCCAGGCCGGTGACCTTCGGGTCGATGGTCCGCCGGTAGTCGTCGTCGGTGAGTTCCTCCAGCAGCTTCGGCACGTTGCCGCCCGCCCCGTAGAGCACGGCGGTGACCTTGCCGAGGACCTCGCCGATCTCCTGGACGGTCGCGGCGACGGCGGCGCGGTCGGTGACGTCGACGCGGAAGTACCGCGCGGTCACCCCGGCCGATTCCATGCGGGCCAGGTTGGCGGCGAGCTCGTCGTCGGCCGCGGGGTCGGACCGGCCGAGCAGGGCGAGCGCGGTGCCGCTCTCGCGGGCCAGTTCCAGCGCGCACTCGGCGGTGATGCCCTTGCCGCCGCCCGCCACCAGCGTGACGTCCCCGGCGCCGATCGGCAGGTCCGTTCCGGCGAGTTCGACCTGCTGGAGGACGGGCTCGGTGCGGGTGCCGTCGGCGGCGTAGGCGACCTCGCGGAACCCGTCGGTCGCGACCGCCTCGGCGACGATCCGCTCGATCCGCCCGGGCAGCGCGGGGTCGGCGGTGACGACCGCCGTGGCGACCCAGGGCGCCTCCAGGTGCAGGGTCTTGCCGAACCCGGCGGAACCCGGCCCCTCCTGGACGATCACGCAGCGCGTCACGTCCTTGTTCGCCAGCACCGCGTCGGCGGCCTCGCGCAGCAGGTCCAGCCGCTCGGGTCCGGCGGCGGGCACGACGGCGACCACGCCCGACCCGCAGGCGGCGGCCTCCAGCGCCTCGGCCAGCGCCGGTCCGGCCGGGTGCGCGCCGACGAGCCGCCACGTGCCGGGCGTGCGCATCGCGCTGCGCGCCGGGGCGTCCAGCTCGCGCCAGTCGATCGCGAACGCCTCGACCCAGGTGTCCACGCCGGGCGGGACGATCTTGGCCGCGGCCTCGGCCGAGTCCTCGGCGACGGCCTCGCCGGTCTCGACGAGCTGGGTGAGGGTCTCGGCGACCTGCCCGAGCGTGGCGGTCGCGTAGCCGGTCGGCGCGGCGGGCCGGTCCAGGCCGAGCCGCTTCATCGCCTCGCCGACGATCTGCCCCACCACGATCGAGCTGAGGTGCAGGTCGTCCAGGAACTTGCTGTCGGCCCGCACCGACTCCAGCGGGAACTCGGCGAACTCGGCGACCATCTGCCGCAGGAGCAGCAGCGGGTCGGTGGTGTCGTCGTCGGCCGAGGCCGCGGCCCCGGCCTCCGCGGGAGAGGGAGCCGTGCTCACCAGCAGCGCCGGGTCCACGTCGGGAGTGGTCTCGCACGGGTTGGCCAGGAAGTGCGGCTTGGCCTCGGGGTCGAACGGGCGGCTGAACCGGCCGGAGAACAGCTCGCCGATCTGCACGCCCGCGCCGAGCGCGAACGCGGCGCCGAGCGTCTGCAGCAGCCCCGCCAGGGACTCCTCGTCGGTGCGGGTCGCGATGGCCGGGACGTCGGTGATCTCGCGGGCCAGCCCGGTCAGGACCTGGCCGGGCCCGACCTCGATGAGCAGGTCGGCGTCCTTCGCGGCCTCCGACAGCGCCTCGGTGAACCGGACGGGCGCGGTGATCTGCTCGCGCAGCAGCTCCCCGGGGTCCTCGGCGACGGCCGCCGCGGTGACCGTCGAGACGACCCGGCGGCGCACCGGCCCCGGCTTCTCCTCGGCCAGCCGCGCGGCGAACGCGTCGGCGGCGGGGGAGACCAGCGGCGAGTGGAAGGCGTGCGAGACCGGCAGCCGCACCGCGGACAGTCCGGCCCGGGTCGCGGCGGCCACCACGCGGGTGACGGCCTCGGACGGGCCGGAGACGACGGTCTGGCCGGGGGAGTTGTAACCGGCGACGACCACCGGCTCGCCCTCGAGCAGCGGCGTGACGGCGGAGGCGTCGGCCGCGATGCTCGCCATCGCGCCGCCGCTCTCCGACAGTTCGCTCATCGCCCTTCCCCGCGCGGCGGCGATCCGCAGCAGCGCGGCCTCGTCGTAGGAGCCGCCCCAGTGCAGCGCGACGAGCTCGCCGAGGCTGTGCCCGACCGCGGCGCGCGCCTGGATCCCGAACCTGTCGAGCAGCCGCAGGCCCGCGACGGAGGCGGTGACGATCCGCGGCTGGGCCACGGCCGTGTCGACCTGGTCGCCGCCGGTGGGCAGCGCGGCCCGCTCGTACAGCTCCTCGATCTCCTCGAACCGGCGGCGGGCCGCGCCCCCGGAGGCGTTGCCGCCCGAGCCCTGGCCCGGGAACATCAGCACCACGCGCGGCAGCTCGCCGAGCGTTCCGACGAAGACGCCGCCCAGCGGGTCGAGGTGCCGTTCGGCTCCGGCGAGCGAGGCGACCCGGCGGAGCCGGTCGGCCAGCTGGCGCGGCGTGCTCGCGACGACGGCCGCGCGACGCGTCTTACGGCTGAGTTTCCCCGCGAGGTGCGCGGCGAGGTCGGGCAGCTCGGCGCGGGACATGCCCTCGGCGACGGCCGACAGCGAGGCCGCGGCGGAGGCGAGCTCGTCGGCGGTGTCGGCGTCCAGGCAGAACAGCTCGGTGTCCTGCTGCGAGCTGAGGATCGTGCGGGTCCGCCCGTCGATCCGGGGACGCGAGGGACGCGCGGATTCCACCACCACATGCGTGTTGATGCCGCCGAAGCCCATCGCGCTGACGCCCGCGCGCAGCGGCGCGCCCTCCGGCCACGCCTCGCCCTTGGACAGGACCCGCAGCGACGGGGTGCCCTCGGTGAGGATCGGGTGGGGCCGCTCGCAGCCGGTGGTCGGCGGCAGGACCCCGTGGTTCACGGCCTGGACGGCCTTGATCAGGCCGGCCACGCCGGCGGCGGCCTTGGTGTGCCCGATGTTGGCCTTGATCGAGCCGATCACGGCCGGGGGAGCGGACGGGTCCGCGGCCTTGCGGGCGTCGCTGATCGTCTGGAGTTCGGCGGCGTCGCCGACGGCCGTGCCGGTGCCGTGGCCCTCGAAGTACGGCACCTCCTCGACGCCGAAGCCGGCGCGCCGGTAGGCCCGGTCGATGCAGATGCGCTGGCCGTCGCTCTCGGGCCGGGTGATACCGCCCGCGCCGTCGGAGGACATGCCCCAGCCGTTGACGATGCCGTGGACGCGGTGGCCGCGCGCCAGCGCGTCCTCCTCGCGCATCAGCACCACCATGCCCGCGCCCTCGCCGGGCCAGAACCCGGCCGAGCGCTGGTCGTACACCCGCATGTCGTCGGTGGCCAGCGCCCCGGCGCGGGAGAAGCCGATCAGTTCGTTCGGGTCGATGCTGATGTCCACGCCGCCCGCGACCGCCACGTCCATGTCCCGGGAGATCAGCGCGTTGCAGGCGGTGATGAGGGACAGCAGGGACGAGGCGCACGCCCCGTCGACGGTGTAGCCGCCGCCGTTGAAGTCGAAGTGGTTGCAGACGCGCCCCGCGATCGTGTTGGCCAGGCCGCCCGCGAGGTAGTCGCCGTCCGGCACCGGGAAGGGCGCCTTGTAGTCGTGCTCCATCCGCCCCAGCAGGTCGGCGAGGTCCTCCCGGCCGACCTTTCCTTCCAGGGCGTTCGCGACGATCCGCCGGACGTAGGGCCAGCGCAGCCGGATTCCGGCGGCGCGCTGCCCCTCGCCGGTCAGCGAGTTGCCGATGACCACGCCGGTGGACTCCAGCGGCGCGCCCCTGCCGTCGGGGAAGCCCGCGTCGGCCAGCGCCTCGGCCGCGACCTCGAGGGCCAGCCAGTGCACCATGTCGGTGTTGCGGTAGGTGGTCCCGGCGACCTTGAAGCGCAGCCGGTCGAACTCCCAGTCGCGCAGCAGCGCGGCCTCGGTCGAGTAGAAGTGGTCGGGCGCGGACTTGTCGGCCGACCAGTAGTCCTCCATCCGGATGCGCTCGGGCGGGAGGCGGCGGAAGGAGCGCCGCCCGGCGAGGGCGTTCTCCCATAGTTCGGCGGGACTGCCCGCATCCGGGAAACGGCAGGCCATGCCGATGATGGCGATACGAGAAGACAAGGAGACTCCAGGAAATCCAGGCAAGGGGTACGGAAGGCCGCGTCAGCGGCCGAGACGGTGCAGGGCGTTCACGCGCATCGCGCGCAGCAGCGCGGGAGGCGAGACGAACTCCTTCACGTCGATGAGCCGGCCGGCGAACCGCTGGTGGTGCCGCGCCGCGGCGGCGTCCCTGGCGGCGGCGGAGAGCAGGAGCTTTTCGAACGGGTTGAACGGGCGGACGGAGGCGTAGTCCTCCATCAGCTTGTGGTGGCCGTCGAGGGCCGAGCGGTGCGCGCGCCCGTACTCCTCGAGCCCCTCGCCCGGCCCCCGGACGGAGGCCTCGGCGAGCCACTGCGCGGACTGCAGGGCCCAGCCGATGCCCACGCCCCACACGGGGTCGGTGGCCAGCGCCGCGTCGCCGACGAGCGCGAGGCCGGGGCGGTGCGGCTTGCGGTAGACGTTGGGCAGGTCGAACGTGCCGATCACCTTGGACACCCGCTCGCCCTCGTCGATGGGCGGAGCGTCGGGCAGCGCGCGGATGAAGCGCTCGTAGGAGCCCTCCATGTTGCGCCGGAAGTCGGCGGAGTGCTTCTCCTTGGCGGGGGAGCAGGCGACCACGGTGATGTCGCCGTCGTTGGGGAAGGCGAAGGCGGTGTCGGGGTCGAGGAACCAGACCCGGCTGGGCGCCGGGGGCAGTCCCCGGTACCGGGCGAAGAATCCGAGCCGGTTGTTGGCGCTGACCCGGGCGGGCAGGCCGCTGTGCGCGGCGACGGTGGATCCGCGGCCGTCCGCGCCGACGGTGAGCCGGGCGGTGATGGTCCGCCCGCCGGTGCGCACCCCGGTGATCCGGCCGTCCTCCTCCAGCAGGCCGGAGACCTGCTCGCCGAGCATCAGGTCGACGCCCGGCGTCTCGGCGGCGGCCCGCCGCAGGACCGGGTCGAGCGTGGAGCGGCGGACGTTGATCCCCTGGGGAAGCGGAGGGCCGCCCGGCTCGGGCCGAGGCCGGATCCAGCCCCAGGGCGTCCACAGTTCGGTGACGTGCTGCCGGGCCCCCGCGGCCTCCAGTTCCGGCAGCACCCCCAGAGTCTTCAGGACGGGCAGGGCTCCGGGCTGGAGCGTGTGGGTGCACAGCACCTTGTGGGCGTCCATGGTGGTGCGCTTCTCGAGCAGCGCGACCCGCGCGCCCCGCGCCGCGAGGAGCATCGCGGCCGCGCAGCCCGCCGTGCTCGCCCCCGCGACCACGACGTCGTATTCGTCGGACAAAAAGCTCTCTCCCCGATGCGTTACTCGTTGGTAGGAGCCAGCCTGCCGGGTGTGATCTTGTCCGGTCCAATACTCATTGAGTACTGGCCGGTAATACTGTGCCGGTATGTCAGTTGATCTTCGTCTGATGCGTTACGTGATCGCGGTCGCCGACGAGGGGGGCTTCCAGAACGCCGCGCGGAAGCTGAACATGGCGCAGCCCCCGCTGAGCCGGCAGATCCGGGACCTGGAAAGACAGCTGGGGGTGACGCTCTTCGAACGCAGGCCGACCCGGCTCACCGAGGCCGGCCGGCAGTTCGTCGCCAGCGCCCGCAGGATCGTCGAGGACGCCGACCGGCTCGTACGGGAGCTGGGCCGGGGCGAACTCGCCGAACTGACGGGCACCGTGCGGGTGGGCTACCTGCCCGCCGCGGGCTTCGACACCATCCCGATGCTGGAGCGGGCCGTGGCCGGGGAGCACCCCGGCATCGTGCTGGAGGCGGTCAAGCACTGGGCTCCCGACCGCGCCCTCCTGGACGGGGAGGTGGAGGCCGTGCTGACGCGCTGCGCGCCCGACCACGCCCGGCTGGCCCGCCGGACCCTCCGCAAGGAGCGCCTGGTGGCGCTGCTCCCCGCCACCCATCCCAAGGCGAACGCCGGCGGGATCGCGCTGCGCGACCTGCGCGGCCACACCTTCTGCTACTTCCCCCGCCGCCGCGCCCCCGCCTACCACGACGCCGTCCTGGAGGCGCTGTCCAGCACCGGTGAGAGCTTCACGGTCTGGGAGAACCCGATTCCCAACGACCCGCTCAACTTCACCGTCATCCCCTCCTCGACCGTCCCCCACGTCCCCGACGGCCTGGCCGCGGTCCCGATCACCGACCCCCTCCCGGACTTCGACCTGGAACTGCTGTGGAACGCCCGCGCCGCCGACCCCGTGACCGAGGCCTTCGTGGAGGCGGCCCTGCGCCTGGCCCACCGGGAGGGCTGGATCGAAGGGGGCCCCTGGGAGTGAGAAATCCGGTTTCCTCGCCGCGATCCTCACGGAAGACTGGGGCGATGACCGAACTGCGGCTGCCCGAGACGAGCCTCGTCCTGCTGATCGGAGTGTCGGGGTCGGGCAAGTCCCACTTCGCGGCCCGGCACTTCAAGCCGGGCCAGGTCGTCTCCTCCGACCACTGCAGGCTGGTGGTCGCCGACGACGAGAACGACCAGTCGGCGACGGGCGATGCGTTCGACCTGCTGCACTACATCGTCGCCACGCGGCTGCGGCGGGGACTGCTCACGGTGGTGGACGCCACGAACGTGCAGCCGAAGTCCCGCGAGGCGCTTCTGCGGATCGCCAAGGACCACGACGTGCTCGGCGTGGGCGTCGTCCTGGACGTGCCGGAG
The DNA here is from genome assembly GCF_039533685.1 of Actinocorallia aurantiaca. Lineage (NCBI taxonomy): Bacteria > Bacillati > Actinomycetota > Actinomycetes > Streptosporangiales > Thermomonosporaceae > Actinocorallia > Actinocorallia aurantiaca. The sequence goes on along the minus strand of NZ_BAAATZ010000012.1, from coordinate 567,162 downwards.
GCGGTGGCCAGGGCCCGCAACGCGCTGCGTCCCGAAAGGCAGCTCCCGGACCACGTCATTCCCAGGCAGCGACGCGAGCTGCGCCGGGGGATGCGAGGGCTCGGACGGGAGTTCAAACGGCACTACGTGCTGCGCGACGAGGCCGAGATCGACGCGGTGACCGTCTCCTATGAGAAGTCGTGGACGGACAAGCGCGAGCTCACCGGCCCGTTCGACCTCATCGGCGACGTCCACGGCTGCCGCGCCGAACTGGAGCGGCTGCTCGAGGAGCTGGGGTACGAGCTGCGCCGGGACGAGCGGGGCCGGCCGGTCGGCGCGCACCACCCGTCCCGCCAGGCGGTCTTCCTGGGCGACCTCGTGGACCGGGGCCCCGACACGCCGGGCGTGCTGCGGCTGGCGATGGGCATGGTCGGCGACGGCGACGCCCTGTGCGTCCCGGGAAACCACGAGAACAAGCTGCTGCGCGCTCTGCGCGGGCGGAAGGTGACGGTCTCGCACGGTCTCGCCGAGTCGCTGGAGCAGCTGGAGGCCGAGTCCGAGGAGTTCCGCGACGAGGCGGTCCGGTTCATGGACGGGCTCGTCAGCCACTACGTCCTGGACGGGGGCCGGCTCGTCGTCGCGCACGCCGGGCTCAAGGAGGAGTACCACGGCCGGGCGTCCGGCCGGGTGAGGTCGTTCGCGCTGTACGGGGAGACGACGGGGGAGACCGACGAGTACGGGCTGCCCGTCCGCCACCCGTGGGCCGGCGAATACCGGGGCAGGGCCATGGTCGTCTACGGGCACACCCCGGTGCCCGGACCCGAGTGGATCAACAACACCCTGTGCGTCGACACCGGGGTGGTCTTCGGCGGCAGGCTCACCGCGCTGCGCTACCCGGAGAAGGAACTGGTCTCCGTCCCGGCCGAACGGGTCTGGTACGAGCCCGTCAAGCCGTTCCCCACCGCGGACGAGCGGCCCGGCGGCACCGCGTCCGGAGCCGAAGGAGCGCACCGGGAGCTCGACACCCTGCACATCGACGACGTCCTCGGCGCGGGCGGGGTCGAGACCGCGCTGCTCGGCAGGGTCGCCGTCCGCGAGGAGAACGCCCTGGCCGCGCTGGAGGTGATGAGCCGGTTCGCGGTGGACCCGCGCTGGCTGGTCTACCTGCCGCCGACCATGGCCCCCGTGGCGACGTCCGGGCTGGAGCGGTACCTGGAGCACCCGGCGGAGGCCTTCGCCGCCTACCGCGCCCAGGGCGTGGGCCGCGTCGTCTGCGAGGAGAAGCACATGGGCTCCCGCGCGATCGCGGTCGTCTGCCGGGACGAGGAGGCCGCCCGCGCCAGGTTCGGCGTCGACGACGGCACCACCGGGGCCGTCTACACCCGGACGGGCCGGACGTTCTTCTCCTCCGCCGACCTCACCGAGGAGTTCCTCTCCCGGGTCCGCGCGGCGGCGACGAAGGCCGGCCTGTGGGCGGAGTTCGACACCTCCTGGCTGGTGCTGGACTGCGAGCTGCTGCCGTGGTCGGCCAAGGCCAAGGAGCTCCTGCGCGTCCAGTACGCGGCCACCGGCGCGGCCGCGCGCACCGCGCTGCCCGTCGTCGCGTCCCTGCTGGAGCGGGCGCGGGACCGCGGAGTGGAGGTGACCGCGCTCCTGGAGCGCGTCTCGGGAAGGGAGGGCAACGCCGCGCTCTTCCGCGACGCCTACGCCCGGTACTGCTGGCCGACGGACGGCCTCGACGGGGTGCGGCTGGCGCCCTTCCAGCTGCTGGCCACCGAGGGCCGCTCCCACCTGACGACCGGGGCTCCCGGCGACCTCGACCACCGGGCCCACCTGGAGCTGGCCGACCGCCTGGCCGCGGCGGACCCGTCGGGGCTGATCCGGCCCACCGCCGCGCGCTTCACGGACCTGGCGGACCCGGCCTCGGAGGCCGCCGCCACCGACTGGTGGCTGTCCCTGACCGAGGCGGGCGGCGAGGGCATGGTCGTCAAGCCCCTGGACGCCGCCCCCGGCACGGGCCCGGACCGCCGCGACCTCGTCCAGCCGGGACTGAAGGTCAGGGGCCGGGAGTACCTGCGCATCATCTACGGGCCCGACTACACCGACCCGCACCAGCTGGACCGGCTGCGCGGGCGGTTCCTCGGCCGCAAGCGCTCGCTCGCCCTGCGCGAGTACGCGCTGGGCGCCGAGGCCCTGACCCGGCTGGCGGAGGGCGCTCCGCTGTGGCGGGTGCACCAGGCGGTGTTCGGGGTGCTGGCGCTGGAGTCCGAACCCGTCGACCCCCGCCTCTGACCGGGGAGACGCGAAGGGCGGCGCCGGCGGGCGCCGCCCTCGAAGTGCGATCCGGAGGCCGGGAGGATCCCGGGGGGATCAGGTGGAGAAGAGCATGCCGAAAAGGCTGCCGCCGTGGTGGCGGTGGTGGCCGGGGTAGTGGTGCACCACCTGCTGGGGTGCGGGGGCGCCCCAGCCGGGGGCCGCGGCGGGAGGCGGCGGCGCGGCCTGGCGCCACTGGCTCTCGACCCGGGCGAGGGTCTCCAGCTCGCCGTAGTCGAGGAAGATCCCCCGGCACATCTCACACTGTTCGATGTGGACTCCGTTGCGGTCGAAGGTCCGCATCGTGCCACGGCACTTCGGGCACTGAAGCATTTCGCCACCTTTCCAGCACGGCTCCTGCCGTGACGGGCGTTTTTGTTGGCACCCTACGCCATCGTCAGACGGCGAGACCGCCAATTCGGTCACACGTGTCGATAAGGGCTGATTCGTAAGGATCGAGCAGCCTGTTCTCGTCCACAGCATGTGAGACGCAGCGGGCGGCCGTTTGGATCGCCAGAGCTCTGGCGGGAATATCCAGTTTCTCCCAGGGGTCCTCGCCGAGGTCGATCCCGCCGTGCTCCCGGTAGGCGCCGAGGAAGCGGGACCAGGCCTCCGGCTGCAGCACCCCCGCGGCGAACAGGGCGGCCGGGCGGGCCAGGTCCCAGACGGGATCGCCCCGGCCCAGGTCGTCCAGGTCGATCAGCCGCCAGGTGCCGTCGTACCGCACCAGCTGGCCCAGGTGGAAGTCCCCGTGCACCAGGCGGGGCGGCCGCGCCGGCTCGGGGAACGGAGGCAGGGAGGCGTAGGCGCGGCGTACCGGAGCCGTCGCCGGATGCTCCTCGGGAAGGGGCCGGGAGAGCACCTCGCGGACCTTCGCGGGAGCGCCCTGCTCGGGCAGGCCCGGCGGGAGCGGCCGCGCGTGCAGATCCGCCAGCAGCCGGGCCGCCTCCTCCCAGGGCGCCTTCTCCGGGTCCGCCGGATCGACCGTCTCCCCAGCGGGCCAGACGGACACCGTCCGGCCTTCGATCTCCTGCGGCCCGGCGAGCGGGGCCAGCAGCAGGTCGGGATGGGAGGAGGCGACGGCGAGGCGCGCGGCCAGGTCCGCGGCGGGCCGGTGCGACTTGACCACGACCTCACCTACGCGCACCACCAGAACGTCGGTCCGATGGTAGAGAATGACGGGATCGCCGACTCCGCCCGCGTCCCGGGCGACTTCGAAGAGGAGTTCCCGCACGGGGTCCAGTCAACCATTCCGCCGTATACCGTGAAGGGAACACCGCGGAATCCCGGTTAATGGCAAACAAGTCATGACACACTGGGCCCGACTGTGTCATATCGTAACCTGGGGGAAGTGATCGACTACTTTGAGTGGATCACTCGCGGGCTCGCTGGTGTGCGGGAAGCCTCGCTGAGTAAGCTCCCCCGAACTGTCCCTCTGCCTAGGAGTTGAAGAGATAGTGCCCGGTCGTCGAGAACCGGAGGGCGCGGCTCTGTCCATCGCCCGCGGTGCCGGACCCTGGCTGGTTCCGGGGTTGGTCGGAGCGGCGGGCGCCGTTCTGCTGAGCCGCAGGTCACGGTACCGCGCCCTGGTGGGCGCCGCCGCGGCGGCCACCGCCGCGGGCCTGACCTGGTTCTTCCGTGACCCGCCCCGCCACGGCGAGGGCAGGGTCCTGTCCGGCGCGGACGGGAAGGTGCAGAGCATCGACCCCTGGCCCGACGGGCGGACCCGGGTGGCGATCTTCATGAGCCCCCTCGACGTCCACGTCAACCGGGCGCCCATGGCCGGAAAGATCATCTCGGTCGAGCACGTCGCGGGCGGCCACGTCCCGGCGTTCGACAAGGAGAGCGACCGCAACGAGCGGGTCGTGTGGCGGTTCGAGACCGAGATCGGCGAACTGGAGTGCGTCCAGATCGCCGGGACGGTGGCCCGCCGGATCGTCCCCTACCTGGAGGAGGGGGACACGGTGGAGCAGGGAGAACGCCTCGGCCTGATCCGCTTCGGCTCCCGTTTCGACGTGTACCTTCCGCCCGGGATCAGCCCGGCGGTCGTCGTCGGTCAGAAGACCAGAGCCGGTGAGACGCGACTTGTCAGCGGTTGAGCCGGAGGCCGTGCCCGCAGAACGGCTCTCTCCCGCCGACTTCCTGACCCTGGGCAACGCGCTGTGCGGGATCGCGGCGCTGCGCAGCATCATGGTGCAGGGCGACTTCCGGGGCACCGACAGCCGGTTCTTCGCCGGCGCGGTCCTGCTCATGCTGATCGGGGCGATCTGCGACCTGTTCGACGGGCGCATGGCCCGCCGCTGGCGCAGCACCCCCTACGGCCCGCACCTGGACAACCTCGCCGACGTGATCACCTTCGGTCTGGTCCCCGCCGCGATGACCCTGGCCTGGGCCGGGTTCGAGACGGAGTGGGCGATGCCCGCGCTGGCGGCGTCGGCGGCGTTCTTCCTGGCCATCGTGGTCCGGCTGGCCCGGTACGTCACGGCGGCGCCCGAGCCGGGGATCTTCCGCGGCATGCCCGCGCCGCTGTGCGCCTTCACCGTGGTCTCGATCATCGTGTTGTCGCCGCCGATCCCGGTGGCGCTGGCCGCGATCGCCTGCGTGGCGGCGCTGGCGATCAGCCGGCTGCCCTTCCCCAAGCCCAGCAGCCGCACCCTCGCCGGGATGATGGTCGCCTGGGCGGTCGTCGGCGGCTGCTCGGTCGTGGCCTGGGCGGCGGGCGTGCCCGGCGGCGGCGAGTGGATGCGCTTCACCGCGGCCACCGAACTGCTGGCCGCCTGCACCCTCCCGGTGATCATGCTCAAGCTGCGCCGGGCCATGCGGGTGGCCCGCGCCGTCCCGCACACCAGGCGCCGGACGCTGCGCCGTCCCCGCAGGGTGAACGTCCGCGTTCGCCGGCGCGCCGGCGAACGGGTGAAGACCCGGCACTGACCTCCGCGTCACCCCCCGCTCGACCCTTCGCCCCGGCCTCCCGGCCGGGGCGTCTTCTTTCTCTTCGGAGGCCGTCATCGACGCCATCGACCTGGTGGGAGAGCACACGATCCTGTCCGTCGTGGTCGGGTCCCGCGCCTACGGTCTGGACACCGCCGGCAGCGACGTCGACCGCAGAGGCGTCTTCGTCGCGCCCACCGAGCTGTTCTGGCGGCTGGACAAGCCCCCCACCCATCTGGACGGCCCGCTCCCCGAGCAGTTCTCGTGGGAGGTCGAGCGCTTCTGCTCGCTGGCGCTGGAGGCCAACCCCACCGTCCTGGAATGCCTGTGGTCGCCGCTGGTGGAGAAGGCCACCGGCACGGGGGAGGAACTGCGCGACCTCCGTCCGGCCTTCCTGTCCCGCAAGGCGCACCGGACGTTCCTGCGCTACGCCGAACGGCAGTTCCAGCGCTCCTCCTCGGGCGAGGGGGAGGGGGTCAAGTGGAAGCACATCATGCATCTGCTGCGCCTGCTGCTCTCCGGCCGCCACCTGGTGGAGACGGGGGAGCTCCTCGTGGACGTCACGCCCTACCGGGAGCGCCTCCTCGCGGTCCGGCGGGGCGAGGTGCCGTGGACGGAGGTCACCTCCTGGCGCGGGGAACTGATGGACGGACTGGACGCAGCCCTGGAGTCCTCCCCGCTCCCCGAGGCCCCCGACCGCGCCGCCGTCGAGGACTTCCTGGTCTCCGTCCGGAGGGCCGCCCTGTGAACCCGACCGGGATGCCAGACCTGCCCGAGGACGTCTGCCCCTATCCCCGCGTCTTCGTGACGGTCAGCGGGGCGCATCTGTACGGCTTCCCCTCCGTGGACTCCGACCTGGACCTCAGAGGCGTCCACGTCCTGCCCGCGGAGGAGGTGGTCGGACTCGTGCACGGGCCCGAGACCCTCACCTGGATGTCGGAGGACCGGCAGACCGACCTCGTCACCCATGACCTCCTCAAGTTCTGCGTCCTGCTGCGCAAGCGGAACGGCTACGTCCTGGAGCAGCTGCTGTCGCCCCTGGTCCTGGAGACCACGCCGGTCCACGAGGAACTGGCCGCCCTGGCGCCGGGTCTGATCACCCGCCACCACGCCCACCACTACCTGGGATTCGCCCGCACCCAGTGGCGGCTGTACGGGAAGACGGGGGAGCTCAAGCCCCTGCTCTACACCTTCCGGGTGCTGCTGACGGGGATCCACCTGATGAGGACGGGCGAGGTCCTCTGCGATCTGAACGTGCTGGAGGGCGGCCCCGCCTACCTGCCCGAGCTGATCGCGCTGAAGCGCGCCGCCGAGCACGTCGCGGCCCCCGACCGCGATTTCGCCCCCGACGTGGAGGCGCTGACGGCCCGCCTGGAGGAGGGGCGCGACTCCTCGTCGCTGCCCGAGCATCCCGAGGACGGCGGCGCCTTGCACGATCTGGTCGTCCGAATCCGGCTACGAGGAATGGCGAGTCGGCTCCCGTAGTTATGATTGAATGTTCAAGTACTAACGGGGAGAGTCATCATGGGCAGGATGCCGGCGCTGTACCTGAGCCACGGGGCGCCCCCGCTGGCCGACGACCCGCTGTGGCCGGGCCAGCTGGCCGCGTGGTCGGCGGAGCTGCCCCGCCCGTCCTCGATCCTCATGGTCTCCGCGCACTGGGAGAACGCGCCCCTGGCGATCGGCGCGACCGAGACCGTGCCGCTGGTGTACGACTTCGGGGGATTCCCCCGGCACTACTACGAGGTCCGGTACCCGGCCCCGGGCGCGCCCGAGCTGGCGGCCAGGGTCCGGGGGCTCCTCGGCGGGGGAGTCCAGGACGTGCCCGACAGGGGCCTCGACCACGGGGCCTACGTGCCGCTGGTCGAGATGTACCCCGAGGCCGACGTCCCCGTCCTGCAGATCTCGATGCCCACCCTCGACCCGGGGCGGCTCTACGAGCTCGGCCGCAGGCTCGCCCCGCTGCGCGACGAGGGCGTACTGATCGTCGGCAGCGGGTTCTTCACCCACAACCTGCGCGGCCTGACCCCCGGCGCGCCCGCCGACCACGCCCCCGGCTGGTCCAGGGAGTTCGACGCCTGGGGCCGGGAGGCGCTCTCCGCCCACGACGTGGACGGGCTGTTGGACTTCCTGCACAAGGCCCCGGCGGGGAAGGTCGCCCACCCCCGCACCGAGCACTTCGCCCCGCTCTTCGTCACCCTCGGCGCGGGCGAGGACGACCTGCCCACCCACCGCTCCGTCATCGACGGGTTCTGGATGGGCCTGTCCAAACGCTCCCTCCAGCTCGGCTGAGCGGAGGACCAGTCCAAGTCCATCGGGCCCGTCCGGGCAACGGGCCCGGTGGACCTTCCCCTCAGGGGACGCGGGTGGGGTCTTGGGGTGCGGCGGGGCGGGAGGCGGAGCGCAGGGCGGCGTCGACGGCGCGGGGGGAGAGGATGTGGTCGAGGATCATGGTGGCGCAGCCGAGGAGGCCCGCGTCGTCGCCCAGGAGGCTGGGCTCGATGCGGAGGCGGCGGGTGGCCACGGCGGCGGCGCGCTGGTAGACGGTCTCGCGGACGCCCGCGATGAGGTTCTTGCCCGACAGGTCGCCGCCCAGGACGACGAGGGCGGGGTTCAGCACGTTGACGGCGGCGGCGATCACCTCGCCGATGCGGCGGCCCGCCTCGCGTAGGACGGCCACCGCCTCCAGGTCGCCGGCCCGCGCGAAGGCGGCCAGTTCCGGCAGGTTCGCGGCGCGGCCGCCGAGCTGGGCCAGCAGGGCGGCTCCGCCCGCCAGCGTCTCGACGCATCCCACGGTGCCGCAGCCGCACAGCAGCCCGTCGGGGACGGGGATGTGCCCGATCTCCCCGGCCGAGCCGTAGGCCCCGCGCTGAAGGCGGCCGCCGGAGACGATGCCGGCGCCTATGCCGGTGGAGGCCTTCACGAACAGCAGGTCGTCCACGTCGTGGCGGAGCCGGTGCTCGCCCAGGGCCATGACGTTGACGTCGTTGTCCAGGTGCACGGGGACGGGGTAGCGGTCGGCGACCGCCGAGACGATCGCCTCGTGCTCGGCCGCGGCTCCGGGTACGGCGATGCCCACGCCGAGCACCGGGCCCCGTTCCATGTCCCGCCACAGGTCGAGCACGGCTCCGATCCCGGCGTCGGGCCCGCCGTCCACCCCGACCGGCTCCTGGTGCAGGATCGTGCCCGCCAGGTCGCAGACGGCCAGATGGCCGTGGGTGTGGCCGAGCGAGGCGACCAGGACGGTGCCGCCCGCGCCGTTGAACTCCAGCCGCGCCGCGGGCCTGCCGCCGCTCGACACGCCCGGGCTCTCCAGCACCAGCCCGGCCTCGAGCAGCTCGTTCACCCGCTGTCCGATCACCGGTCGCGACAGGCCGGTGAACCGGGCGAGCTCCGCGCGGGTGCGCAGCTCCTCCTCCCGGATGAGGCGCAGGATCTCCCCGCTGGTCGCGGCAACTCCGCTCACTCTCGGCATTCTTCAAGTGAACCATGTCCAGACGGTCACTTCCGCGTGACTTTTGTAATTTTGCCTACTTAAGTCAACCTAGATCTCTTGCTAAGGTAGGGATCCGGTTCACCTATCTGCCCCGGGAGTCGTTCCATGACAGCCGTGCACCCGGTCGTCGCCCGTGTCACCGAGCGGATCGTCGCGCGCAGCGCCGCCGGCCGCGCCGAGTATCTGGCGCGCGTGGCCGAGGCCAGGGCCGAGGGACCCGCGCGAGGAGCGCTCGGCTGCGGCAACCTCGCCCACGGCTTCGCCGCCTGCGGCCCGGAGGAGAAGGCCGCGCTGCGCGGCACGAGCAGGCCGAACGTCGCGATCGTCACCTCCTACAACGACATGCTCTCGGCGCACCAGCCCTTCCGGACCTACCCCGAGCGGCTGAAGAAGGCGATCCTGCTGGCGGGCGGCGTCGCCCAGGTCGCGGGCGGCGTCCCGGCCATGTGCGACGGCATCACCCAGGGCCGCGCCGGCATGGAGCTGTCGCTGTTCAGCCGGGACGTGGTCGCCATGTCCGCCGCGGTCGCGCTGTCCCACGACATGTTCGACGGCGTGCTCATGCTCGGCGTCTGCGACAAGATCGTGCCCGGGCTGGTCATCGGGGCGCTGGCCTTCGGGCAGCTCCCGACGGTGCTGGTGCCCGCGGGGCCGATGGGCTCCGGACTGCCCAACGCCGAGAAGGGCCGCATCCGCAAGCTCCACGCCATCGGCGAGATCGGCCGGGACGAACTGCTCGACGCCGAGGCCAAGTCCTACCACTCGCCCGGCACCTGCACCTTCTACGGCACCGCCAACAGCAACCAGATGCTCATGGAGGTCATGGGCCTGCACCTGCCGGGCGCCAGCTTCGTCGCCCCGAACACGCCGCTGCGCGAGGCGCTCACCGACGAGGCCGGGCGCCGGATCGTGCAGGGCGTGCCGCCGGTCGCCGAGATCCTCGACGAGAAGGCATTCGTGAACGGCGTCGTGGCCCTGTTGGCCACCGGAGGCTCCACCAACCACACCCTGCACCTGCCCGCGATGGCCGCCGCCGCCGGAATCGAGCTGACCTGGGACGACTTCGCCGAGCTGTCCTCGGCGACCCCGCTGCTCACCCGGATCTACCCCAACGGCGGCGCCGACGTGAACCACTTCCACGCCGCGGGCGGCACCGGATTCCTCATCTCCGAGCTGCTGGACGCCGGGCTGCTGCACGAGGACGTCACGACCGTCACCGGCGAGGGGCTGGACGCCTACACCACGGTGCCCGTCCTCACCGAGACCGAGGGCCTGCTGTGGAAGCCCGCCCCGGAGGCCTCGGGGGACGAGGACGTGCTGCGGCCCGCCGCCCGCCCGTTCTCCGCCGACGGGGGCCTGCGCATGGTCGAGGGCAACCTCGGCCGGGGCGTGGTCAAGGTCTCCGCGGTCAAGCCCGAGCACCGGGTCGTGGAGGCCCCCGCCCGGGTCTTCTCCACCCAGGAGCAGATCCTCGCGGCCTTCGACGCCGGCGAGTTCGACTCCGACGTGGTCGTCGTCCTGCGCTACCAGGGCCCGCGCGCCACCGGCATGCCCGAGCTGCACAAGCTCACCCCGCCGCTGTCGGTGCTGCAGGACCGCGGCATCAAGGTCGCGCTGGTCACCGACGGGCGCATGTCCGGGGCGTCCGGGGCGGTCCCCGCCGCCATCCACCTGACGCCCGAGGCCGCGGCGGGCGGACCGCTCGCCCGGATCGCCGACGGCGACGTGGTGCGCTTCGACGCCGACTCCGGCAAGCTCGAGGTCCAGGCCGACCTCGACGGCCGTCCCGCCGTCGGCGCCGCGCCCTCCCGCCGGGAGTGGAGCGGCACCGGCCGCGACCTCTTCGCCGCCTTCCGCGCCTCGGTGGGCCCGGCGGAGCGGGGCGCGTCCGTCTTCTGACCAACTGGTGACTTCCCCGCGGGCCCGGCGAAAGCGGAGGGGCTCAGCCGGTTCCGCGGGGAGAGGCATCCTCGCGGGGCGGCCGTGGCGGAGGGGCCGCGACCGTCCCGCGAGGAGACAATTCGCTGTGAGCGCCGTGAGCGCGCCGCCGTGGCAGAGGGGCCACGGGGAAGGCGTGCCGCGGGCTCCGACACGCAGACCCGAGGAATGAACATGCGGACCCTGGACCTGATGAAGCTCGCACCCGTGGTGCCGGTCGTCGTGCTCGACGACGTGGACAGCGCGGTACCGCTGGCCCGCGCGCTGGTCGCGGGCGGCCTGCCGGTGATCGAGGTGACCCTGCGCACCGGGGCCGCGCTGGAGGGCATCCGCCGGATCGCCGCCGAGGTCCCCGACGCCGTGGTCGGCGCGGGCACCGTCGTCACGCCCTGGCAGGTGGAGGAGGCCGCGGGAGCGGGCTCCCGCTTCCTGGTCAGCCCCGGCTGCACCGACGCCCTGCGCGCCGCGATGACCGGCAGCGGGCTGCCCTTCCTCCCCGGGGTCTCCACCGTCTCGGAGGCCATGGCACTGCTGGAGCACGGCGTCACCGAGCTCAAGTTCTTCCCCGCGAAGGCGGCGGGCGGCGCGCCCTTCCTCAAGGCGCTCTACGGTCCGATCCCGGGCCTGTCCTTCTGCCCGACCGGCGGCATCACCCTGGATTCGGCGCCCGGCTTCCTCACCCTGCCCAACGTGCCCTGCGTGGGCGGCTCCTGGCTGACCCCCGCCGACGCCGTCGCCTCGGGCGACTGGGCGCGGATCGAGAAGCTCGCGGCCGAGGCCGCGTCCCTGGCGGACCCCGTCACGGCCTGAGCGGCCTCGGCGGGGCTGGGGGCCTCAGGCTCTCAGCGAGGCCGGCGTCCTCAACACGGCCGGGGGCCTCGGTGTGGACGGGGGCCTCGGCGGGGCCGGAGGCCTCAGGCTCTCAGCGAGGCTGGCGGCTTCAACACGGCCGGGGATCTCGGCGGGGCTGGGGGCCTCAGGCTCTCAGCGAGGCCGACGGCCTCAGCGCGACCAGATCCGGCGCAGGTGGCGGAAGAGCAGGCCGAAGAGCAGGGCGAAGAACAGGATCCTCACCAGGGTGAAGAGGAGCGGGGTGCTCGTGATCAGCGCCAGCGGGATGAAGACCACGAGGACCAGCGTCAGCGCCGCTCCGAAGAGGCGCGGCCTCCCGGGGTGACGGCGGTGGCGGAGGTCTCCGCCCCGCCGCGCCGTGGCGGGGAGCCACGGCGGGGGACCGGGCAGGTCCCGGACGACCTCCGACAGGTCGTGCTCGGTCCTGGCGGCCAGGGCGCGGTCCAGGCGTTCCTCGAGTTCGTCCCCGTCGAGCCGGCCCTCGGCGTAGTGCCGCTGCAGGGCCTCGGTCACGGCCGTGCGCTCGGTGTCCCCGACCCGGAGATCGGGGCGGGCGCCGCCGTCGACGGGCCACCCGCGCTGCTGGGCGGCCGCGATCCATCGCTGGGGTCCCTGGTGGCGGTCGTGGCGCATCGTCACTCCTCGTTCTCGTCGGGTTCGTCCGTCTCGTCGGCGAGGATCCCGTAGAGGCGACGCCGGGTGTCCCCGATGAGCTTCCGCGCCTCGGTGATCTGGGAGGGCGTGCCCGCCTGCACCACCTGGATCAGCGCCGTTCCCAGCTGCGCGGCCTCCTTGAAGACCGCTTTCACGTCCCCGGGCCACTCCTGCGGGTCCGCGTGCTCGGCCCAGGGCGCCTCCGGCGGGTTGGCCTCCACGTGCGCGCGGCCCTCGTCGGTCAGGGTGAAGGTCTTGCGGCCCTCGGACTCCTCGCCTCGGATGAGCCCTTCGTCGGTCAGCTGCTGCAGGGCGGGGTAGACCGCTCCCGGGCTGGGCTTCCAGGCGCCGCCGCTGCGCTCCTCGGCCTCCTGGATGATCTGGTAGCCGTTGCGCGGCTCCTCGGAGAGCAGCAGGAGGATCGCCGCCCGCACCCCGCCGCGCCTGGCCTTGCGGGGCGGGCCGCCGAAGGGGGGGCCGCCGGGACCCGCCCAGGGGCCGCGGCCCCGGCGCTCGCCCAGGCCGAAGAGGGACTCCGGCCCCGGGCCGTGCCACCCGCCGTGCCGTCCGCGCATCAGGTTCCTCCGATCGCTGTCGATATCGTAAAGATATATCGATAACGCGGATCCGGGAACTTTGGTTCCCGGATCCGCGAGCCGGCCCCCGGAAGGGGGCGCATGTCACTTCTCCTCGGCGGCGGTGCCGTCGGTGGGCTCGCCCCGGTCCTCGGAGAGGATGCCGTATAGGCGGCGGCGGGTGTCGTCGGCGAGCCTCCGGGCCTCGGCGAGCTGCTCGGGGGTGCCGTCCCTGGCCACCTGGACCAGCGCGGTCCCGATCCGGGCGGCGTCCTTGAGGACCTCGGCGAGGTCGCCCGGCCCGGCGGGGGCGTCCGTCCAGGGCGCCGTGGGCGGCTCGGCCTCCACGTGCGCGCGGCCCTCGTCGGTCAGGGTGAAGATCCTGCGGCCTTCGGACTCCTCGCCGCGGACCAGGCCCTCGTCGGCCAGCTGCTGCAGGGTCGGGTAGACCGCGCCGGGCCGCGGGCTCCAGAGCCCGCCGCTGCGCTCCCCGGCCTCCTGGATGATCTGGTGTCCGCTGCGGGGCTCCTCGGCGAGCAGCAGGAGGACCGCCGCCCGGGTCCTGCCGAACCCTCCGCCGCGCCGGCCCCCGCGGGAACCGCCGCGCCGTCCGGGGCCGAAGGAGAACTCGGGGTCGAGCAGGGCGAAGGGGGGCCGTCCCCCGTGTCGTCTTCCGTACATGGTGTTGCTCCGATCAGTCTCGTTTGTTCTTGATAGAGCTAACGATATATCGAGAATGTTCGCTTGGCAAGCGTCGACCCTCGCGGGAGGATGGTGGTTCTACTTGTGAGTAACTTGATGTCAAGACAAATCCTGGATACCTTGACGTCAAGAGAAAACCGGCCGAAGTTAGGCTTACCTGCGTTCTGAGTACGATCGGGACTACGGCAGGATTCTCGGGGAGAACACCCATCGCTTCGCCGCGCCGGACCGTGAAGGCCAGGCAGCGGTACGGGGAAGTTCGATCAGCGCCCAGGCAGATGTCCGGTGTGCCGCTCGGCGGCACACCGTGTAGGAGGAGGACGGGAAGTGTCCGCGAACAGCTTCGGCAGCAAGAGTGAACTGCGGGTAGGCGAGAAAACCTACGAGATTTACCGACTGGACGCCGTCGAGGGCTCGGCCCGCCTCCCGTACAGCCTGAAGGTTCTCCTGGAGAACCTTCTGCGCACCGAGGACGGCGCCAACATCACCGCCGACCACATCCGCGCCCTGGGCGGCTGGGACCCGAACGCCCAGCCCGACACCGAGATCCAGTTCACGCCCGCCCGCGTGATCATGCAGGACTTCACCGGTGTGCCCTGCGTCGTCGACCTCGCCACCATGCGCGAGGCCGTGCGCGACCTGGGCGGCGACCCGTCCAAGATCAACCCGCTCGCCCCGGCCGAGATGGTCATCGACCACTCCGTCATCGTCGACAACTACGCCTCGCCCCGGGCCTTCGGCCTGAACGTCGCCGTCGAGTACGAGCGCAACCAGGAGCGCTACCAGTTCCTGCGCTGGGGCCAGACCGCCTTCGACGAGTTCAAGGTCGTCCCGCCCGGCACCGGCATCGTGCACCAGGTGAACATCGAGCACCTGGCCCGCGTCGTGTTCGACCGCAACGGCGTCGCCTACCCCGACACCTGCGTCGGCACCGACTCCCACACCACGATGGAGAACGGCATCGGCGTCCTGGGCTGGGGCGTCGGCGGCATCGAGGCCGAGGCCGCGATGCTCGGCCAGCCGATCTCCATGCTCATCCCGCGCGTGGTCGGCTTCAAGCTGACCGGCGAGCTGCCGTCCGGCACCACCGCCACCGACCTGGTGCTCACCATCACCGAGATGCTGCGCAAGCACGGCGTCGTCGGCAAGTTCGTGGAGTTCTACGGCGCGGGCGTCGCCGCCCTGCCGCTGGCCAACCGCGCCACCATCGGCAACATGAGCCCCGAGTTCGGCTCCACCTGCGCGATCTTCCCGATCGACGGCGAGACCCTGAAGTACCTGCGCCTGACCGGCCGCTCCGACGAGCAGGTCGCGCTCGTCGAGGCGTACGCCAAGGAGCAGGGCATGTGGCTGGACCCCGAGGCCCAGCCGGACTTCTCCGAGCACCTCGAGCTCGACCTGTCCACCGTCGTGCCGTCCATCGCCGGCCCCAAGCGCCCGCAGGACCGCATCGAGGTCTCCAAGGCCAAGGAGACCTGGCGCCGCGACGTCCAGAACTACGTCAAGGACGCCGAGGACGAGGCCGGCGTGGAGTCCTTCCCCGCCTCCGACTCCCCGGCGGTCGGCACCGCCGCCGCCAACGAGAGCAACAACGACCGCCCGCACAAGCGGGTCCAGGTCACCCTGGCCGACGGCACCTCCTTCGAGCTGGACCACGGCGCGGTGACGGTGGCGGCGATCACCTCCTGCACCAACACCTCCAACCCGTACGTCATGGTCGGCGCGGGCCTCCTGGCCAAGAAGGCCGTCGAGAAGGGCCTCACCCGCAAGCCGTGGGTGAAGACCTCCATGGCGCCCGGCTCCCAGGTCGTCACCGGCTACTACGAGCGCGCGGGCCTCACCCCGTACCTCGACAAGATCGGCTACAACCTGGTCGGCTACGGCTGCACCACCTGCATCGGCAACACCGGCCCGCTGGAGCCGGAGATCTCCAAGGCGATCAACGACAACGACCTCGCCGTCACCGCGGTCCTGTCCGGCAACCGCAACTTCGAGGGCCGCATCAGCCCCGACGTGAAGATGAACTACCTGGCCTCGCCGCCGCTGGTCATCGCCTACGCGCTCGCGGGCACCATGGACATCGACATCCTCAACGACCCGATCGCCGAGGGCACGGACGGGCCGGTCTACCTCAAGGACATCTGGCCCAGCCCCGAAGAGGTCTCCGCGGTCGTGGAGAGCTCGATCTCCCAGGACCTGTTCGTCAAGGACTACGCCGACGTCTTCGCCGGCGACGAGCGCTGGCAGGGCCTGAGCATCCCGACCGGCGACACCTTCGTGTGGGACGAGAACTCCACCTACGTCCGCAAGGCCCCGTACTTCGACGGCATGCCGGCGCAGCCCGCCCCGGTCTCCGACATCCACGGCGCCCGGGTCCTGGCCAAGCTGGGCGACTCGGTCACCACCGACCACATCTCCCCGGCCGGCAACATCAAGGTCGGCACCCCGGCGGCTCAGTACCTGGAGACCCACGGCGTCGCGGTCAAGGACTTCAACTCCTACGGTTCGCGCCGGGGCAACCACGAGGTCATGATCCGCGGCACCTTCGCCAACATCCGGCTGCGCAACCAGCTGCTGGACGGCGTCGAAGGCGGATACACCCGCGACTTCACCGTCGAGGGCGGCCCGCAGGTCTTCATCTACGACGCCTCGGCCAACTACCAGGCCGCCGGCGTCCCGCTGGTCGTCCTGGCGGGCAAGGAGTACGGTTCCGGCTCCTCCCGCGACTGGGCGGCCAAGGGCACCGCGCTGCTGGGCGTGAAGGCCGTCATCGCCGAGTCCTACGAGCGCATCCACCGCTCGAACCTCATCGGCATGGGCGTGATCCCGCTGCAGTTCCCCGAGGGCCAGAGCGCCGACTCGCTGGGCCTGACCGGGAGCGAGACCTTCGAGATCACCGGGATCGAGAAGCTCAACGAGGGCGGCATCCCCCGGACCGTGACGGTCAAGGCCGACGGCAAGGAGTTCGAGGCGGTCGTCCGCATCGACACCCCGGGTGAGGCCGACTACTACCGGCACGGCGGCATCATGCAGTACGTGCTGCGGAGCCTGATCTCCAAGTAGGGATCAGGGAACCGCGCAGACCGCCGTCCGGGCCGACCGGACGGCGGTCTCTCCCTTCCGGGGGTGGTAAAAGTGGAATTCTCTTGTCAAGCTTTACGGACGGACCCGGCGCCCCACCGGTCGGGGATCCGAGATCGGACCACCGCCGGGCCTTGATTGACGGCGGTGAACCCTCATACTTCGGTTTGAGCCGGCCATCCGCTCGATGACGGGTCGAGTCAGGTGGGGAGTCAGGCGGACCCCGGGAGGAAGCGCGTGCAGGCGATCAGCGTGAGGCAGCCCTACGCCTGGGCCGTCGCCCGGGGCCATCGGCGGCTGTCCAACCAGTCGGAGCCCACGTCCTACCGTGGAACGCTCCTGATCCACGCGGCGATGCGGGTGGACCTCGACTCCTGCGGCCTGCCCCGGGTGCGCGCGGCGGGCTGGGACCCGTCCGACCCCCTGGCTACCCTCGGCGCGGCGATCGCCGTCGCCGAGCTCACCGACGTGTGCGACGGCGGCCCCTCCTGCGCCTGCGGGGAGTGGGCGCGTCAGGGCGAGCACCACTGGAGGCTGGAGGACGTGCGCCCTCTGCGCCGCCCGATCGTGGCGCTCGGCCGCCAGGGCGGGCTGTGGACGGTCCAGCCCTCCCTGGCCGCCGAGGTGGAGGCGATGCTCCTGGAGCCGCCCTCTCACCGGGAGCGCGTGCTCACCACCTGATGGCGGGCGGCAGCAGGCCCTCGTCGGCCTGCTCCCACTCCAGCGGGGGGCCGAGCTTCACCAGGTGCTCCATCTGCTCGATGAACCAGGGCGAGGCGCCGGGCTCGTGCACCAGGGCCTGGACGCCCTGCCAGTCCCGCCACTCGAACGCCTCGACCTCGTCGGGGTCGCGCACGGGCTCCTCGTCGACCCGGGCGCGCACGACGGGGCACCACTCGTGTTCCACCACCCCGTTCATCTCGGCCCGGTAGACGAAGCCGGGCAGGACGAGGGTGATGTCGCGGACGTCAAGGCCCAGTTCGCTCCTGACCCGCCGGGTGACGGCCTCGCGCAGGCCCTCGCCCGGAGCGGGGTGCCCGCAGGCGCTGTTGGTCCAGACCGAGGGGAAGCTCGCCTTGTGGTGGGCGCGCTGGCTGATCAGCACCCGTCCGGCGGCGTCGACCAGGTAGGACGAGAACGCCAGATGGAAAGGTGTATTTTTGTGGTGACTCTCCGCTTTTGGTGCTGTTCCGGTGGGTTGTCCTGCTTCGTCTAGCAACACTATCTTCTCGCCCATCTGAACTTTCTTCTCCTCGCTCCGCCAGTTCCGCCAACCCGCATTAAACTCTGGGCAACCATAAGCCGCAGGGGCCTGCTCCGGGAGCGTACAGAGCGCTGGAGGCCTCTACTCCAGAGGAGATGACCGCTTGAGCCTGCTTGAGTCGATCAAAGGCCCTGACGACCTCAAACGCCTCGACGCCGACAGCCTGCCCGAGCTGCACGCGGAGATCAGGGAATTCCTGGTCGAGGCCGTCTCCAAGACCGGCGGGCACCTCGGCCCGAACCTCGGCGTGGTGGAGCTGACCGTCGCGCTGCACCGGGTGTTCGACTCTCCGCGCGACCGGATCCTCTTCGACACCGGCCACCAAGCCTACGTCCACAAGATGCTGACCGGCCGCCAGGACTTCGTGCGGCTGCGCCAGAAGGACGGGCTCTCGGGCTACCCCAGCCAGGCCGAGTCCGAGCACGACACCATCGAGAACTCCCACGCCTCGACCGCGCTGTCCTACGCCGACGGCCTGGCCAAGGCGTTCCAGCTGCGCGGCGAGACCGGCCGCCACGCGGTCGCGGTGGTCGGCGACGGCGCCCTGACCGGCGGCATGTGCTGGGAGGCGCTGAACAACATCGCCGCCGGCAAGGACCGGCCGGTGATCATCGTGGTGAACGACAACGGGCGCTCCTACTCGCCGACCATCGGCGGCCTGGCCAGCCACCTGGCCGACCTGCGCGTCACCCAGGGTTACGAGAAGGCGCTCGACCTGGTGAAGAAGACCGTGCCCAAGGTGCCGGTCGCGGGCGAACTGGCCTACGAGGCGCTGCACGGCCTCAAGAAGGGCCTCAAGGACATGCTGCAGCCGCAGGCCATGTTCGAGGACCTCGGCCTGAAGTACATCGGCCCCATCGACGGCCACGACGAGCAGGCGGTCGAGCGCGCCCTGCGCAAGGCCCGCGACTTCGGCGGCCCGGTGATCGTGCACGCGATCACCGTCAAGGGCCAGGGCTACGGCCCGGCGCTGGCCAACGTCGAGGACCACATGCACGGCGGCGGGGCGTTCGACCCGATGACCGGCAAGGGCAAGGCCGGCGGCGGCGGGATCAGCTGGACCAAGGTCTTCTCGAACGAGATGCTCGAGATCGGCGCCGAGCGCGAGGACGTCGTAGGCATCACCGCGGCCATGCTGCACCCCGTGGGCCTGGCCGCCTTCGCCGAGGCCCACCCCGACCGCATCTACGACGTGGGCATCGCCGAGCAGCACGCCGCGACGTCGGCCGCAGGCCTGGCCCTGGGCGGGCTGCACCCGGTGGTGGCGATCTACGCGACCTTCCTCAACCGCGCCTTCGACCAGGTGCTCATGGACATCGCGCTGCACAAGCAGGCCGTGACCTTCGTGCTGGACCGCGCCGGGGTCACCGGCGACGACGGCGCCTCGCACAACGGCATGTGGGACCTGTCGATCCTGCAGCTGGTCCCCGGCATGCACATCGGCGTCCCGCGCGACGGCGAGCGGCTGCGCTCCCTGCTGCGCGCCTGCCTGGACATCGACGACGCCCCGTCGGCGGTCCGCTTCCCCAAGGGCCCGGTCTGCGAGGACATCCCGGCCGTCGGGAAGATCGGCTCCATGGACGTGATCGTCCAGGGCGAGCGCAAGGACGTGCTGCTGGTGGCGGCCGGCTCGATGGTCGCCTCCGCGGTGGAGGTCGCCGAGCGGCTCGTCAGCGAGGGCATCGCGGTGACCGTGGTCGACCCCCTGTTCGTCAAGCCGCTGGACCCGGCGCTGGCCGGGGCCGCCGAAGGTTACGAGCTGGTCGCCGTCGTGGAGGACAACGGCCGCACCGGCGCGGTGGGCGACGCGGTGGCCCGCCTGCTGCGCGACGCCGAGGTCGACGTCCCGATCCGCACGTTCGGCATCCCGCAGGAGTTCCTGGACCACGCCAAGCGGGCCGAGATCCTGGCCGAGATCGGCCTCACCCCGCAGGACCTGGCCAAGGAGATCACGGCCGCGCACGCCAAGGTCGTCAAGAGGGGGAGCGGGCCTTCTCGCGCATCCTGACGCGAACCGTTACGGTGTGTGTGGAGTTAGGCGCACACCGTGACGAGGAGCGTGGATGGGCACTCTGTTCCGTACCAAGACGGTCGAGCGTTCCATCAGGGAGACCGAGGTGTCGGGCCACCGGCTCCGCAAGGACCTGACGGCGCTCGATCTGACGGTCTTCGGCATCGGCGTCATCGTCGGCACCGGCATCTTCGTGCTGACCGGCCGGGTCGCCCGCGAGTACGCGGGCCCGGCCGTCGCGGTGTCGTTCGTGGTCGCCGGGGTCGTGTGCGCCCTGGCGGCCCTGTGCTACGCCGAGTTCGCCTCGACCGTGCCGGTGGCGGGCTCCGCCTACACCTTCTCCTACGCCACCATGGGCGAGTTCCCCGCCTGGATCATCGGCTGGGACCTCATCCTGGAGATGGCGCTCGGCGCGGCGGTGGTCGCCGTCGGCTGGTCGGGGTACTTCGCCTCGCTGCTGTCGGGCCTGGGCGTCGACCTGCCTTCCTCGCTGGCGGGGGAGACCGCCCGGTTCAACCTGCCGGCGGTGCTCATCGTGCTGGCGGTGACCGCGGTGCTCACCCTCGGGATCAAGATCTCCTCCCGGATCAACGCGCTGATGGTCGTGGTGAAGCTGGCGGTGGTCGCGCTGGTCGTCATCGCCGGGCTGTTCTTCGTGAAGGCCGCCAACTACATCCCGTTCATCCCGCCTCCGGAGAGCACCGACACCGTCGAGGGCGTGCGCGCCCCGCTGATCCAGGTGCTCTTCGGCGTCACGCCGGTCGCGTTCGGCTGGTTCGGCGTCTTCGGCGCGGTCGCCATCGTCTTCTTCGCCTACATCGGGTTCGACGTGGTGGCGACCACCGCGGAGGAGGCCCGCAACCCGCAGCGCGACCTCCCCGTCGGCATCCTGGGCTCGCTGGCCATCTGCACGCTGCTGTACGTGGCGGTCTCCCTGGTCGTCGTCGGGATGCAGTCCTACACCGAGCTCAGCGAGTCCGCGCCGCTGTCGGACGCCTTCAAGTCGGTCGGCCACCCGTTCTTCGCCGGGATCATCAACGTCGGCGCCATCTTCGGGCTCACCACGGTGGTGCTCATCCTCATGCTCGGGCAGAGCCGGGTGTTCTTCGCGATGAGCCGGGACGGCCTGCTGCCGCCGTGGCTGGCGCACGTCCACCCCAAGTACGGCACGCCCGCCAGGTCGACGGTGTTCATGGGCGTGGTCGTCGCCCTGCTGGCCGGGCTGATCCCGTTGTCGGCGCTGGCGGAGCTGGTGAACATCGGCACGCTCTTCGCCTTCGTGCTGGTCTCCGTCGGCGTGCTGGTGCTGCGCCGCACCCGCCCCGACCTGCACCGGGCGTTCCGCACCCCGCTCGTGCCGCTGGTCCCGGTGCTCTCGGTCCTGGGCAGCCTGTTCGTGATGGCGAACCTCCCGGTCGAGACCTGGATCCGGTTCGTCGTCTGGATGCTAGTGGGCACGGTGATCTACGCGTCGTACGGGCGCAGGCACAGTAAGCTACTGACGGCGCCCGAGAAAAGCTCCCGATCCGTGATCTAGCTCACCATGTTCACGCAATGTGATTGCAGGCACAATGCCGAGTGTGACGGACTTTAAAGTCGCCGTGATCGGTGCCGGTCCTGCCGGACTGTACACGGCTGAAGCCCTGGTCAAGAACGGGGTGGAGGTCGATGTCTTCGACCGCCTGCCCACTCCCTACGGTCTCGTGCGCTACGGGGTGGCCCCGGACCACAAGTCGATCAAGGCGATCGCCCGGTACCTCCAGCGGGTGCTGGAGAGTCCCGGCGTGCGCTTCTTCGGCGGCGTGGAGCTCGGCAGGGACATGAGCCGGGAGGACCTGCTCGCCTGCTACGACGCGGTGGTCTACAGCACCGGAGCGATGGTCGACCGGAAGCTGGGCGTCCCCGGGGAGGACCTTCCCGGGTCGATCGCCGCCACCGACTTCGTCAACTGGTACTGCGGCCACCCCGACGCCTCGGGGCACTCCTTCGACCTGTCGGTCGAGGAGGCCGCGGTCATCGGGGTCGGCAACGTCGCGGTGGACGTGGTGCGCATCCTGGCCAAGACCCCCGAGGAACTGCACGAGACCGACATCCCCGTGCACGTGATGGAGGCGCTGTCGCGCAGCCGGATCAAGCGCGTGCACCTGATCGGCAGGCGCGGCCCCGCGCAGGCGAAGTTCACCACCAAGGAGGCCAGGGAGCTCGGCGAGCTGCCCCACGCCTCGATCCATGTGCGCCCCGAGGACATGGAGCTGGACCCGGCGAGCGCGGAGCTGGCCGGGACCGACCGGCACGTGCGCGGGAACGTCGCGGCGATGAGCGCCTGGACGGGGGAGCCCAAGCCCGCGGACCGCCGGATCGAGCTGAGGTTCTGGCTGGCGCCCGCCGAGATCCTGGGCTCCGACCGGGTGGAGGGCCTCCGGCTGGAGAGGACGGCCCTGGTGGACGGGCGCGTCACCGGCACCGGGGAGTTCGAGACGCTCCCGGTGGGCATGGTGATCCGCTCGGTCGGCTACCGGAGCGTCCCGCTGCGGGGCGTGCCCTTCGACGAGCGCGCGTCGGTCATCCGCAACGAGAAGGGCAGGGTGGCCGAGGGCGAGTACACGGCGGGCTGGATCAAGCGCGGTCCGAGCGGGGTGGTGGGCACCAACAAGTCCGACGCCGCGGAGACCGTCCAGACGCTCCTGTCGGAACTGGGGTCCCGTCCGCGTCCGGAGGGGGACATGGCGGAGCTGCTCCGCTCCCGAGGTGTTGAAATCGTCACATATCGGCATTGGTTGGGTCTGGACGCGGCGGAGAGAGCACTGGCAGAGTCTCTCTCACGTGGTGAAAGCGTCAAGCTGGGCACCTGGGAGGCCATGCGTTCCGCTTGCGTGATCCACTGACCGTCCTTTGATTCGCAAGACCATCGGGGGCCGTTGATCGCCATGGCCCCCTCGGGGTCGGAGCAGGGAAGTGGTGCTGGTGACTACCCTCGACGTGAGGTTCCGCGACCTGACCGGCAGCCCTCAGCTGTACGGTTTCCCACCTCCCGAGCTCCTTCCCGGACTCCGATGGCTCGGCTCGGACTATTCGGCCCTGCTCGCCCGCGACCTCGAGCGGGGACTGCTCAGGCAGGCGCCCGGCACCCGGCTGCGGGCGGTGCGCTGCGAGTCCGATCCGCTGCTCAGGACCGTCGGCGTCGACCGCGCCGGCGTCCCGCGCGCCCAGGACGCGGCCTTCTCCCTGGAGATCCTCCTCCTCGACGGAGCGGGCCGCTCCTGGCGGCTGCGGGGCCGCTGGACGTACACGGGCCGGGATCTGGGCACCTTCCAGTCCCGGGTCGGCCACTACTGGGAGCTGTTCTCCGCGGACAGGGTCTGACCGGCTCGGCCGGTTCCCCGGCGCGACGGCGGGCGCCGCGCCGAGTGCCAAGCCATCTTTGTTCAATGAGAGATCGTTGGAGACCTGAGGCAAGTGACGGCTAAGTAGCCTGGTTGAGACAGTGAACGCAAGGAATCGGGGGATTTCTGTGGACGCGTCGCAGCTCGCCGGCCTGCATGCACCTCGGCCGTTCCCGGCCGTCTCGCTCATCATGCCGACCCACCGCCGCCTCCCGGAGCGCCGGCAGGACCAGATACGGCTGAAGGTGCTCCTGGACGAGACCCGGAACCGGCTGCGCGAACTGGAGCTGGAGAACCGGGTCGTCGAGGAGCTCATGGACGACCTGGAGAAGGCCGCCGCGCAGGTCGACTTCGACCACACCGCGGAGGCGCTGGTGCTGCTGGCCGCCCGCGGCAGGGAGATCCACTCCTTCGTCCTGCCCTACGTCGACGTCGTCGAACGGGTGATCATCGACGACAGCTTCGCCACCCGCGACCTGGTCGCCATGCTGGAGAACACCTGGAAGTACCGGGTCCTGGTCCTGGGCAGGAAGACCCGCCTGCTGGAGGGCGAGGGCCTGCGGATCGACGAGGCGCGCAACGCGCTGTTCCCGATGGTCTACGACGAGGCGGTCCCGCTCCCCGAGGAGAAGGGACGCTTCAGCCCGCGCGAGTTCCCGGTGGAGGAGGAGCGGCGCATGCAGTTCCTGCGCCAGATCGAGAGCAACCTCCTCGAGACGCTCAAGCAGGACCCCCGTCCGGTCGTGGTCGTCGGGGTCCAGCGGCACGTCACGTCCTTCCTGGAGAGCATCCGCCCGGTCCTGGCCGAGTCGGTCATGGGCTCCGTCGAGGGGAGCTTCGACAACGCCACGCCCGCGGAGATCGCCGCGGTCGTCGCGCCCGTCCTGGTCGAGGAGCGCGAGCGGGCGCAGCGGAGGGCGCTGGACGAACTCGACGGGGCCCGCTCGTCCCGCAGGTTCGCCGGAGGCCTGGAGGAGTGCTGGGAGCTGGCGGGGACCGGCCGCATCCGCCACCTGCTGGTGGAGGAGCACTACCTCGCTCCGGCCCGCCTCCAGGACGGCCGCCTGGCGGAGGCCGGCGGGGGCGACGGCGAAGGCGAGTTCGTCAACGACGCGGTGGACGACCTGATCGAGGCCGTGCTGCGCGGTGACGGCGCGGTCAGCTTCGTTCCGGACGAGTCGCTGGCGGAGAGCGGCCGCGTCGCCGCGATCCTGCGCTACTGAGGATCCGCGTGGGCGCTCATCGGTGCAGCGCGGACTCCCACGGGTTGGAGTCGCCGGACGACCAGGGCAGGGCCAGCAGATCGAGCGAGGCGATCGGGCCGTAGGACGCGGGCACGGTCGCCTCGACCTTGAACGGGGTCGAGCCGTGCGCCGGCAGCCCCTCCACGAAGGTCATCTCGCCGCTGACCAGGGCGCCCCTGGCGTCGCGGAACAGCACGACCAGCGCCACCTCCTCGATCCCCATGGGGTAGGGGTTGAGGATCTCGCCGGTCACCTCGCACTCCTGGCCCCTGAGCTCGAACTGCACGGCCTGGTAGGTGAAGGGCGGGAAGTCCTCGGGCCGGGAGTCGGTCGGGTACCAGTCCGCCGGCCTGGGGGTGATCTCCAGGGTGTGCGGTCGGTTGCCGGTGATCTCCAGCGCGCTGGCCCAGCCGATGCGGGCGCCGGGCGGCAGCGCGGTCAGCACCTGCTCGTGCTGGCCGAGCAGCTGCCCGTGCTCGTCGCGCACGGTGATCTGGACGGTGGGGAACTCGCACCAGTAGAGCGTGTTGGGGTTCTCCAGCACCACGGCCCAGTGGATCCAGTGCTCGCCCGGCACCCACTCGCTGGCCTCGCCGGTCCAGCCGGTCTCGGCCACGACGAACTGCCGCAGCAGCTCGGGTCCCGGCTCCGGTTCGGGCACGGGAGGCGCGGGAGGCGCGGGAACCGGCGGGGCCACGGGGACCGGGCCCCGCGGCGGGATCGGCACGGTGACCAGCGCCTGCGGTTCGACGTCCGGCCGGGGCGCCTGCTCCACGCGGGTCGCCGGTCCGGCTCCGGGCGGCGGAGGCGGATGGGCCGCCGGCGGCCCGGGCATGGCGGCGGGTACCGGGGCCACGGGCGGCTGGGGCGCCGCGTGTCCCGCGGGGCCCCCCGGGTGCGTGACGGCGGCCTGAGGCCCGGAGACGGCCGGGGCGCCCGGGTGCGCTGCCGCCTGAGGTCCGGACACGGCCGGGCCGCCGGGGTGGGCGACGGCGGTCTGGGGGCTCGAGACGGCGGAGGAGGGCGGGGGAGCGGCGGACGGGAGCAGGGCGCGGGCCGGGTCCAGCCGCAGCTGGATCACCGCCCACCGGACGTGCTCCTCCTGAGGGGCGTTGATCTCCAGCGCGGGGGCGAGCCCGGCGGCCTCGGTCAGCCGGAACTCGATGCCGTGCAGCTCCCAGACCTCCTGGAGGCTCTCCTGCCGGCCGCTGGTGACCAGGCCGAGCCCCTCGAGGATCTGCCAGGCCGCCTCGAAGTCCTGCACCCGCACCTCACGGGTGGCCTGGTCGCCCCGCATCAGCGCCAGCACGTGGTTCTCGCCGTCCGACCGGAGCCCGCCCCAGACCCCGCCCTGCGGTCCCGTCAGCGCGACCTTGCGGACGTGGTGGGGAGGTTGCCGGCACCAGGCCCCGAGGGCGTGCAGGCGCTGCCGGACGGCATCCGGGTCGAGCTCGAAGTAGCGGATTCCGAATCCCACGACTCCCCCAGACGACTTCAGCGGGCTCCTATGGTGTCCTAACGGACATCCCTCATCAATAAGCCTCGCCGACTCAGTGCTCTGACCCGACGCCGAGGCAACGAAAAGCGTCCCGTGTCACGAAGACACGGGACGCCTCCCGTTAGCCGGACCGGTAACCCCCCAGTCCCGTGTCCGGCGGTCCATCGGGACATTCCCTATCCCACAGTTGCAACGCCCGGGGCGAGGAAACGGTTCCCGTTCACCTTCTCCGAAATTCCGGTGCGGTCCAGGTAGGGGGTGATGCCGCCGAGGTGGAAGGGGTAGCCCGCGCCCAGCAGCAGGCACAGGTCGACGTCCTCGGGCGCTGCGACGACCCCCTCGTCCAGCATGAGGCGGATCTCCTGGGCCAGTCCCTCGACCGCGCGGGCCAGCACCTGCTCCTCGGTGGACGGCCGGTCGCCGCCGCTGAAGATCTCCACCGCCTCGGGGTCGAGGGTGAGGTCCGGGAGGTAGACGCCGCTCTTGCCGGACTCGACGAACTTCCGGAACCTCTCCGAGACGGGGAACCGCTCGGGGAAGACCGCGTTGAGTGTCTCGTTGACGTGCAGCGCGATCGCCGGACCGACCAGCCCGAGCAGGACGAACGGGCTCATCGGCAGGCCCAGCGGCTGCGCGGCGCGTTCGGCCGTCTCGATCGGGGTGCCCTCCTCCACCGCGCCGACGATCTCGGCGAGCAGGCGCAGCAGGACGCGGTTGACCACGAACGCCGGGGCGTCCTTGACCAGCACGCAGGACTTCTTCAGCTGCTTGCCGACGGCGAAAGCGGTGGCCAACGTCACATCGTCTGTGCGGCCCGCGCGGACGATCTCCAGCAGCGGCAGCACCGCGACCGGGTTGAAGAAGTGGAAGCCGACGACCCGCTCGGGGTGCTCCAGCCCGCTCGCCATCTCGGTGACCGACAGGGACGAGGTGTTGGTCGCCAGCACGCACTCAGGCGAGACGACCGCCTCGACCTCGGCGAACACTCGCTGCTTGACCGACATCTCCTCGAAGACGGCCTCGATGACGAAGTCGGCGTCGGCGAAGGCGTCCTTGGTGAGCGAGCCGGTGATCAGGCTCTTGAGCCGGTTGGCCTTGTCGGCGGTGACCCGCCCCTTGGCCGTCAGCTTGTCGACCTCGCCGCGGGCGTAGGCCACGCCCCGGTCCAGGCGCTCCTGGTCCAGGTCGGTCATGACGACCGGCACCTCGAGGCGCTGGGCGAACAGGAGCGCCAGCTGCCCGGCCATCAGGCCCGCGCCCACCACGCCGACCTTGGAGACCTTGCGGGCCAGCGACTTGTCCGGCGCGCCGGCGGGGCGCTTGGCGCGCTTCTGGGTCAGGTCGAAGGCGTACAGGCCGGCCCGCAGCTCGTCGGACATGATGAGGTCGGCCAGCGCCTCGTCCTCGGCGGCGAAGCCCTCGTCGCGGGTGCGGTCCTTGGCGTGGCGGACCAGTTCCAGCGCGCGGACGGGCGCGGGGGCCGAGCCGTGCAGCCTGCCCTCCAGGACGAATCCGGCCATGTTGACCGCGTCGTCCCACGCCTTGCCCTTGTCGACGGCGGGCCGCTCGACCTTGACGTCCCCGTTGAGGACCCGCGCGGTCCACGCCAGGGACTCCTCGAGGAAGTCGGCGGTGTCGAAGATCGCGTCGGCGATGCCCAGTTCGAAGACCTGCCGCCCCTTGATGGCCCGGTTCTGCGCCAGGGGGTTGTCGATGATGAGCTTGAGCGCCTTCTCCGCGCCGATGAGGTTCGGCAGCAGGTAGGTGCCGCCCCAGCCGGGCACCAGGCCCAGGAACGCCTCGGGCAGGGAGAACGCCGGGACGCCGCGCGAGACCGTGCGGTAGGTGCAGTGCAGGCCTACCTCGACGCCGCCGCCCATGGCCGCGCCGTTGTAGTAGGCGAACGACGGGACCTCCAGCTCGCCGAGCCTGCGGAACACGTCGTGGCCGAGCCTGCCGATCGCCAGCGCCTGCTCGCGGTCCCGGATCAGCGGGATGCCCTTGAGGTCGGCGCCGACGGCGAAGATGAACGGCTTGCCGGTGAGGCCCACGGCCGCGATCTCCCCGGCGGCGGCGCGGGCCGCGACGGCGTCGAGGGCCCTGCCCAGCTCGTTCAGGCCGTTCGGCCCGAAGGTGCTGGGCTTGGTGTGGTCGAATCCGTTGTCCAGCGTGATGAGGGCCAGGGTGCCCGCGCCGCGGGGGAGTTCGACGTCGCGGACGAGGGCCTTGGTGACCACTTCGTCGGCGAAGATCTCGTTGAGGTCGCTCACTTCTCCGCGCCTTCCCAGTTCGGGTTCTCCCAGAGAACGCTGCCGCCCATGCCCATGCCGACGCACATGGTGGTGAGGCCGTAGCGCACCTCGGGGCGCTCGGCGAAGTGGCGGGCGAGCTGGTTCATCAGCCGCACGCCGGAGGAGGCCAGCGGGTGGCCGACGGCGATCGCGCCGCCCCACGGGTTGACCCGCGGGTCCTCCTCGTCGATCTTGAAGTGGTCGAGGAAGGCCAGCACCTGCACGGCGAAGGCCTCGTTGATCTCGAACAGGCCGATGTCCTCGACGGACAGGCCGTTGCGGGCCAGCAGCTTCTCCGTCGCCGGGACGGGGCCGATGCCCATGACCTCGGGCTCGACGCCCGCGAAGGCGAAGTCGATCAGGCGCATCCGGGCCGGAAGGCCCAGCTCCCGCGCCACTTCCTCGGCCATGAGCAGGCAGGCGGTGGCTCCGTCGTTGAGCCCGGCGGCGTTGCCCGCGGTCACGTTGCCCGCGACCCGGAACGGGGTCTTGAGCTTGGCGAGGTCCTCGACGGTGGTGCCCGGGCGCGGCGGCTCGTCGGCCGTGGCCAGGCCCCAGCCCTTGTCCGCCGAGCGGATCGCGGTCGGCACCAGGTCCTGCTGGATCTTCCCCGCGGCGTAGGCGGCGGCGATCTTCTCCTGGGAGCGCACCGCGTAGGCGTCGCAGCGCTCCTTGGTGACCTCCGGGTAGCGGTCGTGCAGGTTCTCCGCGGTCAGGCCCATGACCAGCGCGGACGGGTCCACGATCTTGTCGGTCAGGAACCGCGGGTTGGGGTCGACGCCCTCTCCCATGGGGTGGCGGCCCATGTGCTCGACGCCGCCCGCGATGACCACGTCGTAGGCGCCGAAGGCGACGCCGGAGGCGGTGGTGGTGACCGCGGTCATCGCGCCCGCGCACATGCGGTCGACGGCGTAGCCCGGCACCGACTTGGGCAGCCCGGCCAGCACCGCGGCGGACCGGCCGATGGTCAGGCCCTGGTCGCCGGTCTGGGTGGTGGCGGCGATGGAGACCTCGTCCACCCGCTCGGGCGGCAGGCCCGGGTTGCGCCGGATGAGTTCTCGGATGGCGCGGACGACCAGGTCGTCGGCGCGGGTCTCGGCGTACAGGCCCTTGGGCCCGGCCTTGCCGAACGGCGTGCGTACGCCGTCGACGAACACGACATCACGTGCGATACGGGGCACGATCAGGTCTCCTCTGGCTTCAATGCTCGGATCCGATGAGGCTACCCATCGGTAACAGAGCATGTTACTAGTCAGTAATCACTGACGGGGGCGATGGCCGGACTTCGCCACCCGGACGTAAGAACCCCCGCTCTTTTGGGGTTATGGCCACTTGTGGATCAGGCCACGCGTGGTTACGTTGGCGGAAAGTCGCAGGGAGGGCGCGGTGGTGCACGCGAGGCCTGCTTACCGGCCCGGGCCGGGGCGCCGGCTGGGGCATGCGCTCGATCTCCTCTTCGCGCTGCTCGGATCGGGAATCGTGCGCTTCGCACACCCCGTCCGGACGGTGCGCGCCGTGAACGCCCTGCAGGAGTGGGGCACCACGCTCGGCGGCCTGGTCAAGGCGGCGGCGCTCGCGCAGCCCGGCAAGCACGCGGTCATCGACGACACCGGCTCGCTCACCTACGCCGAGCTCGACGAGCGCACCGACCGGCTCGCGCTCGCCCTGCCGCTGAGCGGGCCCCGGCCCCGGGTCGGCGTCCTGTGCCGCAACCACCGCGGCCTGGTGGAGACGCTCGTGGCCTGCGGCAAGCGCGGAGCCGAGACCATCCTGCTCAACACCGGCTCGGGACCCGGCCAGCTGCGGTCTGTGCTCACCGAGTTCCGGCCCGACCTGCTGGTCTGCGACGCGGAGTTCGCCGCGATGCTGGCGGCCTGTCCGCCCCCGCTGCGCGAGTCCGTCATCTGGGCCGACGAGCCCATGCCCGGCGGCCCGCTGCTGGAGCGGCTCATCGCCGGCACCCCGGCCGCGCGCGTGGAGCCGCCGCGCTCCGACGGCCGGGTCATCATGCTCAGCTCCGGCACCGGAGGCCGGCCCAAGGGCGCCCGCCGCAGGCCCCGCCCGGGAATGGGCCCGCTGGGCTCGATCCTCTCGCGGATCCCGCTGCGCGGCCGGCAGACCTTCGTGGTGGACGCGCCCGTCTTCCACATGTGGGGGTTCTCCGCGCTCCAGCTCGGGCTGGCTCTGCGGGCGACGCTCGTCCTGCACCGCCGGTTCGACCCCGAGCAGACCCTGTCCGAGCTGGGCCGGTGGCGCAGGTGCGCGCTGTTCGCCGTCCCGGTCATGATCCAGCGCATCATGGAGCTGCCGACGGCGGTCCGGGACTCCTACGACACCCGCGGCCTGCGGGTGGTCGCGCTCAGCGGCTCCTCACTGCCCGGAGACCTGGCCCACCGGTTCATGGACGTCTTCGGCGACCGCCTGTACAACGTCTACGGCTCCACCGAGGCGAGCTGGGTGAGCATCGCGGTCCCCAAGGAGCTGCGCGTGAACCCCGCCACCGCCGGCCGCCCGCCGCGCGGCACGTCCGTGGCCGTCGTCGGGAACGCGGGCGAGCGGCTGCCCCGCGCGACCATCGGCCGCGTCTTCTCCGGGAACGAGAACGCCTTCGAGGGCTACACCAGCGGGGACCCCACCGAGGTGTGGGAGGGCCTGATCTTCACCGGCGACCTGGGCCACCTGGACTCCCGGGGCCTGCTGTACGTGGACGGCCGCCACGACGGCATGGTCGTCTCGGGCGGGGAGAACGTGGTGCCCCGCGAGGTCGAGGACGCGCTCGCCCGCCTTCCCGAGGTCCGCGAGGTCGCCGTCAGGGGAGTCGAGGACGCGGAGTACGGGCAGCGCCTCGCCGCCTACATCGTCCTGCGCCCCGGGGCGAGGCTGGCCGAGGAGGACGTCCGCGAGCACGTCCGCCGCCAGATCGCCCGCCACGCGGTGCCCCGGGACGTCCTGTTCATCCCCGAGCTGCCCAGGAACGCCACCGGCAAGATCGTCTACCGCTGGCTGGACGGCCTGCGCTCCGGCAGGGTCCGCACCCCCGAGGGCCGGGTCGCGTTCTGGCCGGAATCCGGGGACCTGGACCTGGACCTGGCCGCGGCGCCCGTCCACGACGGTCCCGACGGGCGTACCGGGACCTGACGGCGGGGACGGGCGAGCCCGGCGGCCTCCGGTCCGGCGAGGACGGGGAGACCGTCCGGTCCTACAGCTCGCCCTTGGTCTCCAGGCGGAGCCAGGACTTGGCCAGGGGGACGGACACGAGGTCGGCCTGCCAGGGTCGGGCGCCCAGGGCGAGGAGGGCGGCCCTGATGGCCTCCGGGTCCGGGGCGGCCGGAGGGGACCAGGAGAGGCGGCGGACCAGGTCGGGCTGGACCAGGTTCTCGCTGGGCAGGACGTGCTCGTCGGCCAGGGCCGCGACGACGGTGCGGGCCGAGGAGAGCCGGGCGGCGGCCTCGGGGTCGCGCTCGGCCCAGCGGTGGGCGGGAGGCGGGCCCTCGCCCGGGAGGTTCTGCTCGGGCAGCGCGGAGTCCGGCAGCTGGCGGCCGCGGGAGACGGCGCGCAGCCACAGCGTGGTGTGGCGGCGGGCGTTCCGGCCCTTGACCGCCGGGATCTCGAACAGCTCGGCCATCGTGCGGGGCTGCCCCAGCGCCATGTCGACGATCGCGCTGTCGGGAAGCACCCGGCCGGGGGAGAGGTCCAGCTCCCGGGCGAGCTTCTCGCGGGCCTCCCACACCTCGCGGACGATGCCCAGGCCCCGCCGGTTGCGCACCTTGTGGATCCCGGACGTGCGCCGCCACGGGTCGACGCGCGGCTGCCGGGGCGGGGCCTCGGCGATGGAGGCGAACTCCTGCAGCGCCCACTCCAGCTTGCCCGCGGTGACCAGCCAGCTCGGCGTACAGGACGTCCCGCAGCTCCACCAGCAACTCGACGTCCAGGGCCGCGTAGCGCAGCCAGTCGGTGGGCAGCGGGCGGGTCGACCAGTCCGCGGCGGAGTGGCCCTTCTCCAAGGTGTAGCCCAGCACCGTCTCGACCATCGCGCCCAGCCCGACCCGGGGATAGCCCAGCAGCCGCCCGGCCAGCTCGGTGTCGAAGAGCGTCTGCGGCACCAGACCCAGCTCCGCCAGGCACGGCAGGTCCTGGTTGGCGGCGTGCAGCACCATCTCGGTGTCGGCCAGCGCCCGGTTCAGATCGTGCAGGTTCGGGCAGGCGACCGGGTCGATCAACGCGCTGCCCGCTCCCCGGCGGCGCAGCTGCACCAGGTAGGCGCGCTGCCCGTAGCGGTATCCCGAGGCACGCTCCGCGTCCACCGCGACCGGCCCGGTGCCCGCGGTGAACGCCGCGACGACCTCGTCGAGCGCGGCGTCGGAGGCGACGACGGGCGGGATTCCCTCCCTGGGTTCCAGCAGTGGTGATGGTGCCGTCCGACCTTCTTCCACTCGGCTACCGTACGTCCTTCAGATCGCGGACTCCGCGCGGGGGGAGCCCGGCCGCCATGCACATCACCTCGGACCAGGCCCGCACATGATCTCTCATGTCCTGCCCGGCAGGGGACCATGATGCCCTGAGTTCCAGTTCCGTGGCGGCGGGTTCGTCCTGCTTGGTACCGAAACTCTCGCTGACCGCCCGGGTGATGGTGCCCGACTCGGCGGACGAGCCCGCCTCGGCCAGGGCCTCGGTGAGCCAGCTCCAGGCGACGCTGCCGATCAGCGGGTCCTCGGCGATCTCCGGCTCCAGCTCGGCCCGCACGTAGGCGACCAGCCGGAACCGGCCGTCCCAGCCGGGGCGGCCCTGGGGGTCGTGCAGCAGGATGAGCCGGCCGACGGCGAGTTCGGTGTCGTCCCTGACGACCGCGGCGGACAGGGCGGCGGAGTGAGGGGCCAGCCGCTGGGGGGCGGGCATCTCCTCGAATTCGAGTTCCGGCCGTTCGGGGTCTCCGTCCAGCACGGACTTGAAGCTCTCGACCGCCCGCTGGAAGGAGGCGGGAGGCTCGTTCGGGGGCGTCATCTGCCGAGAGTAGATCTCGGGCACCCTTGAGGGCGGCGATGCCACGCCGGTGGGACCACTGGGGAATGGAGGCACTTGCGACCTCAGCTCACGTGTACGTCGACGATCTTCGGGGCGTACCCGGTGTTCGCCAGGGATTTACCGCCGGGACCGAAAATGCCAGCAGCACGCGGTTTATCGCGGGATATTGCGCGGCGTGTCCTGAATCTCTGCGAAAGAGGTAAAGGCTCACCCCGGCTCACCGCACCCGCGCGCTCGTGGGAACATGGGGTATGCCCGCTGAAGAGTCCGCGTTCCTCCGCGCCTGCCGCCGCCAGCCGGTACCCCACACCCCTGTCTGGTTCATGCGCCAGGCCGGTCGCTCGCTGCCCGAGTACCTGCGGGTTCGCGAGGGGATCCCGATGCTGGAGGCCTGTGCGACACCCGACCTCATCGTCGAGATCACGCTGCAGCCGGTGCGTCGCTACGCCGTCGACGCGGCGATCTTCTTCAGCGACATCGTGGTCCCGCTGCGCGCCGTGGGCATCGACCTCGACATCAAACCCGGCGTCGGCCCCGTCATCGCCGACCCGATCCGCGACAGGGCGGACATCGCCCGGCTGCGCCCGCTGACGACGGACGACGTCCCCTACGTCACCGAGGCGATCACGAGCCTGGTGTCCGAACTGGGCGACACCCCGCTGATCGGCTTCGCCGGCGCGCCCTTCACCCTGGCGTCCTACCTCATCGAGGGCGGGCCGTCCAAGAACCACGACCGCACCAAGGTCATGATGTACGCCGAGCCCGATCTGTGGCACGCGCTGATGGAGGCGCTGACCCAGATCACCATCGGTTTCCTGCGCACCCAGGTGGACGCCGGAGCCCGCGCGATCCAGCTCTTCGACAGCTGGGTCGGCGCGGTCGCCCCCGACGACTACCGCCGCTACGTCATGCCCTACAGCGAGCGGATCTTCGCCGCGATGGCCGACGTGCCGCGCATCCACTTCGGCGTGGGCACCGGCGAGCTGCTGGGCCTCATGGGCGAGGCCGGCGCCGACGTGGTCGGCGTCGACTGGCGGGTCCCGCTGGACGAGGCCGCCCGCCGGGTCCCGGTCGGCAGGGCGCTGCAGGGCAACCTCGACCCGTCGCTGCTGATGGCCCCCTGGGAGGTCACCCGGGAGCGCGCCCGCGACGTCCTGGAGCGCGGCCGCGCCGCCGAGAGCCACATCTTCAACCTGGGCCACGGCGTGCTCCCGTCCACGGACCCCGACCAGCTCGCCCGCCTGGCCGACTTCGTCCACACCGAGTCCGCCCGCCTCGCCGAGGGCTAGACCGCCTCGCGCTCCACGGCGCGCAGCGTGCCGAGCCCGGCCAGGCGGCCCAGGGCGCGGGCGGTCTCGGCGTCCGCGCCCCGGTAGACCAGGAGCCGCTGGTCGCCGCTGGACAGGGACTCGTAGCGGAGGCGGAGCAGCCCCGCCTCCGGGTGCCTGAGCAGTTCGGAGCCGAAGGGCTCCAGAGACGTGGGCGGCGCCGTCCGGAACTTCTCGGTGAACTCCGCGCCCCGGACGGCGGCGATCTCGTCGACCAGCTCTCGCAGGTGGTGGTCGTGCGGCGGGCTCTCATGCCGGACGGTGAGCAGGCGCGCGTCGGCCACGGACTCCCACTCGGGGTAGGCCTCCCGGGCCCGGGGATCGGTGAAGGTGAAGCGCAGCAGGTTGGGGCGGGGTCCGTCCAGCAGCCCGAGCGGCCCGGCCAGCCGCCCGAACGCCGGGGTGTGGGCCAGGACGTCGCCGATCCGGTTGCACAGCAGGGCCGGCGCGGGCTCCAGGGTCTCCAGGACGGCACGCAGGCCCGTGCGCGCCTCCGCGGTCGGCGGTTCGGCGTTCGGGCAGGACATGAAGGAGTCACCCGCGGCGCTCTTGGCCGAGACCTTCAGGTAGAACCGCTCGTCGTCGTTCAGCAGCAGGGCGTCGGCCAGCGCGTTCAGCACCTGCGCGGAGGGGTTGCGGTCCCGGCCCTGCTCCAGCCGGGTCAGGTACTCCACGCTGACCCCGGCGAGGGTGGCCAGCTCGCTGCGGCGCAGTCCCGGCGTGCGGCGGCGGGGCCCCGAAGGCAGCCCCGCCTGCTCGGGGGTGAGCGACTCCCGGCGGGCGCGCAGGAAGGCGCTGAACTCGATGTCGGGCATGGGGGTGAATCTACCCGCCGGCCCCGGCCCGATCGTGGCCCTGGCGGGGCCAGTCTCGGCGCGGTCTCCCTGGGACCGGGCGGCCGGGGCAGCCTGGAGCCATGACAACGGATCCCATGCGTCTCGCCATCATCGTCAGCAGCGTCCGGGAGGGCCGGTTCGCCCCGGTCGTCGCGGACTGGTTCACCTCTCGGGCCGGTTCGGTCTTCGACCCCGACGTCGTCGACCTCGCCGAGATCGACCTCCCGCTCGCCCTGCCCGCCAAGGGGGGCGAGCCGGCCCCCGCGACGGCCGCCGTCCTGGCCGGGCTCACCCCCCGGCTGGAGCGGGCCGACGCCTTCGTGGTGATCACGCCGGAGTACAACCACAGCTACCCGGCCTCGGTCAAGAACCTGATCGACTGGCACTTCACCCAGTGGCAGGCCAAG
Organism: Actinocorallia aurantiaca; assembly: GCF_039533685.1. Taxonomy (NCBI): domain Bacteria; kingdom Bacillati; phylum Actinomycetota; class Actinomycetes; order Streptosporangiales; family Thermomonosporaceae; genus Actinocorallia; species Actinocorallia aurantiaca. The sequence goes on along the minus strand of NZ_BAAATZ010000012.1, from coordinate 531,357 downwards.
CCCGTCGGCTTCGTCTCCTACGGCGGGGTCTCCGGCGGCCTGCGGGCGGTGGAGCACCTCCGCGGGGTCTTCGCGGAGATGCACTCGGTCACCGTCCGCGACCAGGTGAGCTTCGCGAACTACTGGGAGGTCTTCTCCGAGGACGGGCAGCCGGGCGAGGCGGCGGACGCCGCGGCCAAGACCATGCTCGACCAGCTCGACTGGTGGGCCCGGTCGCTGCGGGAGGCCAGGGACAGGCGCCCCTACGCCGCCTGACGGCGGGCGCGGCGCCTGCGGACCAGGAAGCGTCCCAGGAAGAAGAAGGCGATCAGCAGGGGGGAGAAGGGCAGCAGCCACCCGAAACCGGTCAGCAGGCCGGAGACGAAGTCGGTGAGGTCGTCCCAGCCCGCCTTGAGCCCGCCGAGGAAGCCGGAGTCGTCGTCCTCGGCGGGCTCGTCGTCCCGCTCCGAGACGACGACCAGGGTGATCGAGGCCTCCTTGACCCGCTGGGAGAGGCTCTTCTGGCGGGCCTTCAGGGCGTCGAGGTCGGCCTGGCGCTGGTCGAGCTCCTCGGAGACCTGCAGCACCTCGCCGACCGTGTTCGCGCGGGAGAGCAGGGCTCGCAGCCGCTTCAGCGCGGCCTCCGCGGACTCGACCCGGCTGTCGACGTCGGCGATCTGCTCGGTGACGTCCTCGGCGGACTGCTCCAGGGAGACCTTCTTCCCGAGCTGCTTCGTCAGGGCGTCGAGCAGTCCGGAGTACCCGTCCGCGGGGACCTGGAAGTTCAGCCGCGCCGACGGGGGAGCGCCGTAGGTCTGCTCCTTGGCCACGTAGCCGCCCGCGGCCTGGATGAGCTCCTTGGCCTTGGCGGTGGCCGACTCCACCTTCTCCACCCGGACCTTCAGGTTCGCCGTGTAGGCGATGGCCCGCCCCTCGCCGGGCTCACCGGGCTTCTGGGCGGCGGTCGCCGACTTGCTGTTCTCCGGGCCACCCGCTCTGGAGGCTTGGGGGGCCGCCTCGGAGTCCAGGTTGACGGCGGGGCGTTCCTGGGCGGAGGTGCTGTACACGGATCCGGAGTCCGAGGAACCGGAGCAGCCGGTCAGGAGGAGGAGCGCGGCTACGGCGCAGAGGGCTTTTCGCATGACCTTAGGACGGGTCCGGAATGTCTCCGCGTTGCAGCCCGAGGCCCCGAAGACGGCGACGAAAAGGTCACGATCGTGGTGACGCCCATCTCACACTGCGAGATGGCGCCGATGGCCGCGGGGCTCTGCCAAGGTGGAGAGGTGAATGCCAAGCATGTGGTGGTCGTGGGCGGCGGGATCTCCGGGCTCGCCGCGGCGTGGTACCTGCACCGCGAGGGAATGCGGGTGACGGTGCTGGAGGGCTCCCCGTCGGTCGGCGGGAAGCTGCGGACCAGCGAGATCGCCGGACAGCACCTGGACGAGGGCGCGGAGTCGGTGGTCACCCGGCGGCCCGAGGGCCTGGACCTGATCGAGGACTTGGGCCTGTCGGACGAGCTGATCCATCCGGGGGCCGCGGGCTCCTCGGTCTACAGCCACGGCGGGCTGCGGCCGCTGCCCGCGGGGCAGATCATGGGCGTCCCCTCGGACCTGGTGGCGCTCGCCCAGTCCGGGGTGGTCTCCCAGGCGGGAGTCGCCCGCGCCGCCCTCGACCTGGCCAAGCGGCCCACCCCGCGCGGTTCCGACGTCTCGGTCGCCGACTACGTCGCCGACAGGCTGGGCCGCGAGGTCCTCGACCGGCTGGTGGAACCGCTGCTGGGCGGCGTCTACGCCGGCCGGGTCGAGCGGTTGTCCTTCGAGGCGACGCTGCCGCAGTTCGCGCAGGCCGCCCACACCCAGCGCTCGCTGATCATGAGGGCCCGCGAGCTCAAGGAGGCCTCCTCGGCGCAGAGCGGGCCGGTGTTCGCCACCCTGCGCGACGGCATGGGGGCGCTGCCCGTCCTGATGGCCGGGATCCTGGCCAAGGAGGGCGTGAACCTGCGCACCGAGGCGATGGTCCGGGAGCTGGGGCGCACGCCGGAGGGCTGGCGGGTGGTGATGGGCTCCGCCCAGGCCCCCGAGGTGCTGGAAGCCGACGCGGTGGTGCTCGCGGTGCCCGCGAGCCCGGCCGGCAGGCTGCTGTCCGGCACCGTCCCGGCCGCCGCCTCCGAGCTGGCCGGCATCGAGTACGCCAGCATGGCGATCATCTCCCTGGCGTACCACTCGACCGCGTTCCCCTCGTTCCCCAAGGGCACCGGATACCTCGTCCCCTACGTGGAGGGCAGGGACGTCAAGGCCGTCACGTTCAGCTCGGTCAAGTGGCCCGGCCGCCGCGGCCACGACCCGGGGACGGTGCTGGTCCGCGCCTCCATCGGCCGGTTCGGCGAGGAGCACGCGCTGCAGCGCTCCGACGCCGAGCTCAAGGCGGCGGTGATGGCCGAGCTGGCCACCACCTGCGCGGTGAGCGAACTGCCGGTGGACGCCCGGATCACCCGCTGGGGCGGGGCGCTCCCGCAGTACGACGTCGGGCACCTGGACAGGGTCGCGCGCGTCCGCGCGGCCGTGGCGGGGCACCGGGGGCTGGCCGTCTGCGGGGCGGCCTACGATGGGGTCGGCATCCCCGCCTGCATCTCCACGGCGCGGGCGGCGGCCGCTCGCATCATCGATCAGCTGAGAGAAGAAGAACCGTGAGTGACAAGCCGAAGGCCCGAGACCTCAACCAGGTGATCAGGTACACGATGTGGTCGGTGTTCAAGGCCGACCGGCTCCCCGAGGACCGCACGGCCGTCGCCGCCGAGGTCCAGGAGCTGATCGACGGCTACGCCGCCAAGGACGTCACCACGCGGGGTCTGTACGACGTGGCGGGGCTGCGGGCCGACGCCGACTACATGTTCTGGTGGCACGCCGAGGACAGCGACGACCTCCAGGAGGTCTACAGCCGGTTCCGCCGCACCGAGCTCGGCCGCCTGTCCACCCCGGTGTGGTCGAACATGGCGCTGCACCGCCCGGCGGAGTTCAACAAGAGCCACATCCCGGCCTTCCTGGCCGACGAGGAAGTGCGCGACTACGTCTGCGTGTACCCGTTCGTCCGCTCCTACGAGTGGTACCTGCTGGAGGACTCCGAGCGCCGCAGGCTGCTCGCCGAGCACGGCCAGATGGCGCGCGGCTACCCGGACGTGCGGGCCAACACCGTCCCCAGCTTCGCGCTGGGCGACTACGAGTGGCTGCTGGCGTTCGAGGCGAACGAGCTGCACCGCATCGTCGACCTGATGCGCCACCTGCGCGGCTCCGAGACGCGTCGGCACGTCCGTGAGGAGATCCCCTTCTACACGGGTCGTCGCAGGTCCGTCACGGAACTGGTCGAAGCGCTTCCTTAGGGCTTTTCCAGGCGAACAGCGTCGGCGCGGGTCGTTTCGGAAGGGTAGAGTTCCGGGCCGTGACCCGCGCCCCCTCTCGCCATGGAAAGCCGCGTTCCGCCGCGAAACGCTTGCTCGACCGGTTGGTCGACGCCCGCCGCAGGACGCTTCCCGCGCTCGTGCTGGCGGCGGTGGTGCTGGCCGTCGCGGTCTTCGCCGCCTACCGGTGGGCGGGGGACGGCTCCGCCGAGAGCACCGGCGAGCGCAAGCCCTCCGCGCGCGGCTCGGCCGTCCCCACGCTGGCGGTCTCCGACCTCCTGTCGGAGGAGGGCGACCCCGAGGCCGATCCGCACGCCGAGGCCCGGCTGCGCGAGAAGGCGCCGGAGCACCTGGAGTCGGTCCGCTGGAGCGGGGACTTCCTGCGGGTCTATACCGACCTGGATGAAGGCGACATCGAACATCCCGCCGCGCGTGAACTGTGCGAGATCGCGGTGAGATATCTGAAGGACACCTATACCGACACCTACAAGGACGACGATCCGGTGGTCTTCGTCCACGCCGAGCGCAGCGGCAACGGCCATGTGGTGCTGGTGAACAGCGTCACCGGCCCCTGCCGCCCGGTCGAGACGAGATAGGGCGTCAGGCGCGGCCGAAGGTGCGGTGCAGCCAGGTGCGTTTGGGTCCGTGGACGACGCGGGCGACGCGGCGCCCCACGAACAGGTAGGCCAGCAGCACGCCCGCCGTGTTCAGGATGATGTCGTCGACGTCGAAGGTGCGTCCGCTGACGGTCGTGCCCTGGACCGCCTCGATGGCCAGCGAGACCAGCGCCGCCAGGATCGTCAGCCGCAGCGCCCCGCGCATCCGCCGCGAGGCCATCGGCAGCAGCACTCCCATCGGGGCCAGGAGCAGGAGGTTGCCGCCGATGGCGATGGCGGCCTCCTTGACGTTGGGCCGGTCGAGGTAGAACCTCAGGGTCTTGCCCGGTTCGGTGTTCCCGACGGCCCAGCCACGGGGGTCGGGGACCGGTGTGAGGGTGAAGACGTAGGCCCAGTACGCGAAGACGGCCAGTGCCGCCAGCGCGACGAGGATCGCCGCCACCCTGACCAGTCGTCGTCCCCAGCCCGGTCCGCCCGAGACCGGGCTGGTCTCTTCTGCTTTCGTAGTCACGCTGCCTCCCGAGCGCCTATGCCCGGGGTCTTCGCCATATAAGCGAAACAGCAACAGTTGAGGGATGTTGAGGGGTTTGTCAGGTCTCCTCGAGACGGAGGGAGACGCTGTTGATGCAGTATCTGTCGTCCGTGGGTGTGGCGTATCCCTCACCGTGGAAGACGTGCCCCAGGTGCGACTCGCAGCGCGCGCAGAGCACCTCCACCCGCCGCATGCCCAGCGAGACGTCCTCCCGCAGGATCACCGCGTCGGACTCGCCGGGCTCGTAGAAGGACGGCCAGCCGCAGTGCGATTCGAACTTGGCCTGCGAGCGGAACAGCTCGGCGCCGCACGCCCGGCAGTGGTAGACGCCTTCGGTCTTGGTGTCGGTGTACTCGCCGGTGAAGGGACGCTCCGTGCCGGCCTGCCGCAGCACCTGGAACTCCTCGGGCTTGAGGATGGCCCGCCACTCGTCCTCGGTCTTCCGGATCTTCTCCATGCCTTCACGGTACTTCGCCCCGAGGGCGGCTCGTAGCGGTCGCGGCGACCCCGCGACAGAGGTCGGGTGGCATTTTCGGACATCCGTAACCCACTGATTGTCCTGTCCTCACGCTGGGTAAGGGGCGAATCAGGAAACCTCTGGGGGCGAGTCGGATGGCCAAGACGACCAGCAGCACGACCAAGGGCAAGAGCACGACCAGGAGCACCGGCACGGGCCGCGCGGGCACCCGGACGACCGGGCGCACGACGGGCAAGGCCGGGGGGAGGACGGCTGCCAAGCCGGGCACCAGGGCCCGGGCCGCCTCGGTCTCGGGCACCGCCACCGCCACGGTGCGCAGGCGCGCGGCCCAGGGAGCCGAAGAGACCGCCGGCACCGCCCGCCGGACCACCGCCAAGACGGCCGGCACCGCCCGCCGGGCCGGCACGCGGACGGCGGGAACCGCCACCCGGGCCGCCGGTGAGACGGCGAGTACCGCTCGTCGGGCCACCGCCAGGACGGCGGGCACCGCTCGCCGGGCCGCTGCTGAGACGGCCGGCACCGCCCGCCGGGCCACCGCGCGGACGGCCGGTACCGCCACCCGGGCCGCCGGTGAGACGGCGAGTACCGCTCGTCGGGCCACCGCCAGGACGGCGGGCACCGCCCGTCAGGCCGCTGCTGAGACGGCCGATACCGCTACCCGGGCCGCAGGCGAGACGGTCGGTACCGCTCGCCGGGCCGCCGGTGAGACGGTGGCCGCCGCCCGCAGGGCCGCCACGGGGAAGAAGCCCGCCCGCAGGGGTTCCGGTCAGCGGAACTCCGGGATCAGCGTGCCGGTGCTGACGCCCCGGCTCTCGGTCCACCGGGTGCAGATCCCCACGTTCGGGGTCGCCGAACTGGGCGGCGGCCTGGTCGCCGCGGCGAGCCGGTCGGTGGCCGGGCACATGCCGTCCAGGGAACGGCTCGGCTACTACGCGGGGCTGGGCGCGCTGGCCGCGGTCGGCGTGATCGAGTGGCCGGTCGCCGCCGTGATCGGCGTCGGCATGGCCGTCGCCCGCCGCACCGCCTCCGAAGACCGTGCCCGGCACCGCCCCGTGACCCGTTCCGTGGCCACCCGCCCGCGCGCCGCCGAATCGAAGGGCTGAGAGCAGCCGACATGGTGTTCCGCCGCATCCTCGACACCGCCTCCCGAATGCTGCCGGCGGTCACCGGCGCACGCCTGGGAAGGAGGATCCACCGCGTACCGGGCCGGGCCGAGATCGCGATCCGCGGCGCGCACCTGCCCGAGGCCCAGGACATGGTCGCCCACCTCGAAGCCAGGCTGAACCGGATCAAGGGGGTCCACCGGGCCGAGGTCAACGCCGTACTGGGAACGGTGATGCTCTTCCTCGACGACGACGAGGAGTCGCTGGACGACGATGTGCTCGAGGCGGTGGAGGAGGCCGAGTCCCGCTACGGCCGGGAGAACGACGACTTCGCCGAGATGCCGCGGCCGGGTGACGAACGGGCGATGGCGGTCGAGGCCCTGCTCGCCGGGACCGCCTTCGCGGGATCCGGGCTGGCGCTGGTGGCCGGGTTCACCGGGTTGCCGCGGTTGTCTCCGCTCCTGCCCACCGTCCTGGCACTGGCCGACACGATGCCCCAGGCCCGTTCACTGCTGAACCGCGTGGTCGGGGAGACCTCCGTCGACGCGGTGACCACCGCGGGCGGCCTGCTCGCCCAGTCCCTGGCCCAGCAGCCCCTCGGGCTCGCCGTGGAGGGAGTGCAGCGGCTGGTCCGGCTCGGCGGGGCCTACACCCAGTGGAGGACGTGGACCAGGGAGTTCGGGGAGCTCGACGCGCTGCCGGGCGCCCACCGGGTCGAGGCCCACGCGCGGGCCCCGCGTCCGGTGCCGCTGCCGCCGGGGCCCATCGAGAGGCTCGCCGGCCGCATCCCCTACGGGCTGCTCCTGGCGGGCGGGACGTGGGCCGCGACCCGCAGCCCGTTCCGGGCGGAGGGGGTGCTGCACTCGCTGCTGCCCAAGCCCGCGTTCGCCTGCCGTGACGCGTTCGCCGTGCACCTCGCCCGTGTCGCCGCCTACCGGAACATCCCGGTCGCCGATCCCGCGGTGCTGCGCAGGCTGGACCGGGTGGACACCGTCGTCGTCGACGGCGCGGCCCTGCGCACCGGCGAGTACGCACTGGAGGAGATCATCCCCTTGGGAGAGATCCTGGCGGAGGGCCAGGACCTGGAGACCCTGGACGAGCGGGCCCGCGGGCTGCTCGACTGGCGGCGCCCTCGGGCCAGGCGGAGCGGTGACGGCTGGTCGGTGGCCCCGCTGCGGGCCGCGGATGTGGAGCGGGAGGTCACTGGCCGGGCGCGGGCGTGCGCCGCACGCGGCTGCGTGCTGGTCTCCCTGCTCAAGGAGGGCGAGCCGGTCGCGGTCCTGGCGCTGGCCGAGGAGCTCGACCACTTCAGCGAGGTGTTCGTCGCGGCGGCCCGCAGGATCGGCGAGGTCCACCTGGCCGGGCGGTCCCGGGGGCTGGAGCGGCGGGTGCCGGCGAACGGGAGGCTGCCCGGCTCCGACCTGACCGCCTCGGTCCGCTCCCTCCAGGCCGAGGGCAGGGGGGTGCTGCTGGTCTCCCGGCACCACGGCGAGGCGCTGGCGGCCGCGGACGTCGGAGTCGGCCTGCTGGACCAGGCGGGCCTCCCGCCGTGGGGCGCGCACCTCTTCTGCCGGCTGGACGGCGCGGTCCTGATCACCGACGCGGTCCTGGCGGCACGCGCCGCCAGCCGGCGCGGCGTGCGGATCGCGATGATCGGCGCGGCCACCGCGGCGACCGCGGCGCTGACCGCCCGGCAGGGCGCCGCCTTCTCCCGGTCCCGGCTGGTCGTGGACTTCACCAGGCTGGTCGCGATGGGCACCGGGCTCTGGACCGCGACCCAGCTCTCGCGGGAACCCGCGCCCCGGCCCCTGGACCGCACCCCCTGGCACGCCTGGCCGGTCGCCGCAGTCCTGGAGCGGCTGGGCTCGTCCCGGGAGGGGCTGCCCGAGCGCGAGGCGCAGGACAGGCGCGCCGCGACCGGCGAGGAGGAGCGGCCCGCCGCGGTCGGCCTCGTGCGGCGCACCATCCAGGAGCTCGACAACCCGCTCACGCCCGCCCTGGCGACCGGCGCGAGCGTCTCGGCCGTGATCGGCTCGGCGGTGGACGCCGGGCTGATCGGCGCGGTGCTCGGGCTCAGCGCGGTGATGTCGGGCTTCCAGCGGGTCGCCGCCGACCGCGCCGTGCGCAGGCTGGTCGAGCAGGTCACGGTCCCGGTGCGGCTGCGCAGGTCGGGCGGGGAGCTGGCGGCCACCGCCGAGCAGCTCGTCCCGGGTGATGTGATCATGCTGGCGGCCGGGGACATGGTGCCGGCCGACTGCCGGGTGGTGTGGGCTGTGGGCCTGGAGGCCGACGAGGCGAGCCTCACCGGGGAGTCGCAGCTGGTCGGCAAGACCGCCGAGCCGACGATGGCCGGGATGGTGGCCGAACGCTCCTCCATGCTCTACCGGGGCACCAACGTCGCCGCCGGGGAGGCGGTCGGAGTGGTGGTGGCCACCGGGTCCGACACGGAGGCCGACCGGACCCTCACCCTGGTCACCGGCGCCTCCCGGCCGAGCGGGGTGGAGACGCGGCTGGAGCAGCTCACCAAGGTGACGCTGCCGACCTCGCTGGGCGCGGGCGGGGTGCTGCTGGGCTCGGGGCTGCTGCGCGGGCGGGGGCTGAGCGGGGTGCTGAGCTCGGCGATCGGGCTGGCCGTGGCGGCGGTGCCCGAGGGGCTGCCCTTCGTGGCGACGGTCGCCGAACTGGCGACCGCCCGGCGGCTGTCCCGCCAGGGCGCGCTCGTCCGCAGCCCCGTCACGATCGAGGCGCTCGGCCGGGTCGACGTGCTGTGCTTCGACAAGACCGGCACCCTGACCGAGGGGCGCCTGCGGCTCGGCATGGTCTCCGACGGCAGGACGAGCAGCCCCGTGGACGAGCTGACGCCGCGGCTGCGCTCGGTCGTGTCGGCGGCGCTGCGGGCCACGCCCGAGGGAAGGCGGCTGGCGCACCCGACGGACCGCGCGGTGTCGGGCGCGGCCGGACGGCTGAGCGTCGACCGGCATCTGGACCTGGGACGCTGGCGGCGCACCGAGGAACTGCCCTTCGAACCGGCCCGCGGCTACCACGCCGTGCTGGGAGAGGGGGACGACGGGGCTCGGCTCAGCGTCAAGGGCTCGCCGGAGGTGGTGCTGGAGGCGTGCGCGTTCTGGGCCCCGGAGGGCGTGCCGGAGCCGATCGACGACCTGGCGCGCAAGGCCCTGGTCCGCGAGGTGGAGCGGCTGGCGGGGCTCGGGCACCGGGTGCTGGCCGTGGCCGAGGGGCTCGATCCCCGGGGTCCCGCGCTGCGGGACCTGTGCTTCCTGGGCCTGCTGGGACTGGCCGATCCGGTGCGCCCCACCGCGGCGCGGGCCGTCGGTCGGCTCATGGAGGCGGGGATCCGGGTGTGCATGATCACCGGAGACCACCCGATCACCGCCACCGCGATCGCCGCCGAGCTCGACCTGCTCGACGGTGCCGACGGGCAGGACGGCCATGTGATGACGGGCCTGGAACTCGAGGCCCTCGACGACGAGACGCTGGCGGGGCGGCTGGCGGAGGTGCACGTCTACGCCAGGATGAGCCCGGCGCAGAAGGTCAGGATCGTGGAGGCGCTGCACCGGGCAGGGCACGTCGTGGCGGTGACGGGGGACGGCGCCAACGACGCCCCCGCCATCCGGCTGGCCGACGTGGGGATCGCGCTGGGCACTCGGGCGACCCCGGCGGCCCGCGACACCGCCGACATCGTGATCGCCGACGACCGGATCGAGACGATCGTGGCGGCCATCGCGCAGTGCCGCGGGATGTGGAAGTCCACCCGCGACGCGCTGGCCGTCCTGCTGGGCGGCAACCTGGGCGAGATCGCCTTCACCGCCGGATCCGGGCTCCTGCTGGGGGAAAGCCCGCTCAACGTGCGCCAGCTGCTCCTGGTGAACCTCTTCACCGACCTGCTGCCCGCCATGGCGCTGGCGGTGCGCGAGCCGGGGGAGACGGCGGAGGAGGCGCTGCTGGCGGAGGGGCCGGAGGCGTCCTTGGGCGAGGTGCTGAACCGGAGCATCGCCGCCCGGGCCGTCACGACGGCGCTGAGCGCCCAGACGGCCTGGTTCCTGTCCCGGCTCTGGGGCACCCGGGGGCAGACCGACACCACGGCCCTGGTGGCGCTGGTGGCGGCCCAGCTCATCCAGACGCTGATCGCGGGCGGCCGCAGCCGGCTGGTGCTGGCGGCGTCCCTGGGCTCGCTGGCGGCGCTGGCGGTGGTGGTGCAGACGCCGGGCCTGAGCAGGCTGTTCGGCTGCCGTCCGCTCGGTCCGCACGGCTGGCTGATCGCCATGGGCAGCGCGGCGGGGCTTTCACTGGCGGGCGCCGTCACCGAAAGGTTCTGGAAGGTTCACCTGGGCGACATCTTCCCGACTGTCCTCGGAGGAGACAAAGAGGTATAAAAAGGATAAACGGACATCCTGAAAGGTCTCCTCCCGTGCCCGAATTCCTGTCCTCCCTGCTGAGCAAGGTGCTGATGTCGGTCCTCCAGACCATCGTCAGCGAACTGGCCATGATGATCTTCCGCACCACCTACGCCAGGTACGGGAGGACGGTCCCGGCCGCGGCCTTCTGAACGGGCCGCTCGGTAAGGTCAGATCAGGATCCGGTCGAGGTCGTATCCCGCCGGGTGTTCCAGCTGCCCGTATCCGCAGGACTCGGGGGTGCGGTCGGTCCGCCAGCGCCGGAACTGCACGTTGTGCCGGAAACGCAGGCCCTCCATGTGGTCGTAGGCGACCTCGCACACCAGTTCGGGGCGCAGCGGCACCCAGGACTGGTCCTTCTTGCCGGTCCAGCGGGAGACCGCGCCCGGCATGCGCTCGTCCTCCCGCTGGGTGGCCCAGGACGCCCAGGGGTGGCCGGCGAAGCCGTCCATCCGGTAGGGCTCCAGCAGCTCCACCAGGCCCCGGCGCCGCTCCATCGTGAACGAGGCCGCCGCCCCCGCGAACTGCAGCCCGTCGGTGTTCCACAGGCCCAGCAGCAGCGAGCCGACGACGGGGCCGCTCTTGTGCCACCGGTACCCGGCCACCACGCAGTCGGCGGTCCGCTCGTGCTTGACCTTGAACATCGTCCGCCTGTCGGGCGTGTAGGGGGCGTCCACCGGCTTGGCGATCACCCCGTCCAGGCCCGCCCCCTCGAACCGTTCGAACCACCGCAGGGCCTCCTCGCGGGAGGTGGTGGCCGAGGTGAGGTGCACCGGGGCGTGCGCCCCTTCCAGCGCCCGGACGAGCCGGGCCCGCCGTTCGGCGAAGGGGGCGTCCAGGAGGGCCTCGCCGTCCAGGGCCAGCAGGTCGAAGGCCACATAGGAGGCCGGGGTCTCCCGCGACAGCAGCCTGATCCGCGACTCGGCGGGGTGGACGCGCTGGGAGAGCGCGTCGAAGTCCAGCCTGCCGCCCCTGCGGACGACCACCTCGCCGTCGACCACGCACCGCTCGGGCAGCTCCCGGCGCAGGGCCTCCACCAGTTCGGGGAAGTACCGGGTGAGCGGACGCTCGGCGCGGCTGGACAGCTCGACCTCGTCGCCGTCCCGGAAGACCAGGCACCGGAACCCGTCGAACTTGGGCTCATAGGAGAAGTCGCCTTCCGGCAGGGCCTTCACGGCCCTGGCGAGCATCGGCGCGACGGGCGGGCTGAGCGGCAGGTCCATGAGCCCAAGATAACCGGGAGCGACCTCGCGATAACCTGGGGGAATGAGGCGCCTCCTGCCAGAGCCCGCGGCCGAGATCGACCCGTACGAGGAGTACCGGGTCGCCGGCCCCTGGCTGAGGGTGGGCATGGTCGCCAGCCTCGACGGTTCGGTGACCGACGAGGAGCACTGGTCGGACGGGTTGGGCGGCAAGGCCGACCAGCGGGTCTTCCGCACCCTGCGGGCCCTCGCCGACGGGATCATGGTCGGTGCGGGGACCGTGCGGACCGGCAGGCTCGGCCCGGTGAGGCTGCCCGCGGAGCTGGCCGCCAGAAGGGGGCGCCCGCCCGCCCCGCTCATCGTGGTCAGCCGCTCCCTGGACCTGGACTTCTCGGCGCCGCTGTTCACCGAGAGCGAGCCGATCCTGGTGACGTCCGACTCCGCCAGGCCGCCGGCGCACGTCCGGGTCGTCTCGGCGGGGGAGGGCGACATCGACCTGCCGCTGGCGCTGCGCCGGCTCCAGGGCGAGCACGGCCTGGGGCACCTCTTGTGCGAGGGAGGCCCGGCGCTGGCGACGTCCCTGCTGGAGGCGGACCTCGTCGACGAGCTGTGCGTCAACATCGCGCCGACCCTCATCGGCTCGCGGCACCACACCCGCATGGTCTGCGACCTGGAGCGCCGCGAGCTGTCCCTGGATTCCGTCTACGCCGACGAGGACGTGCTCTTCCTCAGGTACCTGACGAACCGCCCGCGTCCATGAGCCTGCTGCCTCTGTGCCGCGCCCACCACGCGAGCACCGCGGTGCCCGCGAGCAGCCACGGGACGCCGCCCCATCCCGGTCCCGGACGGGCGGACAGCACCGGCCAGGCCACGGCGAGCAGCCCGAGGAATCCCGAGGCGTGCCAGGCGAGCATCTGGACGGGCGCGCTGTTGCCGAACGGGGTGTCGAAGCCGAGCATCAGATGGGCGGGCAGCACGCCCCGGTAGATCCCGGCCAGCGCCGCCGCGGCGGCTGCGGGAAGACAGGCGAGCGTCCAGAGCGTTCCCGGCGACGGCCCGCCGAGGACCGTGAGGACGGCGCACCACGCCAGGCCCGCCAGGAGCACGGCGAGCAGCGGGCTCACTCCGTGGGCGAGCGCCAGCCGCCCCGGAGGCAGGAGGAAGTAGCGGGCGCGTCCCGGATCGGACGTGTACGCCCGCGCCCCGCCCATGAGCCCGCCGACCGCCAGGTACGCGCAGAGCGGGACGGCGACGGTGAGCGCCGTCCGCAGGGAGACGGGCAGTTCCAGGTCCGTCCGGGCGAACAGGAGGCCCAGCCCGGTGAGGAGGAGGGCGCGGACCAGGGCGGAGCCGTCGCGCAGGATGCCCTGCAGATCCCGCCAGGGGACGAGCAGACGGGCGTCCTTCGGAGGACGCAGCCCCCTGCGGGCGGAGAAGTCGGCATACCTGGAGTCGCCGAGCGTGGCGCGGAACCAGTTCGCCTCGGTGAGCCACAGCCCGGCGCGGATCCCCGACGCGAGGTGCGCGCCGGAGCGCAGCCGGCGAGGGTCGAGCGAGGGCAGCAGCCTCACCCCCGCGACCGCCGCGGCCAGGGCGAGGGCCGCGAGCGCGGCCATGGGCGGCCACAGCGGCCCGGACCCCAGGACCAGCAGGCTCGCCCATCCCCAGGGGCCCGACCAGAGGACGGGATCGACGGCGTCCGGCGGCACCCGTCCCGTCCAGACGAGCGCGGACAGGATGAGCAGGGCGAAGAGCAGCAGGTGGAAGAGGGGCCGGAGCCTGCCGACGAGTCCGCCGCCGTCGTGGGCGGCGAGGACGCCGGCGCCCGAACCGAGCACTCCCAGCAGAGCCCCCGCCGAGGCCGCCCGGACGAGCGCCGCGACGGCGTCGTCGGGCATGGGCAGCGCGGTCCGCCACAGGAACAGCAGGAGCAGGCAGCTTCCGGTCAGCCAGAGCGCGGCCGAGGCCAGGGCCGCGCGCAGCAGGGCGGGCCGCAGGAACGCGTTCCTGGGCAGCGGCAGGGGGAGCACCCAGTCGATGAACGGCACGGAGAGCCGCACCGGCCCGCGCAGAGCCGCGTCCCGGAGCGCGGTCCACGACCCGACGAGCACCGCCGCGGTCAGGGCGAGGGGAAGGACGCGGAGGACCTGGTCGGGAAGGTCCGGCGGCGAAGCGGGGGCGCGGAGCGCGTCCCGGAACGTGAACGCCACGATGGGGACGGCCAGAGCGGCGGTCAGCAGGAAGAAGTACACCCGGTACGCCAGTTCGCCGCGCCCTCCGGTGGAACGCCCGCTCCGGACCAGGCGAAGGACCTCCCGCGTACTGTCCGGAACGGCCTCAGCCATCCGCGGCCCCGCCCGCCTCGCCGCCGACCTCCACCACCCGGTCGGCCACGGCCCGCACGAGCTCGCCGCTGTGCGAGGCGAAGAGGACGGCCGTCCCGGAACGCTTCCGTGCCGTGAGGACCTCGCCCAGCCAGATCCGTGCCGAGCCGTCCAGATGCCGTTCGGGCTCGTCCAGGACGAACAGTTCGGGCTCCGGCGGGAGGAGCAGCGCGGCGATCGCCATCAGCTGCCGCAGCCCGCTGCTCAGCTTGTACGGGCTGAGGTCGCGATGCCCGGCGAGGCGGCACTCCTCCAGCACCTCGTCCACCCGCCGGTCCGCGGCACGGCCCAGCCCGTGCCCCACGGCCACCAGCATCAGGTGCTCCCGCACGGTGAGGTCGGGGAAGTGGCTCACCTCGTCGAGGACCAGGACCCGCCGCCGGAACTCCAGGTCGTGCGGTCTCGGCTCCTCGCCCCGCACCCGTACCGCGCCCTCGTCGGGTCGGTCGATCCCGCACGCGACGCGCAGCAGGGTCGACTTTCCCGAGCCGTTGGGACCGGTCAGCGCGACGCCTTCGCCGGCGGCCAGGACGAGGTCCACCGGCCCGATGGCGCGGGCTCCCCCGTAGGTCCGGACGACTCCGTCGAATTCCACGATCATGCGGTCGTCTTCGGTCGGCGGTTGATCACGTCGGCCAGGCTATCCGGATAAACCATGACCACCTGGCCATCACAGGTCATCTCGGTATCTTGATCTTGACTTGTCCGGTCGTGGATCTTCGTTGTTAGGAAGTTTCCGTAGATCGTATGAAGGAGTCTCCCGTGCGCAAGGCGCTTCTCGCCCTGGCCACTTCCTCCGTGCTGGCTCTGGGGCTCGCCGCGCCGGCCCAGGCCGCACCGCCGCCCTTCGAGGACAATGCCGAGAAGGCGGTGTCCGAGGTCGATCCGACGCTCCGGTTGAGCGAGAGCACGGAGCTGGAGAGCGATTCCTCCCTGGATCCGAGCCAGAAGGTCAAGACCGATGATGTGACGTTCCGGGGGTCGGGAAAGGTCGTCTCCGTGCTGCGCTCGGTCGGCGCCGTCCGGAAGGTGACCGGTGACACGACGGTCGGCAGGGTGCTGCAGAAGAAGAAGGTCAAGCGGGCGAAGGCGGGTGCCCGCGACGTTCTCATCTCCAGCACGGCCGACCAGTACGGGCCGGGGCTGACCATCGCGGCCTGGACCGAACGGACCGGGGTGAACTACCAGGTGATCTCCCGGGACGGCCTCGACCGGGCAGGCCTGCTCAAGGTGGTCAAGGCGCTGCCCGCCGACGACACGAAGGCGTCCCGGAAGGCCAGGCGCGCCGTGGAGTCGGCGCCTCCGGCCCGCAAGCGGGTCGAGTCGCGTTCGGCGAGCAGCCTTTACGTGGACGGCGCGGGAGTCGCCACGGACGACTGGGGGGACGAGGGCACGCTCTGCAACGGCTGCTCCTACTCCACCAGCAACTACACGTTCATGTGGCAGAAGGTCCTGTGGGCCGACAACCGTCTCGCGGCGGGGTCGGTCGACTGCAGCTTCGGTTCGCAGACCGCTTCGGCGACCGTGAACTGGCAGAACTGGATGGGCGTGAGCGCGGACGGGATCGTGGGCGCGACCACCCGGGGCCGCGCGGACAACTACCTCTCCCAGCTCGAGACCGAGAGCGTCCGCTACGCGGGTTATTCGCAGATCCTCTACTTCACCCGGAACTCGAGCAACAACCGCTACATGTTCAACGGCCGTTACTTCGGCTACACCTACACCACTCTCTGCTGAAATCCAGCACAAAAGTAGGAATACCCCTGGGATCGATGATTCCAGGGGTATTTGCGTGACAACCTTCCGGCCGCGGCGGGCGTGTAGTGGATGTCGGTGTGCGGGAGGAGGGCGCGTGAACGAGGCGGAGGCCGATTTCACGAAGTTCGTGCGGGAACGCGGAAGCGGGCTGCTTCGGTTCGCCACCGCGCTCACCGGAGACCGCCACCACGCGGAGGACCTGCTGCAGGCGGTCCTGGAGCGGGCGTACTCCCGCTGGACGAGGATCGCCAGGCGCGGCGACCCCGAATGGTACGTGCGCAGGTCGATCGTCAACGCGGCCAAGGACGGCTGGCGCGGCGACCACCGCAGGAGCGCCGTGCTCGAGAGGCTGGGAGCCGAGGAGGAGTACGCCTACGCGCCGTTCGACGACTACGTGACGCGCGACGCGGTGCGCCGGGCGCTGCACGGCCTGTCCGCGGGGCAGCGCACCGTGCTCGTCCTGCGGTACTGGGAAGGACTGAGCGAAGCCGAGGCGGCCGAGCTCATGGGTGTTTCCGTGGGCACGGTCAAGAGTCAGACCCACCGTGCCGTGAAAGCGCTGCGGACCTCGCTGGAACTGCGTGAGGAGTCCGTCGCCAAACCGGCCGGGAGGAAGCCGTGAGCGATGACCAGCGTCTCGAGTCCATGATCAGGTCGTGTGTGGACCACGAGGTCCGCGAGGTGCTGCTGCCGGCGGGGTTCGCCGAGCGCATCACGGGGCCCCGGCGGCCGAGGCGGTGGCGGACCCCCCTCGGGCTGGTGGCGGCGGTCGCGGTGACCGCCGCGCTGGTCGGGCCGGTCTCGTCCCGGTTCGCACCTGCTGACCCGCTTCCGGCGACCGTGCTGGTGACGCCGAAGCCCAGCGAGCTGGAAGGCAGGGTGAGCGTCACGTACCTCCCTCCGGGGGCGAGGTACCTGAAGGGCGAGACCCGGAAGCGCATGAGCCATCTGCCGGCCCACGAGAACAATTCGGTGTGGATGGGCGCCTACCGGCTGCCGGGACCGGGGACGCGGCTCGCGTGGATCTGGGTGTTCAGCGGCGAGGTCGCCGTCCATGACGTCCTGGTGGACTACCAGATCATTCCCAGGGGGGCGGACCTGAGCCGGGCGCAGGTCTCGAAGGGCGACGCGCTGGTCGGGGAGCACGGGGGGGAGCCGGTCAGGCGCACCGTGCTGCTGGAGCTCGGACCGGGCCTGGTGGTGGCGGTAGAGGCTCTGGGCGTCGATCGCGCCCAGGTGGTGCGGATGGCGGAGGGGGTGAGAATCGGATGAACAGCAGGATCCACTTCACGCGTCGATAACCCCTCCTGATCCCGGCGCTACGCGCCCGGCGGGCCCGCCGCGGTCCGGACGGTCAGGGGTGGGTCGTCCGGACCGTGGCCAGGTTCGCCATGAAGAGCGTGGTGCAGCCGTCGACGAGCTCCTCGCGGGTGGTCTCCAGATCGCCCTGGAGCCAGGCGGTGAGGGCCTCGGCGAAGCCCCCGACGATGAAGCGGGCGGCCAGCACCAGCTCGGGCGAGGCCTCGTGGCCGACGGCGCGGCCCGACATCAGGTCGGTGAACATGTGCGAGGTGTCGAGCCTGCGCCGCATCAGGGCGGTGCTGGCCATCGCCTCGGCCAGCACGAGCCTTCCCTTGCGCGGGTCGTCGCCGAAGTGGTGCACGATGGTGGCGATCACCGCGTGCACGCGGACCCGGGTGTCCTTGGGCGCGTCCAGCAGCGCGGTGACCGAGGCGTCCCGCAGCTCGGCGACGACCGCGTCGTAGACCTCGACGATGAGGGCGTCGAGGTCGGTGAAGCTCTCGTAGAAGTACCGCGGGGTGAGCTTCGCCTGCTCGATCACCCCGCGGACCGTGGTGCCGTGCAGCCCCACGGTCCCCAGCAGTTCGAGACCGGCCTCCATGAGGCGGGCGCGGCGCTCGGCCACCCGGGCCTCCGCGCTCGCGCCGCCGTAGGAACGTCGTCGCCTTGGTCCGGAATCCATCCCCGTATCCTGACAGAAACCTTTATCCAAAGTGAGCCGCGGACGGCGGGGAGACCCGCGAACCGGAACCGGCGCCTACAGGATCGCGCCGGGAGCGTAGGCGGCGGCCTCCGGATACCGCTTGACCAGTTCGTCGACCCGGGAGACGACCGCGCTCACCTGGGCCGCCGCGGCGCCGGTGAAGGACAGCCGGTCGGCCATCAGCTCGTCGAGCGCGGCGCGGTCCAGCGGCAGCCGCTCGTCGGCGGCGAGCCTGGCCAGCAGCTGGTTCTCGGCGGCGCCCTGCTCGCGCATCGCCAGCGCCGAGGCCACGGCGTGCTCCTTGATGACCTCGTGCGCCTCCTCGCGGCCCACCCCGGCCTTGACCGCAGCCATCAGCACCTTGGTGGTGGCCAGGAACGGCAGGTAGCGGTCGAGCTCGCGGGAGACGACGGCGGGGAAGGCCCCGAACTCCTCCAGGACGGTCAGGAACGTCTCGATCAGGCCGTCGGCGGCGAAGAACGCGTCGGGCAGCGCGACCCGGCGCACCACCGAGCAGGAGACGTCGCCCTCGTTCCACTGGTCGCCCGCGAGCTCCGCCGTCATCGACGCGTAGCCGCGCAGGATCACCATGAAGCCGTTGACGCGCTCGCAGGAGCGGGTGTTCATCTTGTGGGGCATGGCCGAGGAGCCGACCTGCCCCTCCTTGAAGCCCTCGGTGACCAGCTCGTGCCCGGCCATCAGCCGGATCGTCTTGGCCAGCGACGACGGCCCGGCCGCGACCTGCACGAGCGCCGAGAGCACGTCGTAGTCCAGCGAGCGCGGGTAGACCTGGCCGACGCTGGTGAAGGCGGTGCCGAAGCCCAGGTGCTCGCTGACCCGCTTCTCCAGCTCCGCGAGCTTGGCGGAGTCCCCGCCGAGGAGGTCCAGCATGTCCTGCGCGGTGCCGACCGGGCCCTTGATGCCGCGCAGCGGGTACCGCGCGATGAGCTCCTCCAGCCGCGCGAACGCCACGCCGATCTCGTCGGCCGCGCCCGCGAACCGCTTGCCCAGCGTGGTGGCCTGCGCCGCGACGTTGTGCGAGCGCCCCGCGATCACCAGCTCGGAGTACTGCGACGCCAGCGACGCCAGCCGCGCCAGCACCGCCACGAGCCGGTCGCGCACGTGCTCCAGGCTGAGGCGGATCTGCAGCTGCTCGACGTTCTCGGTGAGGTCGCGCGAGGTCATGCCCTTGTGCACGTGCTCGTGCCCGGCCAGCGCGTTGAACTCCTCGATCCGCGCCTTCACGTCGTGGCGGGTGACCTTCTCCCGCTCGGCGATCGAGTAGAGGTCGACGTCCTCCAGCACCCGCTCGTAGTCGGCGAGGGCCTGCTCGGGCACCTCGATCCCGAGCGCGGCCTGGGCGCGCAGCACGGCCAGCCACAGCCGCCGCTCCAGCACCACCTTCTGCTCCGGCGACCAGAGCGAGGCGAGCTCCGGCGAGGCGTACCGACCGGCGAGGACATTGGGGATACGAGGCTTGACAGTCACGTTCCCTGAGTCTATCCCGCCTGCTCACCCCCGCCGGAGCACGGGTCCCCGGCAGGGGCGGGCGGGGCGGTCTCAGGCCGCCAGGACCGTGCGGGCGAGGCGGGCGCGGTGCCAGGCGGGGGTGCCGAACAGCTGGGCGGCGCTGTGGGCGCGCTTGAAGTACAGGTGGGCCTGGTGCTCCCAGGTGAAGCCGATGCCGCCGTGGAGCTGGATGGCCTCGGCCGCGCACGTCTGGAAGGCCTCGGCGCAGTAGGACTGGGCCATGGCGGCGCGCTCGGCGTGGTCGGGGGCGTCCTCGGCCAGGGCGCGGGCGGCGTCGCGGCTGAGGGAGCGGGCGGACTCCACCAGGACGTACATGTCGGCCAGGCGGTGCTTGATCGCCTGGAAGGAGCCGATGACGCGGCCGAACTGCTCGCGGGTCTTGACGTACTCGAGGGTCAGCTCCAGGCAGCGTTCGGCGCCGCCGAGCTGCTCGGCGCTCAGGGCGACCGCGGCCACGGCGAGGAGGCGCTCCAGGACGGCCTCGCCGTCGGTGCCGAGCAGGACGGCGGGGGAGCCGTCGAAGGTCACGCGGGCCTGGGGGCGGGTCTGGTCCATCGGGACGAGGGACTCGACGGACGCGGCGGAGGCGTCCACCTCGAAGAGCGCGAGGGAGCCGTCGAGCAGGGCCGGGACGAGGAAGAAGTCGGCCTCGGCACCGTCCAGCACGTGCTCCTTCACGCCGTACAGCCTGCCGTCGCGGACCTCGGCGCGGATCGCGGCCGGGTCCCAGGTGTTGCTCTCGGCCCAGGCGAGCGCGCCGGTGACGGAGCCCTCGGCGAGGTCGGGCAGCCGGTCGTGCGCGCCGGCGGCCAGCAGCGCCTGCGGCACCAGGACGGCCGAGTTCAGGTAGGGCACGGGTGAGACGGCGCGGCCGATCTCCTCGCAGACGATGTGGGTCTCGGCGAGGGTGCAGCCGATGCCGCCGTGCTCCTCGGGGATGGCCAGGCCGAAGGCGCCGAGCTGTTCGGCCAGGACGGCGGCGGCGTCGTCGCGCTGCAGGGCCGAGCGCACCGTGGCGCGGAGCTCGTCCCGCTCGTCGGGGGTCATGGGAGGTCCTCCAGTGGTCTTTCGATGGGTCTTCGGGCCGTCACAGGACCCGGGCGCGCAGTTCGGGCTTGACGACCTTGCCGCCGGGGTTGCGGGGCAGGGCGTCCACGACGTGGAAGTGCCGGGGCACCTTGAAGTTGGCCAGCCGCTCGCGCAGCCAGGAGGTCAGCTCGGCCGGCTCGACGGGGGCGCGGGTGACGAGGAAGGCGGCGCCGACCTCGCCCATCCGCTCGTCGGGCACGCCGATCACCGCGGCGTCGACGACGGCCGGGTGGGTGACGAGCACGTTCTCGATCTCGGCGGGGTAGGCGTTGAAGCCACCGACCACGAACATGTCCTTGAGCCGGTCGGTGATCGTCAGGTAGCCGCGCCCGTCCAGGACGCCGATGTCGCCGGTGTGCAGCCAGCCGTCGGGGTCGATCGCCTCGGCGGTCGCCTCGGGGTCGTCCAGGTAGCCCCGCATCACGTTGTAGCCGCGGACGCAGATCTCACCGAGCTCGGAGATGCGGATCTCGGTGCCGGGGATCGCCGGGCCGGTGGTGGTGGCGACGGTCCGGGCGTCGGAGTCCGGCGGGCACATGGAGACGACGCCGCACTCCGTCAGCCCGTAGGCGGTGACGATGGAGGGAATGCGCAGGTCCTCGCGCATCCGGCGGACGAGGTCCTCGGGGACGTTCGCGGCGCCGGTGACGGCGATGCGCAGGGAGTGCCGGAGCTCGTCGGCCTTCTCCAGCAGGGAGAAGAAGACGGTCGGCGCCCCGGCCAGGACGGTGATGTCCTCGTTCGCGAGCCGGTCGAACACCACGTCGAGGTCGAAGACGGGTTCGGGCACCATCGTCGTGCCGCTCAGCATGCAGACGAAGATCCCGGCCTTGTAGCCGAAGGTGTGGAAGAACGGGTTGACCAGCAGGTAGCGGTCTCCGGGCTGGAGCCCCACGACCTCGGCCCACACCTGGAAGGTCCGCATGTTCTGCTCGTGGGAGCTGAGCACGCCCTTGGGACGGCCCGTCGTGCCGGAGGTGAAGATGATGTCGCAGATGTCGGCGGGGGCGACTTCGGGCAGCGGCCCGGCCCCCGCCGAGCAGGACATGCTGTAGTCGTCGACCATCACGGTCTGCTTCAGGTCGGGCAGTTCCTCGCCCTTGAGCAGGTCGGGGTAGTCCACGCCGAGGAAGCCGGTGACGGTGTACAGCGCGACGGCCTTGCTGCGGCGCAGGATGTCGGCGGCCTCAGGGCCCTTGTAGCGGGTGTTGAGCGGGATGAGGGTGGCGCCCGCGAGGGAGAGGCCGAGGGCCTGCACGATCCAGTGCCTGCTGTTGGGTGCCCAGAGGCCGACCCTGTCGCCGGCTCCGATGCCGCGCGAGACGGCGGCGTGGGCGGCGCGCCGGACTTCGGCGGCGAGCTCGGCGAACGTCCAGCGGACCTCGCCGTCGACGAGGGCCTCGCGATCGCCGTGGGTGGTGGCGGCGTACTCGACGAGCGCCGGGACCGTGTTCGGAACCATCCGGCCTTCTCTCCTCACATCCGACGTGCCCCGGATCTCAGGCCACGCTGCTCTTCCGAGTGGAACAGCGGACGAACTGCGGCCTCACCCTAGGGGCAGGGGGAGCCCGGAGGTCAATGGCCCGTCCCGTGCAGCGGGACGGAGGGGGCCCGAGGCCGGTTCGCGGCCTCCGCCGGGCCCCGGCCGTCCGGTTCCGGGAAGGGCTCCCACGGAGTGGGACCGGGACCCGATTCTTTCTAACAACCGTTTGGTAGAGTCGCGGGCATGAACGAGACGCCCGAGGACAAGGCCTTCCGCGAAGAGGTGCGCGCCTGGCTCGCCGAGCACCTGAACGGCGACTTCGCCCACGCCCGCGGGCTGGGCGGCCCCGGACGCGAGCACGAGGCCTTCGAGATCCGGTCCGAGTGGGAGCGCCACATGGCCGCCCACGGCTGGACCTGCGTGGGCTGGCCGGTGGAGTACGGAGGCCGGGGCGCCTCGGTCGAGCAGCAGGTCATCTTCCACGAAGAGTACGCGCTGGCCGACGGCCCCGCCCGGGTCAACCACATCGGCGAGAACCTCATCGGGCCGACGATCATCGCCTACGGCACCGAGGAGCAGAAGAAGCGCTTCCTCCCGCCGATCGTCGCCGCCACCGAACTGTGGTGCCAGGGCTACTCCGAGCCCAACGCCGGCTCCGACCTGGCCAACGTGCAGACCAAGGCCGTCCTCGACGGCGACGTCTGGAAGGTCACCGGGCAGAAGGTCTGGACGTCGCTGGCGCTGGAGTCCCAGTGGTGCTTCGTCGTCTGCCGCACCGAACCCGGCTCGTCCCGCCACCACGGGCTGTCCTACCTGCTGGTCCCGATGGACCAGCCCGGGGTGGAGATCCGCCCGATCATCCAGATCACCGGCACCAGCGAGTTCAACGAGGTCTTCTTCGACGACGCCGTCACCGACGCGTCCCACATCATCGGCGCGCCCGGCGAGGGCTGGAAGATCGCGATGGCCACCCTCGGCTTCGAGCGCGGCGTCGCCACCCTCGGCCAGCAGGTCGGCTTCCGCCGCGAGTTCGAGGGCGTCGCCGAACTGGCGCGCAAGACCGGCGCGATCGACGACCCGCTGCTGCGCGACCGGCTCACCCGCTCCTACATCGAGCTCGAGGCGATGCGCCTCAACGCCGTCCGGATCATGGAGGGCGTCGCGGCGGGCGCGCCGGGCCCCGAGTCGTCGATCTCCAAGCTGGTCTGGGGCACCTGGCACCGCGACCTCGGCGAGATCGCCATGGAGGTCCTCGGCGCCGCGGGCACCCTCGCCCAGGGCGAGCCCTACGACCTCGACGACTGGCAGCGGCTGTTCCTGTTCTCCCGCTCCGACACCATCTACGCGGGGTCGAACGAGATCCAGCGCAACATCATCTCCGAGCGGGTGCTCGGCCTTCCCCGCGAGGCGCGTCCGTGAGAGCCCGCGCAGCCGTGCGGGCCCTCCGCGCCGCCTCGCACCCGCAGGAGTGCCATGTGCGCGCGCCGGCGTGATGCCGAAGGCACCGCCGCCACGCGGGCGACGCGGAGGGCCGAACTGCTCTCCGCGATCGCCGAGGTCTTCGCCGACCGCGGATACGCCGCGACGACCGTCAGGGAGGCCGCGGAGGCCGCCGGGATCCTCGGAGGCAGCCTCTACTACCACTTCGACTCCAAGGAGTCGATGGTCGACGAGGTCCTCTCGACGTTCCTGAACGAGATGTGGGGCGACTACGACAAGGTCCTCGCCTCGGGCATGGACGCGACCGCGACGCTCCGGGCGCTGGTCGCGTCGTCGTTCAAGAGCATCGAACGGCACCGCGCGGCCGTCGTCATCTACCAGAACGAGTCCAAGCACCTGGCGCAGAACGAGCGCTTCGGATACCTGACGGAGTCCCAGCGCAGGTTCGAGAGCACCTGGAAGGGCCTCCTGGCGCAGGGCGTCGAGGAGGGCGCTCTGCGCTCCGACCTCAACACAGGGTTGATCTACCGGTTCATCCGCGACACCGTCTGGGTCGCGGCCTCCTGGTACCAGCCAGGCGGGCGGCTCGACGCCGAGGAGATCGCCCAGCAGTACCTCGCCATGGTCCTCGAGGGGATCCAGGCGAACCAGCACCCCGCGACGTAAGGAGAACCCCCATGGCCGAGGCATACATCGTCGACGCCGTCCGCACCCCCGTGGGCCGCCGCGGCGGCTCGCTGTCCGGAGTGCACCCGGCCGACCTGGGCGCGTACGCGCTCAAGGCCCTGATGGAGCGGACGGGCATCGACCCGGCCGCCGTCGAGGACGTCGTGTTCGGCTGCGTCGACAACGTCGGCCCGCAGGCCGGCGACATCGCCCGCACCGCATGGCTGGCCGCCGGCCTCCCCGAGGAGGTCCCCGGCGTGACCGTCGACCGCCAGTGCGGCTCCTCCCAGCAGGCCGTGCACTTCGCCGCCCAGGCCGTGCTCTCCGGCACGTCCGACCTCGTCGTGGCGGGCGGCGTGCAGAACATGTCGCAGATCCCGATCTCCTACGCGATGCTCGCGGGCGAGCCCCTCGGCTTCACCCAGGGCCCGTTCGTCGGCTCCAAGGGCTGGGTCGCCCGCTACGGCGACGGCGAGGTCTCCCAGTTCAACGGCGCCGAGATGATCGCCGCGCAGTGGGACATCTCCCGCGAGGCGATGGAGGAGTTCTCCTACAACTCCCACCAGCGCGCCATCAACGCCATCGACAACGGCTACTTCTCCCGCGAGACCATCGAGGTCGAGGGCCTCACCCAGGACGAGTGCCCGCGCCGCGACACCACCATCGAGAAGATGCGCGGCCTGAAGACCCTGGTCGAGGGCGGCCGCCTCACCGCCGCGCTCTCCTCCCAGATCTCCGACGGCTCCGCCGCCCTGCTGATCGCCTCCGAGGAGGCCGTCCGCACCCACGGCCTCACCCCCCGCGCCCGCATCCACCACATCAGCGCCCGCGGCGAGGACCCCATCCGCATGCTGAGCGCCCCCATCCCGGCCACCGCGTACGCGATGAAGAAGACCGGCATGACCATGGACCAGATCGACTCGGTCGAGATCAACGAGGCGTTCGCCCCCGTCGTCCTGGCCTGGCTGAAGGACACCGGCTACGACCCCGCCAAGACCAACCCCAACGGCGGCGCCATCGCCCTCGGCCACCCCCTCGGCGCCACCGGCGCCCGCCTCATGACCACCCTCCTGCACGAACTCGAGCGCACCGGCGGCCGCTACGGCCTCCAGACCATGTGCGAAGGCGGCGGCCAGGCCAACGTCACCATCCTCGAACGCCTCTGACCCCACCCATCTTGAGGAGGTAGCCCCGGCGCGGGGGCTGCCTCCTCTTGTCCTTCCACCGGCCTGAGCTGCCCCGCACGTCCTGCGGCTTTCGTGGCCTGTTCGACCGAGTGGGGCGCCAGGGCGTCCGGCGGCCGCTTTCAGGAAGCCGCGCCCGGGTCGAGGAGCGTCTCTCCGCACGCGGCCCGCCCGGCCACCGCCGGAAAGGCGGTCAGAGAGAGGCGGGCAGGGGGCCGAAGAGCCAGTTGCCGGGGGAGTGCTCGTCGGGGCTGCGGAAGTACTGCTCGTTGGCGAGGTGGAGTTCCTCGCGGCTGAGCCAGCCGTTGGAGTCCAGGTCGAGGTGGTCGAACGCGGCCTGCCCGTCCGTCTCGGTCATCCGGAAGGCGCTTCCCGCCATGCGGAGGTACTCGGTGCGGGTGATGCGGCCGTCGCCGTCGGTGTCCATCAGGTCGTAGAAGGCGTCGGCGACCGGCGCGATGTGCTCGCGGTACCCCTCGCCGCGTGCGGTGACGAACGTGTCGAATCCGGCCGCGAACTCCGCGACGTCCACCCTTTCGTCGCCGTCGGCGTCCATGGGGAGCGTCACCTCGTCCCACAGTTTGGCGTACCGCTCCCGGACCCGCCGAGACTCGGCCGAGCCGGGCGCGAACCCGAACGCGGTGACGAGGCGGTCGGCCGAGGCGGTGTAGTCCATCTTGTCGACGGTCCCGTCGTCGTCGACGTCCAGGAGGGCGAACAGGTGGGCCATCTTGCGCCGCAGCACGTCGTTGGGCATGAAGTGAACTCCCCTCGGAAGACTGATTACTCTAACCGTTCGAGAATTTACTATCCGTTAGCACTCGTGGGAACCTGGCCCGGTGGCCATACATGTGATTGATGGGGCGAACGGTTTCGTGGGCTCCCACTTGATCGGGGCCCTGCTGGCGCGCGGGGACGAGGTGGTCGGCCTGGCCCGGGCATCCCCAGAGGTGGTGCGTCGCAGAGTCTCGGACGCCCTGTTCTGCCTCGGCCTCGACGAAGCGCTCACCGGCCGGCTCCGGGTGCGGGGGCTCGCGCTGGACCGGCCGGACCTCGGCCTGGCCTCGGAAGACCTCGCGGAGGTCTTCGCCGAGCCCTGCGTCTACTGGCACAACGCCGCACTCATCACCTTCTTCCCACGCCGCGAGGAGGAGCTCCTCGCCGTCAACGTGACGGGTTCGGCGAACACCCTGGCGGCCTACGAACGGCACGCGCGGCCCGGATCGCGCTACATCTCCCTCGGCACGGCCTACCAGTGCGGGCTCGACACCCGGGACGTCCCCGAGAGCTGGCCCGTCCACGCCCCGCCGGAGAGGTTCCGCAACTTCTACGAGTACTCCAAACGCGAGGCGGAGATCGCGCTGGCCCGCTCGCGGACGGCCGCCGCGGGCGACGCGCTGGTGGCCAGACTCGGCGTGATGGCGGGCCACTCCCGGACGGGCAGGGCCCTGACCGACTACGGGCTGTACGACTTCCTCCGGGTGATGGCCTTCTTCGCCCGCCGCAGCCCCGGCGGACGGGTCCGGCTGCCCTGCCACCCGGACGCCAACGTGCACCTGACGCCCGTCGACACCACGGTCGCCCGGCTGCTCGCCCTCGCCGACGGGGACTTCGACCGTCCCGTCTGCCATGTGGTGAACGGGACGGGTGTGCGAGTTCGCGACCTTTTCGCCGCGATCAGCGCCCGGCTGCCGATCGAGCTGGTGCCGGCCGCCCCCGAGGAGATCGAGGCCGAGCCGTTCGACCGGTTCGAGGCGGTGGTCAACATGCGCGCCAAGTACACCGCGACGTACTTCCGCCACCACTACGACTTCGCGTGGCACCAGGCCGCGGCTCCGCCCGCGGTCACCGCCGAGACCGTGGACCGCCTGGTCTCCTGGTACGTCAAGGAAGGACTGCCGGAATGAGCGACTTCGTCTCCCACCTGCGCGGACGGCTCCGCGACGACCGCGCGTTCGTCTTCGTCCAGGACGACCTGCGGACGGTGCGCCTCACCTTCACCGAACTGGACCGGCGGGCGCGGGCCGCGGCGGTGCGGCTCACCGAACTCGGCATGACCGATCAGCCCGTGCTGCTGCTCTACCCGGCCGGTCTCGACTTCACCGTCGCGTTCCTCGGCTGCCTGTACGCCCGCGCGCTCGCCGTCCCGGCCCCCCTCCCGCAGGCGGGGGCGCAGCATGCGGCCCGCGTACGCGCCCTCGCCGAGGACTCCGGCGCCCGCCTGGTCCTCACCGACGCGACGCACGAGTCGGCGTTCGACGGCCTTCCGGCCATGGTCCTCGAAGAGACCGCCGACCCGGACGCCTGGATCCCGCCCGCGATGACCGGCGACACCATCGCCTACCTGCAGTACACCTCCGGCTCGACGAGCGAGCCGCGCGGAGTCGAGGTCTCGCACCGCGGACTCCTGCACAACCTCGGGCTGTTCCGGAGGCTGTCCGGCGACGTCCCGCCCCGGCGGCTCGCCGGATGGCTGCCGCACTACCACGACATGGGGCTGGTCGGCCTGCAGTTGCAGGCACTGCACACGGGCGCCGATCTGGTGTTCATGTCGCCGAACGCCTTCGTCGCACGCCCGGTGCGCTGGCTGGAGATGATCAGCAGGTACCGGGCCGATTGGACGGTGTCTCCGGATTTCGGATACTCCTGGTGCACCCGCAGGATCACCGACGGGGAACGCGCCGGCCTGGACCTGTCCTCCTTGGCCATGGCGCTCAGCGGAGCCGAGCCGATCAACCCCGGCACGCTCGCCGGTTTCGAGCGGAAGTTCGCCCCCGCCGGTTTCCGCCCGACCACCTGGAACCCCGGATATGGCCTGGCGGAGTGCACCCTGATGGTCACCTGCACACCACGGGGCCTGGGCCCGACCATCCGCGGCTTCGCCCCCGCCGCACTCGAACGCCGCCGGGCCGTCCCCGCCGACGATGGTGTCCCCCTGGTGGCGTGCGGCTCGCCCAACGGCCTGGACCTGCGGATCGTCGACCCGGACGGCCTCGCCCCGCTGCCCGACGGCCGGATCGGCGAGATCTGGGTGGCCGGTCCGAGCGTGGCCGCCGGTTACCGAGGCCACCTGGACGCCACCCGCGAGACCTTCCGCACCACCGGCGACGGCCGCTGGTTGCGCACCGGCGATCTGGGCTTCCTCTTGGAAGGACAGCTCTACGTCACCGGACGGCTCAAGGACGTCATCATCGTCCGGGGCCGCAACCTCTACCCGCAGGATCTGGAGGAGGCGGCCCGCGAGGCCCATCCCGCGTCCGGACGCGGCGCCGCGTTCGGCGTCGTGAACCCGGATGCCGGAGAACACGTCGTCCTGGTCCAGGAGATGCGCCGGGGCCGGCAGGAGCACGCCGGCGAGGTGGCCGACCGGATCCTGGACCGGCTGGCCGAACGGTTCGGCGTCCCGGTGAGCCTGGTCCTGGTGGGCCACGGCGAGGTGCGCCAGACCACCAGCGGCAAACTCCGCCGACGGCACATGCGGGACCTCTTCCTCCGGGGAGAACTCCCCTTCGTGCACGCCGAACTGGAACCCCCGCTGAAAGGCCTGCTGCACGCCGGTTCGTGAGTGGTGTCCGATCCTGGAGAAGCCCATGTCCGACCCCGACCTGCGCCGGTGGCTCACCGAGAAGGTGGCCGAATACCTCGGCCTTTCACCCGCCGAGATCGACCCGGCGGCCAAGCTCCGCGGCTACGGCCTGGAATCGGTGCACGCGCTGATCCTGTGCGTGGACATCGAGGAGACCACGGGCCTGCTGGTCGACCCGGCCCTCCCCTGGGACCATCCCACCGTCGACGCCCTCGCCGCCCACCTGACCGGGCTCTTGGCCCAGAACCCACCGAACGAATACGACGACCGGCACGAGGACGCGGAATGAATCCCTTCATCACACACTGACCTGGTGGTTCTGTAGGACGTGGCGGCCGGCGCGGTGGAGACAGCGGTGTAGTTCGGCCAGAACCTTGTTCGAACTGCACGTTCGCATGACGCCCCGGTTCCGAGGCGTCGGGTGAGTGTCACCTGCGGTAGGTGCGTGTCCTCCCGTACGGGCGGAAACCCATTCCCCGGTACAGCTCCTGGGGCACGGGGTAGGCGGCGTCGCCTCGCGGGCAGACGATCGCGCGTTCTCCGCCCGCCTCGGCCAGGGCGTGCAGGGCGGCGAGGCAGACGGCGCGGGCGAGGCCGAGGCGGCGGAACTCCGGGTCGGTGCCGACCGGTTCGATGAGGCCGACGCGGTGGACGTCGTCGTACCAGATCAGGCAGTTGCTGGCGAAGTGTCCGTTCGGGGCTTCGACCACCCAGTCCAGGCCGGTCCGATAGGGCCAGACCGTCATGAGCGTGCCGTAGGACTCCCGGGTCACTTTGGTGGAGTTCCAGGCGGCCTGGTGCACGGCCACCCGCCTGTCCAGGTCTTCCACGCCCCGGACGGCCCGTGCCGTGAAGCCCTCCGGCAGCACCGGATCCGGCAGGTCGTCGAGCTCCCGGACGTGATGGGCGAAGAAGGGCGCGTCGTCGTCCACCGGCTCGTATCCGCGCTTCAGCAGCGCCTCTCGTACGTCGTTCTGCGCGTCCAGCGGGTTGATCTCACGGGTTCCGTCGCCGGCCAGTTCGTCGAACCAGTCCAGGACCTCCGCCGGCAACCCGGGATACGCCGGATCGATCTGCAACCGCAGGTCGTCGGGGAGCTGCGCCCATGCCCAGGCGACGACCCGGCCGTCGTCCTCCCACAGTGCGATCGGCCAGTCGGCCTGCTCGGCGGGGAACATGAACCGCCCCCAGGCGAGGTCTCCGACGTGGTGAGGGTCGGCGAGGGACCAGACCCGCTGTGTCAGTTCCTGCATCGCCCTCAGATCGCGCACGCCTTCGTACTTCCGCATGGTGACCGCCATATCGGCTGATATTTCCACACGGGATTGCTCCGCCGCCCGGTCATTCTCCCCGGCCGCCCGGCATGATCCTGGAGAACATCAGCATGTCCTTCCGCTCACAGGCGACCTCCTGCCGGGATCTGAGCAGGCCATCGTCCGTGAAACCGGCATGGAGCGCGGTCGCCTTCGAATCCGAAGGCGGGCATCTTCAACTCTTCGTGCGTGGCCGAAGTCCGACCCTGGTCGGGGACGGCAGAGGGCCGGCCCGACGAGAGGCGGCCAGGGAGCCGGTACGCGCCCTCGCGGTCCTCGAAGGTCTCCGCTTCCGTCGACCGGAGCGTTCGTCGGCGGCGCCTTCGCCGGG
>NZ_BAAATZ010000012.1:446377-500831 GCF_039533685.1 Actinocorallia aurantiaca | reverse complement strand
CAGCGGCGGCTCAGGATCTCGGTGACGCGGCTGAAGCCGTCCGCGCCGTGGCCCAGGCCGATGGCGCGGCGGGCCAGGCCTTCGGCGGCGCGCATCACGCCCGCGTCGATGCCGTGGGCCTCCGAGGCGTGGACGATGTGGGCCATGGAGGAGGCCGCCGAGGTGATCGGATTGCCGTCTCCGGGGAAGGCGCCGTTCTCCACCTCTTCCGCGCCCTCCTCGAAGAGCGGCGGGAGGATCTCGGCGATGCCCTTGGCGAACGGGGCCAGCTCCCGCGGGGTGACGCCCTCCGCCTGCGCCACGGCGAGGGCGTGCGCGTAGCCCGCCATCGCGGTCCAGAAGATGTCGAGGAGCGCGATGTCGTGGGCCGCGGCCCGGCCGATCTCCTCGCCGAGGTGGGTGTGGGTACCGCCCAGCGCGTCCAGGGCCGGCCGGTGCTCCTGGTAGAGCTCCTCCGGGCCGCTGTGGATGAACACCGCGTGGGGTGTCCCGATGGTCGTGGTCGGTGTCATGATCGCGCCGTCGAGATAGCGGACGCCGTGCTCGGCCGCCCAGCCGGCCAGGTCGCGGGCCCGCGCCGGAGTGTCGGCGGTGAGGTTCACGACCGTGCGCCCCTTCAGCGCGTCGGCGACGGCGTCGCGCCGCAGGACGGAGTCCACCGCGTCGTAGTCCACCACGCAGACCACGACCAGGCCGCTCGCGGAGACCGCCTCCTTGGCCGAACGCGCGCCGACGGCCCCGCGCTCGACCAGTTCCCGGTCGCGGCCGGGGGTCCGGTTCCAGACCGTGGTCCGCAGCCCGGCGTCCAGGAACGCACCGGCCAGGGCCCGGCCCATGGGTCCCAGACCGAGCACGGTGACGGCAGACTGGTCGGAGTATGTGGACATGGAGAACTCCCTCGATGACGATGACGATCGGCGATGAACGGGGTGAAGATGACGCGTAGCCGCGCCCGGGACCTGAACGTCTGCGGGGTGACCGCCGCGGTCGCCGTGATCGACGGCAAGTGGAAGACGACCCTGCTCTGGCTGCTGGAGTCCGGCCCCCGGCGCCCCGGTGAACTGCGTCGGCGGCTGCCGGGCCTCACCGAGAAGGTCCTGACCCAGGCGCTCCGCGAGATGGAGTCGGACGGCCTGGTGCACCGCGAGGCGCACGACGTCCGCCCCCTGAAGACCGAGTACTCCCTGACGGAGTTCGGCCGCGAACTCTCCGAAGCACTGGCTCCGGTCTCCGACTGGGGTCACCGCCGCCTGGAGAGGCTCGCCGAGGCCGAGTCGGCCTCCTGACGCGATTTCCCTCCGTCCCGTCCGCGCCGGGCGGATCCTCCCTCCGCCCACGACAAGGTTCGCCGTTCCGCGGCCCGCTGCCAAGTACCCACAAAAAGGTGGGTAGCGCGGGCGGGGACCGGCAGGGGATCACGTCAGGCGGGGCAGCGGCCGGGCCACGTCGAGGGCCCGGCCGCTCGGAGACGGGCTCGCGCCGGGCGTCGATGCAACGGTCGTCCGTACCCCGGGCTACGGTGCCACCCGCGCGACCCCTCCCGTTTCGAGGGCCGCCCAGAGAGCGCCGTCGGGACCCAGGGCGATGCCGTGCGGTTCGGATGACGGTGACGGCAGGTCGTACTCGGTGATCTCGCCACTCACGGTGATGTGACCGATGCGGCCGGCCCCCCATTCAGTGAACCAGCAGTCTCCGGCGGAGGCCGCGACGATGGCGTGGGGTCTGGCCGTGCGGTCGGGGAGCGGGAACTCCTCGATCCGGCCGTCCGTCGAGATCCTGCCGATCTGTCCTGCCGCGATCTCGACGAACCACAGGGCGGCGCCGTCACTGGTGATGCCCACGGGTGCGGCGTCCGGGGTGGGCAGCGGGTGCAGGACGACGTCGCCGCCGGTGGTGATGCGGCCGATCGCGTTCGCCCGGTTGAGGGTGAACCACAGCGCTCCGTCGGGGCCTGCGGTGATCGCCGAGGGGAAGGCGCCCTCGACGGGGAGGGCGAACTCGGTGACCTCTCCATCGCCGGTGACGCGGCCGATCCGGTCGGTGTTCATCTGCGTGAACCACATCGCGTCGTCCGGGCCCGCGGTGATGCCGAAGGGCCCGCTGCCGGGCGTCGGCACGCGAAAGGACTCCGCTTCACCGTCGACGGTGATGCGGCCGATCCGGTGGTCCTGGGACCGGGCGAACCACAGCGCCCCGTCGGGTCCGACGGTGATGACCGTAGGACGACAGGTGGGCGAGTCCAGGGGATGTTCCTCGAGTTCGCCGCCGAGGGTGAGGCGCGCGATGCGACCGCTGTGCACGAAGGTCAGCCACAGGGCGTCGTCGGGGCCGGTCACGATGCCGTAGGGGCCGGCCTCCCCGTCCGCCACGGGGATCTCTCTGATGGCCGGGTCTTCGGAATGCCGCACTGCAACTCCTTGAAGGGGACGGGATCGATCAGCGTTCCCGGTTCGACGTCCCGGCCCGGTCTCGCACCAGGCCGAGAATGATCGCGGCGAGGTCGGCGGGCCGGGTCATGGGGACGTTGTGGTTCGAGCCGATATCGACCAGCCGGCGGCCGGGGGCGGCGTCGGCCACGGCACGCGCCTCGTCGCGGCGCGAGGCGTAGAAGCCGTCGTCGGCCAGCACGATCGTCATCGGACAGGTGATGCGGTCGTACACGTCGATGCTCGGGAAGACCGCGGCGCCGGGCTCCACAGCACTGACGGTCATGATCTCTTCGACGGTCGGCCGCCTCACCCACCGGTGGCCTCGGCGGAGGAAGGAGCGCCGCGTGACCTCCTCGACGAGGCCGGGCCGTGCTCCGGCGTTGAGCCGGTCCCCGCCGGCCTCCCGGACGCACTGCTCGACGTAGGCGCGCATCTGTTCGTCGTCGGCTTCCCAGCCGTAGCGGAACATGGCCCGCAGGCGGTCCGCCGCCTCAGCGGTCCGCACGGCGGCGTGCTCGGCGAGTGAGGTGTCCCGGTCATCGAGCACCAGGCCGTCCACGACGCAGAGAGCGGCTGGCTCCACCAGTCCGCTCGCGGTCGCCGCCGTCACCGCGTACCCGCCGGTGGAATGACCCACCAGCACGGGACGGTCCCAGGAAAGCGCCGTGGCGGCGCTTCCGATGTCCCGCCAGTACTGCTCCGGGCCGGTGGAGACGAGCCGGGTCCGCCCATGGCCACGCAGGTCGAGGGCGACCGGATGGCATTCGCCCGCCAGACGGGACGCCACGTCCGCCCAGGCCGCGGCGTTGTGTCCGCTGCCGTGGACGAGCAGCACTCCCACGCCGCGACCGCCGAAGTCAACGCCCGACAGGACCCCGTCCGCGACGGGGAGCTCGATCTCTGAGCCGATCACCACAGCACCCTGCCCACGAGAGGACGGCGACCGCAACCGCTTTCTCGTGCTCCCCGAACCGGGGTCCGATGGCTGTCAGGCGTTCTTGATCCCCGCGACGAGAGCGGCGAACGCGACTCGCGCCACCTCCCGGTGTCCGGCACCGGGGTTCTTGGAGTCGCGAAGAGCGACCAGCCCTGAGCCGAGTTCGCCCACTTCGACGCATTCTCCGGTCGTGTTGCTGTAAGACGACTTACGCCAGTCGATCATCGCTCTCCGTCTCTCTGATCATGTTCGCCAGAAGCTGTCGAGTCGCCCCTACTGAGAGCGCGTGATCTGAAACCATCTCATATCGTGCGGCGAGATCCCGCACTCTGTCTGGGTCCGTGATAACGATGCCCCAGCCGGATACCTCTGTGAAGCCCACTTCGCCGGTCGGCAGCGTGACCAGCTTGATAGGGCCGTCCACCCCCGGGTGGAGAGGTTCGCCGACGGGTATCACCCGGATGCTGACGTTTCGTTGTTCGGAGAGCTCGGAGAGATATCGGAGCTGTTCCAGGCGTGTGCCCTGCGGCAACACCGGGCGCAGTAGGACGCTCTCGTCAATGATGGCTCGAACCATAGGAGGATCCGAGCGTTTCATTATCTCTTTTCGGGCCATGCGCCGTTTAAGCGCATGATCTACGTTCGGGACGCGACCGGCCACCAGAAGGGCGCGGGCGTACTGCTCGGTCTGCAGCAGGCCGGGAATCACCAGCGGGTTGAAGTACCGGATCACCAGCGCCTGCGCCTCGTGTTGGAAGTGCTGGTCCAGCCATGCTGGGTTCTGCAAGATTCGTGAGAAATGCACCAGGTAAGCGAGCAATCCGCCGGTTTTCCAGTGCCGGTCCAGGGTCGCCGCCTGCACGCTGCCGATCGGCTGCCGAGCGTGTTCGAGCTTGGAAACCTGCGCCTTGCCGACGCCGATGATCCGCCCGACCTGTTCGCCGGTCTCCCCGGCGCGGACTCGGTAGAACCGCAGCATGAAAGCGATGAGCGTGCCGAGCGAATCCTTCGGGTCCGGGTTCTCTCGCATGTACATGAAGCCACCTCCAGGTTTCCGCGGGTTTCCCAGCCCTCGCGCAACTCGTGACAATCACGCCTGGCACTGGAAATCTCGGCTTTCGAACAACCCTGGCAACCTACACAGAGAGGTAAAGCGGCGTGGCGATACTCACCATTGTTCTATGGGTCGTGATTTTCATCATCGCCTTGCTCATCGGAGTGCTCAATATTAGAGAAACGCGTGGAAACCGGCATAAATTCTGAGGAGTTTCCGCGTGCCGACCACGGCCAACGACGAGCATGTACGGACTTTTCTCTCACACCTCTTGAATTCGTCTATTGGTACGCGAAGCACGCACTCCTGTCGACTCCGGGACCCGTTCGCGGAATCCCTTACCCGGCCCGTGCGGAACAGCCGGTCGAGCCGGGAAAGAAACCACTGGGCCTGACCGGCAATGACCGAACGGAGAAGAAGAATGCCCCAGCGCCGCTTCGAGGGCACACTGGACCAGCTGGCGGAGGTCCGACGGTTCGTCCGGCTCACCGCGGGCGGGCACGAGGCGATGCGCCTGGCGGAACTCGTGGCCAGCGAGCTGGCGGCCAACGCCGTCCTGCACAGCGACAGCGGAAGACCCGGCGGATGGTTCACGGTGGAGACGCGGTTCGCCCCGGACGAGGTGACCGTCGCCGTCACCGACATGGGCGCCGAGCAGGAACCGGCGGCCCGGACCGCCGACATCGAGGCCGTCAGCGGCCGCGGACTGTGGATGGTCGAAACGCTGTCCCTGAAATGGGGCTGCGAACCCGCGGAGACGGGCCGGAGAGTATGGGCGGTCCTGCCCGTCTTCGCCGACGACCAGCACCCCTGACGCTCCGCCCCCGAAACGACTACCCGGGCTTTCCTCTCGAAGCGGGGAGCGGATCTTCACCCGCCCCGATGGCAATCGAGACGAGGTTCTCCGCGAACGGTCCCGCTATCCTGCGGTGGTGCTGGACTCCCCGGACCGTCCATTGCTGTTCCTCGACGTCGACGGCCCCCTCATCCCGTTCGGGGCGCCCGAACCGGACCTCAGGGAGCACCCGGATGCCCGAACGGCACCGCGACCGCTGCCGGCGGGGGCGAACCCGCTGCTGGCCAGGATCGACCCCCGGCATGGAACGCGGTTGTCGGCGCTGCCGTGCGATCTCGTGTGGGCGACGACCTGGATGGCCGAGGCGAACGAGGTGATCAGTCCGTTGCTCGGTCTGCCCGAGTTGCCGGTGGCGGACTGGCCGGACTCGGAGGACGAGGGGCCGCTGCACTGGAAGACCCGCGGCCTGGTCGGTTGGGCGGCCGGACGCTCGTTCGTCTGGGTCGACGACGAGATCGCCGACGCGGATCGCGCCTGGGTGTCCGCACACCATCACGGACAGGCGCTCCTCCACCGCGTTGACCCCCGCCGTGGCCTCACGCGCACCGACTTCGCCACGATCGCCGACTGGTTGGCACGGCTGTGACCGATCCGGTCCCAGGCGCCTTTCCGCCCAGGATCGATGGGAGCAACGCCGGGATCCCTCAGACGCGTCTTAACGGTATGAAAACGCGTGGCACGATTCTGCTGACCCTGACCGTCCTCGGTTTCAGCCTGGTTCTGCTGGTCTCGCCCGCAGCGCCCGCCTGGGCCTGCTCCTGTGCCCCCAATGGCCAGGACGAACGGGCTGATCTCATCGTCATCGGCACCGTCACGGAGGTCACGGACACGGGAATCCGGCTCGCGGTCGAGTCGACCGAAAAAGGCAACCTCGGGTAAGGGTCCGCGCTCGAGCTGAAGGCGAGCCGCAACGAGAGCAGCTGCGGTTACGACTTCCGCGTCCGCACCCGGTACCGAGTGAATTCCGTCCGCGGTGCCACCGGTCTGTGCGCGGGAGTCCGTCCGTTGCCCGACGCAGCGCCCCTGCCCCCGGCGGACGCCACTTCTGTCACGATCGGGCCCACGCCTGCGCAGTCACCGGGCTGGTGGTGGCTCGCGGCCGGCGCGACGTTGACCGTCCTCGCCATCGGTGCGGTGACCGTGACCCTGAAGCGGCGTAAGACCGGTTAACGGCGAACTCGTCCTGTTGCCGGGCAAGCACCGACCCGAGGTTCCGCAGGCGCATCAACCTGCGTCTTGACGGTGTCGATGACGTCGGCAACGGCCCGAGACATGATCGGTTCAGGTCGTGCGCCGCCGGCGTGGGCCTCGTTCCGCGCGTGCGAGTGCGATGCCGAGCCGACGGCGTCGGGAGGGGCGGACGCCCAGGTGCCGGGCCAGCTCCAGCGTGCAGGCGCGGTTGCGTTTCCCGACGGAGGTCAAGGGGCTGGAGGAGTCCGCGAAGGAGACGAGAAGGGCGGAGTGCTTCTCACTGCGGCCGGAAACCCACTCGATCGTGGGGGCGAAGGGCCCGTCCGGTTCCACATGGGTGACGGCTCGGCGCGGGATCGTGCGGGACCACCACAGGCCGCGGACGACGACCGTCTCCTGAGCGCCCTGTTCAGGTGAACAGGTAGCCGACGGCGACGGCGAGACTTCCGAAAAGGAGGGGGAAGAGCATGGTGCCGAAGACGAAGCCGGTGAAGCCGCCTATGGGTTCGACCGTTCGAGGGGCGCGTACGGGCGGGAAGGGGCGGCGCTCCAGGAGGAGGTAGCCGATCATGCCGAGGGGCGTGGACAGGAACATCCAGAACCAGGCCCAGCGGTTGGCGTAGCGGTGGTCGCGGGTGCGGAGCATGAGGATGGACAGGGCGATGGCGATGACGGCGGCGGGGACGGACCACCAGCCGGGGAGGTCGACCGCCCAGAAGGTGTCGTCCGGCCGGCGGCGCTCGTAGGGTTCGACGCGGACGTGTCCGGCGCTGTTGGCGGCGGCGAAGTCCTCCGGGAAGGTGTGGCCCTGCGGCCCTGCGTATTCCTCCGGGAAGGTGTGGCCCTGCGGCCCTGCGTATTCCTCCGGGAACGCTTCCGCGAGTTCCGGGGAGACGCCGTCGACGTTGCCGCTCTCGGAGTGCTCGTACCAGGAGAACGGTCCGGTGGACCAGCGCACCGTGAGGTGGTAGTCCTCGCCGTTCCGATCGAAGCGGTATTCGACGACATCTGCCCGGCCGGATCGGGTGTCGGCGTAGAGCTGCTCGAGCGACGCCCGCTTCTCCGTCCCGTACTCGTGGCCGGCCAGTCCGGCGAACAGCAGGAATGCGCAGATCAGGCCCCGCCAGAGCCATGCGAGGTCGATGATCCGGTTCTTCACGGCAAGGACGGCCACGGGTGCCTCCGGGGGAGAGGGAGGCTGCTGGCAGTCCCTGTGCGTTCGACGGGACAATTGTGACAGAACGGAAGAATCGCATGAGAGTGCGGCTCGCTCTCATCCCAGCACGGTGGCTCGCCGGATGCCGGGCGAACACCGGAGCCGGGCCGCGGCGGGGACGTCGCGGAGGCCGTACAGGCGAGACGGAGCATGCGGCCCGCCGACGTCGCCGTCGAGGGCGAGCCGATCGGCCGTGCCTGACGCGTGTCCCGGAGATGCGGGACGGTGGCCCCTTTTTCCCGGGAGCGCGCTCCGCCTAGCGTCCTGGTCATGTTCCTTGAGCGCCTGACACTTCCCGGCCGGCCTCCGTGGCTCCGGATGGTCTTCTTCACCACGCTGGTCGCGGCCAGCTGGTGCTTCGTCGGATTCGTGTTCGCGTGGGGAGGCGGGATCCTCATGCTGCTGATCGGGTTGCCGATGCTGGTGCTCCTGCTGTTCCCGCTGGGCATGGCACTCGTCCTCGATCGCGGAGGACCCGAGTTCGGCGTGATGGTCGCGGTCGGCCTCGCGCTCACGGTTACCGCGTTCACGGTGCCCGGCGACCTCTACCTCAAGCTCTTCGGTGAGTCCCGCGAGGCGGTCGTGGTGGAGAAGATCTGCTCCCGCTCCAAGGGCAGCTGCTCCTGGTCCTACGAGCTGGCGGGAACCGGAGACGAGATCGTCAGGGGCCTCCTACGCCACGGAGAGCTGGACGTGGGCGATGAGGTCAGGGTCATCGCCGATCCTTCGGGATTCATCCCTCCGCGCCGGGCCGGCGACGTGTCCTTCGACTTCCTCGACATGGTGGCGCTGGTGGCCTGGCTCGGCTGCGCCGTGGTGCTCTGCCAGGGTTTCCAGGCCATCTACAGACCCGAGGAGGAACCGCATCCTCCCGTGACGGCCCCTCGCGAGGAAACCGAAGAATGAGGGGTGCCCGCGGCACCGTCCACGGCGGTGGCATCGTCCACCGCCGGTCCCGGTCGCATCGGCGATATCGTGAAAGCCGCCCTCGTGCTCACCCGATTCGAGCACGGATATCCACCTCGGTGAGATCACTTCGTTACGGCGACGGCGTCGACCTCGACAAGCTGGCCCCGGTAGCCGAGCACCGTGACGCCGAGCAAGGTGCTCGGCGCGTCGTGGTCGCCGAACCGGGCGCGCACCACGTTCCAGGCTGTTACGAGGTCCGCCTGGTCGGTGCTCGCAACGTAGACGGTCGTCCGCACGACGTCTGTCAGCACAGCCCCTGCCGCCTGCAGTGCCACCTCGAGATTGTCCATGACCTGCCGGGCCTGCCCGGCGACGTCACCGAGCGCCACGACCCGGTCGTGCTCGTCGATCGGACACGCGCCGGCGGTGTGCACAAGCCGGGCACCGGCGGGAACTACCGAGGCGTAGGCATACGGGACGGCATCGGTCAGGCGGCCGGCACGGATCAATTCCACAGACATGAGGCCGACGATGCCACGTCCGCCGCCCGCTTCACCACCGAATTCACGCCGGCACCAGCGGATGCGCACGCTGCAGATCGACCGGCCCGTCTCTCCGTCGCCGGCCGCGCTCTACGCTGACGATCAGGCCGCCGACCCGATCGCGAAAGCCGCCCTGGTACTCACCCGCTTCGAGCACCGGTACCCGCCTTGTCGAGATCACCTCAGTGGGTACCGAGTCCTCGGGGAGCCTCGAACTCAGTGACCGGTGCGACCGTCGATTCGTTCGCGCAGCAGATCGGCATGGCCGTTGTGCCGGGCGTACTCCGTGATCATGGATGAGTAGACCCAGCGAAGGCTCATCTCGGCCTCGCGACGCGGATCGAAGTAGGTCTCGTCCAGTGAACGGCCGGAGAGCATCCGCCGGACGAGGTCGATCTCCCGGACGTAGGCGGCGTAGTCGTTCTCCGCGTCAGCGGCCTCGACGTCGAATTCGGCGTCGAGGTCGGTGTCGCTGCAGTACAGATAACCCGCTCGCTGCCCGGCGAACCGCGTACGGAACCAGTCCCGTTCCACCTCGGCCATATGACGGACCAGTCCGAGGAGCGACAGCTTCGACGGCGCGATGGCACGCGACTTCAACTGCTCGGCCGTCAACCCTCCGCATTTCCACAGAAGCGTCTGCCGATGAGTGTCCAGCCAGGCGTCGGCAAGGGTGCGCTCATCGCCCACCAGCGCCTCGAGGGGACCGATCGTGCGAGTGATCTCAGGGGCGGTCCAGGTCACCGCTCCATCATGCACAGCAAAGATGCAACGCGACAGAGGGACGTGGTCCCGAAGCGATCCGAAATGGAAACCCATGCCGACTCGGGCGATGGGCGGGCTATGAGCCAGGGTGAGTAGAAGTCGTGGAAGCGCATGCTCGGTCGACGGCGGTGCAAGGGTTTCAACGAGAGCTGGTCGAGGCCTGCCAGAGTCCGATGATGGTGTCGGTGAGATTGACGGCGAGGTCGTTTCAACGCGCTCTTGGGGCGCCTGTCAGCGGCTGCTCTGGGAACGTCAGGAACCCCGGTTGGAATCGCACCAGCTCGGTACCGGGCTGAGTCACATCAGGCAGGGCACTTCTCGACGGTCTCCAGCCCGGTGACGTCCTCCAGCCTAACGACGCGCCACGTTTTCCCCACGGCGACGACGATTTCCCTGTCTGCGGCCGATATGAGACGCCCGCAGTGCCGGATGTCTTTGACGTCCACCTGCACGAGCGTCCCGGATGGCTCCTGGGCCGGAGCCAGCCACGTCACGCCGACGGCAGCGACCACGGCCGCCACCCCGGCGAGAGTGAGGTTCAGGGCGAGCCGCAGGAACCGGCCGATCCGCCCGACCTCGGCACGCGTCCAGTCCCGCAGGTCCTCCGGCGTGCCGAGGATCTCGTCGTCGGCCGGCGTGCCGTGTGCGGCCGACAACGCGAGCAGCGCCGCCGCCACCAGCAGCACCAGCGCGAGAGCGAGGAGCACGACGGCGGCCCACCGCCACCCGCCCGCAACCCCGCTGAACCCGTCCCGCCCCTTGACGACGAGGACGACCCCGAGGAGTGTCGCCAGCCCGGCCAGGCCCGTCCGCCAGCTCTCCGCCTGTCGCCGCGCCACCTCCAGCTGCCCGAATCGAAGCTCGTGCAGTTTCCGCGCCCAGTGGTACATGTCGGCGCTCACGGCAGCGCGACCTGCCACTGCGCCCCGCACCCCTGGTCGAAGAACTCCGGCGGCCTCTCGAGATGAGTCCTCATGCAGTCGCAGATCATCGTCCGCGGCCCCGGCCGCGGCTCCCGCCGCCGCCTCGGCCCTTTCGTCCCCATCAACCCGTACGTCATCTCCTGACGGATGTGCGCACCGCATCCCGGGCACTCACCCGTCACGCTGTACCCGTGGCCGTCGCTCAAGGCGTCGACGACGAACGCCGTCATCAGCCCGTGGTCCCGGCGCTCGTACTCCACCGCCCGATGGTTCTCAACCGCCATTCGCGGCCTCCTCGACGCGATAGCCGAACAACCCCGCGTACTTCGACAGCCGTTCGACCACTTTCTCCTCCGGTTCCTCCAGATCCTCCGCCGCCTTCCGCACGTGCTCCCGTCCCACGACCCCGCTCACCACCGGCGCCTGCCCGTCCAGCCACTCCGTGACGGCCAGGAGGTCCTGCCAGTACACGATCTCGTCCGGACACGCGTCCCGCGGATACTCCAACGCCAATCCCAAGGGCGCGAACCGCGCGAATCTCTCATCCGCATACTTCACCGTCCACCCGAACCGACCCGCTGTCTTCAAGAGAAGGAACGGGTCGACCCGGGTGACGGGGATGGAATCGTAATAATTCACAACGGTCGTCAGCATGGTGATGTCGTATGCGTCGGGAACGTACGAGGTCAGTGTCTTCCGCT
Source organism: Actinocorallia aurantiaca (assembly GCF_039533685.1). Taxonomy (NCBI): domain Bacteria; kingdom Bacillati; phylum Actinomycetota; class Actinomycetes; order Streptosporangiales; family Thermomonosporaceae; genus Actinocorallia; species Actinocorallia aurantiaca. The sequence continues at coordinate 489,308 of NZ_BAAATZ010000012.1, read as the reverse complement.
CGGCTTCGGTGGGTTCGGGAACGGGGGCGCCGAGGACGCGGAAGCGGGCCAGGTCGTCGAGGAACTCGCCGACCGGCAGTCGCGCGAGCTGAGAATTGCTCACGATATCCCAGGGGGTGAGTCGCCATGTAAGCCTCTCGCAATTGTTGAGTTGGGTGAGCCAGGGACCCAAGAGAGCGAGTGACTCGGCATCGCTGTCACAGCGTACGGTCGATGTCCGGGCGGCGACAGGAATATCCGTCAGGTCGGCGGTCTCGGGAAATAGTTCCTGGTAGTGTTTGACTGCATCGGCGAAATTCAGCCTCAAGGTCAGGCTGATATCGAATAGTTCTGCTGCGGAAACGGGGCGCTTGAGCGCGCAAATACGCAGTAGCCGCTGGTGATCATCTCTGTCTTTCATATAGCTGCGGCGCTCGGGCGTGCCGACCGAACTGATAAGTTGATCGACGAGGTTCCAGCTTCCAGGGCGATATTTGATGTGGCCCGCGTAGCCCTGAAAACGCGTCGAGAGAATGTTCTGCTCGGCCTCGGAGAATGGCTCATCCATGGTGTCGCTGAGTTCGGGCAGGGTGAGGAAGCCCAGATCCTGAAGTCTTTCCAACTCTTTGGCTACACTGTGCGCCGAGCGGCCAAGCTTGGCCGCGAATGCAATGAATTCGAACTCGATCAGCTTAGACCCGAAGTCGGGAATGTAGCGTAGCGCCTCGATTTCTGTCTGGGTCGGAGATTCTGGATAAACGTGTGTATCAGGGACTTCGAAGCCGAATCCCGACAGGCGTCGGAACATCGTCAGAACGGTGGAAAGGGGGAGGCCGAGATCAGTACTCGCTTCAGCGGCGATGCGTGGGCCGATGACGCGGCTCTCGCTTTCCCAGAACCGGTTGAGCAGACGCAGATCAGCGGCTGTGACGGTTTCCAGGGGAAGCATGGCCATGTCCAGTGGTATCGGCGGTGCCCCGGGGATCAGTTGCTCTATTCGCCGGATCGTCTCGGCGACCGGCACGTTCAATCGCCGTGAAGCGAGGGCGAGTCCTTGACCGTCCGGCCATCCCGACGGAGAAACGGACCATGCCGCCAAGGCGCTGTAGAGGAATCGCTCGTCCTCGTCGAAGGGCTGCTCCGGGAGGGGTACTCCGCGCAGGCACGAGACGTCCAGGCCGGTGATCGCGTATCGGCGCAGCCTCCGTAGCGCGGAAGGCGGCTCATCGGGTTGTTTCTCGAACAATTCGAGGAGCAGGGCAGCGTCCGGCCGAAAGTTCGGCTGACCCTCGAGCCGAGTACCAGCGGTGAAGACCTTGGTCAGAGCCGCTGAGTCCTCCGGCCCGGCTGCGGGAAACCCCGCCAGATTCTGCGGAACAGGTAGGCGCCGTTCGGCGCCGACGTTCGCTGCCTGCGCCCAGACGCCCTGCCGCCATGCCCGCAGCCACAGGCGATCCGCACTGCCCCATCCCCAGCTCTGGATACCGACGATGGTGTGATCGAACGGCAGGCAGCCGAGTTCGGTCAGCGGCGCGCGAGCGTCTCCCCGGTTTCCGCCGAGCGGTATCGGGTGCTGTTCGGCGACGAGGAACCGGTAGATGGACTGGGCTACATGGGGGGCTGAATCGGTGACCTTCCACAACCATGTCAAGGTCAGCTCGGGCCAGTCGAGCAGGAACGGGAGCGCGGCCTGAATCTGGGCTTCGACCCAGGACTTGTCCCAGTCCTGGAGGGAGTTGCGGTCGACCGTGAAACGGGGACGGTGTTCGCCGCGGAGGTTGATGACGAGGCCGTCGATCTCCTGGTCGGTGCGGATGCCGTCGGCGATGAGGCCTCCTTCGCCGGGGACCCACCAGAAGTCGGCTCCATGGCGGAGAGTCTCGGTGCCGGTTCCGCCCGGCGGGTGGAGGTCCTCGGGCAGCCAGGTCTCGGTGCCGGTGTCGTGGTGGTCGACCTGGACGTGGAATTCCGACAGCCACAGGAGGTGGCGGAGGGTGCGGAGGGCGGACACATCGGTCTCGCCGGTGAGATAGAGGCGGATGGTGGTTCCACCGCTGGGGACGCCGCCGGCCCTCGTGATCTGGAAGAGACTGCCGCTGCTGGCGATGCGGATGTGGGATGTGTCGACCCCGGGCTGGTCGTCGTCGCGGACGGCCCGCGTGGTGATCTCGATTTCGTCAGCGATCATGAAGTAGCTGAAGACGCCGATGCCGAACTGGCTGTTGGGAATGAGCCGTAGCGACGAGTCCAGCTCTTGCCAGAGAGCCTGTTCATACCGAAAGTCCTGGCGGTGGACGAACCGTTCGCCGGCGTTCGCAAAGGTGTTCTTGAGGGCGCCGGCGGTCATGCCGATGCCGTTGTCGGAGCATTCGATGTAGGCGCGGCCGTTCTCCTCGCCCTGCGTGAAAGAGATCGACCCTTTCCAGTCCGCGAGGGGCTTGCCGAGGGCGGTCAGGTACCGGCGGCGCATCTGCCGGTAGCGGCAGGCGTCCAGCGCGTTCTGGTAGAGCTCGCGGATGGCGAGTGACGGGTCGCCGTAGAGCTGGCGGCCCATGAGGAGTTCGCGGATCTTCTCGTCGGACAGGCGGAACGCCAGTAGCGGCAGCTCGTAGATCTTCTCGTCGTTGCGGTGCTCGGGGCGCAGCCTGCCATCTGTGAATCCGGCGGGCAGGGCCGAGAGAAGACCGGGGTCGCTGCCGGGAACGGCCGCGAAGGATGCACGGGCCTCTACCGCGAACGATTTCCGGGCGTCCTCGGTGGTCGCGACGACTGTTTCGAAGGCCCGGTGGACTGCGGGATGGTTGCAGACCGCGTCGAGTGCGAGGACATCGCCCTCTTTCGTCCAAGAAAGATGCTCGATGGCGCGGTGAAGGGTCGACAGCGGGAGTTCGTCGGTGATCCCGATATGGTCGGCGATGACCGTCGGCATCCGGCGGCCGTCCACGGCCATGTTCCCGGCGACGGCGAGCAGCGCGGCCAGAGACCGGGCCTGAGGCGTGAAACCGGGCCGGGCAATGCGTTCCAGGAGCCGGGGGTCGTCGGCGTTGGAGCCGACCGCGTGCATCAGCGCCTGCGCGACCGACGCGAGTTCCCCGCTGGTGAACGGCCGCTGGGCGCCCGCGGAGGAAAGCGCGGAGGACAGCCGCCGCCCGGCTTCGACGGCGTCGGGCCCCTCCCAGAGTCGGGGCCGCGCGATGAGCCACCGGTGGACGAGCCACAGCGCGAGGTCGTCGCGGGCCTTGGTGCGGCCGCGGTTGGCGAGCCCGTCGGCGCGGCGGCACACGCGCTCGAACATCGAATAGGTGAGTTCGAGGTCGTCCCGGTGCCCGCCGGCGAACCTCCGGGTGAAGTCCGTCGGTTCGATGACCGCGGCGTCGCGCAACCCCGCTGACATGATCGACTCGCGGAGGAAGGGCACGGCGATGGCCATGCCGAGTTCCTGCGGGGACAGGCGGGCGTCCGCCGGGAAGATCTGGGCGAGCGCGGCGAGGACCCGAATCGGGTACCGATGGCTGGACCAGCGGTCGTCCAAGCCCGTCCGCGCGCTCAGGAACGCCTTCGCGTCCTGCCAGTCCTCCGCCGCCTTCTCGATGACGTCGACCACGGCGGCCCGGACGGGCGCGACGGCGGCCGCGTCACAGCGGGCGCGGTTCCACAGCGGCGAGTTCTCGACGGCACGCCGCCACGCCGTCCTGACCTCGTCTCCTTCGCAGATCGCGACGGTGCTCTCGGTTCCGTCCGCCGCCCACCGGATCTGGGGACTCTGCGGGTCGGCGTCGGTGGTGACCAGGTGGCGGGAGAGACCCGCGACCGCGGTGTCGAAGACCTCGCGAAGGGTCCGGGCGGGGTCACGCCGGGCCAGGGCCTCGCTGAGATGCTGAGTGAAGTAACTGCCGGTGTCGTTGAAGCCGCTGGTCTCGCCGTCGGCACAGCTGGTGACGAGCGCGAACGCGCCGGTCGGGGGGAAGCGAAGGGCACCGCCGCCGAGGCCCGTTCCGCCGTCGCGGCAGGCATCGACGATCATGACGATGAGCGAGGCGCGGCATTTCTCCACGGCCCGGGGGACGAGGGGGATCAGGCTTCCCCGGTCGGGTCTCTGGTCGTCGTCGAGGTCGGGGTAGACGTCGCTCGGAACGAGGTAGCTTTCGCCGTCGACGGCGATGCCGTGGCCACTGAAATAGAGCAGGAGGACGCTTCCCTCGGGCGCCTCGCGGCACGCGTGGTTGATCGCGCGCTGGATCGCGCCGCGGGTCGGCTGCTCTCGCCGGTCGTGGTCAGGGGAACAGTACGCGATGTCGTAGCCGGATTCGGTGAGCGCGTCGTGCATCGCATCGAGGTCCGCGCGGACGGTCGCGCCGAGGGGCTTGAAGAGGTCGGTGGGCGTATCGGGAACGCCGATGAGAAGCGCGTAGTGTCCGCCCAAGTGACTCCGTCCTCACCGAGAGAGCGCCGGACGGGCATTCTATTCAACAAATTATGGGGAAAGGCGGAAATCGGTCTTCGGGCCATTTCTGGTCCAGGCCGGTTCCCTTTTTTGGGTGTGCGGTTATGGGCTGGCGAACCGGCATGTGCGAGGTGGTCGAGGGTGGTGCCGGCGCAGGTCGGAGAAAAGATGTGGATGTGTGCGGGCGGGTTCGAGCCGGCTACGGATCAGAAGGTCAGGGGTTCGAATCCCTTCGGGTGCGCTCGGTTCGAAGGCCCTGTTCGTCATTCGGACAAGGTCTTTTGGTGTCTGTACGGCCATCCGGTACGGGGGTGGCCGTCGCCGGGCCGGGTCATCTTGCCGACATGGTGTCGGTAAGATGGCGGGGTCGGCTGTCCCGCGTCCCGGAGGATCATCATGTACGTCGTTCACAACCGCATCGAAGTCACTCCGGAACAGGCCGCCTCTTTCGAGGAGGCCTTCAGCGCCAGCATGCGCGCGACGCTCGCCGGGGTGCCCGGTCTGCAGAGGAGCCTGCTGATGCGCCCGACCAGGCCCGGCGACCCGTACGTGTCGACCATGGAGTTCGACTCGGCCGAGGACTTCCGCGCCTGGATGAAGTCCGACTCCTTCAAGGCCGCTCACTCCGACGTCGAGGCGCCCGGCATGCAGGCCCCCTCGGCGATCGAACTGTTCGACGTCCTGGAGGACTTCTCGGCCTGAACCATGCCCGATTCCGGGTCGAGGTACGGCTCCCGCCGTCCTGGCGGGTTTGGGCGCTGCCGCCCACCAGGCGATGCCCTGGGTGAGGAGAAGCTTCCCGCCTGTGTCGACTTCATGGCGTTACTCGCTCCTGTGTACTGGGGCGGGTCGGGAAGCGCATGCGACGGCGTCACCGGCAGGGTGCGTGCTTGCGGGAGTGCGTTCGGGATGCCATCATTTCGTCCATGATCGAGAGAAAGGGCGCGACAGCCCTCACCCGATGACGGCGGCGCGGCTGGAAGCCGCCGCGATCCGCGAAGAATGGCTGGGCCACGCGTTGTCGACGTCGCCCGCCGACCGTTCGGCCGCTGAGGCCGGCATTTCCGAGCTCTACCGTCTGGTCGGCCGCAAGGCCCCGGCTTTCGCCTGGGTCCGGTCGCCTGCCGAGGCCGTCCCTCACATTCCGCCGATGCCGCGGTTGCGCGCGGACTTGTTCTCCGGAAGGGCTGCGGACTGGCCGTTGTCGTCGCTGCTCGCGGACAGGTACGCGCGTTTGCGAGACCGGCTCGACATGTGCGTGGACCGGCGGCGGATTCCCGCGGGGTGGCCTCCCTGGACGACGAAACTGCGGACTCTGCCGGAAGAGGAGCTCAGCCGGGAAGCGAGCGACTCGGTGCACCAGAGTGTCCTGGACGCGGTGCTCGGTCCCATCCGGCTGGCGCACAAGGTGGTGACCGGGGAATCACGGGGTCTGGCCTGGTACGGGCAGCACGATGCCCACTGGCTGGCGCACTACGAAATCTGGCGGCGCGTCGGCGGTGCCACGTATGCGCATGATGATGTTCGGGAGCTGGAGATCTGGGCCGTCCTGGCGCGTTCGTGCGGCTGGTGGTGGCCGGTCGAAGGACTCTGCACGGTCTCGGAGCGGCCGGTCGAGGTGAACACGGAACCGGCCGGGGAATCGGGCCAGATCCGGCTGCACGCGGCGGACGGTCCAGCGGTGCGGTTCGCAGACGCCTGGTCGGTGTACTCGTGGCACGGCACGCGGGTGCCGCGCTGGGTGATGACCGATCCGTCCGTGGAACGGATCGCCGCCGAGAGCAACGTCGAGGTCCGGCGCTGCGCGATCGAACGCCTCGGCTGGGACGTCTACATCGAGCAGGCGGGCCTCAAGCTCGTCGGCAGCGCGCTCGACCCCGGAAACCAGGGCTCCGAGCTGCGGCTCTACGACATACACAACGGTTTCAGCCGGGTGCTGCTGGCCGTCAACGGCTCCCTGGAACGGGACGGCCGCCGCCGCATGTACGGCCTGACCGTGCCCACCTCCATCGACGACCCGCTCGCCGCCGCCGGCTGGACCTACGGGCTGTCCGCCGCGCAGTACTCCCAGCTCGTCCGACGAACCTGAGGTGATCCCATGACAGTGACTCTCGCATCCCTCTCCCGCCAGACCGGCCTTTCCGTGCTCGACCACCTCGAGCAGGAGGTCACGATCCCCGTACTGGACGGAATCCAGGCCCAGGGCGACCTGCTCGTGATTCCGCTGCCCGTGGTGGCCGACGTGGTCTCGATCCGGGCCGACGTCCGGTGGACCGGTGTACCGGCCGGGGGAGTAGAACTCCTGCGAGGTGCCGCAGGAGGCAACCCGCACACGCTCGTGGCGGATCCGCTCACCTGCCGCTGGACGACCTCGATCAACGACCGGCTCGGCCTCGCGCTCGGACTGTTCGAGGCGTCCGAGCCGGTCTACCTTCTCCACCCGGAGCACGGCGCGACGGGGTTCGTGCCCGGCACCTACGTCGTCCGGCGGCAGCGGGAACAGGTGGCCGCCGCCCGCCGTCCCGGATCCGCCACCGCGGACGCCCGGAACCGGAACCGATTCATCGAGGACTGACCCGGCACCCGGGAAACGACCTCCCGGGACCTGACGTCGATGTAGATCAGGGCCACTTCCGACCACTCGGGAGTGGCCTTCTGATTTCCGTACGGTAGCGACTTCCTGCGGCAGGCCGAGGTTCACATACGGTGGATTCGGTACTCCGGTTCGGGCGGGGTGAGTTCCAGGCCGTTCTCGTCCAGCGCGTTGTAGACGGTGATGCGTCCGTCGTCGAAGACGAAGCTGAAGGCGACCATGCCCTGGGCCATGTCCCTGCCCGACCACTCGAGCAACTCGACGGCTACCAAGGCGCGGCCGTGCAGAGCAGCCATGCCCTCGCTCTCGTCCTTGCGCCACCGCAGGTGGAACCCCATTTCCGAACCGGACCAGATGACGGGCGCCAAGGGGTCGATCTCGTTCCACGTGATGGACACGTCGCTGAACTTGCTGTGGCTGATCTCGACCTGCGTCCCCTCGAAGGCGAACAGCACGGGGCAGTCGGCGAACCATGAGTCGTCTTCCAGGTCCCAGAGGACCCATACCGAGCTCAGCCGACGGCCGACCAGGGAACGCAACCGGTCGGCGTGCGTCTCGACGATCGCGCCGACCCCGCAAATCCGCGGAGGGCGGTAGCCGGTGATGTCGAATGCCATCGGGTCACCCTAGTGACCAGAGCGCCTTCAAAGGGGAGCCGCCCAGGCGGACCCCGGATGCTCGGTCGCCGGACTCGATGCGGAGCGCGTCGGCTCCCGTCCCTTGGGGAGGGGCCGGGCGGCCCGCCGGCAGGCCTCAGCGGCGTCCGTGCCGGTAGGCCTTGCCGGGGGTGGTGCGGCCGAGGAGCTCGGAGACGGTGACGAGGGTGTAGCCCTTGGCCTTCGCGGCGCGCAGGATGCGGGGGACGGCGTCGACGGTCGTGGGGCGGCTGTCGTGCATGAGGATGATCGCGCCGCGGTGCAGGCCGCCGACGGCGCGGCGGGCGACGGTCGAGGAGCTGCGGTCGCGCCAGTCGAGGGTGTCCACGTCCCAGAGGATCTGGGCGAGGCCGAGGCGGCGGGCCTGGGCGGCGACCCGCTGGTCGGTCGCGCCGTACGGCGGGCGGAAGAGGGCGGGGCGCGTGCCGGTCAGCTTGGTGATGGTCCGGCGGGTGCCGCTGAGCTCCTGGCGGATCCGGCCGGCCGGCAGTCCGGTCAGCCGCTGGTGGTGCTCGGTGTGGTCGCCGACCTCGTGGCCGTCGGCGTGGGCGCGGGCGACCAGGCCGGGATGGGCGCGGGCCTGGGTGCCGACGACGAAGAACGTCGCCCGGGCGCCGTTCCGCTTGAGCAGTCTCAGCAGGCGGGCGGTGCCGGGGACGGGCCCGTCGTCGAAGGTCAGGGCCACGCATTTCGCTTTGGCACAGTTCACCCGGGCATGCTGCCGGTCGGCGGCCACCGCCTCGGCCGGGGCGCAGAGCGAGAGCCACGTCGCGACCCCCAGGACGGCCGCTCCCACGGGTCTCATCCACATCGCGCGACTCCTCGAACGTGCTGATATGAGAAAGCCTAGATAAGAAACGATCAATAACCAACATGCCTGGTATATCGGTTTCCTTTTTTCTGATTTTCCGATTTTTCCGAGATTCCCGCCGGGACCGTGCTCCGGCCTGCCCTGAAGCTCCCGGGCCGGTGGGGAAGACGGGGAGGATAAGGTCGGCGCATGCCAGCGCCCCGGACCCGAACTCCCCGCCCTCCGCGTGATCCCGTCGCCCCGAAGTTCCCGGCGGAGCTCGCTTCCGCGCGTCCGGCGGACGGTCTCGCGGACGACGGGGTGTTCCTGTCCCTGGAGTTCGGGCAGGACGACCTGTCGGGGCAGGTCGCGGAGGCCGTGGAGTTCGAGCGCTGCAGGTTCGACGGGACCAGGCTGTCGGGCCTGTCGTTGCGTCGTGGCCAGTTCTCCGACGTGGAGTTCAAGAACGCCGACCTGGCGGGCTCGCGGCTGGCGGACTCGGCGCTCGTCAACGCGGCGGTGCTGCAGTGCAGGCTGACGGGCTCGGTGTGGACGGACTCGGGATTCCGCGAGGTGCTGTTCGACGGCTGCCGGTCGGATCTGGCGTCGTTCCGGTTCTCGCGTTTCAGGAACGTGGTGTTCCGGGGCTGCAACCTGGTGGAGGCGAACTTCCAGGGCGCCGACCTGACGGGCGCCCGCTTCGAGGACTGCAGGCTGGAAGGCGCTCAGTTCAGCGGCGCGAAGATGGCCGGCACCCGGTTCTCCCGCTGCGACCTGTGGGGTGTCTCGGGCGTGGAGAGCCTGCGCGGTTCGGTCGTGAGCAGCGCCGACGCGCAGAGTCTGCTGCACACCCTGGCGTCGGCGCTGGGAATCAAGGTCGAGGACTGAGCCCGGCCGCAGGCCCGCCGGGAAGCCCTGACGGCTCTGCCGAAAGGGGGCCGCTCCAGAGTGTCCGGAGCGGCCCCCGACCGGTTTCCCGTACGGCCGTCAGGAGGCGAAGGCCTGCTCCAGCCGCGGAATCAGGTCACGGAGGTCCTCCTCCCAGCAGCCCGCGGTGTGGCCGCCATCGCACAGGGTGCCCCAGCCCGAACCGTCGCCGTAGTTGACGTAGTAGTAGGGCATGTTCAGGGCGTCCAGGCGGGCCTTGACGTTCTTGGCCGCGCCGGCGACCCAGAACTCCAGGTTGAGGGGCGAGCCTCCGCCGTCGCCGGTGTAGATGGAGATCCCCATGCCGGCGAGCCGCTCCATGTGCTGGGACGGGTCGACCTCGTTCCAGCGCCGGTCCCTGTTGAAGACCGGGTAGGGCGAGCCGAACAGCGCGTCGCTGTCCACACCCGGCGCGAAGGGGGACTGGTCGGGGTCGCAGGAGCCGGACGACGAGGCGCACATCGCGCCCGTCGCGTCGGTGACGGAGGCCACGACGGCCAGCCGCAGGTCCATGGACTTGACCGACAGGTCGATGTCTCCCGACAGGGACGCGGTCTGGCCGAACAGGTCGGGGCGGACCTGGGCGTAGTGCAGGGCCCCGAACCCGCCCATGGAGACGCCGGCGACGGCCCGGCTCTTCTTGGCGGCGATGGTCCGCAGGTTCGCGTCGATGAACGGGATCACCTGCTCGAGGTGGAAGTTCTCCCAGTTCTGGGCACCGAGAGCGGTGTTCTGGTCGAGCCAGTTGGCGTACCAGCCCTTGGCTCCGCCGTCCGGGATGACGGTGATCATCTCGTCCGACATGGACAGCGCCGGGTAGTTCTGGTGGATCGGGTCGTCGGGTGCGCCGTGCAGGAAGTAGAGCACCGGATACCGCCGGTCCGGCTGGTCGTGGTAGCCACTGGGCAGGATGATCTTGATGTGCTGCTCGCCCTTGACCTCCGGGGTGGTCACGGTGAGATAGAAGTTCGTGGCGCTTCCCGTCGCGGTGCCGACCTGGGTCAGGCCGAAGCCGTTCGGCAGCGATGGCGGCGCGGTGTCATCGGCCTGCGCCGTGCTCGCCGTCGTGGCCATCGCCACCGCGGCGACCGCCCCGGCCGCCAGCGTGCGCCACCGGTTCCCTCTGATTTTCACAGCGTTCTTCCTCGTGGGTGTCTTGTCGTTCGGCGCGAATGGACACGCCGCTCTCAGTCCAGGACCTTGGTCTCCAGGACCGGCGAGGCCGCGATCTGCTCCTCGGTGTAGCGCTCGGTCACCCACTGGCCCGCCGAGAACAGCTTGGTCTGATCGGCGTAGTGCGGTGAGCTGGAGTCCGTCGACTGCGAGTAGGCCAGTACCGAGTACGACTCCGGCGGGCCGTCCGCGGTGAACCGCGTCTGCTGGATGAAGCTGGAGCCGAAGACGACGTCGAGCTTGCCGTCGACCTGCCCACCGTTGATCACGTTCAGCACGCCCAGTTCCCCGAGTGAGCCGTGGATCGGGATCCGCTCACCGTTGCGGGTGACCGTCTGGACGTCCGACAGCGGCGCGTTCAGCGGTATGCCCGCCTTGCGCATCGCGATGACCGCGCGGCCGAAGGCGTCGCGGACGGCGGAGCTGCCGGAGTCCAGCGAATTGGGCGTGTGCACGGGGTCGTTCTTGTCGAAGGGAACCCGCCACGGCGCTTTCTCGACGCCCTGTCCGCCGAGCAGGCCGGCCCAGTAGTTCGCGAACAGCACGGAGCCCCGGCTGGTCAGCGAGTAGTCGTGGTCCTTCCAGGCGGCCAGGATCGGGCACGCCTCGCTCACGTCGACCAGGGTGCCGTCCACCAGGATGCGCCCGAAGGGCTGGCTCTGGCACATCGTCACGGTGGCGTCGAGGGCCAGGTCGGCGGCCCTGCTGTTGCCGGAGAACAGGAGCCGGCCCATGGTCTCCGGGGTGAAGCCCTTGCCCGGAAGGCCGTCCGTTCCGCTGATGCGCTTCTGCGCGGTCAGGATCAGCTCCTGGGTGCGCAGCGACCGGGGCGCCGCCGTGTCGCCCATCACCCGCGGGTAGGACAGCGGTTGCGCGGGGTTGGCCAGCCAGGGGCTGTCGTTGGCGTTGCCCGCGAAGTCGGATCGGATCAGCCGGGGCTGCGCGGCCGGGTCCAGCAGCCCCGGAGCGGCCGCGTTCGGGTCGTTCGGCCAGTCGCACGTACTGCGCTTGCCGTCGAGGATGGAGATCGGCGGCACGATCGGCAGCCGCACCTCCTTGTTGAACAGCAGTTTGCCCGTCTCAGTGAGGCACGACGCCGCGTGCGCGTCGGTGATGTTCGGGACGGCCTGGATGTCCGCGTAGAGCGCCCTGCCCTGGCGGTCGGTGGCGATGGTGTTGAAGAAGGGGACGCCCTGGGTGGTCTCCAGGGTGTCCACCACGTCGGTGATGTTCGTGGCCTGGTTGAGGCCGAACCAGGTGTTCAACGCCCGCAGGTTGCCCATGTTCGGATCGCGCACCGCGTGCGCGCTGACCACCCAGGGCAGCGGGTAGCCCTGGATCGAGTTGGTGACCGGGCCGTAACGGGTGGACCACAGCGTTCTGGAGACCTTGCCGAGGGAGCCGTCGGCGTTCAGCACGTCGACCGTGACCTGCTGCGAGGTCATCTTCTGCCAGGCGCCGTCGACCAGGTAGGAGGTCGGGTTCAACGGATCCACCTGCACGTCGAACAGCCCGAACGGGGCGACGGTGGCCACCGTGTGGCTCCAGGCGACGTTGTCGTTGTGCCCGATGTTCACCGCGGGGAGCCCGAGCAGGCTGGCCCCGGAGACATTGAGCTCGCCCGGAATCGTCAGATGGCTCTGCCACATGCGGTTCTTGCCCTGCCACGGGAAGTGCGGGTTGGCCAGCAGCATGCCGGTGCCGCCGGACACGCCCTGCGAGCCGACCGCCAGCGCGTTGCTGCCCATGCCCTGCCGGCGGCTCGCCGCGATCGCGTCGCCGATCTTCTTCGCGGTCTTCTTCGGGTCCGCGCCGCTCGCGGTCGAGGAGGTCGACGACGCTCCCGGGGGCTTGGCGTTCACCTGACCGTCCAGCAGTGGGTCGGCGGCGCCCATGATGATCTCGGCGTGCGCGTGCCGGTAGACGTCCAGCTCCGTGATCGGCCGCACCCAGGCCGCCCCGCGGCAGGCCGGGTCGGAGAGGTTGGCCACGCCCGTCTCGGCCAGGTACCTGTTGTACCCCTGCACGAAGCCGCGAATGGTCTCCTTGGCCTCCGGCACGGGGCCGTCGGGAGCGGGCTTGTCGAGCTGCTTCTCCACCACGCGGTCGTCGTTGATCCGCTGGAAGTACAGGTCGCTGTTGAGATTGGTGGTGCTGTTCTGGCTCTGGCCGGGACTCGCCTTCCCGGTGGGCCCCAGATAGCGGGATCTCTGGGCGTTCACCATCAGATAGGTGTCCGCCAAGGCGCAGATGTTGTCCTTGGCCGCGGCGTACCCGTAGCCCTCTCCCAGGCCTTCCCGGTCCTTGGCGATGATGTGCGGGATGCCGTACTCGGTGTAGCGGATCGTCGGCTTGTCCGGCCCCTCATCGGCGGCCGCCGACCCGATCGCCGCCGTCATGCCCATCACCACGGCCGCGGTGACGACGACCGCCATCGGCGGCCTCGCTCTGTGTCTCCTCCGCACCTTCGAGCCATCCTCTCTGCGGTACAGGCCTGCTCCGAATGCGGCCGCGCAGAACGGCGGCCGACGACGTCGCGCTACCGCCGCAGTCCCCGGGTCGCTGGGTTCAGGGAACCGCAGGGATACGCGGATGTCACTCCGGAGCGTTCCGGATGTCCTGCCCGCGGCCTTCGCCCCTACGTTGTCGACGGCGTTCCACCGGACACTTCGTCAGCTCCCGACCCAGGAGGTCATGTTGAGCGCACAGAACCCCACCCGCAGGAACATCCTGAAGACCGCCGGCGGGCTCTCCGCCGCGATGGCCTTGGGCGCCGGAGGCGTTCTGGCCAGTGCCACCCCCGCCGCCGCGGTCGGCGACGGATTCGGCCTGCGGATCGTGGACCGCAACGAGGCCGACCCCCGGATGCGCTACTACCGGTTCCAGACCAGTGCGATCGGCTGGAACCCCGGCGTCAACGTGCTCCTGCCGGACGACTACCACTGGAGCGGTCGCACCTACCCGGTCCTGTACCTCTTCCACGGCGGCGGCACCGACCAGGACTTCATCACCTTCGACCGCGCGGGCATCCGCCAATGGACCGCCGGCAAGCGCATCATCGTGGTCATGCCCGACGGCGGCCACATGGGCTGGTACTCCAACCCCGTCAGCTCGAACGTCGGTCCGCGCAACTGGGAGACCTTCCACATCGGCCAGCTGCTGCCCTGGGTCGAGGCGAACTTCCGCACCTACGCCGAGTACGACGGCCGGGCCGTGTCCGGGTTCTCGATGGGCGGCTTCGGCGCGCTGAAGTACGCCGCCAAGTACTACGGCCACTTCGCCTCGGTCAGCTCCCACTCCGGCCCCGCCAGCCTGCGCCGCGACAACGGCGCGGTCGTCCACTGGGCCAACCTCACCTCCGCCCTGGACCTGGGCGGCGGCACGGTCTACGGCGCGCCCTTCTGGGACGAGGCCCGGGTGAACGCCGACAATCCGGTGCAGCGCATCGAGAGCTACCGCAACAAGCGGGTGTTCCTCGTCGCGGGCACCAATCCCGACCCGATCAACTGGTTCGACACGCTCAACGAGACCCACGTGCTCGCCGGGCAGCGCGAGTTCCGCGGCCTTCTCAGCAACGCGGGCATCCCGCACCAAGGGCTCGAGGTGGGCGGTGGCCACGTCATCCGCCCCCAGCTGATGCAGGACGACATCAACGGCATCATCGCCCGCCTCCGCAAGGCATGACCGGCGCACCGGGTGCCGCGCACCCGCCCCCACCACCCCGAGACGACCAAGGAGAGGAGCGTCTCGTGCCGATCGGACCTTTCCGGAGCACCCTGACCCGCGTCCTCGCAGCGGCGGCGGTCCTTCTGCCCGCGCTGGTGGCCACGTCCCCGGCCACCGCCTACTTCCCGGCCGCCTGCCCGGCCGACGGACCCATAAGCCAGCACTTTCACAGCGGGCACAACGGCGTCGACATCGCCGCCAATTATGGAACCCCGATCTACGCCGTCGGCGACGGCGAGGTGACCATCTCAGGGACCGAACCCGGATACGGCCAGTGGATCCGTATCCGGCACCCTGACGGGACGATGTCCGAGTACGGGCACATGTCCCGGCGGGACGTCCTTGCCGGCGACCACGTGGCGGCCGGCCAGCAGATCGCCCTGGTGGGATCCGAGGGGCAGTCGTCCGGCCCCCATCTCCACCTGCGGATCTGGGGTGACTCGTCCGCCTCGTACGGCGTCGACCCCGTGCCCTTCCTCGCCGAGCGCGGCGTGATCCTGCCCTGCATCCCGGGCACCACTCCGCAGCCCGCTCCGCTGGTGTATCCGGCGGAGTCGGGACGGGTGGTGTCGGCGCGGTCGGCCGACGGCCGTCTCGAGGTGTTCGCCGCCGGTGCCGACGGAGTGCACCACGCCTGGCAGTCCGAAGTGAACGGCGCCTGGTCGGCGTGGGAGTCGCTGGGCGGTCCGGCCGGCGCGGAGCTGGCGATCGGTCCGAACAAGGACGGACGTCTGGAGCTGTTCGCGATCAACGGCAATGTCTTCCAGCACCGCTACCAGCTCTCGACCTCGGGTAATTGGTCGGGCTGGGAGAACTTCGGCGGCGGCGGCAAGGACATCGCCGTCGGCGCGAACAAGGACGGGCGTCTTGAGGTCTTCGCCTCGGGCCCGGTCGGGGTCTTCCACAAGTACCAGGTCGCTCCGAACAGCGGCTGGTCGGAGTGGGAGTCGACGGGCGGTGGTCCGGCGAACAGCAGGCTGGAGATGGAGAAGGCTCCCGATGGCCGTCTCGAAGTCTTCGCACTCAACGGCGATGTCTTCCAGCACTTGTTCCAGACGGCGGTGAACGGCGGCTGGTCGCAGTGGGAGGCCTTCGGCGGCGGCGGCCATGACCTGACCGTCGACCACAACCGGGACGGGCGTCTGGAGGTCTTCGCCTCCGGCCCCGTCGGTGTGTTCCACAAGTACCAGACGAACCCGACGAGCTGGTCGGACTGGGAGCCGACGGGTGGCCCGGCGAACTCGCAGCTGACCAGCGAAAGCTCCGCTGACGGCAGGGTCGAGGTGTTCGCGATCAACGGCAGCGTCGCCCAGCACCTGTGGCAGACGGGGGTGAACGCGCCGTACGGCCAGTGGGCGTCCTTCGGCACCGGCGGCACCGAGATCACCGCCGCGACGAACGCCGACGGCCGTATCGAGGTGTTCGGCACCAGCAGTGCCGGTGTCTACCACAAGTGGCAGACGGGCTTCTCTTCCTGGTCCGACTGGGCCTGGCTCAGCAACACCGCCGGCCCCCCGATCAATTGAGGAGACATCAGGTGAAAACCGTGCGGCGGCCTCGAAGGACGCCCCACCGCGTCGTGCTGTCGGCGCTGGTCTCGTTGCTGCTCGCAGCGGGCGCCGTCGTCAGCGCCTCTCCGGCCTACGCCGCCGGGAGCGACCTGTGCGCCGAGACCGGCCACAACGCGGGCTTCCGCGGCGACGGCCTCGTGACCGCCATCGCCGTCGCGCTCGCGGAGTCCAGCTGCAACCCCTCGGCGACCAACACCTACAACAACACGCCCCCCTCGCGGGACCGCGGCCTGTGGCAGATCAACGACTACTGGCACCCCGAGGTCAGCGACGCCTGCGCCTACGACGCCCAGTGCAACGCCAACGCCGCCTTCGAGATCTCCTCCGGCGGCACGAACTGGCAGCCCTGGTCCACCTACAACGCGGGCCTGCACCGGCAGCACATGGGCGAGGCACGGGCCGCGGTGGACCGGCTCGGCCACCACGAGCCCGGCCCCGGACCGCTGGTGTATCCGGCGGAGTCGGGACGGGTGGTGTCGGCGCGGGGGGCGGACGGCCGTCTCGAGGTGTTCGCCGCCGGTTCCGACGGAGTGCACCACGCCTGGCAGACGAGCGTCAACGGCGGCTGGTCGGCGTGGGAGTCGCTGGGCGGTCCGGCCGGCGCGGAGCTGGCGATCGGTCCGAACAAGGACGGGCGTCTGGAGCTGTTCGCGATCAACGGCAATGTCTTCCAGCACCGCTACCAGCTCTCCCCTTCGGCCGGTTGGTCGGGTTGGGAGAACTTCGGCGGCGGCGGCAAGGACATCGCCGTCGGCGCGAACGGCGACGGCCGCTTGGAGGTCTTCGCCTCGGGTCCGGTCGGGGTCTTCCACAAGTACCAGGTCGCTCCGAACAGCGGTTGGTCGGAGTGGGAGTCGGCGGGCGGTGGTCCAGTGAACAGCAGGCTGGAGATGGAGAAGGCTCCCGATGGCCGTCTCGAAGTGTTCGCACTCAACGGCGATGTCTTCCAACATCTGTTCCAGACGGCGGTCAGCGGCGGCTGGTCGGCGTGGGAGGACTTCGGCGGCGGCGGACATGACCTGACCGTCGACCACAACCGGGACGGGCGCCTGGAGGTCTTCGCCTCCGGTCCTGTCGGTGTGTTCCACAAGTACCAGACCAGCCCGACGAACTGGTCGGACTGGGAGCCCACGGGCGGCCCGGCCGACTCACAGCTCAGCAGTGAGCGTTCGCCCGACGGCAGGGTCGAGGTGTTCGCGATCAACGGCAGCGTGGCGCAGCACCTGTGGCAGACGGGGGTGAACGCGCCGTACGGCCAGTGGGCGTCCTTCGGCACCGGCGGCACCGAGATCACCGCCGCGACGAACGCCGACGGCCGTATCGAGGTGCTGGGCACCAGCAGTGCCGGTGTCTACCACAAGTGGCAGACGGGCTTCTCTTCCTGGTCCGACTGGGCCTGGCTCGGCAACACCGCCGGCCCCCCGATCAACTGACCCGTCGATCCGTCATCATCCGCGGCCGGCCGGCCCCGTACGGGACGGCCGGCCGCACGGCCCGCCTGGAGGAGCTCATGCTCGCGATCAGCAGACGGAACCTGTTGCGCGGCGCCGCCGCGGCGGGCGCGCTCCCGCTCCTGGGCGCCGGTCGCGCCGAGGCCTTCGACGTCCCGCCCCACCGGTGGGTGGGCTCGGGCCCCTTCACCTACGTCCACGACCCGTCCACCTTCGCCGGGCCCCGCTACCTCAACGACCACACGCTCGTCAAAGCCCAGGACCGCTGGCACCTGTTCGGCATCGTCGGAATGAGCGCGCCGCGCGGCGAGGCACCGGACAGCGCGGCGGAGATCGCCTTCACCCACGCCTCCGCCCCGACGCCGTACGGGCCGTGGACCGCGCACGCCGACGCCCTCACCGTCGACCCCTCTTACGGCGAGGAGCACCTGTGGGCGCCGCACGTCGTCGAGGCGGGCGGCAGATACTGGATGTTCTACGCCGCAGGCGGCCGGGCCGGTGCCGCGATCAACCTCGCGACCTCCACCGACCTGTTCACCTGGACCCGTGAGCCGTCCGGCCCCCTGTTCCGGGGCATCGCCGCACGCGACCCGATGGTGGTGCGGGTCGGCGGCACGTGGGTCATGTACTACACCGAGCTCTCCGAACCGGGCGGCCACCACATCGTCGCCTACCGCCGCTCCGACGACCTGCTGCACTGGAGCGGGCCGGGGACCGCGTTCACCGACGCGAGCACCGACACGACCGTCTCGGTGACCGAATCGCCGTTCGTCGTCGAACGGGACGGCTGGTACTACCTGTTCATCGGTCCGCGGGGCGGCTACGAGGGCACGGACGTGCTGGCGTCCCGGGACCCGTTCCACTTCGACCTCGACGGGTACGCCGGGCACGTACCCGGTCACGCCGTCGAGGTGGTCGCCGACGGTGCGGACTGGTACGTGAGCGCGGCGGGCTGGTTCCGGCACGGGCTGTACGTGGCGCCCCTGCACTGGCGTGACACACCGGTGCCGTGGCAGAGCCCCGACAACCCGGTGGCCGGCCTCGACGCCTCAGGCCGGCTCACCGTGTTCGCGCTCGCCGCCGGGGACCGGTCGATGCTGCGCCGCGTCCAGTTCGACCCGAACACCGACACCTGGTCGGCGTGGGAGGTCTTCGGCGGCCCGGCCGGGGCGGTCCCCACGCTCGGCCGCAACACCAATGGCACGCTGGAGGTGTTCTCACTCGCCCCGGGTGGCGCCAACCTGCACCACCGAGTGCAGCGGCCGGACGGCGGCTGGCACGGCTGGGAGGAGTTCGGCGGGCCGGCCGGTGCCGCCCCCGCCGTCGCCCGTGACGCGAACGGCCGGCTGGAGGTCCTCGCGCCGAGCCCCGGCGGTGCCTCCGTCGCCCGCCGACGCCAGGGGGCGCCGGGATCGCTCGCCTGGGAACCCTGGGAGCCGGGATTCTTCGGAGCCGCGGGCGCGCCCCCTGTCCTCGCGGCCAATGCCGACGGCCGTTTGGAGGCGTTCGTCCTCTCGCCCGGCGGCGCCGGGATCCGCCACCGCTGGCAGGAGGCGCCGGGCGGCCCCTGGACCGCCGAATGGCATCCGTTCGGGACCGCGGCGGGCGCGGCGCCGAGGGCGGCACGGGACGGCAGCGGCCGGCTGACCGTCGCCGCGATCGGCCCGTCCGGCGTGGGGACGTTCCACCGGCGGCAGTCCGCGCCCAGCGGAGCCTGGGACGACTGGCTGCCGCTGTTCGGCTGGAGCGCCGCCGCCCCGGCTCTCGCCGTCAACGCCGACGGCCGCCTGGAGGCCTTCTCCCTGGCGCCCGGCGGGGCGTGGCTCGGTCACCGCTGGCAGGTCGCCCCGGGCGGCGGCTGGGCCTCCGCCGCGGAGTTCGGGGAATCCGGCATCCGCCTCGCCGCCACACCCGCGGCCGCGATCGACTCGACCGGGCGGATCCACGTCTTCGCCGTCACCGCCGAGGGCCGGATCCGCCGGCGTGTCCAGATCAGGCCGAGCGGCGGGTGGGGATCGTGGGCGACCTTCGGCGACCGTTCGGTCGCACCGGTCGTGTCGGGTCGTCCCGCCCTCTGAGCAGGGGCCGGATCCCGCCGCCCGGGTCGGGCGAACAGGGGCTGCGAACCCGCCGGAAGCCATGCCTCCCCGGCCTTACGCGGTGATCTTCCCCACCTTGCGCCGAGCCGCGGAGACGTGCGCGACCGGCGGGTCGACGTGCGCACGCCCGGTCTCCGACAGGGCGCTGACCGAAAGCGCTGGTCCGGCGCGGACAAGGAGGCCGCCGCGGGACTCGGGAGCCCCTGCCCGCCCGCGGCGGCCTCGGCCGAAATGACCCGATCCCGCCGGTTTCCCTCTTCTGACGGCTGCTATCGTTCCGCCCGTTCGGCACTCCAAGAGACGTGGGCATCGGGGGAAGCCGTGAGCGGTGTGGTCGTCCATCTTCCGTGCGGCGCCGACGGCGGTGAACCGGTGACGTTGCGGCTGGGCCCCGGCGAGGTCGCGCGGTTCGGGCGCGGTTCCCCCAGGACCCCGGTCGAGCTCCGCCTGGACGACGACGCGGTGTCCCGGCTCGCGGGCGAGATCCGGGTGACCGACGATCACTGGCAGCTGACGAATCACAGCACCAGTCACAGCTATCTGGTGGAGAACCCGGAGGGGGCGGGCGAGTACCTGAGGGTTCAGCCGCGCAGGGTCGGCGCCCCCATCCCCTTCGAGTTCTCGCGCGTGGTGCTGCCCACCCGCGGCCGGTCGCCCGTCGCCTTCCAGGTGTTCGCGCCCGACCACGTCTACCTGGACCCGGACTCCATGGGCGTGTCCTCGGGGAGCCGCACCGTCATGGCGTACTCCCTCGACGAGACGGCCACGTACTTCCTCGTCCTGGTCGCCATGTGCGAGCCGCGTCTGCGCGACCAGTCGCGGGTCGGGGTCCCCACCACGCCCCAGATCGCGGAGCGCCTCGACGGGCACACCGCCTCCGGCACCCTGACGGCGCGGGCGATCAGCTCCCACATCGACTACCTCGCCGAGCAGAAGCTGCGCATGGGCCCGCCGGACTCGCACGCCCCGGGCAAGGGCGACCGCCGCAACGGCAAGCGCGAGGAGATCGTCGGGCTCGCGCTTCGCTTCGGGCTCGTACGGGAGGAGCACCTCGCGCTCCTGCCGCCGCCGGCGCGGTGACACCACACCGCGCGGCCTCGCGATGCCGGTGAATGTCATATAGACAGTGCTGTGTTTTTGTTGATAAGACTGTGAAATGCCTGCCATTTCAGTTCAGGGTGCGGTTCCCGGGACGGGGGTCCCGGGTCTGGGCGGTGCCATGGAAGAGTCCGCGGACCTCCTGCCGGGCGGCTACCTCGCAGGGGAGTGGGTGGTCGGTGAACTGATCGGCGTCGGCGGCTGGTCCACGGTCTACGCCGCCCGGCCGTCCGGTCGCACCGCGGGACCGGACCGGCCACCCGAGGTCGCGCTCAAGGTCATGCCGACCGCCGGGCTCGCGCCCCGCCAGGCGAGCCGGATCGTGGAGTCCGCACACCGCGAGGTCGAGCTCGGACGCAGGACGGGGCATCCGCGCCTGATCGGGCTCATCGAGTCGTTCGTCCTCAGCGCACCGGACCGGCCTTCGCTGGACGGCGCGATCGTCCTGGTGATGGAACGGGCCGCGCTCACCCTGCGCGAACTCCTCGACTCCGGGGTGCCCGAGGCCGATCGCGGCAGGCTGATCGAGGGCATCTGCGAGGGACTCGCCCATCTCCACCGCTCGGGCTGGGTGCACGCCGACCTCAAGCCCGAGAACGTGCTCCTCGGCCGGGACGGTTCGGTCAAACTCTCGGACTTCGGTCTCGCCACCGAACTGACCGGCACGCACGGCTACGCGCAGCCCCTGGGCACCCTGGACTACCTGCCGCCCGAGCGCTGGACGGCCCCTCTCGGCGCACAGGGCGTGCAGGTCCGGCCGAGCAACGACATCTGGGCGCTGGGCATCATCATCCACGAGGTGTTCGCCTCCGGCGCCTCGCCCTTCGCCGGCGCCACGCCCATGGCGCGCGGCGCCGCCGTCCAGGAGTACGGCGAAGGCCGTGCCCCGCTGCGCATGGACCACGCCGTCCCGCCGTTCTGGCGCGACCTGGCCGCGGACTGCCTGGCCCCGACGCACGAGGCGCGTGCCGAGCACACGGCCGACAGCCTCCTCGATCGCATCGCCGCCGGGCGGGCGACGCGGAGCCGGAGGAGCACGTGGCCGCACGGCGGCCGGGCCCGTGCGGTCCTGCTCACCCTCGTCCTGTGCGCCACCACGGGCGCGGCGCTCTCGAGCGGCGCCCCCCGGAAGGACGCCTTGCCGCCCGTCGGCGCGCTCACCGTGTTCAACGCCGACCGAAGCTGCCAGGACCGGTCCGGCCGAGATCCGCAGTGCAGTCTGGGGCTGGCGATCGACCCGACGCGCCCGTACACCCCCGCCAACGTCGTCCCGACCCGGGTGTGGCACGGCGACGTCGTCACCGCCGAATGTCAACTGCCGGACGGCCTGCCCATCGTCGACGAGGACGGCCTGCGGTCCACCCGGTGGTTCCGGGTGCGGCTCCTGAGCGGCTCGGAGCCCTCCGCCGCCTGGCTCCCCGCCGTACGCACCAAGGACCGGCCCCCGCTTCCGAACTGCCCGGACCCCGCGGCCTCCTGACCCCGGGGATCTCGTTTCGGGTCGTTTGTGCTCTTAAGCGGGAAAAGCAAGTTCGGCGAAGGCCTCGAGCTGCTCCAGGTAGTGGGCGAGCGACTCGTGCTTCACAGTGAGGTTGATGCGGGTGCCGCCCGCGGCGGCGGCGGTCTCGAGGAGTTCGACGACCCGACCGGGGGCGTTCAGGGCGTCGACGCGGTGGCCGGGGGTGAAGACCACGTCGAAGTCCGGGGGGAGTTCCACGGAGTCGAGCATCTGGCGCATCTTCTCCGGCGACGGGCCGTGGAAGGACTGGGGGGCGGGGGCCCAGCCGTCGGCGAGGGTGGTCGCTCGGCGCAGGGCGCGCGTGCTGTGGCCGCCGACCCACAGAGGCACCTTGGCCTGGACGGCGTGCGGGTCGATCACCACGTCCTCGAACGAGTAGTACGGGCCGTCGTAGGAGGCGACGCGGGTGGACAGGCTGGCGCGCAGGGCGCGCAGGGCGTCGTCGGCGCGGGCTCCGCGGTCCTCGAAGGGCTTGCCCAGCATGTCGAACTCGGAGGACAGGCTGCCCACGCCCAGACCGAAGATCAGCCGGCCGCCGCTGAGGAAGTCGAGGGTTCCGTAGCGCTTGGCCAGCTCTAGCGGGTGGTACAGGGGCAGGACCAGCACGTACGGCAGGAAGCGCAGCCGTTCGGTCTTCCCCGCGAGGAACGAGAACGTCGCGAGCGGGTCGTAGAAGCGCTCGCGCTGGGGGACGCCCTGCGGCACGGCGACGTGGTCGGGGCAGGTCATGAAGTCGAACCCGAGCCGATCGGCGGCCTGGGCGACCTGCACCAGTTCGGGTACTCCGGCGTGCTCCTCCCACGCGGGGCGGTTGCCGGAGAGGGCGACGATGGGCGAGCTGATACCGACCTTCACGAGCCTGCCTTCCGAGAGGTGATGCGCTGCTGAAGCCGGATGAGGGGGTCATGGTCGTCATGCCGCCCCGAGGGTCCTTCGCCCTCCTTGGGCATGAAACGGCCGACCTCGGATCTGGTCCATTCACGGACCGCCCAGCGCTCGGAGACGGCCCACCGGCCGTCCCGATAGGTCATGTGGTCGACGAAGCGCACTCCGCTGGTGAAGTTGGCGCGGGCGCTGTCGGCCGGCTCACCCCAGTGGACGGAGGTGCCGTACGTCTCCGAGACCGCCTCGTCCCCGTGCAGTTCGACCAGGTGGTTGCCCAGGATGTGCATGGTCCCGCCGGTCCGTGCGCGGGCCCGGAGCTTGGGCTCCACCCAGGCGAGATAGTCGTCCACGGTCCCCGTGAAGCCGGTGTGGTGGTCGATCGCGTCGGGGTGGTACGCCGAGCGCACCAGATCGAAGTCGAGCCGGTCGATGCCCCGGCAGTACCGCAGGACGACCTCGTGGATCTGCCGACGATCCGACTCCTCCGAACGCCGCTGTGCCACGGTGCGCCCCTCCCGGCCTGTTGTCCTTCCGCGCAGGCTAGGGAGCCCCACCGGGTACGGACAGCGGAGTCCCATTGACCGGAAGCGACCGCAGATCTGCTTTTCGTTCTATAAATGGATATTCTTCAGCTCCGAGATAGGGTCATCCCGTGCGTAAGAAGGCGGGGCTTCTCGCGGGCTCCGTGGTCCTGGTGCTCGCCGTCGTGGGCACGGCTTCCGCGGTCTGGCCCCACGGGTCCGCGCCGGAGGTGGATCCGCGGCTGAGAGCGGAGCTGACCCCGCTGATCCGGCACCATCTCGAGACCCGCCACTACGAGCGCGGTCTGTGGGGAGACAGCTATCTCGGGCCCGGCAGCCGGACCCTCTGCGAGGTCCGCGTGATCCAGACCCGAGAGGAGGGCACCGCTCTCGCGGTCGGTATCCACGTCCTCTGCGAGGAGTTCATCGCACGGGACGCCACTCTGCTGCTGGGCAGCGGGTACGGGGGTGTCCTGCTCGTGGAACTGAACGGAGCGCAGGGCGGCCGTACGGTGACCCGGGTGGAGGAACCCCCGGAGCATCTCCCTTTTAATGAGATGTTCGACCGGGCGTTCACCAAGGGCGGAGTGGACGAGCTCGATCGAATCGCAAGGCGCGGCGTGGAGCGGGAGAGAAAGCGGCTCTATGACCGTGCCCGCCGCGTCCACGGCCTGCCGTCCGCCGCACCCGTACGCCGCGACTGAACGCGTTCCCCCCGGAGCCTCAACCGCATGGCGTCAGGCGGTCGGTCAGTTTGTCGGACATTTTTGCGAGGTCGGCCCGGCGGTGTGCCGGAATGACGTCGTCGACGGTTCTGTCGGCCGTCAGCAGGGCGTTGAAGAACACCGAAGCGCGGGCCACCTCCAGGGCCGCGTGGTCCACGGCGCCGAGTTTGTTGCGGACCAGCCAGTCCGAGACCTGGGCCCAGGAGAACGACTTCGCCCGTACCGGTGCGGGAAAACCGCCCGGTCCTCGCGTACCCGACACCCAATGGCGGACCGCGTGGACCGTCACCTTCGCCCTCGTGGCGATGGCCTCGACGGGTACGAGGTCGCCTCCGTCGACGCCGGTGACCGTCATGCCCGCGGTGCGGACGTCGGAGATCGCGGACAGGATCGCCTCGGCGACGTCTTGAGCCTCGCGGGAGAACATCACCATCCCGCCGCGTTCGTCGGCCTGGACGGTGGCATCGATGCCGTCACCGCGGTTCTCGACGATGGTCTCGGCCAGCCGGTCGACGTGCTCGTCGGTCACCGGTCCGGCGACCTCGAGGTCGAACCAGTACACGTTCACGTCTCGCTCTCCTTCACTTGCCGGCAGGGCATGAGGCGATGGCCCGGTAGATCTTCGCCGCCTCGTGCTCTGGTACTCGCGGCGTTCCGTACACGTTGAGTTGGGGACAGCAACCTCGGCCTCCCGGGCAGCGCAGCTTGCGGTACACGTGTGCGCTCCCTCCGGACGGCTGGTCGGGTTCTTGCCATCCGGCCATGATCGCAGCGCGGAGGGCGGCGATGATCTCCTTGGCAGGCATGTGGCAGATCTTAAGCCGCCTGTACTGATTATTAGTACAGAACACCGAGAGAAATGCAAGTGCGGCCGGAAACGGCGAAGGGCCCGGACGGGGTCCGGGCCCTTTCCGTGCAGCGGGTTACTGGAGGTCGATGCCGCGGATCTGCTTCTCGGCCTGGGTGACGATGCTCTCGATGAGCTCGGCGCACGTCGGCAGGGAGTCGATCAGGGCGACGACCTGGCCGGAGGCCATGACGCCGAGGTCGGGGCGGCCGTCGACCATGGCGGCCTTGAGCAGCATGGGGGTGTTGGCGGCCATGAGGACCTGGGACCAGGTGAGGTCCTTGCCGTGCTTCATCGCCAGACCGTCCTGGATCATGGTCTTCCAGGACTGGCCGGAGATCTTCTTGAAGCGGGCGGCGTTGCGGAGGGCGCGGACCGTGCGGGAGACGGAGTTGGTCGACTCCAGCTCGGTGACCAGCTCGCTCTGCAGGACGCGGTGGGGCATGCCGTCGACCTGGCGGGTGACCAGGGTGTCGGTCTTGCCCAGGTAGACCTGCTTGACGTCCTCGGGCACGGAGCTGTCGGCCGTCAGCAGGAAGCGGGTGCCCATGGCGACGCCCGCGGCGCCGTACATGAGGGCCGCGGCCAGGCCCCGGCCGTCGTAGAAGCCGCCCGCCGCGATGACGGGGATGTCCACGGCGTCGACGACCTGGGGGAGCAGGACGGTCGTGGCGACGGCGCCGGTGTGGCCGCCGCCCTCACCGCCCTGGACCAGGACGGCGTCCGCGCCCCACGCCGCGACCTTCTCGGCGTGGCGGCGGGCGCCGACCGAGGGGATCACGACCAGGCCCGCGTCCTTGAGCTTGGCGATGAGCTCCTGCTTGGGCGCCAGCGCGAACGACGCGACCTTGACGCCCTCGCGGATCATGAGGTCGATCCGGGCCTTGGCGTCCGTGGCGTCGGCGCGGAGGTTCACGCCGAAAGGAGCCTCGGTGCGCTCCTTGACCTCGTGGATGGCGGTTTCGAGCTGCTCCAGCGTCATCGTCGCCGAGGCCAGGATGCCCAGGCCGCCCGCGTTCGCGACGGCCGAGACGAGCTTGGGGCCGGCGACCCAGCCCATGCCCGTCTGGACGACGGGGTGGCGGACGCCGACCAGCTCGGTCAGCGCGGTGCGGATCATGAACGGACCTCGCGGTCCCGCAGGCCGCGCGGGTCCAGGACCTCGCGCAGGACCTTCAGCTCCTCCTCGGAGGGCGTGCGGGACTCGGGGACCTCGTCGGGGACGACCAGCTCGAAGCCGGTCTGCTCCACGACGGTCTCCACCGAGACGCCCGGGTGCAGGGAGCGCAGGCGCATCCGGCGGTCCTCGGTCTCGAAGTCCAGGACGCACAGGTCGGTGATGACGCGGCGGATCTCGTGGGCGCCGCGGTCCCAGCCGATGCCCGAGACCATGTCGACCTTCTCCGCGAACACCCGGGGGGAGTGCCTGGGGATCCAGTACGACGTCGGGTTGCAGCGGGTGTTGCCGGGCGCTCCCCGGGAGCCCAGGAGCTGGGACTTCGGCTGGTTCCAGTCGCCGACGCACGAGATGTTCGTGTTGCCGTGCGCGTCGATCTGGGAGGCGCCCATCATGACGTGGCGGCGGCCGTTGAGGACCAGCCACAGGTGGTCGCGGAACGGCATCCAGCCCTCGACGTCGCCGGCCGGAGCGCCGAGCGGGATCGGCTCGGCGGTCAGCAGCGGGCCGCCGTCGGTGGTGATCAGGTCCGGCTCGAACGTCGAGCGGGCCAGACGCGCGCCCAGGACGGAGCAGGTGCCCATGGCGGCGGCGAGGATCTCGCCGTCGCCGCGCCAGGCGTCGGCGCAGGCGGTCACGCAGATCTCGGCTCGGGTCACGGTCACTTTCCGGCCTCCTCGACGTAGGACTTCTGGCGGGCCTCGTCGCGGGGGTAGTCCGGGAGGCATTCGGTGAATCCGGCGCCGCCGGGCACTTCCACGACCCCGGCGGTGTGCATGCGGCTGATCAGCAGCGTGGAGGGGTGGCCCTCGAACCGCTCGACGAGCTGCTCGCAGGAGACGTACGCGCGGGTCGCGGCCTTGGCGAACAGGTCGTCCATGTACGGGTCCATGCCCAGGTACTGGCCGTTGCCGCGGGCGTCGGCGCGGTTCATGTGCACGAACGCGACGTCGAGCTTCAGCGCCGGGACGGCCACGAGCTCCTCGTCGCCGTACGGGTCGGTGATCGTCTTGAGCTGGGGCGCGTACTTGAGCACGTCCGAGCCGATGCCCACGGGGGTGGGCAGGAAGGGCAGGCGGTGCGCGGCCGCGTACAGGCCGAACATGAACATGCCCTCGTCGTACTCGGTGAACTCGATGGCGCCGGTCTGCCGCGCCTTGCGGAAGTGCGGCTCCAGCGCGATCGAGTCGAGCGTGACGAACGGGGCGATGACGCGCTTGACCTTCCCGGCCGCGCACAGCATGCCGACGTCCGGGCCGCCGTAGGAAACGACGGTCAGGTCGGTCACGTCGGTCTTGCACAGCGCCTCGACGAGGGCCATCGGCTTGCGCCGCGACCCCCAGCCGCCGATGCCGAGCGTCATGCCGCTCTCGACGCTGCCGACGATCTCCTCAACTGAGACGAGCTTGCTCATTTGCCCCCCACGAAGGCGTCGCGGTGCCGGTCGCCGGCACCCTGGAGATTGAG
Organism: Actinocorallia aurantiaca; assembly: GCF_039533685.1. Classification (NCBI taxonomy): domain Bacteria; kingdom Bacillati; phylum Actinomycetota; class Actinomycetes; order Streptosporangiales; family Thermomonosporaceae; genus Actinocorallia; species Actinocorallia aurantiaca. The sequence goes on along the minus strand of NZ_BAAATZ010000012.1, from coordinate 461,660 downwards.
TTCGAAGGTGAAGCCCTGCTCGAAGCGGTAGGAGCGGTTGACGTCGACGGGGTCGATGCCGTTCAGGCACTCCTTGGCGCGGCGGATCACGAACGGGTCCATGACGGCGATCTGCCCGGCGACCTCGAGGGCCTTGTCGCGCAGCTCCTCGCGCGGGACGACGGCGTGCACCGAGCCGAAGGCGTGGAGCTGGGCGGCCGTGGCGGTCTGCGTCGTGTAGACCATGGCGCGCATGAGGTGCTGGGGGACGAGCCGGGCCAGGTGGGTGGCCGCGCCGAGCGCTCCCTGCTTGACCTCGGGGAGGCCGAAGGTGGCGTCGTCGGAGGCGACGATGACGTCGGCGTTGCCGACGAGGCCGATGCCGCCGCCCAGGCAGAAGCCGTGGACCGCGACGACGACCGGGACCTCGCACTCGTAGACGGCCTTGAAGGCGGCGTAGCAGCCCCGGTTGGCGCCCAGCAGGGCGTCGAAGCCCTCGGTGCGCTGCATCTCCTTGATGTCGACGCCGGCGTTGAAGCCGCGACCCTCGGAACGCAACACGACCACGCGGACCTCGGGGTCACGTCCCGCCGCGGTGACGGCGTCGGCCAGGTCGAACCAGCCCTGCACGGTCAGGGCGTTGACGGGCGGGGCCGTGATGGTGATCTCGGCGATCCCGTCCGGGCCCTTCGTGGTGGTGAGGATTCCCATAAGCTACCTTCGTTCAATCTAACATTTGTTAGAACGTAGCAGGAGGGCCCCGCGGCCGTCACGCCGGAGTCTCACTGGATGGAGCTGTCATGATCTGCAAGGACCGAGTGGTCATCGTCACCGGAGCGGGCCGCGGCCTGGGCCGGGCCCACGCGCTGGAGTTCGCCCGCCAGGGCGCCAAGGTCGTCGTCAACGACCTCGGGGTGAGCCGGGACGGCGCCGGGGAGCAGACCGAGGGCCCCGCCGCCGAGGTCGTCGCCGAGATCAGGGCGCTGGGCGGCGAGGCCGTGGCCAGCCCGCACGACATCGCCACCGACGACGGCGCCAAGGCCCTGATCCAGCTCGCCGTCGACACCTTCGGGCGGCTGGACGTCCTGGTCAACAACGCGGGCTTCCTGCGCGACCGGATGCTCATCAACCTCGGCGAGGACGAGTGGGACGCCGTCATGCGCGTGCACCTCAAGGGCCACTTCCTGCCCCTGAAGTACGCCGGGCAGCACTGGCGGGCCGAGTCCAAGGCGGGCCGTCAGCCCGACGCGCGGATCATCAACACCTCCTCGGGCGCGGGCCTGCTGGGCAGCGTCGGCCAGGGCAACTACTCCGCCGCCAAGGCCGGCATCGTCGGCCTGACCCTCGTCGCCTCGGCCGAACTCGGCCGCTACGGCGTGACGGTCAACGCGATCGCCCCGGCCGCCCGCACCCGCATGACCGAGGAGGTCTTCGCCGCGACGATGGCCGCCCCCGGCGAGGGCGAGTTCGACGCGATGGCGCCGGAGAACGTCTCTCCGACCGTCGTGTGGCTCGGCTCGCCGCTGTCCGCGGACGTCACCGGCCGGGTCTTCGAACTCGAAGGCGGCAAGATCGTGATCATGGAGGGCTTCCGGCACGGCGCGTCCGTGGACAAGGGCGAGCGCTGGGACCCGGCCGACGTCGACCCCGTCGTGCGGGACCTTCTGGCCAAATCCGCCACTCCCGAGCCTGTTTACGGAGCATAAGTCGATTCACTCCCATCTAGTGGGATAGCAGACGGCGGCGGCCGCTCGCCGGTACGTACCGTCTTGGGCATGCTGACCCAGGACGACCGGCGAGCCGCCGCCGAACGGCTCTACAACGCCGAGCTGGAGCGGGCCCCCATCGCCCCCTTGACCGAGCTCTTCCCCGGCATCGACGCCGTCGACGCCTACGAGATCCAGCTCATCAACATCAAGCGCAAGCTCGACGCGGGCGCCACCGTCCACGGACACAAGGTCGGCCTCTCGTCCGAGGCCATGCAGCAGATGATGGGCGTCGACGAGCCCGACTACGGCCACCTGCTCGGCGACATGGAGCTGCGCCAGGACGTCCCCGTCGAGATCTCCCGGTTCTGCTACCCCCGGGTGGAGGTCGAGGTCGGCTTCGTGCTCGGCAAGGACCTGCCCGGCGAGGACTGCACCGTCGAGGACGTCCTGGACGCCACCGAACGGGTCGTGCCGTCCCTGGAGCTGATCGACAGCCGGATCAGGGACTGGAAGATCGGGCTCGCCGACACGATCGCCGACAACGCCTCGTCCGCCGGATACGTCATCGGCGAGGGCGTCTCCCCGGCGGGCCTCGACCTGAAGACCATCGACGCGACGCTCACCCGCGACGGCGAGTTCGTCGTCTCCGGCCGCTCCGACGCCGTCCTCGGAAACCCCGTCACCGCCGTCGCCTGGCTCGCGCGCAAGGTCGCCTCCTTCGGCGTCCGCCTGCACGCCGGGCACGTCATCCTGCCCGGCTCCTGCACCCGGGCGATCGACGTCGCCGCGGGCCAGACCTTCACCGCCGAGTTCACCGGCCTCGGCTCCGTCTCTCTCACCTTCCAGTAAGGGGTGATCATGGCAACCGCCGCCATCGTCGGTCCCGGCAACATCGGCACCGACCTTCTGTACAAGCTGCTGCGCAGCGAACACATCGAACCCCGCTACATGATCGGCGTCGACCCCGAGTCGCCCGGCCTCAAGCGCGCCGCCGACCTGGGCCTGGAGGTCAGCCACGAGGGCGTCGACTGGCTGCTGTCCCGCGACGAGCTGCCCGACCTGGTCTTCGACGCCACCAGCGCCTACGTGCACCGCGCCGACGCGCCCCGCTACAAGGCGGCCGGCATCCGCGCGATCGACCTGACGCCCGCCGCCGTCGGCCCGGCCGTCATCCCGCCCGCCAACCTCCTCGAGCACATCGGCGAGGACAACGTCAGCCTCATCACGTGCGGCGGCCAGGCGACCATCCCCATGGTCTACGCGGTCTCCCGCATCGTCCCCGTCGAGTACGCCGAGATCGTCGCCTCCGTGGCGTCGGAGTCGGCGGGCCCCGGCACCCGCGCCAACATCGACGAGTTCACCAAGACGACCGCGCGCGGCGTCGAGACGATCGGCGGCGCCCGCAAGGGCAAGGCCATCATCATCCTCAACCCGGCCGACCCGCCGCCGCTGATGCGCGACACGGTGTTCTGCGCGATCCCCGCCGACGCCGACCGCGACAAGATCACCGAGTCGGTGCTGGACATCGTCTCCGCCGTGCAGGAGTACGTGCCCGGCTACCGGCTGCGCGCCGAGCCGCAGTACGACGACCCGACGCCGATCAGCGGCGGCCTCGCCCGCGTCGCGATCTTCCTGGAGGTCGAGGGCGCCGGCGACTTCCTGCCGCCCTACTCCGGCAACCTCGACATCATGACCGCCGCCGCCACGAAGGTCGGCGAAGAGTTCGCCAAGCAGATCGCGGGAGCCTGACGATGCCCTACAACGACGAATGGGACATCCGGATCACGGACTCGTCCCTGCGCGACGGTTCCCACCACAAGCGCCACCAGTTCACCGTCGACGAGGTCGTCTCGATCGTCGAGGCCCTTGACGACGCGGGCGTCCCCGTCATCGAGGTGACCCACGGCGACGGCCTCGGCGGCTCGTCCTTCAACTACGGCTTCTCCAAGACGCCCGAGCAGGAGCTGATCAAGGCCGCGGCGAAGACCGCCAAGCGCTCCAAGATCGCCTTCCTGATGCTGCCGGGCGTCGGCGTGAAGGACGACATCCGCGAGTCGGCCGACAACGGCGGCTCCATCTGCCGCATCGCCACGCACTGCACCGAGGCGGACGTCTCCATCCAGCACTTCGGCCTCGCCCGCGACCTGGGCCTGGAGACCGTCGGCTTCCTCATGATGTCGCACACCCAGCCGCCGGAGGCGCTGGCCAAGCAGGCCCGCATCATGGCCGACGCGGGCTGCCAGTGCGTCTACGTCGTCGACTCGGCCGGCGCCCTCATCCTGGAGCAGACCTCCGACCGCATCGCGGCCCTGGTGGCGGAGCTCGGGAACGACGCCCAGGTCGGCTTCCACGGCCACGAGAACCTGGGCCTCGGCGTCGCCAACAGCATCGCCGCCGTCCGCGCGGGTGCCCTCCAGATCGACGGCTCCGTCCGCCGCTTCGGCGCGGGCGCCGGCAACACCGCAGTCGAGGCGTTCGCCGCCGTCTGCGACAAGCTCGACATCAAGACCGGCATCGACGTCATGAAGATCGTCGACGCTGCCGAGGACGTCGTCCGCCCCACCATGCCGTCGGAGTGCAACCTCGGCCGCATGGAGATCATGATGGGCTACGCCGGCGTCTACTCCAGCTTCCTCAAGCACGCCGGAGCCCAGGCCGAGCGCTACGGCGTGTCGGGTGCGGAGATCCTCCTGCGCGCCGGCCAGCGCAAGCTCATCGGCGGCCAGGAGGACCAGCTCATCGACATCGCCCTCGAACTGGCGGCCGAGAAGAAGTCCTGACCTTCCTCCCTCCCCGCGACGGGCGGCTCCTTCCTTTCTCCGGGAGCCGCCCGTTGGGGAGGGACGGGGCGTTCACCGCAGGAACGGGAACTTCCGGACGAGGCCGAGCCTGCTCCACCAGGCGCCGAGGCCCAGGGTGTCGCCGGCGTGGACCAGCGCCAGGCCGACGAGGACGAGCGCGTAGACGAGGTGGTCGTCCATGAAGATGTTGTTCTCCGGGGGCAGGGCGGCGCCCCACATCATGACCAGCATCAGCGCGCCGGCTCCGGCCGCCACCCGCATGGCGATGCCGAGGATCAGCGCCGCGCCGATGCCGAGCAACCCCAGCATGAAGAGCCAGTCGATGACCGCGTGGCCCGCGAGCCCGTTGTAGAAACCCTGGAGCGGACCCCTGGCCGCCTTGCTGAGGAAGCCCTCGGTGGGGTGCCCTCCCTCGAGCCACGCCCCCGCCGCGGGAGTCTCGTGGCCGAGGCCGAATGTCTTGTCGAGGAACGCCCAGAGGAAGACCCAGCCGATCGAGATCCTGGTCAGCGCCCAGACGATGCGTGCGGCGGGGAAGTCGGTGAGAGGCCCGGAACGGGCGGCGGACGGGCTGGGGGGACTGTCGTTACGGGACGAGCTCAAGGTCATTCCTACTCCCATACGGCGTTATGTCACCATGACGATCCACTTTCCGCAGTCGAAGCGCTGCGGACGGAGGTCACCATGCTCTAGGGGCGTAGGTCTTCAGGGTTCTCCCTGCGGTACGTCTGGATAGCACTTTCCCGACATTCGGGACGGTTGTGGACTTTGTGGAATGGCCGAAGGCTCCTGCACGTCAGCCGTCAGGTCCGGCTTGGTCGGGATCGGCCCGACATGCTTGATCGCCGCGGCCTCGGTGACGACAGGGCGCCGGGCGATCGCGCCGCCGGAAACCCGCGCCCCCATCTGCGACTTGATTTGTACTTTCTGTCACATCCCAGGCGGCAGCTCGAGGGCGCGGAGGTCAAGGGGCCCGACCGCCGAACCGGAGGCAGACCCTGCTCTACCTCCGGATTCCACCGGACCGGACCGGCGGAGAGACGCGGCGGGCCCGGGCGGTCGGAAGGCCTTTCGGGAGCGGCCCAGGATGCTTGGCCGGTTAGGGCGCTAGTGATGCCGATTGGGGCGGTTGAGTCAGGGGATGAACGGGCTTGTGGATATTGAGGGGGATTTGCGGCTTAAGGCGTTGAGGGCCGGGCACCTGCTGCTCGTGGTGGTGCTGGTCTCCATCGCGGTCTGGGGACTCTGGCAGGTGCGGACCGTGGCGATCCCCGTGCTGCTCGCGGTGTTCATCGCCTCCGTGACGGTGCCGCCCGCGAACGGGCTGACGCGACGCGGGGTGCCCCCGGCGCTGGCGACCACCCTGGTGTGGCTCGGGGTGCTCGCGGGGGGAGCCCTCCTGGTGGTGCTGCTCGTCCCGGTCACCGCGGCCGGGCTCGACGACCTGACCCTCAACGTCGACCGGTTCTCCGAGGACCTCCAGTCGGCGGCCGCCGGGTTCGGGGTGGACGAGGCCCGCTTCGACGAGCTCACCGAGCAGGCCGGGCAGTGGCTGTCCGACCGGTCGGGCGACATCGCCGGAAGCGCGCTCACCGGCGTCATCATGACCGGGGAGATCCTCGTCGGGGCGGTGCTCGCGCTCGTCCTGGCGATCTACTTCACCCACGGCGGCTCGCGGCTGGCGGCCTGGTTCGCCGAGCTGGCGCCCGCGCGGTCCCGGAAGCGGCTCCGCTCGGACGCCTCCGCCGTCTTCGAGGTCCTCGGCAGGTACATGCGCGGCGTGGCGCTGGTGGGCTTCGCGGACGGGTTCTTCATCGGCCTCGGCCTGTGGCTGCTCGGCGTCCCCCTGGCTATCCCGCTGGCCGTCCTGACGTGGATCGGGGCCTTCCTGCCCATCGTGGGGGCGTTCCTCGCCGGCCTGCTGGCCGCGATCGTCGCGTTCGTCGCCAAGGGCTGGTTCGCCGCGCTGCTCGTCATCGCGCTCACCATCGTCGTCCAGCAGGTCGAGGAACACGTGCTCGCCCCGCAGGTCTACGGCCGCGCCCTGGACCTGCCGAGCTCCGTCATCCTCATCGTCATCGCCCTGGGCACCGTCCTCGCGGGCGTCGCGGGCGCCTTCCTGGCGGCCCCGCTGGCCTCCGCGGCGGTGGCCCTCCTGCGACGGCGGAGGCAGGGCGCCGATCCCTCACCGGACGGCGGTCCCGATCCTGCACCGGACACCGCCGACCCCGCGCCCGATCCTTCCCGGGACACCGTCGAGGACGATCCCGAACAGGCGGCCTCCGCGGCCGGGAAAAAGGAGTAGCGCGCCGCGGAAGAATGCGAGACTCGCGGTGAATGAACCTGAGAGGGGCCAGCCTTGACCATCCGCCTGGACCACATCGTCCTGTGGGTCTCGGACCCGATTCGCTCCACGCGTTTCTACGAGGAGGTCCTCGGGCTCGAGCCCCTGCGGCTGGAAGAGTTCCGCGCCGGCGGCGTGCCGTTCCCCAGCGTCCGCGTCTCCGGCGAGACCATCATCGACCTGATGCCGGCGACGATGGCGGAGGCGCTGAGCTCCGCTCCCGGCACGGAGGGAAGCGCCGGGCATCCCGTGAACCACCTCTGCCTGTCCTTCTCCCGCGACGGCTACGAGGCCCTCCAGGCCCGGCTCGAAGAACGCGGCATCGCCATCCCGGTGACGATGAAGGACTCCTTCGGCGCCCGGGGCCACGCTCCCGAGACGTTCTACTTCGCGGACCCCGACGGCAACGTCATCGAGGCCCGCTACTACGACTGACCGGAGCGCCGGGTTCAGCGGACGACGCGCAGCCGGTGGTACATCGGGCTCGAGGAGGCGGTCGGGACGCGCTCGAGCCTGACGAGGCTCCCGCCCGGATGGTCGAAGACGCGGACGCCGTCGCCGAGCAGCACGGGGGCGAGGAACATGAGGATCTCGTCGAGGATCCCGGCCTCGAGGCACTGCCGGGCGACGTTCGCGCCGAGGACGCCGACGTGCTTGTCACCCGCGGCGGCCTTGGCCGCGGCGACGCCGGCGTGCAGGTCGTTCACGAAGGTGACGCCCGGCACCGGGGTGCTCGGCGAGTGGTGGGTGAGGACGAACTGGGTGCCGTGCCATCCTCCGCCGTACGCCTCGCCCTCCTCGGGGTTCTCCGCGTAGGGGTCGTCGCCGCGGAAGGTGCGGTTGCCGACCAGGAGGGCGCCGGTGGACTCCCTGGTCTCGGCGACCTCCTTGTCGGCCGCCGGCAGCCCCTGCACCCAGGACATGTCACCGCCGGGTCCGGCCATGAAGCCGTCCAGGGACATCGTGAACTGCCACTGCAATATCGCCATGGGTTGCCTCCGTGGTCTCTGCTCGTTCTGTCCCCCGTTGAGACGGGGGTTCGCGCGGAAACTCATCGGTGCTCCGGCGGAATTTCCAGAGGAAACCCGAACAGGGGGAACAGGGCGGGGTCGTGGAAGGCGGTGAGGTCGACGATGAGCCCGTCCTCGATCCCCAGGAGGCCGATCCCGACGGCCCTGTGGACGGTCTCACCGGGGCTCCGGATGTAGGCCGCGGCGGCCGGGCGCCCGTTGGCCCGGGTCGGCACCATCCGGAACCGGCCCACGTAGGACGGCGAGGCGGGATCCCAGCTCATGGCCAGCGCCGCCATGAGCGCATCGCGTCCCTGGAACCACATCGGGTAGGGCGGCATCGTGGCCCTGACCTCGTCGGCCAGGAGTTCGGCCATCGCGGCGAGGTCGGCCCGTTCGACCGCGTCCATGTACCGGCGCAGCACCGCCCGCTCCCGCTCGGTGGGCTCCCGGGCCGTCCACTCCCAGCGATCGGCGGGGAGGTGCTCGCGCAACGTCGTCCGGGCCCGCTGCAGGGCGCTGTTGGCCGAGGCGACGCTGCCGTCGAGCAGCGCCGCGGTCTCCCGGGCGGGCCACCCGAGCACGTCGCGCAGAATGAGCACCGCCCGCTGCCTGGGCGGCAGGCACTGGATCGCGGCCAGGAAGGCCAGTTCGATCGTCTCCCTGGCCACCGCCGCGGATTCCGGCTGCGCCTCGGCCTGCTCGTAAAGACTGTCCGGGAACGGCTGCAGCCAGCTGAATTCGGTGTGGACGGACCGCGCCTCATCCGGCCACGACGGCGCCTCCACCTGGTGCGGGAGCACCCGCCGCGCCCGCCCGTCCAAGGAGTCCAGACACGCGTTCGTGGCGATCCGGTACAGCCAGGCACGCAGCGTGGAGCGCCCCTCGAAGCCGTGGAGGTTCTTCCAGGCGCGCAGGAACGTCTCCTGCACCAGATCCTCCGCCTCCTCGAGCGAACCCAGCATCCGGTAGCAGTGCACCCGCAACTCCGCCCGATACCGCCCGGCCAGCCGCGCGAACGCCTCCCCGTCGCCCGCCCGCGCGCCCGCCAGGTCCTCCTCGCCGCCCTGCGCGCCCAAGACGCCCTCCATCCCGTATCGCCGAGAACGCTACGGCAGGGGAACGACAGAAGGACCTGCCGGATGCGGTGGTGAGCTGGTCGCCGGTCGGCTTCTCCGATTTCCCGATCTCGATTTCGGGGCTGTAGCCGGAGAACGGTGGGATTGCCGCCGTCCCGGTCTGGCACGTTCGGTCGCGGAAGCCGGGATCACCAAACCGGAACGGTCTTTTGTCCGCTTTAAGCGGGCAGGGGAGGTCGTTAGGGTGGCGAATATGGGGAAAGCGACGAAGAGTGCGTTCGGGGTGCTGTTCTCCCTCGTCCTGGTCTATCTTTCCGTCGCCTATGCGCTGCCGGACGTCAAGCCGACCCTGGACGCGGTTCGGGGAAAGGGGGACCCGGGCGTCTTCCGAGTCGAGTCGCAGCGCCGCGACGCCGAGACGGGTGCCTGCGTCTGGAAGGGGACTTTCACTTCCCGGGACGGGCGGGTCCGGCACGGTGTCTCCTACACCGGGGAGACCTCCTGCGGTTCTGTGGAGGGAGAGCGGTTCCCCGCGCGGGACACCGGGGCGCGCGACGCGGTCTTCGGCGGGGAGAAGACGAGCGCCGGCGAACTGATCAGCCCTGTGGTGTTCTCCCTGCCCGTGCTGCTCGCACTGCTCGTTCCGCTCGCCATGCTCGCTCTGTCCCTCCTGTTCCTCCTCACGTCCCTGGTCCTATGGGCGGTGTCGCGGCTGCGAGGCCGCCGAGGGGACAGGGAAGACATCCCCATACAGGGGAGGAGCATCCGGGAACTCCAGGATGACCCGCGTCTGACCGCGGCCCAGCAGGAGATGCTCCGGCCGCGCCCCCGGGTGGCCGAACCGCCACCCGGCTGGACCCCGGGACCTCCCCTCGGGCCGTCGCGCGAGGATCCGGACCGCTGAAGCGGGCCGAGGACAGCCCTCCCTGCCCGCGGAGTACGCGGGCCGCCGCTTCCGGGTTGAAGTCAGAGGAAATCTGGCTAAAATCTTAGTTGAGTCGAAGCGACTCAGGTTTCTATAGCGGAGACCCTCAAGTCGGGGTCGTGAGGACAAGGAGGATGATCATGAGTGCTGTGTCGGTGTGGCGCTGGGACCCGTTCACCGAGTTCGACGGCCTGGTCCGGCAGGCGTTCGCCCCCTACCGGGCCGAGGGACGCGAGCGCGGCTTCGTGCCGGCGGCCGAGGTGCTCCGCGAGGACGAGGACGCCGTCGTGAGCGTCGAGCTGCCCGGCGTGGACGTCGAGAAGGACGTCACCGTCGAGGTCAAGGCCGGGCGCCTGGTCGTGCGCGGGGAGCGCCGCGACGAGCGCGTCGGCGAGCGCGGCCGCCGCGAGCTGCGCTACGGGGCGTTCGAGCGCGCGTTCGTCCTGCCCGAGCACCTGGGTCCCGAATCGGTCAGCGCCACTTACGACGCGGGCATGCTGAACATCCGGATCGCCGGCGCCTTCGCCGACAGCGAGCCGCACCGCATCGCCATCAGCACCGGCGGCGGCCGTCCCGCCGTCGAGGGCAAGGCCGAGTAAGGCGACCGGAGTCTGATCCGCGCCCCGTCACAGGAGGCCCGTCCGAAAGGACGGGCCTTTCCCATGCGGCCCGACGGGGAGTCGGCTTCCCGCTCACGCGGCGCCTGTACTCCGCGCCGCGGCGGTGCGGTCCCTGCCGTTCCCGGCCGCAGGGCGGTGCAGGTTTTGAAGATCGCTTGAGCTGGCCGTGCGGACGACCTGGGGATAAGGGGTGGGCCGGGCTCTTCCAGTGGGTGATTCATGGGGTGACCGGAGGTTTGAGGTGGATTTCTTGATTTCCGGTCACTTGCCACGGGGGTAGGAATTGTCGTCTTTCCTGTACGGGCTGGGGCGGTGGGCGGCCCGTCGGTGGACGCTGGTGCTGGCTCTGTGGCTGGCGGTGCTCGCGCTGGCCGGCGGGGCCGCGCTGGTGCTGCAGAAGGGCCTGGACGACACGTTCACGATCCCCGGGTCGCAGTCGCAGGCCGCGCTGACCCAGCTGAACCACGTCTTCCCCGAGCTGGCGGGGACCTCGGCGCAGATGGTGCTGGTGATGCCGGACGGCTCCAGGGTCCGCACCCCGCGGGTGGAGGGCGCCGTCGCCGGAACGGTGCGCAGGATCCGCACGGTGGACCAGGTCGCGGGCGTGTCGAGCCCGTTCGGCGGGATCGCCCGCGACGCCGTCTCACCGGACGGGCGAGCCGCGATCATCACGGTGTCGCTGACGGTCCAGCAGGCGGACGTCGCCCCGCGGACGAAGAGCGAGCTGACGGCCATCGGGAACGACCTCGCCGTCCGGATCGGCGGCGGAGCGCGCGTCTACACGGGCGGGGACGCCTACACCGACAACGTCCCCGGGATCAGCGCGACCGAGGGGATCGGGCTGCTGATCGCGCTCGCGGTGCTCTTCGTGGTGTTCCGGTCGCTGCTCGCCGCGGTGCTGCCGGTGCTCTCCGCCGTGTTCGGGGTGGGGGTCTCGGCCTGCCTCATCCTGGCGGCGACGAGGTTCACCCCGATCTCCTCGACCGCCCCGATGCTCGCGGTGATGATCGGGCTCGCGGTCGGGATCGACTACGCGCTGTTCATCCTCTCCCGGCACCGCGACCAGCTCGCCCAGGGGCTGGAGGCCAGGGAGTCGATCGCGAGGGCGATGGCGACGGCGGGCTCGGCGGTCGTCTTCGCCGGGACGACGGTCGTCCTGGCGCTGCTGGGGCTGTCGGTCGCCGGCATCCCCTTCCTCACGACGATGGGCCTGGCCGCCGCGGTGGGCGTGGTGATCGCGGTCTCGGTCGCCACCACCCTGCTCCCGGCGCTGCTCTCCGCGGCCGGGGACCGGCTGCGGCCCCGCCGGAAGGCGGCCGCGCACCAGCACAAGACGTCGTTCAGCCGCCGCTGGGTCCGCCTGGCCACGAAAGTGCCGTGGGCGACCACCGCGCTCATCGTCATCGGGCTGGGGCTGTGCATTCTGCCCGCCCGAAGCCTGCAACTGGCGCTGCCCGACAACGGAAGCCAGCAACCGGGCAGCCCGGCGCGCACCACGTACGAGGTGGTCTCCGAGTACTTCGGACCCGGGTACAACTCCCCGCTGCTGCTGACCGCGCAGGTCCTGAACAGCGACGACCCGGTCGGCGTGACCGACCGGCTCGCCGACGACGTCCGGCGGGTCCCGGGAGTGGCGGCCGTCCCGCTGGCCACCCCCGACCCCAAGGGGATCGTCTCGGTCATCGAGGTGATCCCCGAGCAGGGCGGCGACTCGGAGTCGACGAAGGACCTGGTGCTGCGCCTGCGCGCGGACAACGCCCGGTTCGAGCGGGAGTACGGGACGGAGACGGCCGTCACCGGCATCACCGCCGTCGGGGTCGACGTGTCGGACAAGCTCGGCGCGGCCCTGGTCCCGTTCGGGGCGCTGGTCGTCGGGGTCTCGCTGGTCCTGCTCGCCATGGTCTTCCGGTCGGTCGCCGTCCCGGTCAAGGCGGCGCTGGGCTACCTGCTGTCGGTGGTGACGGCGTTCGGGGCCGTGGCGTTCGTGTTCCAGCTCGGCCACCTCACCGGGCTGCTGAAGGTGACGCACACGGGCAGCGTCATCAGCTTCCTGCCGATCATCCTGATGGGCGTCCTGTTCGGGCTGGCCATGGACTACGAGGTCTTCCTCGTCTCCCGGATCCGCGAGGACTACGTGCGCACCGGCGACGCGAAGGGCGCCATCGAGGCGGGGTTCGTGTCGGCCTCGACCGTGGTCACGGCCGCCGCGCTGATCATGACCGGGGTGTTCACCTCGTTCATCCCCGAGGGCAGCGCGACGATCAAGCCGATCGCGTTCGGGCTGGCCGTCGGCGTGCTCACCGACGCCTTCCTGGTCCGCATGACGCTGGTGCCCGCCGTGCTGAAGCTGCTCGGCGACCGCGCCTGGTGGCTGCCCGAGTGGCTGGACCGGCGGCTCCCGCACTTCGACGCCGAGGGCGCGGGCCTGGAGCGGGAGCTGCGCCTGGCGGACTGGCCGGAGCCGGGATCCGCCGAGCTGGTGAGCGCCCAGGGGCTGACCGCCCGCGACGACCGGGGCGCGCCCGTCTTCACCGACGTGCGGGTCCACCTGCGGCCCGGCCAGGTGCTCGTCGTCTCGGGAGAGGGCGCGTGCGGCAAGTCGGCTCTGCTGCACACCCTCGCCGGACGGGTGAAGTCCTTCGAGGGGGACCTCAAGACGTGCGGGCACCTGCTGCCGCAGCACGCCGGGGCCGTCCGCCGCGAGGTGGCGCTGGTCCGCTGCCGCGAGTCCGTTGATCCCGGCGGGGAGCTCGGCGCGGCGCTGCGGGACGGGGCGCGGCTGGTCGTCGTGGACGACCTCGACCTGGTCACCGGGCCGCGTCGGCGGGCCCGCCTCGCCGAGCTGCTCGCCGGGGCGACCGCCGTCGTCTCCTGCCAGGACGCCGCCTCGGTCGAAGAGCTGCTGCCGTCGAGCGGCACGGGCGTCCTGGTGCTCGCCGAGACCGCGGAGAAGGACGGCCGTGCCTGACGGGGAGGCCCGCCGGCCGTCCGCCCTGCGGACCTGGATCGGCCTGCTGGTACTCACGCTCCTGGTGGCGGGCACGCTGACCTGGACGTTCTGGAATCCCGCCGTCAGCCATGGGACGGCCAAGGCCGCGATCGTCGACCTGGACCGGCCGGTGACGTTCGAGGGGAGGACGATCCCGCTCGGCCGGGAACTGGCCGACAAGCTCGTCAACGGGACCGACCGGCGCTACGCGTGGGAGGTCACCGACACCTCGGACGCCGAGGACGGGCTGCGGTCGGGCCGGTACGCGGCCGTCGTCACGGTGCCCGGGGACTTCTCCGAGAAGGCCACCTCCTTCATCACGCGGAGCGCGAGCGACGCGACCCAGGCCGTGCTCTCCGTCCGGACGTCGGCCAACGCCCGGCCCGCCGACCCCGAGCTGAGCCACGCCGTGGTGCGGAACGCGCTGGCCTCGCTGAACACGACCGTGGTCGAGACCTACCTGGACGGCATCTACGTCTCCTTCACCGAGATGCACGAGAAGCTGGGGGAGGCCGCCGACGATGCGGCGAAACTGGCCAAGGGCAGCAAGCAGCTCAAGAACGGGGCGAAGCGCCTCGATTCCGGCGCGACGCGGCTGGCACGGGGCGCCGAGACCCTCGAGGACGGGGCCGGGCGGCTCAACGAGGGCGCCGACTCCCTCGCGACGGGCCTGGGCTCCCTCGCCGCGGGAGCCGGGCGGCTCGAAGCGGGCACGGAGCGGCTCGACGAGGGCGCGCAGGCCCTGGCCGCCGGAGCGGGCCGGCTGGCGGCGGGAAGCTCCCGGCTGGCCGCCGGAGTCGGCGCCGTCGACAGGAACCTGTCCAGAGCGGAGGGGCGGGTGGCCGCACTGCCGGGACTGCTGGAGAGGCTGGCCGCCGGAGCGCGCGGGGCGGTCCGAGGCGACGCCGCCGCGGCCGAGCGGATGATCCCGGTCGCGAACCGGGTGCTGCGGAACGTCGACAGGCTGCCCACCCAGCGGCGGATCTCCGGCGACCTCCGCCGGCTCGCCACCCGCTGCGCCCCCCGGGAGGGAGAGTTCTGCCGCTCGCTGAAGGGCCTTTCGCACCGGCTCGCCGCCACGGCGAAGACCGCCGCCCGGTTCAAGGGAAAGGTCCGCTTCAAGACGGTCAAACTCAAGAAGAGGCTGAAGGCCCTGAACCAGACGGGAGGAAGAGCCGCCGCCGACGTCGAGGAGCTCACCGCCTCCCCGCTGGATCTGGCGCGGGGGCTCGAACAGGCCGCGGCGGGCGCCAGGCGGCTCGACGCCGGACTGGCTCGGCTCCGTTCCAGCACCGGCACCCTGGCCCGGGGCGCGAACCGGTTGGAGTCGGGGACGGACACCCTGTCCACGGACGTCTCCCGGCTCTCGTCCGGCGCGGGGAGGATCGCCGCCGGGTCCCAGCGGGCGCTCGCCGGTTCACGGCGGCTCGCGTCCGGCGCGAACTCCCTCCAGAACGGCGCGGGCACCCTCGCCGAGGGGTCCCGTGAACTGGCCGCCGGAACCGGCGCCCTCGCCAAGGGCGCAGGGCGGCTCGAAACGGGGACGCGCGAGCTCTCCAAAGGCCTGGCCGAGGCCCGGGACCAGGTCCCGTCCTACACGGAGGCCGAACGGAACCACCTCAAGACCGTCGCCGCCACCCCGATGACGAGCCGGTGGACGGGCAAGGTCGGCTTCGGCAGAGCCGCGACGGCCCTCTTCCTGGTACTGGCGTTGTGGACGGGCGCGCTCGGCGCCTCCCTGCTCCTGCGCGCGCTGCCGCCCGGCCTGCTCTCCTCGCGCTCGCCCACCCGGCGCCTCCTCTACCGGACCCTGGTCCCCGCCGCCCC